>NZ_CAMFLC010000053.1 GCF_945957465.1 uncultured Leifsonia sp.
CGTCAGGTCGCTCTCCTCGGCCGCGACGTCCGTGTGTCCGAACGCCGGCGACACCAGCTCGATCTCCTCGGGGTCCGCACGCACCAGCTCATGGGTGGGGTGCCGCAGTGTGGAGCTGCGGTACGGTGCGAAGTCGCGGAGCGGATGCGCGGGCAGCGGCCCTGCGGCCGCCGCGGCGGCGTGCACCTGGGCGATCTCGGCGTTGATCCGGTCTTGTTCCGTGTTCGTCATCTGCTTGCTCTCCGTCAGAGTCGCTGTCGGGACGTGCCTCAGAAGGGAAGGCCCGCGTACTGCTCGGCGAGGGCCGCCTGGGCGTGGCGCGATCCGGTCGTGTATTCCAGCTGGCCCAGCTGGCTGCGGTAGCGGAACGCCCGGGCCGAGGGGTCGTCGACCTCGCGGTGCACGTGGAGCATCTCGGTCATCCACTGGGAGAACTGCTGCACCTTCCACTGGCGGGCGAGGGCGGCTGCGCTGTAGCCCTTCAGCCGCGCATCGTCCCCGCCGAAGTGCGCGTCCAGGGCCCGGCCGAGCAGTGCGACGTCGGCGATCGCCGAATTGAGCCCCTTGGCGCCGGTCGGCGGAACGATGTGACCGGCGTCGCCGGCGAGGAACAGCCGCCCGTGCTCGAGGGTCGATGCGACGAAGCTGCGCATCGGGGTGATCGACTTCTCGGTGATGGCGCCCTCCCGGAGCGTCCAGCCCGGGACGCTGAGGCGGGTCTGCAGCGCCTCCCAGATGCGGTCGTCTGACCAGTCGTCGATCGACTCGTCGGGATCGACCTGCAGGTAGAGCCGCGAGACCTCCAGCGAGCGCATGGAGTGCATCGCGAAGCCGTCGGGGTGGAGGGCGTAGATGAGATCGTCGGTGGACGGGGCGACGTCGGCGAGGATCCCGAGCCAGGCGAAGGGGTAGCTGCGCTCGAACGCCCGGACGCCCGGGATCGCCGGTCGGCAGACCCCGTGGTAGCCGTCGGTTCCGATGATGAAGTCGCAGTCGATCCGCTCGCCGGCGTCGGTCGTCACATACGGCGCGTCGGTGTCGACGCCATGCGGGACGACCCCGGTCGTCTCGAACCGGACGTCGGACCCGAGGCGGTCGTGCTCGGCGAGCAGGTGCCGCACGAGCGCCTGCTGGCCGTAGACGGTGACCGTGCGTCCCACGAGGTCGACGAAGTCGAGATGGTGGCGCTGCCCCTCGTACTGCAGGTAGATGCCGTGGTGGGTGAGACCGCGTTCGGCGAGGTCGCTGTCGAGCCCGAGCTCCCGCAGGATGTCGACCGAGCCCTGCTCGAGGACGCCGGCGCGGACGCGACCCAGCACGTACTCGCGGCTCTTCTGTTCGAGGATGACGAATCCGACTCCTGCGCGCCGGAGGATGTGGCCGAGCAGGAGTCCTGCGGGCCCGGCCCCGATGATGGCGACCTGGGTACGCATGTTCCGCCTTTCGCGTCGGTGGGAAGGTCGTCCCAGTTTTCGCCACCGCCGCTCGCGCAACAGCCGATTTTCCACTGGATGGAAAAGGAATCGCGTCGGCTCACGGAGCGTGACGATGTTCCACCCAGTGAGAGTCGCTCGTCCGGAGGATCACCCGGTCACCGGCGCGGCAGCGAGCCGATCTTCGTGCCGTCACCCCGATACACGATCAGCGACTGGCCGTCGACCTTGGCGGTGACGGCGAGGTTGAGCCACGGCGTGACGCCCTCGCACGCCATCAAGGTCGAGGCGAACGGCCCGAAAGTGAAGTCGGCGCCCGAGATCTTCCCGTCTCCCTTCATGGCATTGCAGCCGTCGTTGCCATGCCACGAGCCGTCGGACTCGATCGTGAGCGACGGCCGGCCCGCCGTGACGGTTCCCCAATCGCCTGCCGGGGAGGCCGCCGCGGACGACGCGCATCCGGCCAGGGCGGCGAGCACCACGGCCGCCGCGAGCGCTGATCTGATCGTTCTGTGCATCACCATGGGTCGAAGGTATCGGTGCGCCCTGGTCGCGGAACAGGCTCAACGGCCGGAGGCGAGCGCTGCGGAGATCCCACGCGCCGCCATGCGAACGCCGAGGGCGAACTGCGGCTCGTCTGCGCGTTCGGCGTGCGCGATGATCGACACCGCGGCCACCACGTCACCCGCCGTGTCGCGCACCGGCGCCGCGATGGAGAACGCCCCCCGCGTCAGCTCCTCCACCGAGCGCGACGCCCCGGTCGCGCGGATGCTCGCCAACCGGGCGCGAAGCTCCCTCTCGCTCGTGAGCGTGTTCGGCTGGAACTTGCGCGGGTGCTGCGCCAGCACCTCCTCCAACGTGCCCGGCGGTGCGTACGCCAGGAGCACCAGGCCGACCCCTGTCGCATGCAGCGGAAGGCGCGAACCCACGTCGCTGATGACACGGATGGCGCCCGGACCCGACAGCCGCTCGAGGTAGACCGCGCCGAGCCCGTCGCGCACGGCCAGGTGGACGTGTTCGCCCGTCGCCTCCAAGAGGTCGTCCAGGTAGGGACGTGCAGCCTCCCGCAGCTTTCGCGCTGTGGGCTGACGCGCGCCGAGCCGCCACAGCTTCATACCGACGCGGTACCGGCCGTCGTCGCCGCGCACCAGGCCGCCCCAGGCGACCCACTCGGCGAGCAGTCGATGCGCGGTGGAGACGGGCAGCCCTGCCCGCCTGGCGACCTCGCTGAGGGTCAGCTCGTCGCCGCGCTCGAAGGCGTCCGCGATCGCGAAGACGCGCTCCGCGACGCTGCGGTCGTCCTGAGCTCCACCGGCCATGCGGTCAGCCTATGACGACAGCGGCGGCGGGGTGGCGGCGTCCGCCGCCTCAGCCTGCCGCCCTGCGGTAGACATTGACCACCACACCCGCGCTGGTCGACCGTGAGTCGACCAGCGCAAGCCTCGAGTACGGGAAACCGTCGCCGAACAGCTTTTTTCCGGTGCCCAGCACGAGCGGGTGCACCAGAAGGCGATACTCGTCCACCTGATCGTGCTCGGCCAGGGTGCGGATCAGGCCCGTGCTCCCCCACACCCGGATCTCCCCTCCCGGCTCCGCGCGCAGGCGATCGACCGCCGCGGGTACGTCCGGGCCGAGGAGGTAGGAGTTCTGCCAGCCGACCTCGCTGAGCGTTCGCGACGCGACGTACTTGGGGATGCGGTTGTAGCGGCGCGTGAGCTCGCCCTGGAACCCCTCCTCGTCCTCACTCCAGACGCCCCACGAGGAGGCGAAGATCTCGTAGGTCCGGCGCCCGAGCAGGAGGGCCTCCGTGTTCTTCTCCCACTCCTGCACGATGCCGTCGTCGTCGTAGTCGAACTGCCACCCGCCGTAGGGGAAGCCTCCCGCGACGTCCTCCTCCGGGCCGCCCGGCGCCTGGGCGACGCCGTCGAGGGTGACGAACGACTGCACCACGATCGACGACATGACGCGACCTCCTTGTCGATGAGGCTTCCCCACCCGTCTACACCCGCACCGGGACGGCCGCAACCGTGCCTTCCGCCGCGGCCTGCTGACCCTCTAGCCGGGATCCCGCCGCCGAGGAGGAAGTGGGGGTTTTGGCAGCGGAGCAGAACGGGTAGGACGGAAGACATGGACACCGTGCTGGCCGTGCTCGAACGTGGCGACATCGCCTACGAGATCGAGTTCGAGCGGACGAGCGAGCCTCCCTTCGAGTTGCGCGTGCCCTCCCACATCGGAGGCGCGGCAGTCGTCGACGTCTTCGATCTGGTCGACTCCAGCGAATGGCCTGTGCTGCTGCGCTATGCGTTCGCGGAGTGCGTTCCGGCCGTGATGGGGTCGCCGGACGACCTCGACGCGGACGACCTGGGCGACGTCGAGTTGTGAGAACGACCGGGAGCCGATGCCCGGCGCGTCAGAACAGGAACATCTGCCCCAGTACCAGCACCAGGATCAGGAAGATCACGACCACCGCCCCGATGATGACGAGGGTGCGCGCCGACATCCTCGCGATGCCGAAGCCCACGATGAACGGCAGCGCCAGGCAGCCCAGCGCGATGATCCACCAGAAGGCCTGGAAGCCGGCCTGAGACGCCGACGCGAGCCGCTCGCCGAACAGCTTCTGCGTCGCCGGGTGCGTCGCAAACGCCACGCTCGCCGAGAGCGGGTAGGCGATGAGGACGGCCGTGATCAGCCCGGCGAAGGCGCCCCACATCCCCCGATGAGCGCCCAGGTGCAGCGTCTCCTCCTGATGCGGTCCCTGCTTGCTCTTCGTGCTCATGGCGCACAGCATAACCAGCGGCCTCCGGTTTCGGGCAGGCCCCGGATCGCGGGCCGCACGCCGCGCCGAAACAGGGTCGACTGTACGGTCTATTCCGCGGTTACCCTGGAAGAGTCACCGGCGCGCACGCACGCAGTTAGGGGGCGTCTCGAGCGCACCGGGGTCTTACCCGATGTCGTATGGGAGTGGGGACTCCGCTCCCATACGGCCGGGACGGGCCAGGAGCGGAAAGCGAAAACCCCGGCGCGAGCCGGGGTCTTCGTCACTGTCTCAACCAGAGTGCGCCACGAGGGATTCGAACCCCCAACCTTCTGATCCGTAGGCAAAGCGGCGGCGTCCGCATGCGTCCAAGATCGGCGGAATTCCGCGGGTATTCGTCCGCTGGTGTCGCCGGGGACGCACCCGTATCGCGGCGGGTTGCTGTCACGGTTGCTGTCAACTGAGCGGCCAGGTCTTTCGGGACTCGGCCGCTCAGCTGTGAGCGATAAGTGCGTCTGATCCGTCGAATCGGAGCTCTTGCCGGTGGTGCGCTGCGGGCTGTGCGACGCGAGCTTGCGAACAGAGAGCGCGGCCCGCGGCGCACCGCGCGGCGGAGCCGCGCTTGAGTCAGTACGGAAAGTTCTCACCGAACGGGCACGCGGGTCCGGTCGTGTTCCGAAGTTGCGGCATGTGAGCTGCGGCAGGCTTGAGATGCAGCCGGGTCAAGGGTCGAGCGAGCTCGATCGCATAGCGACGCGAAGCGCCCTTGACGCGAGCGGGGACGTTCATGTCCCAGCCTGATCCACTGCCCGAGAAACCCCGTTCCTCGGGGCTGCCACCCGGCGAGGACGCTCTGTGAGTCCATGCCGAGCAGCCACGCGGTTTACGCCTAAGACTGAGCCTCGCCTCCGCTTGTCGTCGTCATCGGGTGATGACGGGGGCCGGATTGCCGAAGTTGGACGACCATGCCACCTGGGGTGCGGCCCAGCGCACGCCGTTGGCGATCACCCGCTGGACCTGCGGGTTGTGGTAGGTCGGGTAGGTCTCGTGCCCGGGGCGGAAGTAGAAGATCTTCCCGGCGCCACGGCGGTAGCAGGCTCCGCTGCGGAAGACCTCGCCGCCGCTGAACCAGCTGATGAAGACGAGCTCATCCGGGGTCGGGACCTCGAAGTGCTCCCCGTACATCTCCTCGCGCTCGATGATGAAGCGCTGGCCGATGCCCTCGGTGATCGGGTGCCCGGGCGCAACGTTCCAGAGCACCTCGGTGTCGTCGGCCTCGCGCCAGATCAGGTTGCACGTGGTGCCCATGAGGCGCTGGAAGATCCGCGATCCGTGCCCGGAGTGAAGCACGACGAGCCCCATGCCCTCGAGCACGCGTTGCTGCACCCGATCGACGACTTCGTCTGCGACGTCCTCGTGGTGCAGGTGGCCCCACCAGATCAGGACGTCGGTCGACGCCAGGGTCTCGACGTCGAGGCCGTGTTCGGGGTCGTCCAAGGTCGCGGTGCGAACCTCGTCGATGCCGTGCGCGCGGAGCGCAGAGGCCAGGGTGGCGTGGATACCGTCCGGATAGATCGCGGCGACCTCGGGGTCGTTCTTCTCGTGGCGGAACTCGTTCCAGACGGTGACTTGCAGGCTCATAGTGCTTCTTTCGTGTTGGACTTGTTGATGGTGTCGTCAGATGCCGCATCGACGGCATCGAGTTGGACGACGGTCCCCGCGCGCGACGCCGCGATCGTGCCGAGCGTGAGTAGGAGGGTGTTGATGTTGTCGCGGGCATGGGTCTGAGGCATCCGCGACTCACGCCGCGCCGCCGCGAACTCGGCGATCGTCCCGACCCGGTCGAAGTAGGGTCGGGACGGCAGCGCGACGTTCTCGATTTCACCGTCGCGGTGATGGATGACCAGTTCATCCGCGGTGGTTCCGCTGTCGTCGCGGCCTGTCCATTCGATCGTCCCGTTTTCGCACTCGAGCACCCACTCGCCGGACCACAGGGTGGGTCGCGCTGTACTCACCCAACTTCCGCGGTAGTCGACGACGAGATCGTCGCCGAAGACCACCTGTGCTATGGCCGAGGCCGGGTCGCGGAATCGGCTCCAGCTGGGATTCCATGCGGCTGCTGCGACCGAGCGCGGCTCGCGGCCCAGAACGAACCGCATCAGGTCGAAGTGGTGCACCGACATGTCCATGAGGAGCGGATCGGGAAGGACGTAGTGGCTCCAGCCCTCTGGTTCTGCGGTGTTCGCGTACTTGCGGAAGGACACCGAGACGGATCCGACCTCACCGAGAGCCTTCGTTCGCACCAGCTCCGCCGCCTTCTGCGCAGCGGGGTAGAAGCGGTAGTTCTGGCTCACGACGAGTTGGCGCCCGGCGGCGTCTGCAGAGTCGATCATGCGGCGCGCCTCGGCCAGAGTCGGCGCGAGCGGCTTCTCGACGATCACGTCCTTGCCCGCCTCGAGCGCCTCGATGGCGACCGAGGCATGGTGTGGAAGCGCGGTCGTGACCAGGACGGTGTCGGCATCCGTCGAGCGCAAGGCCTCCGAGAACGAGTCAAAGCACATCGACTCCGCGATCGCGGTGTCGTCGCGCAGCGCCGCAAGCATTGCCGGCGCCATGTCGACATAGGCTTCGGTGCGGACCAGCTTGGGGTGCTTCAACAGCTCGGCCGCCCAGGATCGGCCCCAGCCGCCCAGCCCGACCTGGATCAGACGAAGGGGTTCGGACTCAACTGACACGGGCATCTCCATCAACATCAGGGGTGGGTACTACCACAGATGAGGCCTTGCTCAGGATCAGCTCCATTGCGAGACCGACCCGTTCAGCAGCAGCAGGTACTTCGCGTGCGACCACAGCAGCGGGTCGGCGACAGGCCCCCAGCGCTTCTCCCACTGCGCGACGAACTCAGGCAACTGAGGTTCCGAGGTGACCTGCTCGGGCAGGGTCCCCGCGGGCGAGACGGCGCCCTCGACCCAGTCGACCGCGCGGCGGTGGCCGGTCTCGTCGCCGTTCACCCGGTCGTGCCAGCCGAGCCAGGCGGTCAGGAGCACCCAGGGGCTACCGCCGTAATAGTCGTCGCCGAGGTAGCGGCGGATGCCGCCGCTCGGCGAGGCGAGCTCGGAACGCATGCGCTCGATCGTCGCCGCCATCACCGGGTCGTCCGCGGGGAACAGGGCGAACGGGGTCGCGAGCGAGACGAGGCTGCCGTCGACGCGGGCGTCCTCGGGGCCCTTCACGAACACGCCGTTGGCGACGCAGTTCGTCGCGATGAACCCGACGATCTCGTCGGCCGTCGCGTCAAAGCCGGGATCGCCCAGCATCCGCGCCGCGCCGCGCAGACCCGCCGCGAGCGCGGCGAGCGTCGAGGTGTGCACGCGGTTACCGAACTCCTCCCAGTAGTCGTAGCAGGGAGTGCGCCAGGCCGCCGCGATGTAGCGGGCGGCGAGGCGGGCGCCCGGAACGAACTCGGCGGGGACCGCCGCGCCGTAGAGCGAGTGCAGCGCGAATAGCCACGTGCCGTAGCCGTCGAGCTGGAAGTTGGGCCACCCGTTCTCGTGGTCGCCCTCCTCGGTGCCGTCGAGGCGGTAGCGCGTGGGTAGCCACTCGGCGGTGGCGACGGACTCGCCGGCGTCCAGCGCGGCGACGATCTTCTCGACACGCTCCGCTCGCGCCTCGATGACGCCCGCGATGAAGGCGTGGAAGCGTACGACGGACTCGTGCTCGCCGATGGCCTCGAGGGCGAGAGCGCAGTAGGCGCCATCCCGCAACCAGCCGAAGCCGTACTGCGAGAACGTCGGGCAGGCTACGTAGGCACCGGACGGTGCCTGGCCGTCGAGGAGCACCGTGCGGCTCACCTCGCGCACGTCGATGGTTTGGGTGGTCTGGATCTGGGTCAACTCTTTACTGCTCCTGCTGCAAGGCCGGCGACGAAGTGTCGCTGGAAGATGATGTAGACGATGAAGACCGGGACCATCGCGATCATGGATGCCGCGAAGACCAGGCCCCAGCTGGTCGAGTGCTCGCCCTGGAAAAGCGCAATCGCAATCGGCAGGGTGCGCACATTGGGGTCGTTCAGCGTGGTGAGGGCCCACGCGTACTCGTCCCACGTGCCGAGGAAGGCGAAGATCGTGCACGTAGCAAGTGCGGGCTTCGCCAGCGGCAGCACGAGGTTCCAGTAGCGGCGCCAAGCGCTCGCACCGTCCACGAGCATCGCCTCGTCAAGTTCACGGGGAATCGACTCGAAGAAGCCCGAGAGTAGAAACGTGTTGAATCCGAGCGCCGAGCCCACGTAGAAGGGCACGAGGCCCTGCAGCGAGTTCAGCAGGTGCAGGTCCCGCGCCAGCAGGAACTGCGGAATGATCAGCATCATCGTCGGGATTGTGAGGCCGACGATGATCGCGACGAAGAAGAAGCGCTTTCCCGGGAAGTCGAACCTGCTGAAGCCGTAGGCCATCATCGACGACGCGAAGACGATCAAGAACGTGCTCGCGATCGACACTAGGGTCGAGTTCAGGAAGAACAGGCCGAAGTGGTTCGCGCCGAGCGCGGTGACGTAGTTCGCGAGGGTTGGGTCCTTCGGGATGAGCTGCAACGGGTCGTTAAGGATCCATGAGCGCGACTTGAATGACGTCGACAACATGTAGAGGAACGGGTAGATCATCACTGTGCCGACGACCGTGAGGATCGCGTATCGGATGACGTAGTCGGTGATGCGCCTCCAGCGCTGGACGACCATCATGCTCCCTTCGTGCGGCTGCGCGTCCAGGCGTACTGCGCCGCGGACAGGACGAGCACCAGGATCGTGAGCGCGAACGAGATCGCCGATCCGTAGCTGAAGTTGTAGTTGGCGAAGGCCTGCGTATACATGTAGGTCAGCGGCACCTGGGTAGCGTTGTTCGGGCCGCCGCCCGTCATCAGCAGGACCGAGATGAAGACCTGAAACCCGCCCATAATGAGCAACAGGACGACAACAAGGGTCGCCGGGCGGATGGCAGGTAGGGACACGTTCCGGAACCGGGACCACGCCCCTGCGCCGTCAAGCGCCGCCGCCTCATGTAGCTCGCGGGGGACTGCCGTCAGCGCAGCGAGGAAGATGAGCATCGACCAGCCGACGCCCTTCCAGATACCCAGGGTGGCGATCGACGCCAGTCCCGTCCAGCGGTTCCCCAGCCAGTCGACATTGTGAGGTGCGAGGTGCAGGACGTTCACGAAGACGGCGTTCGCGAGGCTGTCATCAGACCCGAAGATGTACTGGAACAGCAACGAGACCACCACCCAACTGGTCACGACCGGCAAGTAGAAGATCACCCGGAACACCACGCGCCCGGGTAGCTTGCTGTCGAGCAGTACCGCGAGGCCCAGGCCGATCACGATCTGGAGTGGGACCGTGGCGGCGGTGTAGAAGACCGAATTCACCACCGAGTCGAGGAACACTGGGTCGTGGATGAGTTGGAGATAGTTAGCGAACCCCACCCACGGACTGGGCTGCCCAGGAACGATGTTCCAGTTGCGCATGCTAAGCAGGAAGGTTTGCACGGCTGGGTAGAGCACGATCAGCGTGTAGAGGCCGAACCCGGGAAGCACGAAGGCATAGGCGACGTAGGAGACGCGGCGCCGGCGGCGCCCGGCAGAAGAGGTCCTCTGCCGGGCGCCCTCGGGCCGCTCCACGACCGACCGCTCCGGAGTCATGGTGGTCACGAGCGGGCTCCCGTCACTTGGAGTACTTGGCGAGGAGCACGTCGGTCTGGCTCGCCGCGCTGTCCATCGCCTTCTGAACCGTGATCTGACCCTTGAGAGCGGACGTGATCTCGTTTTGCAGGATCGTGTCGATCTGCGTCTCTGCCGGCGTCACCGGGCGCGGCTTGGCGTCCTTGAGCTGCTTCTGGAACGGCGCATAGTACGACTGGATCGTCGTCAGCTGGCTGCCGAGGTTCGAGAGCACGGGCATCTGACCGACCTTGGCCATCGCGAGCTGCGCGGCGGGCGAAAGGAGATAACGCATGAACTCAGCCGCGGCGTCCTTGTTCTGCGAGGACTTGGTCAGCACGACATCCTCACCGCCGACGACGCTGACGCTGCCGGCCGCGCCCGACGGAACCGGCGCCGTCTGGATCTGGAACTTGGGATATTGCGACTGCAGGATGGGGAAGGCCCACGGGCCGTCGAGAAGGCTCGCGTACGTGCCCTTTGCGAGGCCATCCTCGGTGCCAAGGCCACCGGGGGTACCCAGCACGATGTTCGGGATATACCCCTGCTTGTACATGTCGACGAACTCCTGAACGACCTTCACCGTGGTCGGGCTGTTCATGTATCCCGTGGCCTTGGTGTAGCCGGAGTTCGTGATGTCGCCGCCGGCGCTCCAGATGAAGGGAAGAACGTTCCATCCACTGGTGCCGCCGTCGGCGTAGACGTAGTCACCCTTGGCCTTGAGCGCGGCACCGTCGGCCATCATCTGGTCGAGGGTGGTCGGAGCCGCAGTGATGCCGGCGTTCTGCAGCGTCTGCTGGTTGTAGAGCATCACACGGGTGTTCGTGTCGAGCGGCAGGCCGTAGTAGTGACCCTTCCACTTGTTGGTGGCGAGGCTGCCCGGGTAGGTTTCGCCAGCCAGCGTCTTGAAGTCGGGCATGTCCGTGTCGAGGGGCTCGAGCACGCCGAGGTTGGCGAGTTCGGGGACCCAGATGATGTCCGCACGTACCAGGTCGGGCAGCTGGTCGCCTGCGACAGCGGTCACGAGCTTCTGATGCAGGTCGTTGTACGGAACGGCGACGTCCTTGACGGTGACGCCGGGATGCAGCTTTTCAAACGCCGGGATGATGACCTTCTCGAGGGTCGAGACCTCCGGCGAGTCCGAGCTGTAGGCGTCCCAGAACGTAACCGTCCCCGAGATCTTCTTAGCGCCGGCCGACGCCAGCGGTGCGCTCGAGGCGCTGGTCGCCCCCGAGGAACAACCGGTGAGCAGGAGTGCTCCCGCGGCAAGGGCCGCGGCTGCGGCGATCGTGACTTTGTTCTTCACTGTGGTAATGCCTTTCTCGAACGGCGTTGTTCGGCATGCGCAGGCATGCGTACTAGGTGTGAGACGGAGCTCAGCTGAATTGCGGCGCGAGGCGGATGACCTGCACCGCCAAGTGGTTGTTTCCACAACAGAAATAATCATTACCGAAAAGGCTCCGAAGGCGCAAGTTCATGGCATGATTATTTTTGTAACGGAACGGACACAACGCTCGAAGCTGGCGTTAGCCTGAAAGCCCACCGAAGAAAGTGAACGTGTGAGCATCGAATCAGCCACCTGGACCGCGAGACCTGCTGCTTCGCGGGATGTCGCGCTCGAAGTCCTCCTCCATGGTCCGATATCACGCAGTGAAATCGCCCGGAGGCTCAAACTCTCGGCCGGCTCGTTGACCCGGTTGAGTACGCCCCTCGTCGAGGATGGGCTCCTCGTCGAGATGGGGGAATACCAGGACGGACGAGCGGGACGCCCGTCACGCCCCCTGGATATCAAACCCGACTCGCGGCACTTCCTCGGCATGAAGCTCACCGGAGAAAACCTCCAAGGGGTCGTCACAGACCTTCGCGCAGCGGTCCTGTACTCGATTTCCCGAAGCCTGCCCTCTCGGGCGCCTGACGACGTCGCCGATGCGATTGCCATTCTCGTGAGCGACCTGCTTGAGGTCGCACCGGATGCAACGGCGCTGGGAATCGGCCTCGGCGGCCGCATCGCGGAGGACGGAACGGTGTGCAGCGCGCCGTTTCTGGACTGGACAGATGTGCCGCTCCGAGCAATGGTCGAGTCGCGGTGCAACCTACCGACCGTGGTGCAAAACGACGTTATCGCCTTCACCGAGGCCGAGCACTGGTTCGGCGCGGGCCGCGGCCTCGAGCGTTTTGCGGTCGTGACGCTCGGAGCCGGCACCGGGTACGGGCTGGTCGAGCACGACGCGATCGTCTCGAACGACGACGCCGGTATCGGACTGGTCGGGCACTGGCCCCTCGACCCGCTCGGCCCACTCTGCCCCGCCGGTCACCGGGGATGCGCGCACAGCGTGCTCACGCAGCCGGCGATCACGGCGGCGGTCTCGTCGGGGGTCGGGCGCAAGGTCGACTACGCCGAGGCGCTGAGCCTCGCGGAGGCCGGCGACCCGGCCGCGCGGCGCGTCGTCGACGACGCGGGCCTCGGTCTCGGCCGCCTTCTCGCCGCCATCGCGAACCTGACCATGCCGCAGCGCATCGTGCTCGGCGGCGAGGGCGTGCAGTTGTTCGATGTCGCGTCGGATGCCGTGCTCGAAGGCATCCGCCGCGATCGCGACCCCCGCGCCGCCGACCTTGACATCGTCACTACGCCCGGCGACGATGTCGAATGGTGCCGCGGCGCCGCCGTCATTGCGATCCAGACCTACGTGCTCGGAACTGCCATCTGACCTGGAAAACGCCGCTGATAATCGACGCGCGCTAGCGCAGCACCTCGTCCGCCTGCCGACCATCTCGGCCATCGTGACAGCCTTTCCGTACCAGTCCGGGTGTTGCTTGATGTCCTTCTTCTCATCCGGCTCTTCTCCGGCCACCGCCCCTGCGTGTGGGGGCGCCTAACCAAAGGGCACATGCGGCGGACCGCTTGGCCGAGGGCGGCGGAGTGGTGGACTTCGGGCGCATAGTTGCGCTTCCAATAGGGCTCCGATGCAGTCAGCTCGGTAGGCCCTGTGCACGCTGGTGGATTCGCGGCCCAACTTAGTCAGGGCTAGCCAGCGCACGTAACTCGGCATTTACCGCGGATCGCTTGGCTTGCGGAGGCAATCGAACGGCGCAATTCAATTAGAACGTGATTGCGGCTATCGCCTTATCGTCGTGGCGTTTTGCGCGTGGTAGGTGGACGCCGTCGGGGTCGACATCAGCTTCCCAGCCGTCCAGGTAGGCGAGCAATTGGGTCAACGTTTCGGAGTTGTGCGCTGAAACGCTTTCCCAGTAATCGAGGCCGAGGCGGACCATGGGTCGATATACGCCGTCAGTTGCCAGCACCGCCCAATGACCAGAGTTGATGGCGAATGCTCCCACTGCCGCTCTCGTTGCCGCTCTCGGATCAGCCTCCGCGATCCAGTAGCCTCCATCCCGATTCCGATACTCCGCTTGTTTGGCTTGTAGTTCTCGCAGGTATTGGCGGTGTCTCTGGTCAAATCCGCCCCCGCTAGCGAGGCGTTCGCGATAGCGAACACGCTCGATCGTGGCGACTTCGGCGATTCGGTCGTCAAGGACGATCGCGGTGGGAGTGACGAGCTGCGTGTCTCCGAGGACCAAGAAGTCGACGCTTTGGTCGCGCTGTCTGACGATGGCGACTGTGCTGGATGGCGATCTGCCGGCTTCCAGCTCGAGTTCCCGAGCTGTCTGTGCAATCCCGTCGGCAAGTGCGGCGGTCAGCTCTATGGCCGGCTGTGTGGTCAGGGACTCGACCAGGTGGCCGCCGAGCGTGTCGACGTACTGGTCGGGAGTGACAGGAGCCGGGACGAATGCAGTCGCTCCGTCGAGCATGATCACCGCTGACGGCGTGACAAAAATGCGGTCCTGCGACGATCTCGCTTCGGGCAGCATCGCCGTTTCGACGCGCATCAGTCGCCCCATACCAGCGGCAGTTCCAGCGCCTCGGTGCGCGTGATCGTGAGTCCCTTGTGGTCGCTGGCCACGATCAGTGAGAAGTCGCGTGGTGCGGTCGCCTGGTAGAGATCCGCCGCGTGCTGCGTCAGATACTCGACAGCGCCAAGCGAGCCGATCGCGTGGATGCCCGCGACATGCGTAATCGTTCTTGTTCCCTCGGTGCGACGTGCGACGTAGGCCGTGTCGGATGCTCTCGTGCTCGCCTCGTCCAGTGGCGAGCGGTAGCGCTCAATCGTGGCACGGTTCTCGATGAACCAACCGGAACCGTCCTCGGTCATTGTGAGACGCGGGTCCGACGCGAAGAGCTGCGCAACCGCGGGCGACGACTTCGGACCACAGATGACGAACAAATCCCCTTCGGGCAGGTGGTGATCCTCCGGACCGAGCTGAGCGACGCGTGTTGCGAATCCGAAGGACTCGAGTAACTGCTTGGCGAGCTCGCCCGCGGCCACATCCTCAGCTGCCAGTAACGGACGCTCGCGGTCGGTAACCTGATACCGGAACGGCAGGACGATTGTCACGGGACCGACCCCGAACAATGGGCGAGCTCGGCTCGGCGCCGATGTCCGGATCTGTGTGACGCGGCCTTTCGTAATGCCAATCGCTGTGGCGATCTGGCTGTACGGCATCCCAAGCTGCTCGTGTGCTTCCTCAAGCGCCTCATGCCGAAGTCGCGCAAGTTCGGTCGACCGCTGTTGATACACGGCGAGCAACTCCGTGGCACGCCGGCCCCGGCTTACCGGGTCTGGGTCGCGTCGCACATCTGCGAACTCGTCATAGGACACTCGCCAAGTTTAGGGGTCTTGACGTCGGTTTGCGAGAAAGCTAGCCTCAGGTTTAGGCCCCTAAATCAAATACAGGTTCGCGCTCGCGACCTGGGTTTACCGGTCTAAACGAAGGGATTGCATCATGGCTATTTCAAGGCGTTTTGGAATCACGAATGAGACGGCGTTTCCGAAGGGCGCCTTTCTGCGTGGCGATGTCGAGCCGGTGACGGACTTCAACGGCGCAGCGCTCCCGGACGGAAGCAAGCCACAGCAGCGGGACAAGGAAACGGGGCTGCCGATGTGGCAGTGCACGGTGATCGACATGGATGACGATGCGTCCCGGAAGGACATCGGCGTTTCGGTTAAGTTCGCCTCAGCGACGATGCCGGAGGTGCCGAAGAACAACACGCCGTTTCCGTGGACTCCGGTGCGATTCGAGGGCTTGTCGGCACTGCCGTATGTCGATGACTCCGGCAACCGGCCGCGTATCGCCTGGTCGTTCCGTGCTGAAAAGATCGCGCCAGCGCACAACACTGGCAAGGCCGAGCCGGGAGCGGCGTGAGTCATGGTCAGCTCGCGGTCGAAGGATCCGTTCGGCTCGGATGACACAGACGAGCTCTTCACGGTTCTGTTCCTGCTGATCGCCAAGTGCATGTGGGGCATGATCCGCCTGTGGGTCACGCTGATCAGGTGGGCAGTGCTGTTCCCCCTGATCAGCGTCCCCGTGCTCGCCACTCTGGTGGCTCTGTACATCTACGGCCCGTGGGCGGCCCTCAAGGTCGTTGCGGCATCAGCGGTGCTGCTTTTGCTCTGGTGGATGGTGTGGCCGCGCGTGTTCCGTCGCGCGTTCGTTCGGCCGCTGAGTAAGCGGTGGCGTTCCTGGCACACGTACCGGTCGCGGTGGGCTCAGGTGTGCGCCCTCCTCGGCCTTGCCCCGGTGTTGGATAAGGAGCCTGTGGTTCCTCGACTGCGTCGCGTACGGATTGGGCAGTCGATGGACGAGCTGCGCGTAGACCTGGTGTTCGGGCAGACCCTCGCTGACTGGTCGATGCGCTCCGAAGCGCTCGCTCATGCTTTCGGCGTGCAGTCGGTCACGGTCTCTCTGATCGGTCCGGGGCGGGTCCGGGTGAGCCTGCGTCGCCTCGACGACCTGCGTCAGTCGTTGCCACTGCCGACGCCAGCTGGAACCCCCGACCTCGGAAATCTCGTCATCGGCTCCGGTGAGAACGGGGCAGCGTGGACGGTTCGGGTTCTCGGTCGCCATGTCCTCGTTGCGGGGCTGATGGGATCGGGCAAGGGGTCGGTGGTGTGGTCGATGCTCTCCGCTCTGGGACCTGTGATCCACGACGGGACGGTGCAGGCGTGGGTGATCGACCCCAAGGGTGGGATGGAGTTTGGCCAGGGGGCAGCCTTGTTCTCGCGGTTCGCGTACGACACCGGCGAGGGAGCCTTGGCGCTGTTGCGGGATGCCGCCGCCACGCTCACCCGGCGGGCGAACGCGCTCCGCGGCACCTCACGGCAACATGAACCCACCCCAGAGGATCCCCTGATTCTCGTCGTCATCGACGAGCTGGCCTCGTTGGTGGCGTATCAGACCGATCGGAAGGTCGCCGCCGAGGTCAGCCAGCTTCTCGCGCTGATCCTCTCTCAGGGCCGCGCGGTCGGGGTCTCCGTCGTCGCCGCCGTCCAAGACCCATCGAAAGAGGTCGTCAACCTGCGGCAACTGTTCCCGATCCGGATCGGGCTGCGATTCGCCGAAGCGGCCCAAGTCGACATGATCCTCGGCTCCGGGGCACGAGCCGCCGGCGCGCTGTGTGATCAGATCCCGGACGCGCTGCCGGGGGTCGCTTACGTGATGGAGGACGGGCACGCGACTCCGACACGTGCGCGGGCGTTCCATGTCACCGACACCGATATTGGACGCTTGGCCCGGACCTACGCGCCCCCGGTCGTGATCGGAAGCGATGATGCGCAGCACGAGTGAGCTCGGTATCGAGCTGTTCGACGGGATGCACCACTTGAGTATGGCCGTCACTGGCAGAGTGGTCCCGGCTGCGGAGGCGTGCGAGATCCTCTCGAATCTCGAGGCGGCCGGTGGCTACAATCTCGCCGAATTGCTGACCCGATTGGCGCAGGGGATCGAGCGATCCTTTCAGACCGCGGAGGCCGCCGATCCCGCCGTTCGCGGACGCCTTGTGGCCGCTCTGACACGGAAGGCCGCTGACCACGCGCAACAGATCGCGCTCTGTCTCGAGGCGGCCTATTGCGAGATCGCAGCTTCACAGGTTGCTGAGTCGGGTGCGGAGGCCGAGGCAGCATGAACGGGCGCGCCGGGGCCGAGGGGGGCTTCTGGGGTCACGACCCAGAGGTTCCCCTCGACCTCGGCGCACTGTCGGCGGAAGCGTTCGACTCGATCACCGAACGGCTCGCAGACAAGTCCATGCCCGCGCTCGCGGACACCCTCGCGAAGGTCGGAAACTGCTCCCACCCGATCCGACTCCGCGGTGCCGCCGACACCTTCGACGGGACCACTGGTGAGCTGGTCGAGTCGTTCAGCTCGCAGGATCAGCCGTTCGGGTTGCTGTTCAAACCGTGCGGAAACCGGCGCGAAGACATCTGCCCCGCCTGCTCCCGGCTCTACGCCCGCGACACCTTCGAACTGATCGCCACAGGCCTGCATGGCGGCAAAGGCGTGCCCGAGTCGGTCAAGTCCAACCCGCTTCTGTTCGTCACCCTCACCGCCCCATCCTTCGGGGCCGTCCACACCACACGCAGCGGGAAGCCCTGCCGCCCCCGGTCAAAGTCGGGGCCATGCCAGCACGGGCGCCCCGCGGGGTGCTGGGCAAAGCACGACGACCACGACCCGGAGGTTGGCGCTCCCCTGTGCGCCGATTGCTACGACATTGAAACGGCGGCGATCTGGCAGTGGTTCGCGCCGGAATTGTGGCGCCGCTTCACCATCGCACTGCGCCGCGAGCTCGCGGCTGAACTGCATGTACCCGCCACGAAGCTGGGCACAGTCGCGCGGCTCGAGTACGCCAAGGTTGCCGAGTTCCAAGCCCGCGGCGCAGCGCACTTCCACGCCCTGATCCGCCTCGACGGCCCGGATGGGCAGGGATCGCCGGCTCCCGCGCCCGCCTCTGAGATCGAGCAGGCGGTGCGAGCTGCTGCCGCTGCCGTGCTGGTGACAGCTCCACCCGTGGACACAGATGACACCGCACGGCTGCTGCGGTTCGGGCACCAGGTTGATGTGCGCACCGTGCGCCACGGCGCGATCGCAGGCGATGAGGTCACAGCTGAACAGGTGGCGGCGTACCTCACGAAATACTCGACCAAGTCAGCCGGATTCGACCCGAGGAAACCGCGCCTCCACCTCCTGCAGCTCGCACACACCTGCCGAATACTGGCGGCCCGAGCCTTGACCGACTGCGAACACGGATGCGCCCACGCCGCCGACGAACACCGCGGGCGGCTCTGCGACGACTGCAAGAAGAGCACATACGGCCTGCTCGGTCGCTGGTCGGGCATGCTCGGCTTCCGCGGCCACTTCTCCACCAAATCGCGCCGCTACTCCGTCACTCTCGGCCGGCTGCGCCGAGCCCGCCGCCGCTTCCAGCAATGGAACAGAGGCTCGGCACGGCATGGCCGCCCACTCGACACCGCTGAGCTTGAAGCACGGCTCATGGCCGATGAAGACGAAGAGGCCACTTTGGTCATCGGTTCCTGGATATACCAAGGCACAGGCTGGCTCCGCGACGGCGACAAAGCCCTGGCAGATGCCGCCGCCGCACGCGCACGCGAACATGCGCAATGGAAAAGCGGCAGGGCCGCCTGACGGTAACAACACAATCAATCAGCACGAGAGAGAAAGGCGAGAACGATGGACAAGTTGATGCTTACGCCGGAGGAAGCGGCCGAGGCTCTGGGGGTTGGCAGGTCGACGCTGTACGACCTGCTGCGGTTGCAAGAGATCCCGTCTGTGAAGATCGGGCGAAGTCGACGCATTCCTGTGTCGGCGCTGCGCGACTTCGCCGAACGACTGGCGACGGCGACGGTGGCCCGGTGAGCAAGAACGCGAACGGGGAAGGCTCAATCTATCAGCGCAACGATGGCCGGTGGGTCGGGGCGACCTATGTCCTTCGGCCTGACGGCTCACGAAAGCGGCGGCAGGTCTATGGCCGGACGCGCGGGGAAGTGAGCACGAAGCTGCGGCACCTGATCGAGCAGACAGCGCAGGGCATTCCTGCCTTCACCGGCGATTGGACTGTGGACACGTATGCTGCGCATTGGCTCGATTCGACTCGTGGGACGCTGCGGCCATCGACGCACTCGAACTACGCGTGGATGCTGCGCAAGTACATCCTTCCGACGCTTGGACGGATCAAGCTCATATCGTTGACTCCCACTCACGTGCGGCACTTGCACGCGGTGGTCGCCGGGACTGGGGTCTCAGCACGGACTGTGCAGCTCGCTCACGCTGTGCTGCGCTCAATGTTGTCTGATGCGGTCCGGGAGGAAGCGGTGAGCCGAAACGTTGCGAGCCTGACCCGTTCGCCGCGCCGGGAGAAGGTCGAAACGAAGCCGTGGTCGCCTGAGGAGGTGGAGACGTTCAGGGTCGCCACAGAGTCGCATCGGTTGGCTCCGCTGTTCACCCTGGCCTACGGCTTGGGGCTTCGCCGGGGCGAGATTCTGGGGCTGCGCTGGTCGGATGTCGACTTCAGCAATCGCCTGATTCATGTCCGACACACGATGCAGCGGCTCGGTGCTGGAACGGGTCGCGTGTTCGGGCCGCCCAAGACGCAGCGGTCGCGTCGGACTGTCCCCATGCCCGCGATGGTCGTTGCGGCTCTTGAGCGTCAAAGGCAGCAGCAAGCTGAGGAACTGCGACATGTGCCGGGTGAGACGAACACCTACGACCTGGTGTTCACGACGTCCATCGGCACGCCCTTGGAGCCGACGAACCTGCGGCGTGACTTCGATGCGCTGATCGCGAAGGCTGCGGTGCGGCGCATCCGGTTCCACGATCTCCGGCACACGTGCGCATCCTTGCTCATGGCCCAGGGCGTGTCGCCGCGAGTGGTGATGGATGTGCTCGGGCATTCGACGCTGAGCGTCACGATGGACCTGTACTCGCACGTGATGCCAAGCGCACTCCTCGACGCCTCGCGGGCAATCGATTTGGCTCTGGGCACCGTTGAATCCGAGGCGAGCTGATGGCCCTCGCTAAGGGCCTTGTCCGGGCGGGTTGCTGTCACGGTTGCTGTCAAACGCGCTTCAACGCTGTCCGATCGTGCGTCGTGGAGGCAAAGAAAAACCCCGCTGCTTCGGCGTTTTGCCTGTTCAGCGGGGTTTTTGTTACTGTCTCAACCAGTGTGCGCCACGAGGGATTCGAACCCCCAACCTTCTGATCCGTAGTCAGATGCTCTATCCGTTGAGCTAGTGGCGCATGACC
>NZ_CAMFLC010000054.1 GCF_945957465.1 uncultured Leifsonia sp.
GGCGTCGGCACCATCCACGGACGCAACGTCGCGGTCTTCAGCCAGGACTTCACCATCTTCGGCGGCAGCCTCGGCGAGGTCGCGGGCGAGAAGATCATCAAGGTGATGGACCACGCCATCAAGACCGGCGTTCCGATGATCGGCATCCTCGACTCCGGCGGGGCGCGCATCCAGGAGGGCGTCGTCGCCCTCGGCAAGTACGGCGAGATCTTCCGGCGCAACACCGCGGCCTCCGGGGTCATCCCGCAGATCTCGATCGTGATGGGTCCGGCCGCCGGCGGCGCCGTCTACTCCCCCGCGCTCACCGACTTCGTCATCATGGTCGACAAGTCGAGCCACATGTTCGTGACCGGGCCCGACGTCATCAAGACGGTGACCGGCGAAGACGTCGGCTTCGAGGAGCTCGGCGGCGCGCTGACGCACAACAAGGTCTCGGGCGTCTCGCACTATCTCGCAAGCGACGAAGAGGATGCGCTGGATTACGCCCGCACCCTCCTCAGCTACCTCCCGCAGAACAACCTGGCCGAGCTGCCGGTCTTCGAATCGGAGCCGGAGCTGGAGATCACCGACGCCGACCGCCGGCTCGACACGATCATCCCGGACTCGCCCAACCAGCCGTACGACGTGACCACCATCATCGAGGGCATCGTCGACGACGGCGAGTTCCTCGAGGTGCAGCCGCTGTTCGCCCCCAACATCGTGATCGGCTTCGCCCGCGTGGAGGGTCGATCGGTCGGCATCGTCGCCAACCAGCCGAGCTCGATGGCCGGCACCCTGAACATCGACGCCGGCGAGAAGGCCTCGCGGTTCGTGCGCTTCTGCGACGCCTTCAGCATCCCGATCCTCACCCTCGTCGACGTTCCCGGCTACCTGCCCGGGACCGATCAGGAGTGGACCGGCGTCATCCGCCGTGGAGCCAAGCTGCTGTACGCGTACGCCGAGGCGACCGTGCCCCTGGTCACGATCATCACGCGCAAGGCGTATGGCGGCGCGTACATCGTCATGGGCTCCAAGCAGCTCGGCGCCGACATGAACCTGGCCTGGCCGACCGCCGAGATCGCGGTGATGGGAGGCCAGGGAGCCGTCAACATCCTCTACCGCGGCGAGATCAAGCGTGCGGAGGAGGCCGGCGAGGATGTCGCCGCGGTTCGCGCCCGTCTGGCCAGCGAGTACACCTACAACGTCGCCAGCCCGTTCCTCGCGGCGGAGCGCGGCGAGCTCGACGGCGTGATCGAGCCGGCGGCCACCCGCATCTCGGTCATCAAGGCTCTGCGGGCGCTGCGCACCAAGCGCGCGTCGCTGCCGCCCAAGAAGCACGGGAATATCCCGCTGTGAGCGGCGCACATGCAGCGTCGGACGCGTCCGCGCTCGACCCGTCGCAGCTGCAATTCCTCACCAAGGGCGTGACTCCCGAGGAGGTCGCCGCCGTCACGGCCGTGCTCGCGACCGCCGCCGCCGAGGCCGCCGCGGCTGCGCGGGACGCGCGGCCGCAGACGGGCCCGGACGGCTGGGAGCGCACGCAGCGCAGCCTCCGCCGGCCGCTCGAGGGTGGGCCGGGAGCGTGGCGCTCGTTCTCCGGGTGAGGCACGGTTCAGGCGCGGTGTCCGCTCCACGTGCACCCCGTTGTACCCCGATCGGGGAGTCCCCCACTTGCGGGACACCAGATAATCCCCCACAGTGTCCGTACGGAGACTTCTGAGCTGTCCCCCTGCGGTCCCCCAAAATGACGACTATGTATTTCTCCTCAGGGCCGACAATATTGTTGTTGCTAGGTGTCTCTCCTCGTGAGTCACACCGCCAATCACTCGCCGACTAGGGTAAGCGGGCGAGTGCTTTGGGGGCGAGTCAGGGCGATATTCGGGTTGTCGCCCTGACTCGGGGTTTGAAAAGGGGCCGACAATTCGGGTGTCGGCCCCTTTCACCTCGTTAGGCGCGCTAGTGCCGGCGCGCTCCGCGCGCACCGCCCCGCGCACCGCCGAGGGGCAGGTCGTTGTCACTTACCGCCTCCGGAAGCGACAAGAACGCGCCCTTCGCCGTGGAAGGGCGAATGTACGCGGGACGGGCAGCGCGCGTCAGCGGGAGGCTTCGGCGACCAGGGGGCGCGGGATCTCCAGCCACAGATCGACCTCGTCGTCGTCCGACTCGGCTCCGAGCGCATTGGCCGCACCGTCGTCCGACATCCGCAGGCCGACCACCGTGACCGCGGTCTTCGACGAGCGGGGCACCGTGCGCACGATGAGCTTGTCCGTCGTCGTTCCGCGAATGGCATCCGCCAGGCGACGGAGGACGACCTCCAGACCGGTCTGATCGAGGTCGTCGATGCCGCCCTCGTCGAGCAGGCTGACCACCACGCCGCGACGGCGGGCGTCCATGACCTCGCGGCGCACGTCGTCGTTGAGCAGGCGACGGCCCCGGATCTCGTCGCGGATCGCGCCCTCCAGATAGCGGCACTCGCGGCGCTCCGCCTCGGTGAGGTCGCCTCCGCGGCGAACGATCTCGGCGAGCATCGGCGCCGCCACGCGATAGGTCTGCCGCAGCCGCAGCTGGCGCTCCATCACGTGCGCCTCCTGCGCGGCCTGCCACTCCGTCGCCTCCCGCTCGGCCCGGGCGAACTGCAGCGCGTCGCGCCCCGCCTTCGCCAGCGAGCCGGAGATCACCACGGCGACGCCGACCCAGACGACCGAGCCGATCACGCCCAGCCCGGCGAGCGCGCCGGGGCCGGCCCAGACGACCGTCTGCACCGCGAGGAAGCCGACGCCGACCCAGGCGACGAACTGCTGACGGCGCACGGCCGCGATCGTCATCAGCGTTCCGACCGCGGCGACGTACCAGGTCGCGTAACCGTTGTCCTTCGCCGGGTTCAACTCGCTCGTGACCAGGATCGGGATGACGACGCACACCGCCAGGTCGAACGCCGCCAGCCACAACGGCATCTTGGTCGGGCTGGTCGGCCACAGGCTGATGAGCGTCGCGACGGCATACAGCACCATCGACACGATCGCGGGGCCCGGGGATCCCGGGATGGACAGCGGCGACAGGCCGAGGAACAGGTGGTACGCCGAGAACAGCGCACCGAGGCCGAGGAACAGCAGCCGGTTGAGCGTGATCATCCCGCGGCCTCCTGCTCCCGCTCGACGAGCGAGCCGTGCTCGCCCGCCGGCCAGACGATCGTCACGGTGGTGCCCTCGCCGGGAGAGGACTCGACCGTCGCCCTGCCGCCGACCTTCGCCAGCCGCTCGCGGATGCTCACCCTCAAGCCGAGCCGTTCCGCCGGAACCTGCTCGCTGTCGAAGCCGCGTCCGTCGTCGGCGACGATCACGCGCACCGCCGCGCCGTGCTCACCGCCGCGCACGGTGACGCTGCGGTGCACCTCCTCGCCGCCCGCGTGCTGCATGCTGTTCACCATCGCCTGCACCGCCGCGGAGTAGACCGCCTCCGCCACATTCACCGGGAGGCTGTGCAGCTCGTCGTCGCGCGCGTCCACCGCGAACGGCGATGAGAACGCCCGCGCCGCAGTGACGAGCCGATCCGACAACTGCTCGACGCCGACCTCCGCCTGGTCCTCCGGCCCCGACGCCTCCGCCGCATGCAGATGGCCGATCGCGTCGGCCGCCATCCGCGCGGCGAGCTCCTTCTGCTCGGGAGTGCGGGCACTCGCGGCCGAGAGCAGGGTCGTGAGCACGCTGTCGTGGACGATCGCGTCCACCTGCACGCGCTCGACCTCGGTGGCGTGCTGGCGCACGGCGTTGCCGTACTTGGCGAGCGCCTGGCTCTGGGCGACGTCGACGGCGGTGGCGGCCTGGCGCATCATGGCGATGATGGCGAGGATGACACCGCCCAGGATGATCGCGTACACCGTGTCGAGCCCGGCCAGCTCCGCCCCGACCCCGCCCCCGGCCGGGAGCGCCCGCACCACCCCGTAGGCGATCGGAGTGATGAACGTGTAGGCGATCGCCAGCCACAGCGGATACGCCACGGCGGCGAAAGCGGTGAACACCGAGCAGAGGAACCAGACCCACGGCTTGTCGGACGCGAATGCGGTCGGTTCGGAGACCAGCAGCGGCCAGCTCACGATCGCGGCGAGGTAGACGACCGACAGGATGCCCATCGTGATCTTGACGTACCGCTGGGCGAAGATCGCCAGCAGCACGGTGAAAGCCAGGCCTCCGAAGACCAGCACCAGAACGATCACCGCCCAGGGGCTCCGCAGCGCTCCGAGCTGGCCCAGTGCCGTCGGGAACGTCTGCAGGCCGAAGACCAGGCCGAAAGCCGACACGGTGCGGTCGGAGATCCGTTCGATCCGGGCACGGCTGAGCGGGTTCCGCGGCTTGGCCGACTCGAGCGGGGCTCCCGGCGCCGAGCGCGGGAGGCTAGGGGCGCTCATTGCCCGTGTCGGGGTCGAGCCCGGGCAGGATGCCGTCCTCCACGGCGCGACGGAGGAGGTCGACCTTGGTCGGCGCGGGTCGGCCGACCTCCACGTACTTCACGCGGATGCGGTCGAGGTACTCGCGCGCGGTCGAGTTGGCGATGCCGAGCTGCGCCGCGACCGCCTTCAACGGCAGGCCGGAGGCGTACAGGTGCAGCACGTCGCGCTCGCGGCGGCCGAGCTGCGCCTTGGCGAAGTCGCTGTCGGCGTCGATCGCCGTGGCCCACTCCAAGTTGTTGAGCACGTCGCCGCGGGCCACCGTCTCGATGGCGTTCATGACCGTCGTGGTCGGAGACGACTTCGGGATGACGCCGGCCGCACCCGCGGCGAGCGCCTCGCGGACGCTCGCGACCCGGTCGGCGATGCTGTGCACGAGCACCGCTGCACCCGTCGCCTGCGCGCGCTTGACGTTGTCGGTGACCTTGGAGCCGTCGCCGAGCGACAGGTCGAGCACCACCACGTCGCACTCCTGGGAGCCGAGCTGCTCGACGAACTCGTTCACCGTCGCGGCCGCGACGACGACCTCGTAGCCGGCGTCCTGACAGGCCGCCTTGAGCCCGAGGCGCACAGACTCGTGATCGTCGACGATTGAGACTCGCACCATGCTGACCATCGTAGTGTGCGACATGCATGGATCCGGGCGATCACGGGGTCAGCGTGGCGACGGCCTCCACGTGATGGGTGTTCGGGAACAGGTCGAAGGCCCGCAGCGAACGCAGCGGGTAACCGCGTTCGCTGAAATAAGCGAGATCCCGCGCGAGGGCGACCGGGTCGCACGCGACGTAGACGACCTGCGCCGGGCGCATCGACGCGATGGCCTCCACCACCTCGCGGCCCGCCCCGGAGCGGGGAGGGTCGAGGACGACCGTGGCGGCGCGCAGCCGTGCCCGCTCGGCCGCGGTGGCCTCCGCCGCGAGCCCGGTCACGAAGTGCTCCACGCGGGCGGTCACCGCGCCGGCGCCCACCCACTCGGCGAGGTTCTCCGCCGCGTCGTCGGTCGCCGCCTCGTCGGATTCGACCGAGGTGATGCGGGTCGTCGGGCCGAAGCGGTCGGCGAGCGCGGCCGCCAGCAGGCCGACGCCGCCGTAGAGGTCGAGGTTCGCGGCGCGGGGATCGAACACCGCCTCGTCCACGGCCGATCGCACCGCCTCGGCGAGTGTGGCGGCGGCCTGACGGTGCACCTGCCAGAACCCGCGCGCGTCCAGACGGAACTCCCGCTCCCCCACCCGCTCCCGGATCGGTACGGGACGGCGGCGCGGACGGACGGTGCGCCTGCCGCGCTTCTCGGGGAGGTCGTTCACGAGCACGTGGGTCGCCCCCAGCCCGGTCGCGACGACGTCGACGGACTCGGCGCCGGGGAATCGCCGGCCGAACGGGGTCGCCGCCTCCACTGCCGCGGTTGCCAGCGGGAGTCGGCTCACCGGCACGACGGTGTGCGTGCGTGCCGCATACGGGCCGATGGCGCCGTCCCCGGCGACCTGCAGCCGCACGCGTGTGCGCCACGCGGTGCCATCGTCGGTCTCGTCGGCCACGGCCTCCACCGTCACGCGCCCTCCGTCGGCTCCGACCGACGCGATCGTCTCCGGGTCGAGGCGGGCGGTGCGCTGCAGGGCGTCCTCGATCACGCGGCGCTTGAGCTCGCGCTGGTGGTCGAGCCGGATGTGGCCGAACTCGGCGCCGCCGGCGCGCTCGCCGGGCGCGCGCTGCAGCGATGCGGCGTCCCACACGTGCTCCCGGCGTTCGGGGGCGGGCTCGAGCACCTCGAGCAGTTCGGCACGCCAGAAGCGGTCGTGCGCGGTGTCGGCCACCCGGGCACGCACGCGCTCGCCCGGCATGGTGTCGGGAACGAAGACGACGCGACCTTCGTGCCGGGCGACGAACACGCCGCCGTGCGCGACATTGATAATGTCGAGTTCGACCTCGTCCTTCTGGGGCATCCTCCGAGCATCCCACAGGTGAACATGCGCCTCTACCTCGCCTCGACCTCCCCCGCCCGCCTCGCACTGCTGCGCGCCGCCGGCATCGAGCCGGTCGTCGTGCCTTCGCACGTGGACGAGCCGGCGGCAGTGGCCGCTGCCGAAGCCGAGCACGGGCCGCTGTCGCCCCGGGCGATGGTGCAGCTGCTCGCGCGACTCAAGGCGGAGGCGGTGCGCGGCACCCTCGACGGCGCACCGATCGACGGACTGATCCTCGGCGGCGACTCGGCGTTCGCCATCGACGACCGCATCCACGGAAAGCCGCACCTGCCGGAGGTCGCCCGCGAACGCTGGCTCGCCCAGCGCGGCCGCACCGGCGACCTGCACTCGGGCCACTGGCTGATCGACCACCGCGACGGGCGCGAGAACGGAGCGGTCGGGGCGACCGCGGTCGCTTCGGTGACCTTCGCCGACGTCACCGACGCCGAGATCGACGCCTACGTGGCCAGCGGTGAGCCGCTCGAGGTCGCGGGCGCGTTCACGATCGACAGCCTCGGCGGACCGTTCATCACCCGGGTCGACGGGGATCCCAGCACGGTCGTCGGACTCTCGCTGTCGACGCTGCGCGAGCTGGTGCTGCGGCTCGGGGTGGAGTGGACGGAGCTCTGGAACCGGGCGTGACCGTTCGCGGCCGGCGACGCCCGACCACGCGACCGACCCCGCGTCATTTGTCGACTCTCTGAAGTCGCATGAATGCTTTTTTGTGGGCATCGTCCAAAAGCTGGTCCCACTCCGGGAATAGGCTAGGGAACTGTGCCACGTATCTCCAAGGTCCTCATCGCAAACCGCGGCGAGATCGCCGTCCGCGTCATCCGCGCCGCGAAAGACAGCGGCATCGCCTCCGTCGCCGTCTACGCCGACCAGGATCGTGACGCCCTCCACGTGCGACTCGCCGACGAGGCGTACGCACTCGAGGGGTCGACGAGCGCCGACACGTACCTCGTCATCGACAAGCTCCTCTCGGTCGCCCGCCGATCCGGCGCCGACGCCGTGCACCCCGGTTACGGCTTCCTGGCCGAGAACGCCGACTTCGCCCGTGCCGTCATCGCCGCGGGCCTGACCTGGATCGGCCCCTCCCCCGAGGCCATCGAGCGCCTCGGCGACAAGGTGTCCGCCCGGCACGTCGCCGAGAAGGTCGGGGCGCCGCTCGCCCCCGGAACGCTCAACCCGGTCGCCGACGCAGCGGAGGTCCTCGAGTTCGCCGACGAGTACGGCCTCCCCGTCGCCATCAAGGCGGCGTTCGGCGGTGGAGGGCGCGGCCTCAAGGTCGCCCGCACCCGTGACGAGGTCGCCGAGCTCTTCGAGTCCGCGACGCGCGAGGCGATCGCCGCCTTCGGTCGGGGCGAGTGCTTCGTCGAGAAGTACCTCGACCAGCCGCGGCACGTGGAGACGCAGTGCCTCGCCGACGCGTACGGCAACGTGGTCGTCGTCTCCACACGCGACTGCTCGCTGCAGCGCCGTCACCAGAAGCTCGTCGAGGAGGCGCCGGCGCCGTTCCTCAGCCCGCAGCAGCTCGACAAGCTCTACAGCGCGTCGAAGGCCATCCTCAAAGAGGTCGGCTACCAGGGCGCGGGTACGTGCGAGTTCCTCATCGGCAAGGACGGCACGGTCTCCTTCCTGGAGGTCAACACCCGTCTCCAGGTCGAGCACCCCGTCTCCGAGGAGGTCACCGGCATCGACCTCGTCCGCGAGCAGTTCCGGATCGCGGAGGGCGGCGAGCTCGACTACGACGACCCGGCCCCGCGCGGCCACTCGTTCGAGTTCCGCATCAACGGCGAGGACGCCGGGCGCAACTTCATCCCGTCTCCCGGACCGGTGCACGTGTTCAAGGCGCCGGGTGGACCCGGCGTGCGCGTCGACAGCGGCATCCAGGCGGGCGACGTCATCAGCGGCGCGTTCGACTCGATGCTCGCGAAGCTCATCGTGACCGGCGCCAGCCGCGAGGAGGCGCTGGAGCGGTCCCGACGCGCTCTCGACGAGTTCGAGGTGGCCGGCCTACCGACCGTGCTGCCGTTCCACCGTGCGATCGTGCGCGACCCGGCCTTCGCTCCGCAGGACGGCGAGCCGTTCTCGGTCTACACCCGGTGGATCGAGACCGAATGGTCCGGCGGCATCGAGCCGTGGTCGGGCGAGCTGGGCGAGCAGGCCGCGGCCGAGCGCCGCAGCAGCGTGGTCGTGGAGGTCGAGGGCAAGCGCATCGAGGTCTCGCTGCCGGCCCGCATCCTCAGCGGAGGAGCGGCGACTCCGGCGGCGGCCCCCGCGCCGCGCCGCCGCTCGGGCGCGCACGCGGTCGACACGGCGACCGGCGACTCGGTCACTGCGCCGATGCAGGCGACCGTCGTGAAGGTCGCCGTGACCGACGGCGACGAGGTCGTCAAGGGCGACCTTGTGCTCGTGCTGGAGGCGATGAAGATGGAGCAGCCCCTCACCGCCCACAAGGACGGCACCGTCAGCGGCATCAACGCGGCGGTCGGCGAGACGGTCTCGTCGGGCCACCTCCTCCTGAACATCCTCTGACGCGTCGCTAACGGAGGAGTCCGCCCCACAACTGGCCCGAACCACCTCCGTTAGATGCGTTTCCGCGGGTTCGACGCGGAAATAACCTCCGTTGCCAGCACCGCCTCGATCGTCGCGACGACGGCATCGGCATCCGTGAGCACGTCGCGGGCGGGGAATCGCACGCATCGGGCGCCCAGCAGGGCGAGGCCGGTGTCCCGTGTCCGGTCACGCTCGAACGCATCCCTGTCGGCGTGATAGGCGAAACCGTCGATCTCGACATAAAGCCACCCGTCGACCCGCGCGTCGACGCGTCCGACGCCCGACACTGCGACCTGCTGCTCCACATGATGCCCCCGGGCCGTGAGCCGCTGTCGCAGGATGGACTCCACTCCCGAGTCGGATCCCGGTCGCGCTGATGCCATGACGGCCAGACTGCGGGCGGAACTCCCGTCGAAGACCCTGCGCAGCCTGGCCAGGGAGATCGAACCGGCAGACAACGCCGTGTCGAGCACCGCGATCGCGGTCTCCTCGTCCGCGCAGCGAACCACCGACCGCAGGCACTCGTCGAACGACACGCGCCAGAGCTCGGCCTGCGTATCCGGTTGCTCCCAATGCCTCACCGTGCCGGGGTCGGTTCGGCCCGCGTGCGAACCCACTCGGAGATGCAGCCGTCCGTCCTGCCCGCCCCAGAGTCCATAGCTGCGCGCTGCCGAGACACACGAGAGACGGCCGCCGGCGGCCAGAGCCGCGATCGCCTCGCGTGAGAGCGCCGGGTGCGCGTAGACGCCTCGGCGCGGTCGGAGGAGCCGTCCCGAGTCGACCGCGGCGGTGAGGACACGATCAGGCACGCCTCGGAGCTCTCGCCGTGTTGCCGCTCCGCCGTGACATCGGATCTCAGCTTGCCAGTTCATCCGGCCAGAGTGCCCGGCAGTGCGTACCCGGGATGGGCTTCGCCCCGGATCTGTGGACAACTCTCGTGGGAGTGCGCATTGGGAGCGGAGGAGATCCACGGTGACACGCCCGGGAATGGCAGCCAACGGAGGAGATCGGGGCGCGCGAGGAGGGAAAGTCCTCCGTTGGCGGAGGCTAGCCGGTGGCCTCGGTGGGGTCGCCCTTGAGGTCGATGCTGATCTCGTCGGCATCGAGGTTGCTGAGGGCGCCGGCGAGGACGTCGGCGCTGAAAGTCCCGTCGTCGCGGGCGTCCAGCAGGGCGTCGCGCTGGGCGCGGATGCGCCGCAGTCGCGCCGCCTTGTGCGCGTTGAACGCCTCCGGGGTCCGCTCGCGCGTCTGCGGCAGCGGTACCGCTTCGCCGGCCTCGTGCAAGAGCTCCAGGAGCCGCGCCCGCTCCTCGCGCTCGGCCTCCGGATCGGAGGCGCTCGGCTTCACGATCTTCAGCGCGAGGCCGAGCGTCCCGCCCTGGAGGAGCAGCGACCCCGCCGCCACCAGGAAGGCGATCAGCACCAGCACCGACCGACCGGGGGTGTCGTGCGGGAGGCTCTGCCCCGCGGCGACCGTCACAGCCCCGCGCATCCCCGCCCAGACGACGATCGAGCCCTCCCGCCAGCCCAGCGGCGCACCGGTGAAGTAGTCGATGTCCGCCAGCACCCGGCGCAGCCGCGTGCCGAACCGGGCGATGTTCTCGACCGTCCACGTTCGCCGCCGGGCGCGCTGGCGTCGCACCAGCCGTCCGCGCCAGCCCGACGGCGTTGCCGCGAGTCCCTCGCGCGCGACGGCCGCGGCGTCGGGAACGACGGCAACCTTGGCCACCTCCGCGTGAGCGACGGCCGGGTCGGCGGCGAGCGCCTCGGCATGGGCGTCGGGGTCCTCGAGCGGGTCGCCGGGCAGTTCCGGCACCGCTTCGGGAGGCGGCTGTCCCTGCGCGAGCAGTCGTCGCGCGGCCTCCGGGTCTTGCAGCCGCTCCTGGAGCCTGGTGAGCGTCGGCCGCATCCGTGCCCTGCGCCGGCTGCGGCGGGCGAGCAGCGCCAGCAGTGGTGCGACGAAAGCGGCGCGGACGAGGAGAGTCAGCAGCAGAGCCGCCGCGGCGATGCCCACGGCGGGCAGAACCCCGGAATGGTCGTTCTGCACCTTCTGGACGATTCCGAACAGCTCCAGGCCCATGGTGAGGAAGATGATGCCCTCCAGCACCAACTCCACCGTGCGCCAGTTCTGGGAGTCGGACAGCCGGTGCTCGGGCGAGAGCACCCGCGGGGCGCGGCTGCCGGTGATGAGCCCGGCGACGACCGCCGCCACGAGCCCGGATGCGCCCAGCGCCTCCGCGGGGATGGACGCCAGGAACGGCACCGTGAACGAGATCACCGTGTTGACCGTGGCGTCCTTCACCCGCGCCCGCACGATGAGGTTGACACGCCCGACCAGCCACCCGAAGGCGACGGCGACCACCACCGAGTAGACGAACGACAGGGTGACCGCCCCGATGGTGAACGTCGCGACGGCCGCGGACGCGATCGCCGCCCGCAGCAGCACGAGCGCCGTCGCGTCGTTGAGCAGGCTCTCGCCCTCGAGGATGGCGACCACCCGCGGCGAGACGCCTGCCCGCTTCACGATGCCGGTGGCGACCGCGTCCGTCGGACTCACGATCGCACCGAGCGCGACGCCCCAGCCCAGCCCGAGCCCCGGGATCGCCCACGCGAAGAACATCCCGAGCAGCACAGAGCTCACGATCACGAGCACGACCGAGAGCCCGCCGATGGCACCGAATTCACGCCGGAAGTTCATCGACGGCATCGACACGGACGCCGAGTAGAGCAGCGGCGGCAGCACTCCCGCGATGATCCACTGCGGCTGGATGACCAGCGCCGGGACGAACGGGAGGAACGACACCAGGATCCCGACGACGACCAGGATCAGCGGGGAGGCGACGCCGAAGCGCTGCCCGAAACTCGTGGCGGCGGCGATGGTCAGGACGGCGAGGACGCCGATGACCAGGATCTCCTCCATCCGCCGGCTCCGGCTAGAGCACGATGTGCATCGCGCGGGCGGCGTCCGAGATCGAGCCGGACAGCGACGGGTAGACGGTGAAGGCCCGCGCCACCTGGTCGACGGTGAGCCGGTGCTCCACGGCGAGCGCGAGCGGGAAGATCAGCTCGGACGCCCGCGGCGCGACGATCACGCCTCCGATCACCGTGCCGGAGCCGGTGCGCGCGAACAGCTTGACGAACCCGTCACGGATGCCGAGCATCTTCGCGCGCGGGTTCGACTTGAGGGGGAGCTTGTAGATGTCGCCCTGGGCGATGCCCTCCTCGATCTGCTTCTGGTTCCAGCCGACGGTCGCGATCTCGGGCTGGGTGAAGATGTTGCTGGTCACATTGCGCAGCTCGATCGGGTTGACCGCGTCGCCCATCGCGTGGAAGACCGCCGTGCGTCCCTGCATCGACGCCACGGATGCGAGCGGCAGCAGGTCGGAGCAGTCGCCGGCCGCGTAGATGTTCGGGATGGATGTGCGGGCGACCCGGTTGACGCGGATGTGGCCGGACGGCGTGAGCTGCACGCCGGCCTCCTCGAGCCCGATGCCCGCGGTGTTCGGGATGGAGCCGACGGCCATCAGACAGTGGCTGCCCTCGACCGTGCGGCCGTCGGTGAGGGTCGCGACGACGCCGGTCTCGGTGCGCACGACCGACTCGGCCCGCGACTTCGAGAGCACCTGCATGCCGTTGCGCTTGAAGACGTTCTCGATGACGTGGGCGGCGTCGGCGTCCTCGCCGGGGAGGACCTGGTCGCGCGAGGAGATCAGGGTGACCCTGGAGCCGAGCGCGGTGTACGCGGAGGCGAACTCGGCGCCCGTGACGCCCGACCCGACGACGATGAGGTGCTCCGGCACGGTGGCCAGGTCGTAGAGCTGCGTCCAGGTGAGGATGCGTTCGCCGTCCGGCACAGCGGACGACAGGATGCGCGGACTCGCTCCGACCGCGATCACCATCGTGTCGGCCTCCACCCGGTCGAAATCGGTGCCGGCGGAACCCGTGCCGGTCGAGACGATGATGGCGTTCTCTCCGTCGAGCCGGCCCTCGCCGGTCACGATGCGCACGCCGGCGCGGACGAGCTCGGCGCGCATGTCCTCCGACTGCTGGCGCGCGAGCCCCATGAGCCGCTTGTTGACGGCGGCGAGGTTGACGGCGATCTCGGGACGCACCGGCTTGCCGGTCGACCCGCGCGTGAAGAACTGCACGCCGAGGTCGGTCGCCTCCGCGATGGAGTTGGTGGCCTCCGCGGTGGCGATCAGGCTCTTCGAGGGGACGACGTCGGTGATGACGGCCGAGCCGCCGACGCCGGAGCGTTCCACGAGTGTGACGTCCGCACCGAGCTGCGCGCCGGCGATCGCCGCCTCGTAACCGCCCGGGCCGCCGCCGAGCACGGCGATCCGTTGCTTCCGCTCGAATTCATAGGCCATGCCCATCATTCTTCCGTATCGGGGTGCACCGATGCGCATCCACGCTGCCCCTGCACCCGGCGGGGCGGCTCAGTAGAGTTGGCTCATGCTCGAAACCAGCCAGAACCCGCTCGACGACCGCGCTTCCGACCCGTTCGAGATCGCGAGGCAGGCGGCGGTGCAGCTCGCCGCGAAGACCGGCATCGAGAAGCACGACATCGCCCTGACGCTCGGCAGCGGCTGGGGCAAGGCGGCCGACCTCATCGGCGAGACCGTCGCCACGATCCCGGCCCACGAGATCGTCGGATTCGGCAAGCCGGCTCTGGAGGGCCACGTCGGCACGCTGCGCTCGATCCGCCTCCAGAGCGGCAAGCACGCCCTGGTGATCGGCGCGCGCACGCACTACTACGAGGGCCACGGTGTCCGCCGGGTCGTCCACAGCGTGCGCACGGCCGCGGCGGCCGGCGCCACCACGATGGTTCTCACCAACGGCGCGGGCGGCATCAAGGAGCACTGGAAGCCGGGCACTCCGGTGCTCATCAGCGACCACATCAACCTGACGGCCGATTCCCCGCTCGAGGGTGCGACGTTCATCGATCTCACCGATCTGTACTCCCAGCGCCTCCGGGACCTCGCCCGCACCATCGACCCGTCCCTCGACGAAGGCGTGTACACCCAGTTCCGCGGTCCGCACTACGAGACGCCGGCCGAGGTGCAGATGGCCAAGGCGATCGGAGGCCACATCGTCGGCATGTCGACCGCACTGGAGGCCATCGCCGCCCGGCAGGCGGGCATGGAGATCCTCGGGATGTCCCTCGTCACGAACCTCGCCGCCGGCATCCAGAAGACACCGCTCAGCCACCAGGAGGTGATCGACGCCGGTCGCGAGGCCGAGCCCGTGATCAGCGCACTCCTGGCTCAGATCGTGGAGGCCCTGTGAGCACAGACGACACCGACGCCTTCCAGCTCCTCGCCGACGCGCGCGCCTGGCTCGCGCAGGACCCCGACCCCGAGACCCGCGCCGAGCTCGACTCGCTGATCGTCGCGGCGGAGGCGGGCTCGGCCGAGGCGGTCGCGGACCTCCACTCGCGCTTCGACAGCCGCCTGGAGTTCGGCACGGCCGGGCTCCGCGGCGAGATCGCAGCCGGCCCGAACCGGATGAACCGCGTACTGGTCGCCCAGGCCGCCGCGGGGTTCGCGCACTGGCTCCTCGAGCATGCCGAAGACGGCCGTCCGTCGGTCGTGATCGGCTACGACGGCCGCAAGAACTCGGACGTCTTCGCCCGTGACACCGCCGAGCTGATGGCGGGGGCGGGCGTCCGTGCCATCCTGCTTCCGCGCCTGCTGCCGACCCCGGTGCTCGCCTTCGCCGTGCGCCACCTCGACGTCAGCGCCGGTGTGATGGTGACCGCCAGCCACAATCCGCCGAACGACAACGGCTACAAGGTCTACCTCGGCGGCGAGAACCACGGCTCGCAGATCGTCTCGCCCACCGACGCGGAGATCGAGGCGCACATCCTGGAGGTCGCCCGGGGCGACATCGGCGATCTCCCGCGGTCGGAGCAGTTCGAGATCGCCTCGCCCGACCTCGAGGCGGCCTACGTCGAGGCGACCGCCGCCGTCGCCACGACCTCCGCACCGCGTGACGCGGTCGCGTTCGCGTACACCGCCATGCACGGCGTCGGCTGGCGCACGGCGGAGGCCGTGTTCGAGCGTGCCGGCTTCGCCCGGCCGGTCGTGGTCGCCGCCCAGCGCGACCCCGACCCGGCGTTCCCGACGGTGTCGTTCCCGAATCCGGAGGAGCCGGGAGCGATGGACCTGTCGTACGCGACCGGCCGCGACGCCGGCGTCGACCTGATCATCGCCAACGACCCGGACGCCGACCGGCTCGCCGTCGCCATCCCCGACCCTGCGTCGGCGGACGGATTCCGCCGGCTGAGCGGCAACGAGGTGGGGGCCCTGCTCGGCTGGCGTGCGGCCGAGCTCGCCGAGCGCGCCGCGACCGCGGGTGCGGCGTTCGGAGTGCTCGCCTGCTCCATCGTCTCCTCCCCCGCGCTGGCCGCCGTCGCCGCGGCCTACCGTCTCGACTTCGCGGACACACTCACCGGGTTCAAGTGGGTGTCGCGCGCTCCGGGCTTGATCTACGGGTACGAGGAGGCGCTCGGCTACCTGGTGAATCCCCAGACGATCCGCGACAAAGACGGCATCTCCGCCGCCACGGCGTTCCTCGATCTGGCCAACGAGCTGGCGGCGGACGGCCGAACCATCGCGGACCAGCTGGAGGCGTTCGCGGAGCGCTTCGGCTTCTTCGCCAGCGACCAGATCTCCATCCGGGTCACGGACCTCTCGCGGATCGGCGAGATCATGGACTCCTTGCGTTCGACGCCGCCCCGTCGTCTCGGTGCGGTCGCGGTCGACCACATCGACGATCTCCGTGACGGGTTCGGCGGGCTGCCGCCGAGCGATGTGCTGCGCATCGTCCTCGCCGACGGGTCGCGCGTGATGGTGCGCCCGAGCGGCACCGAGCCGAAGCTGAAGATCTACATCGACGCCTCCAGCGACCAGGGATCGGTGGCGGAGCGGCGAGCGGTCGCGACCGGGCGTGTCGCGGCACTGGCGGAGGCGATGAGGGCGCTGACGGCCTGACGTGCGACCGGGCGGTGTGACACCCCGGCTGTCGCACCGGCCGGTTTGACCTCGCCCTCTCGATGGTCGAAGCTGGGATGATGCGTGTGAAATCTCAGATCATCGTCGCCGCGGCCACTCTCACCCTGTTATCGGCGTGTACCCCGGTGGAGGCCGGGAAGACCGGCGCGGCGGGCCCGAGCCCATCGACCACGAGGTCGGCGGTGGCCCGGGCGGCGGCGGCGGCGGCGGAACTCGCGGCCCTGGAGTCGGCCCGCGACGCGCGCGTGGGCGTCTATGCGATCGACACCGGTACGGGGAAGCAGGTCGCCTATCGCGCCGACGAACGCTTCGGCTACGCGTCGACCTACAAGGCGCTCGCGGCCGCGGCCGTCTTGGCCGCCCCGCCCGCCGGAGGGCTCGACGCGCCCGTGTCGTACACGGCCGACCAGCTCGTCCCCTACTCCCCCGTCACCGAACAGCACACGGCGACCGGGATGACGCTGCGCGAGCTCGCCGACGCCGCCGTGCGTTACAGCGACAACACCGCCGGTAACCTGCTCCTGGACGCGCTGGGCGGTCCGTCCGGGTTCCAGGCCGCCCTCCGCGCGATCGGCGATACCACGACGCACGCGGAGCGGGTCGAGCCCGAGCTGAACGCGCTCACCCCGGGTTCGACCGCCGACACCAGCACGCCCCGGGCGCTCGCGACGGACCTCCGGGCCTACGTGCTCGGCTCCGCGCTCCCTGCGGAGTCCCGCGAGCAGTTGACCACCTGGCTGGTCGGCAACACCACCGGCGACGCCCTGATCCGCGCCGTCGCTCCGCACGGGTGGAGGGTCGGCGACAAGACCGGGAGTGCCGACCACGGCACCCGCAACGACATCGCGGTGCTGTGGCGAGACGGCGGCAAGCCCATCGTGATGGCCGTGCTCACCGATCACCGCGCGGTCGACGCCGACACCGACGACGGCCTGGTCGCGTCCGCCGCGCGCGCCGCCCTGCGCGGGCTCGGCGCGCTCGGCGACTGACCGCGCCGGCGGCGGAACGGCGGGCTCAGCCCAGTGCCTCGTCCAGCTTCTGCTCGAGCTCGTCGAGATCGAAGTAGTTCTGCACGACGATCACGTCGGCGTTCGTCTGTCCGATCCGGTCCACCAGCTCCGGCGACGTCAGAATGATCTGCGCGTCGCGCGCTGCGCCCGAAACACTCGCGATGTCGGCCGCGGTGACGTCGGCATCGAGGCCGAGCCGGTCGAGCACGCGCTCGGCGTTGACCTTGAGGATGCCGGACGTGCCGATGCCGGCACCGCAGATGGCGACGATCTTCATCGCGCGGCGTCCTCGGTGAGAGTGAGGATGCGCTGCACGTCCGCGACGTCGGTCGCCGCGGCGAGGGCCGGGATGGCATCCGGATCGTTGAACACATTGGCGAGCTCGGCCACGCTCGTCACGTGCCCCTCCGGCGTGGACACGGCGAGCCCGATGACCACCGAGACCGGGTCGTTGTGCGGGTGGCCGAAGACCACGGGCGCGTCGAGGGTCACGACCGCGAGCCCGTCGTGGTGCACGTCGGGGCCGGGCCGTGCGTGGGCCAGCGCGAGACCGGGTGCGATCACGATGTACGCACCGAACTCCTCGATCACCTGGATCATCCGAGCGCCGTAGCCCGGCTCCGTCGCCCCGGAACGCGCCAGGGCATCCCCCGCCAGTTCGACCGCGTCGCGCCAGTCGGAGGCGTGGGCTCCGACGGTCACGGCGGAGTCGGGCAACGGTGGCAGCGGCATGGGTCCAGCGTACGCGTTAGCGCGTCACGAACCCTCGAAACCCGCTGTGATGATCTCGGCCAGTTCCTCACGCTGCTCGACGGGGAGGAAGGCTCCCGCGGCGGCGTTCAGCTGGAAGATCTCGAGGTCGGTGAGGTCGTACGAGAAGGCGTCGGCGAGGATGCTCAGCTCGCGCGTGAGCGTGGTGCCGCTCATCAGGCGGTTGTCGGTGTTGACCGTCACCCGGAAGCCGAGCTGGTATAGCAGGTCGAACGGGTGATCCAGGATGTCGTCGCCCCAGGCCGCGATGGCACCGGTCTGCAGGTTGGAGGTCGGGCTGGTCTCGAGCGCGATCTCGCGGTCCTTCACCCACTGCGACAGCGTGCCGAGCGTCACGTAGGTGTTCTCGTCGTCCTGCCGTTCGATCGTGATGTCCTCGGCGAGGCGCACGCCGTGGCCGAGGCGCAGCGCCCGGCCGTCGAGGAGCGCGCTGCGGATGCTCTCCAGGCCGTCCGCCTCGCCCGCGTGCACGGTCGCCGGGAAGAAGTTGGCGGCGAGGTAGTCGAAGGCAGCACGATGGTTCGACGGCGGAAAGCCCGCCTCCGGGCCGGCGATGTCGAAGCCGACGGCCCCGCTGTCGCGGTGACGGACGGCCAGCTCGGCGATCTCGAGGCTGCGGTCGGTGTGACGCATGGCGCTCACCAGCTGGCCCACGCGGATCCGGCGGCCGGTCGCCCGCACGTCGTCGATTCCCTGCTCGATGCCTTCCTGCACGGCGTCCACCGTCTCGTCCAGGCTGAGCCCGCGGGTGAGGTGCTGCTCGGGGGCCCAGCGGACCTCGCCGTAGACGACGCCGTCGGCGCCGAGATCCTGCACGAACTCGCGGGCGACGCGCGTCAGCCCTTCGCGGGTCTGCATCACGGCGGTGGTGAGATCGAAGGTCTTGAGGTACTCCACGAGGGAGCCCGAGTTCGACTTCTCGGCGAACCAGGCGCCGAGCGCGGCCGGGTCGCTGGCCGGCAGCTCGAGGCCGATGCCGTCGGCGAGCTCGAGCACCGTCTCGGGCCGGAGGCCGCCGTCCAGGTGGTCGTGCAGCGACACCTTGGGCAGCGCCCCGATGTCCGTCCCGTCGCTCAGCGTGTATCCGCCCACGTTCTCGCTCATGCTCATGTCTCCCAATCTAGTGAACGCGGCCCACCCGTCGGCACCAGCCGAGACGGCGGACAGTCCGCCGTCTCGACGCTTTCGGCCCGGCTTCGCGCCGCTTCGCGGTCTCGTCAGGCGATGCGCTCGGCCACGAGGGGCGCGCGCTCGAACGGGGTGCCGGGAGGGGCGATGCGGTACGCGCCCTCGAGGGCCTCCAACGCTCGCTCGAACCGGGCCGGCTCGTCCGCCGACAGGGTGAACAGGGGCTGGCCCGCGCGCACCTCGTCGCCGGGCTTGGCGTGGAGGTCGATGCCGGCCGCGTGCTGCACCGGGTCCTGCTTGCGGGCGCGGCCGGCGCCCAGGCGCCAGGCGGCGATGCCGAACGGCAGGGCCTGCTGCTCGACGAGCACGCCGTCCTCCTCTGCGACGACCGTTTGGGTCTCGCGGGCGACCGGCAGCGCCGCGTCGGGGTCACCGCCCTGCGCGCGGATGGTCTCGCGCCACTTGTCCATCGCACGACCGTCCTGCAGTGCGGCCTCCACGTCGGCGTCCGGCCGGCCGGCGAGCGTCAGCATCTCGCGTGCGAGGGCTACGGTCAGCTCGACGATGTCGGCAGGGCCGCCGCCGGCGAGGACCTCGACCGATTCGCGCACCTCGTTCGCGTTGCCGATCGCCAGGCCGAGCGGCACGTTCATATCGGTGAGCAGCGCGGAGGTCGCGACCCCCGCGTCCGTGCCGAGCTCGACCATCGTGCGGGCGAGCTCGCGCGACTTCTCGATGTCCTT
>NZ_CAMFLC010000055.1 GCF_945957465.1 uncultured Leifsonia sp.
TGATGATGGTCGTGGTCGTGGTCGTGGTCGTGGTCGTGGTCGTGGTCGTGGTCGTGGTCGGTCGGCTCGTGCGCGTGGCTGTGGGTGTGCGCTCCTCCGCTCATGCCGACAGCTCCCCGTCGGACGCCGCCTCGGCATGGTGGTGCCGCGGTGTGCCGCCGAGCGAGTGCTCGGCCTGGAAGATCGCGTCGGTCACGAGCCGGCTCGCGTGCTCGTTCTCGAGCCGGTAGAAGACGCGCTGGCCGTCCTGGCGCGTCGCGACGATCCTGGCCAGGCGCAGTTTCGCGAGGTGCTGCGAGACGGCGGCCGGCTGCTTGTCGAGGATGTCGGCGAGGTGGTTCACCGAGAGCTCGCCGGCATCCCGCAGCGCCAGGATGATCCGCACGCGCGTCGCATCGGCGAGCATTCCGAACACCTCCACCGCGAGCTCCACGTACTGGCTGTCCGGCAACCGCCCGCATATCGGCTTATCTGCATGCATACGCAGATTAAAGCACACGCCTTCTATGCTCTCGACGGCCGCACAGGTCTCGACCTCAAGCGTCGGCGACGACGGGGGCGGGGCGGCGGAGCACGAGGAAACGCACGCCGTAGGGGCCGATGCTCAGCGGGAAGCTGCTGAGGTTGTCGACGGTCGCGATCTCGGTGTCGTCGCCCGCGTCGATCACGGCGGCGCCCAGCGGCATCGCGTCGGAGCGGACGGTGCCGTCGACCGCGTCCGCGCTCATGTTGAGCACCGTCAGCTGCACGACCGGCAGGCCCTGCTCGTCGAGGGACTCCAGCTCGTGCACCAGCACCAGCATGCCGGGGTGGGCGACGTCCGGCACATCCACCTGGCGGGCGGAGGCGATGCCGTACTTCGACCGGATGCGCAGCAGGTCGCGCAGGCCGCTCGCGAACGAGTCGCGGCGCTTCAGCTGGTCGGGCAGCGTGCCGTAGAGCGAGCGTGCTCGCGGCATGCCGGACGCCGAGCGCTCCTGATCGGGGGCGACCCCCAGCAGGTCGTGCGCCCCCCGTTCGATCCAGCGGGTGTCGCCGTCGGCGATCAGATCGGCCACCTCCGCCCGGGGAAGGGTCAGTGCGCCGAGCAGGTCCCAGCCGGACAGCGCGAACACGCCGGGCTGCCAGGCGTTGAACGCGGCGAGCAGCAGGTGCGCGTCGCGGATCGCCGGCACGTCCGCTTCCGTGATCGAGTCGAGCGTGGCGTGCCCCTGGGCGGCCGCGATCAGGGAGGCCGTCGTGCAGGCGATCCCGTTCGTCGTGAACACGAGGTTGAAGTCGGCGGAGGGCGCGGTCAGCTTCTCGACCAGCTCCGACCGGATCAGTTCGGCCAGTTCGCCGCCGGTCAGCTCCTGGTACCGGAAGGGATAGCGGTCGTTCTTGTGCAGCGTCGCCCAGTGGACCAGTTCGTACGTCAGCTCGTCGTGGTTCTGCAGGCCGTGCACCAGGCTCACCGGCTCCACCCCGAGTTCCAGCGAGGTGCGCAGGGTCAGGCGCAGGAACTCGGTGTCGCCGGTCGCGAGCGCGTGGTGGTACGCCGGGCGGTTGATGAAGTCGTACGACAGATCGGCGCCGACCGCGCCGGTGTCGCGGATATCCTCCACGGTCAGGTTGAGCTCCTGGAACGTGAAGCCGCCGACCTTGCGGACCATGCCGGCGATGACGTGGTTGGCCGCGTGCGAGAGCGGGTGCCCCTCCGACCAGGCGGGAAGCCCCTCCGCGCTCTTCTCGACGCCGAGGAACCCGTTGGCGTCGAGCCGCAGCGCGCTCGTCCCCAGGTCGCCGAGCGAGTGGAGGGCGTCGCCGATCACCAGCCGCATGCCCGAGAACGTCGGATCGAGCCAGTTGACCGACGGCTGCCCCTCTTTGAAGTAGTGCAGGTACACCCAGCGCCGGGTCACGCCGTCCACGCCGACCACGGGCGCCGTCACGCTCCAGTTCGTCTCTTTGACGCCGGGCGCGTAGAAGATGACGCGCTGCAGCTCGCCGATGATGTAGCCGCGCTCCGCGAGCGCCGCCTCGGTGGCCGAGTCGAGGTTCACCGAGTCGCGGTGCTCGGGGACCTCCGGCAGCAGGTGCCACTCCTCCGGCGGGATCTCGACCATGTGGTAGATGCCGGGATAGTCCTTGTACGCCATCTCGGCGAGGCGGAAGTCGGCGCCCTTGCCGGTGTGGCCCGGCACGATGTCGTCGATGACCACGCCGCCGTGCTCCTCGGCGACGTCGGTCATCCGCTGGAAGGTCTCCTCGTCGCCGAAGATCGGATCGATCTGGGTGCCGATCCGGTCGAAGTGCCCATCGACGCTCGGGGTCTCCTGCCAGCCGCGGATGCCTCCGGCGCGCTTCACCGGGCCGGTGTGCACCCCGTTGATGCCGATCCGCTGGAACGCGTTCCAGAGCTCGGGGTCGGCGAGTGCGGCGAGGAAGCTCTGATCCCTGCGGGTGATCAGCGAGATCGGGTACGCGGTGAACCACACGTCGGAGGTCGCGACCGCGCGCCGCGCGTCCGGCCGCGCGTACGGGTTGCGCCACATGCTCGGCGAGCCGGACAGCTGCCGGCTCAGCACGTCGGCGTCCTTCAGCATCGACTGCCGCACCAGCCACTGCACGTAAGCGGGGTTGAGCCCGTTGGCCGCGCGCGGGTCGGACACCGTGCGCCGGATGCTGCCGCCGCGCAGGTTGGCGCGCGGCCGCAGCCGGCGTGGGCGCGCCGGGTAGAGCTGCTCGTCGTAGGTGATCTCGCTGGGCTCGGACTCGGCCGCCTCCGCCGCGGGGACCGCCGCTTCGTTCGCCTGCGTCTCGGCCTCGACCGACTCGTCCATCTGCTCTCCTCCCGGCACCTCTGCCACGCTATCCCAGCTGCCGGATCGGCGGACCCCCACCTCCCTGAACCCGTGGAGAACTCAGTTCTCCACAGGTTGCCAGGGGGAGTTCAGCCACGGCACCGGCAGGCTCTCGGCGGCCGCGCCGTCGTGCAGGCCCTCGGGCGGGACCACGAGGAGGCCGGTCGCTCCGGCGAGCCCGCGCAGCATCGCGGCGCCGCGCCAGGCCGCGACGACGGCCCGTCCGTCGACCTCCGAGTAGGGGACGAGCACGGTCGACCCCGGCCTGCCGTCCACAGCCGTCGCTCTCACAGTCCGCGTCGGCACGGGCGCGCACCCGGCCAGGCCCGCCAGCAGCGGCTCCAGCAGGGTGATCGCCGCCACCATCGCGGCGAGCGGGTTGCCGGGGAGGGCGACGACGAGTCGGCCGTCCGGCAGCTCGGCGATGCGGGTCGGGCCTCCCGGGCGCATCGCCACCCCGTCGACGAGGAAGCGGGCGCCGAGCGCGAGCAGGGCCGCGCGCACGTGGTCGGCCGGCGACCCGCCGGTGCCGCCTGTCGTGACGATGACGTCCGCCCGCGCGCCGCGCAGCGCGGCGACGGTGTCGTCGAGGGTGTCGGGAACCCGCGCCGCACCGGTGGCGCGGCCTCCGAGCATCCCGATCAGGGCGGGGAGCTGCACGCCGAAGCTGTCCCGCACGCGCCCGGCCTCCGGGAGCCCGGACTCCACCACTTCATCGCCCGTGAACACCAGCGCGACCGTGGGGGTCGCCTGCACGGTCAGGTCGTCGGCGCCGGTCGCGGCCGCCAGGGCGACGTGCGCCGGGTTCAGCAGCGTTCCGGCGCAGATCAGCAGTTCGCCGTGCTCGGCCTCGGTGGCGGGCAGCCGGATGTGCTGGCCGGGCCGCGGTTCACCCGTCGCCGTGGAGTGCAGCGCGCCGCCCTCCGCCACCCCGCTCTCGCTGCGCAGCACGGCCATGGTCGCCGCTGCCGCAGCGGGGATGTGAGCACCCGTGACGATCGGCCGCGCCTGACCGGAGCCCGGCGCCTCCGCCGCCACGAGCTTCCACGGACCCTCACCCGCGACCAGCCACCCGTCCATCGCCGCCGACGCGAAGTGCGGGAGGTCGATCGGCGTGACCAGGTCGGCGGCGAGCCTGCGGCCCACGGCACGGTCGAGCGGCACGGCCTCCGGCGGCCGCGTCGCCGCCGCTCCCGCCGCGGCCGCGATCGCCCGCGCCTCCCGCCAGGTCGGCCGGGTCGTCACCGTGCCATGTCCATCCGCGATGCTGTTCCTCACATCATTCGAGTATGGTGCCGCGGCCGCCCGTAGTAAGCCTGGAACATGAGTCGAACGACATCGCGAAAACAGATCACGCGCATCGTCGTCGGTGAATCGCGCAGCCGCCGCGAAGACGTGCTCGCCGTCGAGGAGCCCCTCGAGATCCGCGTCGCCGGCACCCCCCTCTCCATCACCATGCGCACCCCCGGCAGCGACTTCGACCTGGCCGCGGGGTTCCTGGTCTCGGAGGGGGTCATCGCGCACGCCGATCAGCTGAGCGCCATCCGCTACTGCGCCGGCGGCGTCGTCGACGGCGAGAACACCTACAACGTCCTCGATGTCACGCTCGCGCCGGGAGTACCCCGGCCCGATGCCGGTCTCGACCGCAACTTCTACATGACCAGTTCGTGCGGGCTCTGCGGCAAGGCCAGCATCGACGCCGTCCGAACCAGTTCGGCGCACCCGGTCGCCGACGACGGCGTGCGCGTGACGGACGAGCTGCTGACCACGCTCCCCGACCGGCTGCGGGAGGGGCAGGCCATGTTCGAGAAGACCGGCGGCCTCCACGCGGCCGCGCTGTTCGACGCCGCGACCGGCGCGCTGCTCGCCCTCCGCGAAGACGTCGGCCGGCACAACGCCGTCGACAAGGTGGTCGGCTGGGCGCTCAAAGAGGACCGCCTGCCGCTGCGCGGAACGGTGCTGATGGTCTCGGGACGCGCCTCGTTCGAGCTCGTGCAGAAGGCGTCGATGGCAGGCATCCCGGTGCTGGCCGCGGTCTCGGCGCCGTCGTCGCTCGCCGTCGACCTCGGCAGGGAGCTCGGCCTGACGGTCGTCGGCTTCCTGCGCGGATCGTCGATGGTGGTCTACTCGGGGGCCGAGCGGATCGTGGCGGCGCACGAGAGACAGGAGTCGCTGGTCTGATGCACGAAACCGACGTGAACCCGGGAGCCGACTACCCCGACCTCGAAGTCGGCCACCGCAAGGAGTGGGCCGTCGGCGTGCCCGCCATCCTGCACTCGATGGGGCCGGCGATCCGCGAGATGGGGCCGGTTCGCACCGCCGAGCTGATGACCGCGATCAACCAGAAGAACGGCTTCGACTGCATGAGCTGCGCCTGGCCCGATCCGGGCGAGCGCAACCTCCTGGAGTTCTGCGAGAACGGCGCCAAGGCGGTCACCTGGGAGGCGACCCCGATCACGGTGCCGACCAGCTTCTGGGCCGAGAACTCGCTGACCGGCCTGCTCGACAAGTCCGAGTACTGGCTCGGGATGCAGGGGCGCCTGGTCGAGCCCGTCCACAAGCCGAAGGGCGCGGACCACTACGAGCCGATCAGCTGGGATGCCGCGTTCGCCCTGATCGCCGACCGCCTGAACGGCCTCGACTCGCCCGACCGCGCCGCGTTCTACACCAGCGGGCGCACGGCCAACGAGACGGCGTTCGCGTACCAGCTGTTCGTGCGCGCGTTCGGCACCAACAACCTCCCGGACTGCTCCAACATGTGCCACGAGTCGACCGGCACCGCGCTCAGCGAGACCATCGGCATCGGCAAGTCGACCATCGCCTACGACGACTTCGGCAAGGCCGAGCTGATCATCGTCATGGGTCAGAACCCGGGCACGAACCACCCGCGCATGCTCACCGCGCTCGAGGAGGCCAAGCGCAACGGCGCCACCATCGTCGCGGTGAACCCGCTGCCGGAGGCCGGGCTGATCCGCTACAAGAACCCGCAGCGGCCGCGCGGCATCATCGGCAAGGGCACCCCGATCGCCGATCACTTCCTGCAGATCCGCTCCGGCGGCGACATGGCGTTGCTGCAGGCGGTCTCCAAGCGGGTGCTGGAGGCGGAGGACGCCGCTCCGGGGACGGTGCTCGACCACGCCTTCCTGGCGGAGCACACCCTCGGGCTGGAGGCGTTCCGCGAACACATCGCGACGCTCGACGACGCCACCGTGCTGGAGGCGACCGGTCTCAGCCTGGCCGACATCGACCTGCTCGCCGACCTCTACGTGCGTTCCGACCGCACGATCATCACCTGGGCGATGGGGCTCACGCAGCAGAAGAACGCCGTCGCGACCCTCAAGGAGCTGATCACGCTGCTGCTGCTGCGCGGCAACATCGGCAAGCCGGGTGCCGGCGCATCCCCCATCCGCGGGCACAGCAACGTGCAGGGCGACCGGACGATGGGCATCTGGGAGCAGATGCCCGATCGTTTCCTCGACGCGCTCCAGCGCGAGTTCGGCTTCGACCCGCCGCGCGCGCACGGCTTCGACGCCCTGCAGACCATCGAGGGCCTCCAACGCGGCGACATCGACGTGTTCTTCGCGATGGGCGGCAACTTCGTCGGGGCGATCTCGGACACCGCCGCGGCGGAGGCCGCCATGCGCGGCGCCGCACTGACCGTGCAGGTGTCGACCAAGCTGAACCGTTCGCACGTCGTGACCGGAGACGAGGCGCTCATCCTGCCCACGCTCGGCCGCACCGAGGTGGACCTGCAGAAGGGCGGCCCCCAGTTCCTGTCGGTGGAGGACAGCGTGTGCGCCGTCCACGCCACCCACGGCAAGGTGCCTCCGGTCGCCCCGGGGCTGCTGTCGGAGGTCGCGATCGTCTGCCGGCTGGCGCGGGCGACCCTCGACCCGGCGCTCGGCATCGACTGGGAGGGCTTCGAGGCCGAGTACGACGTCATCCGCGAGCACATCAGCCACGTCGTCCCGGGCTTCGAGCGCTTCAACGACGACGTGCGTCGCACGGGCGGCTTCGTCCTCCCGAACGGACCGCGCGACGAGCGCCGCTTCGATACGCCGACGGGCAAGGCGATGATCACCGTCAACGAGCTCGAGCATCTGGAGCGGCCGGAGGGCCGGCTGATCCTGCAGACGCTGCGCTCGCACGACCAGTTCAACACGACGATCTACAGCCTGAACGACCGCTACCGCGGCATCAAGAACGGGCGCGACGTGGTGTTCGTGAACCCCTTCGATCTCGCCGAGCTGGGCCTGACCGACGGCCAGCGCGTCGACATCCACAGCGAGTGGCGCGACGAACCCGACCGGGTGCTGGCGAACTACCGCGTGGTGTCGTACCCCACCGCGCGGGGCTGCGCGGCGGCCTACTACCCCGAGGCGAACGTGCTCGTGCCGATGCGGAGCGCCGCGACCGGCAGCAACACCCCGGTCTCCAAGGCGGTGATCGTGCGCCTCGTCCCGCGCACCTGAGCCCGCGGGCGCCCGAGGGGCGCCCGAGGGGCGCCCGAGGGCCGCGCGAGGGGCGCGCGAGGGGCGCCCAAACGCCCCTAAAACGCGCTTTTAGGGGCGTTTGCGCGCCCCTCGGCCCACGGAGTCGCGTGACTTTGGTCCCTATGGAGGGCAGGTGGGGTGGCGCATCGTTGCTCCATGAGCACCCCGAGAGCGGACAGCGTCCCCCGATCGCGAGACCTCACGCGCGACGACTACGCCGCCGTTCCGTTCCTCCGGCGCGGTCAGTCGGTGTCGCTGATCCGATGGGCCCAGGTCGACGGCGAGTGGAGCTACACCACGATCCTCGGCGAGTACCTGCACCGCGACGAGCGGTACTGGTATCTCGTCGTCCGGGGGACCCGGGCGAGCCTCGACCGTTCGGAGTGGGCGATCTTCAGCTGAGGGGCGTTCGGGGTGCTCACGTGCCCTTCGACGGAGGAGGAGTCGCGTCTCCCCGGGACCGCTCGACATAGCCGCGCGACCGCGCGACCTGGTTCTCGAGGGCGTCGACGGTGGAGGCCATGCTGTCGATGGCCCGACCCCGGTAGTCCTCGATGCTGTCCATCGTGGCGAAGACGTTGTCGAATGCCCGCTGGAGGGCCTGCACGTCGACCGCGGTGGTGGTCTGCTCGCGCTGGATCTGCTCGGTCTGATCGCGCAGCGCATCGCCGGTGCGGCCGATCAGCGTGTTGGTGCTCTGGTGGAGGGCGGCGAGCTGATCGATCACCATCCGCTGATTGTCGAGTGCCTGGGCCACGACGACCGCGGTTCGCAGCGCGGACACGGTCGTGGTCTTCGCCCGCTCGACCCCCGTGATCAGCTGCACGTTGTTCTTGGCGATCACGTCGAGGGCGAGGTACGCCTGCACCGAGACCGCGATCTGCGTGGTGAGGTCCTGACGTCGCTGGCGGATCGGGAACAGCGCCTCGTCCTCCAGGGCCTTCGCCCGGACGGGGTCGGTGAGGCGCAGCTGTGCGGCGTGCTCGACGGTCGCCCGGTCGAGGGCTCCTGCCAGCAGGACGTACTCATTGAGCCGCTCCGTGGTCTTCCAGAGCGCGGCGCGCTCCCCGGCGATCGCCGCGTTGTCGCGGCGGAGCGACTCTTCGCCGTGGTCGAGAGCCGCCACCAGCGCGTCGAGCTGACGCTGCGCCGACTCGAACCGCTCGATGTAGCGGCGCAACCGCCGGCCGCCGGGCATCCGCGACAGGGTCCGGTACCGGCCGGCGAGGTGCTGCGGGTCGAAGTCCGCGACGGTCGAGCGCAGCTCCTGCAGGGTGCGCAGCACTCCGTACTGCGGGTCGGTACGCGCCGACTTCTTGCCGCGCGCCGCGGCGAGGGACGCAGTCGGCCGGCTGAGCATCTGACGGGAGGCCTCGCTCGACTCCCGGATCTCTTTGTCGCCGAGCCGTGAGAAGCCCACGATCTTGCGCCGGAACGCGTCGCTCTCCGGGTCCGCCGCCGCCAGCTCGGCGATCCACGCACGCGCCCGCTGCTCGAGCTCCGCGGCGCGCTCCGGGGGCACGCCGACCATCCCGACGGCTTCGTCGTCGCCCAGCGCGGCGACGGCCTCCGGTGGGCGCAGGTCGTCTCCCGGGTTCCCGCTCATGCGCTGCTCCTCCCCGCCGCGGCCGTCACGTGGTCCCAGGGTAGGCCGCGGGCGCTGGGAGTGGGGTGACTTCTGCGTCGGCGCGAAGCCTGTCCTCTGCGCGATGACGCGGGCTGGTGACCTCCCGCGGCCGGTGGGATACTCGCGGCATGGGCAGCTCGACCACCGACCGCGCGACCTTCTTCGACGGCCTCGCCACGGAGTTCCTCCAGCACTACCGCCGCGGACCGCGGTTCGTGGCCGTGACCGGCGTGGCGGACGCCGACACCGCCGCGGCGGCCGACGCGTTCGCCGACGCGCTCCGGGCGGCGGGCCAGGAGGCCCGGCGTGCGCACGCCGGCGACGGTGCGAGCGCCGACGCGCTGCGTTCGGAGGTCGTGGTCCCGTTCCGGTCCGCGTCCCCGGAGGGGGTGCTCGTCGTCGACGGCCCGGGATTGCTGACCGACGCCGTGCGCGGTCTCTGGAACTTCTCCGTCTGGATCGAGCACGACCCCGAGCGCGACGCGGACTGGTCGTTCGTCGCCACCGGTCGCAAGGATCCCCTCGGGGCCCCGCGCGAGGTCGCGTCCGTGCTCTTCGACGATGCCGACCCCGCGCGGCCGCGGAGGCTGTTCGCCGACTCCTGCTGAGGATCGACTCCTGCTGAGGATCGACTCCTGCTGAGGATCGACTCCTGCTGAGGATCGACTCCTGCCGAGATCGGAACCTCCGCCTCCGCTTGTCGCGGGCCGTCCCGGTCGGCGCGCGGCTAGGATGGGCGGCGGCTGGGGGGACCACCGGTTCGAACGGATCAAGGACCCCTATGCCACGCCAGGAGCGCGCCGAGCGCAGCCGCGCCGCCATTCTCGATGCGGCCGCGGACGAGTTCGATCAGCACGGCTTCGCGGGAGCCCGGTTGGAGCGCATCGTCGAGCGCACCGGGCTCACCAAGGGAGCGGTGTACTTCCATTTCCGGTCCAAGCTCGACCTGGCGAGAGCGCTCGTCGAGGAGAAGTACGGCAACTGGCCGACGATCGTGGCCGCGATCGACGACAGCGGGCTCCGGGGTCGCGCCGCCGCCGCCGAGCTCACCCGGCGCGTGGGTGCCGTCTTCGCCTCCGACGTGCGTGTGCGCGCCGCGATGGCGCTCTCGCAGACGGTCCTTCCGCCCGAGCCCGGTGCCGACCCCTACGACCACTGGGTGGGCGTGGTCGAGCGCTACCTGTCGCAGGAGGACGAGCGGGCGGGAGGGCCGTCGCCCCATGAGGCGGCGGTCGTCGCCGTGCAGGGCTTCTTCGGTGCCTACATGATCGCGGCCGAGCGCGGCCGGCTCGACGAGCTGCCGGAGGACATCGAGCGCCTCTGGCGCGTCGTCTGAGGGCACAGCCTCCGAAGCCGCACACTCGCGGGCGCGGTCAGCGGGAGGCGAGCTCTTCGCGGACGAAGCGCGCGAACTGCTCGGCCGCAGCCGGCTGCGAGCGCAGCCGGTTGCGCGCCAGGCCGACGACGCGCTCGGCCTCGTCGGCGAGCGCCACCGCGACGATGCCCGGTTCCACCGGTGTGTCCGGGATGAGTGCCACGCCGACGCCGTCGCGCACGAGCGCGCGCAGGGTCGAGAGCTCGGTCACCTCGATGACGGGAGCCATGACGACGCCGTGCGCGGCGAAGTACGCGTCGGCGATCGTCCGGAGGCCGGATCCCGGCCGCAGGGCGACGAGCTCGGCTTCCGCGATGTCGGCGAACGCCGCTTCGGCGCGGGAGGCGAGGGGGTGGCCCTCCGGGACCCCGAGCACCAGCCGTTCGGCCGTCAGCGGTACCCAGTCGATGTCCGGGTCCCGCGGGTCCGGGCTCAGGAAGGCGAGATCGGCCGAGCCGTCGCGCAGGGCGTCGAGCACGGTGTCCGCCGTTCCGCCGCGCAGCGCGAACCGGATGTCCGGGAACAGGCTGCGGTACTCGCTGACCACGCGCGGCAGCAGCCAGCTGCCGAACGACGACACGTACGCGAGCGACACGATCCCCGCAGCGGGGTCGCGGAGGGCGTCGATGCGCGCGCGGCCCGTCTCGAGCTCCGCTTCGGCGCGCAGCGCGTGGGCCAGCAGGATCTCGCCGTACCGGTTGAGCTCGAGGTGCCCCCGGCGCCGGTCGAAGAGCTCGACGCCGGCCTCGCCCTCCAGGCGGGCGAGCGAGCGCGAGAGCGTCGACTGCGAGACGCCCAGCGACTCGGCGGCGAGCGCCAGGTGGCCTTCCGCCGCCAGCGCCCGGAAGTGGGCGATCTCGTCGATCCGCATGAAGACCATCATGGCGCACGCGCCGGCCCGGGCGGGTCTTGCGCGACCGCCGCCGGCCCGAGAAGGTGGAGGCATGGGGATCAGCTCGCGTGCGTCGACCATCGCCCTCGCGGCCGCTGTCGTCGTCATCGGCACGTCGCTCGTGATTCCGGCCGCGCCGGCCCCGGCAGCCGTGCCCGCTCCGGATCCCGGCGCCGCCGTCGTCACGGTGAAAGTGGGCGGCGACCGCGTCGACGACACGACGATCGCCGGCCTCGCCGGGGTCGAACTCGGGCTCTTCGCCGACCCCGCCGATACGACGCCGCTGCTCACGTGCACCTCCGATGCCGACGGCGACTGCTCGTTCCAGGTCACCGGAGCCGCCCTCGGCACCGCGCCGTGGGTGAAGGAGGTCGCGGCGCCGGCCGGATGGTTCGCCAACGACACCCTGCGCACAGGCCCGGGCAGCGGCAGCGGATCGGTCGCCAGCCCGTACCGCTTCCAGACGCCCACCCTGGTGGCCGGGAACACCTATCGCTCCACCGCCGACTTCATGAAGAGCAGTGACAACGCCCTGCCGACCCGGTCCAACGGTGTCTGGCAACAGTCGCGCGTGAACCCGCCCTTGCCCGCGAGCTGCGGGATGGACGTGGCGCTGGTGCTCGACCTGTCGGCGTCGGTCGGCTCGAACCTGCCTGCGCTGAAGAGCTCGGCGGACGCCTTCGCCGACGCCTTCGTCGGCACTCCCTCCCGGATGGCGGTCTACAGCTTCTCGGCCGGGTCCCCGAGCACGGAGGCGGCGACAGGGACGGTCGACACGAACCGGCCCGCGCTGCAATCGGTGTCGACGCAGTCGGGAGCCGATGCGTTCAAGGCGGAGTACGCCGGTTGGGGACTCGGCGCCGGAACCAACTGGGACGCCGCGCTCCAGCGCGTCGCGGAGTCCGGAGTGCACTACGACGCGGTGGTCGTCCTCACCGACGGCAACCCCACCCGGTGGGGAGGCGCCACCCTCCACAGCGACGGCTCGAACACGCACTTCACCGATGTCGAGGCGGCCGTGTTCTCGTCGAACGTGCTCAAGGCGAGCGGTACGCGGGTCATCTCCTTCGGCGTGGGCAACGGCGTCTCGGGCATCACCGCGCTGAACCTCGCTTCGATCTCCGGTCAGGAGGCTTTCGACCCCGCCGCGGGCAACGTGGCGACCGCCGACTACTTCCAGATCCCGGACTTCTCCGGGGCGGGCGACGAGCTGCGCCGGCTGGCTCTCGCCAACTGCACGCCCGCGCTGACGGTGATCAAGCAGATCGTCCCCGACACGACGACCGGTGAGGATGTCACCGGTGCGACGCCCGCGGGCGCCGGCTGGACCTTCGACGCGGCGGCGCTCACACCAGGGTCCAGCGTGACGCCGGGCGCGGCCACCACACAGGCCGACGGCACGGGTGGCGTCGCCTTCCGCGCGGCCCTGCCCGTGGGAGGCACGTCCACGCTGTTGAACGTGGCCGAGACCCAGCATGCAGGCTACGAGCTCGTGACCCAGGGCGGCCTCAACGCGGTGTGCCGGGATCTCGCCGACGGTACCGCCGTGCCGGTGACGAATGCCGGCGCGCTCGGCTTCCAGGTCGCGGTCGGCGACGACCAGGCCGTCGGCTGCACCGTGTACAACCGGGCCGCTGCCGCGGTGACGCCGCCGCCCGCACCGGGAGGCGGGACGACCGGCGAGACCACGGCATCACTCGCCGACAGCGGGTCCGACGCCCGCGGCACGCTCCCGTATCTGCTCGCGGCCGTCCTCCTGATCGGTGCCGGAATCGGTCTCCGGCTGACCCGCGTTCGAGGCTAGGTGATCCTGTCTGCTCAAATGAGCGGTCTACCCCTGTACGAGTTTTCTGTACGTTCACTCACGAGACAGCGTGCGGTTCTCCACGATTCCTAAGGTTGCGGCGGACTCGCACGAGTTCCCCCTTCCGACCGAGGAGAGAGATGTCAATGAGACTGCGCACACTGCTGCGCGCCGCCACCGCCGTGGTCGTGGGAACCGGGCTCGCCGCCGGCTCCCTCGCGGCGGCACCGGCGTTCGCGAGCACGGACGGCACCGGTGTCGTCATCAACGAGGCGTACCTGTCCGGAGGCAGCGCGGGTGCCGCCTACACGAACAAGTTCGTCGAGCTCTACAACCCGGGCGACCAGCCCGTCGCGCTCACCGGCTGGAGCGTGCAGTACCGCTCCGCCGCCGGCACCGGCGCGGCCAATGGTGTGGTGCCCCTGAGTGGCAGCATTGCAGCCAAGGGCTTCTACCTCGTCGCCGGGGCCTCCAACGGCACCAACGGCGCCGCTCTGCCGACTCCCGACGCTGCCGGCAACGCGCTCAACCCGAGCGGCACCACGGGCACGCTCATCCTCGCCAAGTCGGCCACCGCGCTGACCCTTCCGACCGGCTCGGTCACGGGCAACGCGAGTGTCGCCGACCTCGTCGGCTACGGCACGTCGAACACGTTCGAGGGCAGCAAGCCCGCGACCGCGCCCTCCGGCAACACGGATGTGAAGTCTCTCAACCGCGCTGCCTTCACGGACACCGACGACAACGCAGCCGACCTCTCGCTCAGCGCGACGATCACGCCGCAGAACACCGCGTCGGCCACCGACCCGGGCAACCCGGGCGGCGGGGGAGGCACCGACCCCGGCACCGGGACCGACCCCGGACCGCCGGGGACGGTGACCATCGCCGACATCCAGGGCACGGGCGACACCAGCCCCAAGGCGGGCCAGACGGTCAGCACGGCCGGCGTCGTCACCGCGGCGTACGCGACCGGAGGCTTCAACGGCTTCTACCTCCAGACCCCGGGAACGGGCGGCGCGATCGACCTCGCGACGCACACCGCCTCGGACGCGATCTTCGCGTTCGGGTCGTCGTTCGCCTCCACGGTCGCCGTCGGCGACTACGTGCAGGTGACCGGAGGCGTCAGCGAGTACAACGGCCTCACCGAGATCACCCCGACGAAGGTCGACAAGCTCGACGCGAGCACGGTGACGGCGCCCACCCCGGCGACCGTCGGCCTCCCGGCGACCGACGCGCAGCGCGAGAGCCTCGAGGGCATGCTGATCGCACCGCAGGGCGCGTTCACCGTCACCGACGTCTATTCGGCCAACCAGTACGGCGAGATCGGCCTCGCGGCCGGCGACAAGCCGCTCGTGCAGCCGACCGAGACCGCGCGCCCCGGCAGCGCGGAGTACACCGCCGCGCTCGCCGACAACACGGCCCGCTCCGTCACCCTCGACGACGGGGCCTCGACCAACTTCCTCAGCTCGGCCAACAAGTCGAAGCCGCTGCCGTACCTGTCGCTGACCGACCCGGTCCGCGTCGGCGCGCCGGTCACGTTCACCAAGCCGGTCATCCTCGACTACCGCAACGACGCCTGGAAGTTCCAGCCGACCGCCGAGCTCACGCCGGCCGTCGCCGCAGCCGTCCAGCCGGTCACGTTCGGCAACACCCGCACGGCGGCGCCGGCGAACGTCGGAGGCGACCTGCGCCTGGCGACCTTCAACGTGCTGAACTACTTCACCACCACGGGGGACCAGCTCAGCGGCTGCACCTTCTACACCGACCGCGACGGCAACAGGATCACCGTCAACAGCGGCTGCGACGCCCGCGGCGCCGCCGACGCCGCCAACCTGAAGCGCCAGCAGGACAAGATCGTCGCGGCGATCAACGCCCTGACCGCCGACGTGGTCTCGCTCGAGGAGATCGAGAACTCGGCCCGCTTCGGCCTCGACCGCGACGATGCGCTGAAGACCCTCGTCGCCGCGCTCAACTCGGCGGCCGGCAGCGAGGTGTGGGCGTACGTGCCCTCACCCGCCAAGCTCCCCGCGACCGAGGACGTCATCCGCACCGCGTTCATCTACAAGAAGGCGGCGGCGGCCCCGGTCGGCGAGTCGAAGATCCTCGACGACGCGGCGTTCTTGAACGCCCGCCAGCCGCTCGCCCAGGCCTTCAAGAAGGTCGGCGCGGCGGACTCCTCGGCGTTCATCGCGATCGTCAACCACTTCAAGTCGAAGGGCTCCGGCACGGGAGCGGACGCCGACCAGGGCGACGGCCAGGGCGCGTCCAACGCGTCGCGCGTCAAGCAGGCCACCGCTCTCGTCTCGTTCGCGAACGAGCGCAAGGCCACGCTGGGCTCCGACAAGGTGCTGCTGATCGGCGACTTCAACGCCTACCTCAACGAGGACCCGATCAAGGTCCTCACCGATGCGGGCTACGTCGACCAGGTCAGCACCCGCACCGCCAAGGCGACGTACTCGTTCGGCGGCACGGTCGGCTCGCTCGACCACGTGCTCGCCTCGCCGACGGCGAACGCGGCCATCACGGGAGCGGACGTCTGGAACATCAACTCGGTGGAGTCGGTGGCGCTGGAATACAGCCGCTACAACTACAACGTCACGAACTTCTACGAGCCGGGACCGTACCGCTCCAGCGACCACGACCCGATCGTGATCGGCCTGGGGCTCAAGGCCGCGCCGGTGACGCTCAACCTGCTGAACATCAACGACTTCCACGGTCGGATCGACAGCAACACGGTGAAGTTCGCCGGTACGGTCGAGAAGCTGCGCGCCGAGGGCGGCGAGGGCAACACCCTCTTCCTCTCCGCGGGTGACAACATCGGCGCCTCCCTGTTCGCCTCGGCCTCGGCCGGCGACATCCCGACACTCGACGTGCTGAACGCGCTCGACCTGAAGACGAGCGCCGTGGGCAACCACGAGTTCGACAAGGGGTACAGCGACCTGACCGGCCGGGTGAAGGACGCCGCGACGTTCGGCTACCTGGGTGCGAACGTCTACCAGAAGGGCACGAAGACCCCGGCGCTGCCGGAGTACGCGGTGTTCACGGTCGACGGCCTGAAGGTCGGCGTCATCGGCGCCGTCACACAGGAGGCCCCGACCCTGGTCACGCCCGGCGGCATCGCGTCGCTCGACTTCGGCGACCCGGTGGAGGCCGTCAACCGCGTTGCGGGCGAGCTCACCGACGGCGACCCGGGCAACGGCGAGGCCGACGTGATCGTGGCCGAGTATCACGAGGGCGCCGGCTTCGGCCAGCCCGAGGGCGCCACGCTCGACCAGGAGGTCGCGGCCGGCGGAGCGTTCGCCGACATCGTCACCAAGACCAGCGCGAAGGTCTCCGCGATCTTCACGGGCCACACCCACAAGCAGTACGCGTGGGAGGGGCCGGTGCCCGGCGTCGCGGGCGCCACCCGTCCGATCGTCCAGACCGGCAGCTACGGCGAGAACATCGGCCAGATCACGCTGACCGTGGACGGCGACACCAAGCAGGTCACCGGCCACACCGACCGCAACGTGGCGCGCACCACAGACAGCGACGCCAGCCTGGTCGCCGCCTACCCGCGGGTCGCCACCGTCAAGACGATCGTCGACAAGGCACTCGCCGACGCGGCGGTCATCGGCAACCAGAAGGTCGGCTCGGTGACGGCGGACATCACGACCGCCTACCTGAACGGCGCCCGCGACGACCGGATGAACGAGTCCACGCTGGGCGACCTGGTCGCCGACTCGCTGCTGTCGACCCTCTCGCCCGCCCAGCTCGGCGGAGCCGAGATCGGCGTGGTGAACCCGGGCGGCCTCCGCGCGGAGCTGCTCTACGGCACCGACGGGTCGGTCACCTACGCGCAGGCCAACGCGGTGCTGCCGTTCGTGAACAACCTGTGGACGACCTCCCTCACCGGAGCGCAGTTCAAGCAGGCGCTCGAGCAGCAGTGGCAGCGGAACGCCGACGGCACCGTGCCGAGCCGGCCGTTCCTCAACCTCGGCCTGTCCAAGAACGTCAGCTACACGTACGACGCCACCCGGCCGGAAGGCGACCGCATCACGAGCATCATCGTGAACGGCTCCCCGATCGACCCGGCGAAGTCGTACCGGATCGGCACGTTCTCGTTCCTCGCCCAGGGCGGCGACAACTTCCGGGCGTTCGCGGCCGGAACCGACACGCGCGACTCCGGCCTCATCGACCGGGACGCGTGGATCGGCTACATCACCGCCCACAGTCCGCTGTCGCCGAGCTTCGCCCGCCGCGGGGTGTCCGTCACGGACGTCCCCACGACGACCCTGCAGCGCGGCCAGCAGGTGACCTTCGGTGTCCAGAAGCTCAACCTGACCAGCCTCGGCAGCCCGGCGAACACCTCGCTCGAACTGAGCTGGGGCGGCTCGGCGGTCATCGGCACCGTGCCGGTGGATGCCGCGGGCGACGCGACGGTGACCTTCACCGTCCCGAACAGTGCGGCGGGCGCGAGCACCCTGGTGCTCACGGCCAAGGAGTCCGGCACGACCGTGCGCATCCCGCTCACCGTCGCCGACGCCCCGACCGACGGCAAGCCGACCTCCGACCCGGTGGCCGCGGCCGAGGCGAAGCTGACCACGGCCCTGAACGGGAAGATCTCGTTCAAGCACAAGGCTTATCACGCGGGCGACTCCATCGACGTCACGGTCGGCAAGGCGCGCGCGGGCCAGTGGGTGTCGGTGTGGGTCTACTCCAAGCCGGTCAGCGTCGGCGGAGGCTGGGTGAAGGTGCCGGCCGACGGCATCCTGCACCTGACCCTCCCGAAGCCGCTCGCCAAGGGCGACCACAAGCTGTCCGTGCAGGACGGCACCAACACGGTGATCGGCTGGGACGACCTCACGGTGTCCAACGGGAACGCGATCGGTCACTGGGTGTGGACGCTCATCTGGAGCTGGCTCACCGGCTGGCTCTGGGGATGGCAGCAGCACTAGCCGATAGCCGCTGAGTCGACGGCCGTCGGACACCCCGTCCGCCGGGCCGGGGCGACACCCCCCCCCCCCCCGGGGGGTTAGTGCCCCCTACCCCCCAGAGGGGGCCCCAAAACCGGAGTTGTGCCGGAAGGGCGGGGGGGGGGG
>NZ_CAMFLC010000056.1 GCF_945957465.1 uncultured Leifsonia sp.
TCAGGACGAAGGTTCCCAGGAACTCCGCGAGGCACTCGCCCCACAGGCCGCTCCTACGTTTAAGTCCCCAGCCCCGGAACAGGACTGGGATCGTGTCATCGGACATTCCGTACCTCCGTTGGGAAGCGGCGTGTCATCACGTCGATACGATTAGTGTCGCGCAATGTTTGCGATTGCGCAATGAAAGCCTCGGGACGGAAGCCCCACCTTGACCACTGCTCAGGCGATCGCGGGCAGCACGAGGCTGAATCGCCCGTCCGCTGCCGGCCGCTCCCCGGCGGCGTGCGCGAACGCACGAAACGCGTGCAGTGCAGTCGCCCGGTCGCGAGGCTCCATCGCTGCGAGCACCTCGGCCAGGGCGGCGCGGCGGTGACCAATCACGCGCTGTACGAGCGCGATCCCGTCCTGCGTCAACGTGAGGTGCACGAAACGCCGATCCGCCCGGTTCTCGGAGCGGGTGATGAGACCGGCTTGCACGAGCTTCTCGCATGTGCGGGTCGCGTTGGAGGCGTGAACGCCGAGCTCGGCGGCAATCTCGCCAAGGGTTTGCGGGCCGCGGGTGGCGATCGCTACCAACACGCGCAGCTGCGGCGACGTGACGAGATCCTCCACCTCGAGCACAGAGCGTGCCGCGACGCGCATCATCACGTCCGCCGCAAGGAGCGCGGCATCCACATCTTGTAGCTTCTCACCCTGATCGTCCACTCTTTCAGTTGTACAACGAATCACTTGCGCCCGGGCAACATTTGCTCAAGTTGCGGACCGGCTCCGAGGTTGACGCTGACGCTTCTCCTTCGGCGTCCACGGTGAGACAATTGCGATACCGCAACTAAGGAGGCGATGGTCATGGCGGAAGCAGAGGAGCGTGACCAGGTCGAGGGCCACTACACCCAGAAGGAGCCGAAGGCGGCGGAGCTACGCGAGGTCCACGGTCAGTACACGGAGTCCGAGGGCCACCCCGGCCCCGAATCGGACATCGTTGGCGCCTATGTCGGGTCGGAGCGCGCCGGCGAGCAGCCGCTGGTGCGCAGTTCACACCTGCGTAGCGGCAACTACCCGAAGGCCGAGCACGAAGGAGCCCCGCATCAGCACGGCGCGCACGAGCAAACCGACGATGACCCGACCGCCGACGGCGCCGGAGACATGGACCCCGGCCGCTGAGAGTCGACCGCCGACAATTGGCGGAGTGGGCGGACTCGGGCGTCTGCCTGCTCCGCCAAGTCCGCACGGATCTGTCCGTCGGCCGACGGGAGGGTTTCGGGGCCTGCCTCGCCCCCGACGGCGCCGGCGTTGCCCGCTGCGGGATGAGGGAGACCTGCACGTCAGTGGTCCGACGGACAATCGCCTCATCGACTCAGGGGGTGTCGGACATGGGATCGATTGAGTCCTACGAGACAGCAGCAGGCAAGCGATATCGGGTTCAGTACCGAACGCCTGACCACCGCAACACGATGAAGCGTGGCTTCACTACGAAGCGTGCCGCGGAACTCTTCCTCTCGTCGGTCAACGTCTCCCAAGCCAAGGGCGAGTGGGTCGACCCGACGAAGGCGAGAACACCGGTCTCGCACGTGGCCGAAGAATGGTTCCGCGCCCAGGTGCAGGTGAAGCCGACGACTCGCTCGGGCTACCGATTCCACCTCGACAAATATGTGCTTCCTCGCTGGGGCAACATAAGACTCGTGGACGTTCGACACAGCGACGTCCAAGCATGGGTGGGCGAGCTCTCGGCCAGCCTCGGCCCGTCCATGGTGCGGCAGATACATCTCGTGCTGGCGGGCGTGTTGAAGTATGCGATCCGCGATGGGCGCATCACCCTCAACGCCTCCGACGGCGTTCAGCTGCCGAGGTTGTCCTCCCGCGAGCACGGCTACCTGACGCACGCGCAAGTGCGGGCGCTAGCAACAGAATGCGGCGAGCACGGCGACATCGTCCTCTTCCTCGCGTACACGGGTCTCCGCTGGGGCGAGATGGCCGGCCTCCAAGTCAACCGCGTCGACTTCACGCGCCGACGACTCGACATAGCTCGAGCGATCTCCGAACCGCGAGGAGTGATCGTGTGGGGAACGCCCAAGAATCACGAGCGGCGCTCTGTGCCATTCCCCGATCTGCTGACCGCTCCGCTAGAGGTACGGTGCGCCGGTCGCGACCCAGACGAGCCGGTGTTCGTTGGCGCCGACGGTGGGGTGCTCAGGGCCGGCAACTTCCGCAACCGCGTCTTCAACGCTGCGGTCGCTCGGTGCATGCACAAGGACGACAGCTTTCCGCGGCTGACACCTCACGACCTCCGGCACACCGCAGCGTCACTCGCGGTCTCGGCCGGAGCCAACGTCAAGTCCGTGCAACGGATGCTCGGCCACGCGTCCGCCGCCATGACCCTCGACGTCTATGCGGACCTCTTCGACGATGACCTTGATGACGTTGCGAACGCCCTCGATGCCCAAGCAGCGAAATCAGTTGTAGTCAAAATGTAGTCAAACGCCATTTCGTCGGCCTCACTAGGCCTACAGAAAACCCCCGGAATCCGGATCGGACCGGGGGTTTTCTCTGGTGGCTCCGACCGGCATCGATCCGGTGACCTTTCGATTTTCAGTCGAACGCTCTACCAACTGAGCTACAGAGCCGCACAGGACGGAAGGTGGAAGCTTCTGACCTGCGTCCTAGACGAAAGGCCTTTCCGAAGAAAGGCCCGTCGCTTGGAGCGACCCTGACGGGACTTGAACCCGCGACCTCCGCCGTGACAGGGCGGCACGCTAACCAACTGCGCTACAGGGCCTCATTGTGTTGCTGTTCAATTGTAGATGATGCCATCGTGACCCCAACGGGATTCGAACCCGTGCTACCGCCGTGAAAGGGCGGCGTCCTAGGCCACTAAACGATGGGGCCGGATCGTCTCAGAAGACTTTCGTTTTCCGATGACCACCGACGAATAAGCATACGGAAGTCCCTGACAGAAAGCGAATCGGGCCTGCAGCCCGGGCGGGTCGGTGGTCGCCGGGTTCGCGCCACGCCCCGGTGAAATGCCCGGGAGGCCCGACATCCCACGGGTAGATTGCGAGCGACGGCCCCCTGTCGTCCGTGCGAACCGCACGCGGTCCGATCGTGCACCGACGCCCTCCCGACCCGGGCGGCAGCGCAGCGATGTTGCTAAAGTTGCCCATGGTGACGACGAGACCCGTGTGATTCGTGTGACTGGTGATGCTGAAGTACGACCGGGTTCGAGGTGACGAAACGTATGAGACGCGAGACGACTGACGAGCGCCCGAAGCGGGCACGGAGTCGTCGCGCCCTGGTGCGGCTGCTCGCGGCGGGCGCCATCCTCGCAACCGGGGCGGTCGGGTCCCTCGCCGCTCCGGCCTATGCCGACCAGTACCCCAGCTGGCAGGACGTTCAGAACGCCAAGGCCAACGAGGGCGCGGCCGCGGCGCAGGTCACGCGCATCACGACCCTGATCGCGCAGCTCAACCAGGAGGTCTCCGACACCGAGGCGGCGGCGCAGAAGCGCGGCGAGGAGCTGCAGGCCGCCGAGGCCGCCTACGACGACGCGGACATGAAGGCGAGGGACCTGGAGTCCCAGGCCTCCGCGAGCCAGCAGAAGGCCGACGCGGCCGGGGCGCAGGCCGGCAAGCTCGCCGCGCAGCTCTATCGCACCGGAGGCCGCGACCTCACCGCCAACCTCTTCCTGAGCGGCAACGGCGCGAGCGGGGCCACCCCCGAGCAGCTGCTCTCCGACCTGGGCAGCATGTCCAAGCTGACCGAGCAGTCCGACAAGGTCTACACCGACGCCAAGGTGGCCCAGAACACCGCCAAGGCGCTGTCGGCCCAGGCAGAGGTCGCCAAGGTCGAGCGCGAGAAGCTGCGGGTCGCGGCCGAGAGCGCGCTGCAGGCGGCCATCGCGGCGGCCAAGGCCGCGCAAGACAAGCTCGCGGAGCAGCAGAAGCAGATCGTGGTGATGCAGGCGCAGCTCGCGGCGCTGCGCGACGCCACGGCCAAGACAGTCGCCGGGTACGAGGCGGGTGTCGCCGCCGCGGCCGCCGCGGCCGCCGCGCGCGGATCGGGCGGCCTGCCCGGCGGGTACGTCGGTCCGCAGGGCTGGGCGGTGCCGGCCGCGGGGCCGATCACCGACGGGTTCGGCGCGCGACCGTCGCCCGGGGGCATCGGCAGCACCTACCACATGGGTATCGACATCGGCGCCTCGTGCAACGCGCCGATCTACGCGGCCCACAGCGGCACCGTCATCTACGCGGGGCCGGACGGCAGCTACGGCAACTTCGTGCTCATCGACAACGGTGGCGGGATCAAGACCGGCTACGCCCACATCCGCAACGGCGGCATCCTCGTCGGCATCGGCCAGAATGTCGGCGCCGGCCAGCCGATCGCACGCGTCGGCACCACCGGTGCCTCGACCGGCTGCCACTTGCACTTCGAAGTCCGGGTGAACGATCAGAAGATCGACGGAATCCCCTTCATGAGACAGAGGCAGGCACCCCTTGGCTAGCGATTCCTCCAAGAACTCCCGCATCCGCCCCAGCCTGGCGATCGGCGCCGGCGTCATGGGCGCGGTCACGGCCTCCATCGGCATCGTCACCCCGGCGCAAGCGGTCGACTACCCGTCGTGGAACGACGTGCAGCAGGCGAAGGCCAACGTCGCGAACCAGCAGGCGATGATCGCCAACATCACGGCGCTGATCGGCACCCTGCAGTCCAACGTCGACGCGGCCCGCGTCGCGTCCGAGAAAGCGGCGGAGGCCTACTTCCAGGCCAAGGACGCGCTGGACAAGGCCACAGCCAAGCAGACCGACCTCCAAGACCAGGCGGCGGCCGCCGCCGCCAAGGCCAAGACGTCGCAGATGCGCGCCGGGCTCCTGGCCTCCCACCTGGCCAAGGCCGGAGGAGGCACCGACGTCAGCACCGAGCTGCTGCTCACCGGTGGAGGCTCGGGAGAGGGCGCGGACAAGCTGCTGTTCCAGCTCGGCACCATGAGCAAGCTGACCGAGCAGTCCAAGGCGGTCTACGACCAGGCCACCAAAGACAAGAACACGGCCGACTCGCTGAACGCGCAGGCCAAGGTCGCCAAGACCGAGCGCGAGTCGCTCAAGGTCGCGGCGGACAAGGCGCTCGCCGATGCCCAGAGCGCCCAGTCCGCCGCGCAGAGAGCGCTGGCCGAGCAGCAGACCAAGTCGACCGAGCTCGTCGCCCAGCTCGCGACCCTCAAGAACACGTCCACCCAGGTGGAGGCCGCCTACCTGCAGGGCCAGGCCGTCAAGGCCGCTCAGGAGGCCGCGGCCAAGGCGGCTGCGGAGGCGGCGGCGGCCGAGCAGCGCCGTCAGCAGGAGGCTGCCGCTGCCGCTGCGCAAGGCGGCGGCTCCTCGAGCAGCGGGTCGTCGTCAGGCGGGGGAGGCGGCGGCAGTGCACCCGCCGCGCCCAACGGCAACGTCGTCCAGACAGCGATCGCGTATGCTCAGGCGCAGCTCGGCAAGCCGTACATCTTCGGCGGGGAAGGTCCGACCGGCTACGACTGCTCGGGCCTCACGATGAAGGCCTACGCCTACGCCGGCGTCTACATCGGGTCGCACTCGGTCAACGACCAGTTCTACACGGCGCGCAGCCGCGGCCAGATCGTCCCTTACAGCCAGCGCCAGCCCGGCGACCTCATCTTCTGGGGCGACGGCCCGGGCAGCTTCTACCACGTGGGCATCTACATCGGCGGCGGCATGATGATCGCCGCCCCCACCGAGGGCGACGTCGTGAAGAGGCAGTCCGTCTGGGGTTCCCCCTGGTACCAGGTCGCTCGCCCCTCCGCCTAGCCGTCGAGCGCCGAGACGGCGCGAATCCATCAAAAGAACCGCCGAGCGGGAAGCTGAGCTGCCCACTCGGCGGTTCGCGTTTCGCTCGTGGTGTCAGTGGCCCTCGGCGGCGAGCTTGGCGAAGCCCTTCTCGATGATCTTCTCGGCCTCGGCGGCATCGCCCCAGCCCTCGATGGTGACGAATTTGCCCGGCTCGAGGTCCTTGTAACGGGCGAAGAAGTGCTCGATCTCCTTGCGGGTCTGCTCGGGGATGTCGGTGACGTCCTGGATGTGCTGCCAGCGCGGGTCCTTGTAGGGCACCGCGATGATCTTGGCGTCGCCGCCCGCCTCGTCGGACATGTTCAGCACACCGACCGGTCGCACCTTCACGCCGACGCCCGGGAACACCGGGTACTCGAGCAGGACGAGGACGTCGAGCGGGTCGCCGTCGTCGCCCAGGGTGTTCTCGAAGAAGCCGTAGTCCGTCGGGTAGACGAAGCTCGTGAAGAGCACGCGGTCGAGGTAGACGCGGCCGGTCTTGTGGTCCACCTCGTACTTGTTGCGGCTCCCCTTCGGGATCTCGATGACGACGTCGTATTCGGCCATGCCGGTGCTCCTTCAGCTCGGGGAAATCTGCACTAACGTTACTGGATGCACCTCAACGGCTCATCGGGTGACGTGTCGCACAGGGGGTCCGCCGACGCCCCCCGACGTCCCCGGTTGACCCCGCCGATCGCCGATGGCCGGAGGGCGGTGCGAGAGGCTCTGGCGGCCGCGGCCGGCCTCCCCGAGGCCGACCCGCACGACGATCACGGCCCCGCGCGGCCGGCGCCGTTGGAGCCGGGAGCCCTCGTGCTGGTGGGCCTGAGCGGGGGAGCGGACTCGCTGGCGCTGGCCGCCGCCACCGCGTTCGAAGCGCCGCGCGGCGGCTACCCGGCGGGTGCGATCGTGGTCGACCACGGCCTCCAGGCCGGCTCGGCGGAGGTCGCGCAGAAGGCGGCGGCGCAAGCCAGGCGGCTCGGTCTCGATCCCGTACTCGTCGACCGGGTGGAGGTTGCGGCCGGCGCTCGCGGCCCGGAGGGCGAAGCGCGCGCCGCCCGTCACGCCGCGTTCGATCGGGCGCGCCGCAGCACCGGAGCGCAGCGCATCCTGCTCGCGCACACACTCGACGACCAGGCGGAGACGGTGCTCCTCGGACTCGCGCGCGGCTCGGGGCCGTCGAGCCTGCAGGGCATGCGGCCTGACACGGGGACACTCCTGCGGCCGTTCCTCGGGGTGCGCCGCGCGGCGACGCGCGCCTTCTGCGCCGACAGCGGCCTCGAGCCGTGGGACGATCCGCACAACGCGGACCCGTCGTTCCGGCGGGTCCGCGTGCGGACGCGCCTGCTCCCCGCGCTCGAGGACGAGCTGGGGCCCGGCGTCGCCGAAGCGCTCGCGCGCACCGCCGAGCAGCTGCGCGAGGACGACGAGGCGCTCGACGGCCTCGCCCTCGAGTGGGCGCAGGAGCTGGTGAGCCAGACCGACGACGGAGCGGTCGCCCTCGACGTGCGCGGGCTCGCCGCCGACCCCGCCGCCCTGCGTCAGCGCATCATCCGATTGGTCGTCTCGGCCGAGTTCGGGGTCTCCCTCAGCAGGGCGCACACCCTCGCCGTGGCGGAGCTGATCACGGCCTGGCACGGCCAGGGTCCGCTCAGCCTGCCAGGCGTTAGAGTTGTCAGGCAGAACGGCCTGCTCACGTTTCACCCCGACAGCTAAAGGACAGCGCCTCCCCATGGAACTCACGGACGTTCACGACGACCTGACCGAGATTCTGATCACCGAGGAGCAGATCCGCTCCCGCATCGCCGAGCTGTCCCGGCAGGTGGAGGCGGACTACGCGGGCAAGGACGTCCTCCTGGTGGGAGTGCTCAAGGGCGCCGTTATGGTCATGGCCGACCTTTCGCGTGAACTCCGCCTCCCGGTCACGATGGATTGGATGGCGGTCAGCTCATACGGCAGCGGCACGGCCTCCAGCGGCGTCGTGCGCATCCTCAAAGACCTGGACACCGACCTCAGCGGCAAGACGGTGCTGATCGTCGAGGACATCATCGACTCCGGGCTCACGCTCTCGTGGCTGCTCGCGAACCTGCACAGCCGCGGCCCGGAGTCGATCGAGATCTTCACCCTGCTGCGCAAGCCCGAAGCCGCGCGCGTCGACATCGACGTCAAGTATGTCGGCTTCGAGATCCCCAACCAGTTCGTCGTCGGCTACGGGCTCGACTACGCCGAGCGCTATCGCAACCTTCGCGGCGTCGGCATCCTCGCGCCGGCCGTCTACAGCTGAGGCTGCGACACTCCCGTCTACTTGCGCCCGCGACGTCGCGGTGGTCCGATTGCGGCATGTCCGACGATCCGACCGACCTCTACCGGCGCTTCCTGGCCGCGTGGGGCGATCGGCACGCCTCGCTGGAACCGATCATCGCCGTCGATGCGGTCGGCCACTGGCCGGAGGGCGACGTCGTCGGACCGCGGGGCTTCGCGCGCGCGATCGCCGAGACCGTCGACGAGTTCGACAGCGTGGAGTTCGACGTGCAGGCCGGACCGCTCGTGGGCGACGGATACATCGCCGCGCGCTGGATCGTGAGCTGCCGGATGGGCGACGAGACGATGACGTTCTCGGGGCATGACTTCGTCCGCGTGGCCGACGGGCAGGTCGTCGAGTACTGGCCGGCCATCCTCCCCGCCGGCTGAAACGGGGGCCGGCGCCGTCGCCGGCGCGCCGAACGCCCGAAGGCCGCCCAGAGCGAACACGCAGCCGACCCACAGCGCCCAGGCGGTACTGTGGTCGCACCATGAACGTCAAGAAGATCTTCCGCGGCCCGATCCTGTACGTCGTGCTCGCGATCATCGCGGTGTGGATCGGCTCCAGCCTGATCACGATGTCGGGCTTCAAGAGCGTCACGACGCAGCAGGGCCTCGACCTCCTCTCGCAAGACAAGGTGGCCAGCGCGAAGATCGTCGACGGCGAGAACCGCGTCGACCTCACCCTCAAGCAGGCGGACGGCGCCAACGGCACCCAGGTGCAGTTCTACTACGTCACCCCGCGCGGCCAGGACGTGGTGAAGGCGATCGACAACGCCAACCTCCCCAAGGGCTACGACGACGAGGTCCCGCAGCCCAACTGGCTGGTGAACATCCTCGGCTTCCTCATCCCGGCACTCCTCATCGGCGTGTTCTTCTGGATCATGATCTCGGGCATGCAGGGCGGCGGCAACAAGGTCATGCAGTTCGGCAAGTCGCGGGCGAAGCTCGTGACCAAGGAGACGCCGAAGGTCACCTTCGACGACGTCGCCGGGTCCGACGAGGCCATCGAGGAGCTGCAGGAGATCAAGGACTTCCTCAAGGAGCCGGCCAAGTTCCAGGCGGTGGGCGCCCGCATCCCCAAGGGCGTGCTGCTGTACGGCCCTCCCGGCACCGGCAAGACGCTCCTGGCCCGCGCCGTCGCGGGTGAGGCGGGCGTCCCCTTCTATTCGATCTCCGGTTCCGACTTCGTCGAGATGTTCGTCGGCGTCGGCGCGAGCCGCGTCCGCGACCTGTTCCAGCAGGCCAAGGAGAACTCGCCGGCGATCATCTTCATCGACGAGATCGACGCGGTGGGCCGCCACCGTGGCGCGGGTCTCGGCGGCGGTCACGACGAGCGCGAGCAGACGCTCAACCAGCTGCTCGTCGAGATGGACGGCTTCGACCCCAAGACGAACGTCATCCTGATCGCGGCCACCAACCGTCCCGACATCCTCGACCCCGCGCTGCTGCGCCCCGGCCGCTTCGACCGCCAGATCGGCGTCGACGCCCCCGACCTGCTCGGTCGCAAGAAGATCCTGGAGGTGCACGGGCGCGGCAAGCCGCTGGCGGCCTCCGTCGACCTCGAGGTCCTCGCGCGCAAGACGCCCGGCTTCACCGGCGCCGACCTGGCGAACGTGCTCAACGAGGCCGCGCTGCTCACGGCGCGCTCCAACGCCCAGCTGATCGACAACAGGGCACTGGACGAGGCGGTCGACCGCGTCATCGCCGGACCGCAGAAGCGCACCAGGGTGATGAAAGACCAGGAGAAGCTGATCACGGCGTACCACGAGGGCGGTCACGCTCTCGCCGCCGCGGCCATGCGCCACACCGACCCGGTGACCAAGATCACCATCCTCCCGCGCGGCCGCGCCCTCGGCTACACGATGGTGATGCCGTTGGAGGACAAATACTCCGTGACCCGCAATGAGCTGCTCGACCAGCTCGCCTACGCCATGGGCGGCCGGGTCGCCGAGGAGATCGTGTTCCACGACCCCACCACCGGCGCCTCCAACGACATCGAGAAGGCGACCTCAATCGCCCGCAAGATGGTCACCGAGTACGGCATGAGCTCCGACATCGGCTCCGTCAAGCTGGGGCAGGCCAACGGCGAGATGTTCCTCGGTCGCGACATGGGCCACCAGCGCGACTACTCGGAGCGCATCGCCGAGCGTGTCGACGCCGAAGTGCGTGCGCTCATCGAGAAGGCGCACGACGAGGCGTGGGAGGTCATCAACGACAACCGCGCCGTGCTCGACCGGCTCGCCGCGGCGCTGCTGGAGCACGAGACGCTCGACCACAACCAGATCGCCGAGATCTTCGCCGACGTCAAGAAGCTCCCGGAGCGGCCGCAGTGGCTCTCCAGCGACAAGCGCCCGATCTCCGACCTGCCGCCCATCGAGTTCCCGAAGGCGCCGATCGACGCCGGGGCGGTCGACGGGGGAGTGGACTCCGAGCCGCCGTCGTCGAAGCCCAAGCGGTCTCCTGCCATCAAGCCGCGGCCGGCGACCGCCTAGGCCGCGCGCCGCATGACCGGTTTCGATCGCCCGCGCATCGAGGCGGCCGTCGCCGAGATCCTCGCCGCCATCGGCGAGGATCCGTCGCGTCCGGGACTGGCCGAGACGCCCTCCCGTGTCGCCGACGCCTACGAGGAGTTCTTCGCGGGCATCGGCGTGGACGCGCGCTCGGAGCTGGGCGAGCCCGTGCCGCTCGAGGGTGCGGCGGCCGAGACGGTGATCCTGCGCGACATCCGCTTCCGCTCGGTGTGCGAGCACCACCTGCTGCCGTTCCTGGGTGTCGCCCACGTCGCCTACCTGCCGGGGGAGACCGTGATCGGCCTCGGGCGCATCCCGCGCGCGATCGAGGTGCTGTCGGCACGGCCGCAGCTGCAGGAGCGGCTGACGGAGCAGATCGCCGACGCGATCGAGAGCGGCGCCGAGGCACGCGGCGTACTCGTAGTCCTCGACGCCTCCCACGAGTGCGTCACGACGCGCGGCGCCCGGCAGACCGCGGCGACCACGGTCACGATCGCCGCCCGCGGCGCCTTCACCGAGCCGGCATCCCGCGCCGAGCTCATCGCCCTCATCGGCCGGGGCATCGCGTGATCCCCGCCGCTGCCGTCGCCGGCGCGCAGAGATTCGTGACGAATCACGAGATTCGTGGCACGAAACTCGACATTCGTGACGAATCGCGCCGCGCAGGGCGGGTGCGCGCGTGACTCTCATCATGGGCGTCCTCAATGTGACGCCCGACTCCTTCAGCGATGGAGGCCGCTGGCTGGAGCCCGAGGCCGCCATCGCGCACGCCCTCGACCTCGTCGCGCAGGGCGCCGACCTCATCGACGTCGGAGGCGAGTCGACGCGCCCCGGCGCCCTGCGCGTCGACCCCGTCGACGAGCAGGCGCGCGTCGTGCCGGTCATCCGCGCCCTCGCCGACCACGGGGTGACGGTCAGCGTCGACACCCTCAACGCCTCCACCGCGCGCGCGGCGGCCGACGCCGGCGCCGCCATCATCAACGACGTCTCCGGCGGGCTGGGTGACCCGGGGATGCCCGACGCGGTGCTCGACACCGGCCTGCAGTATGTGGTCATGCACTGGCGCGGCCGGCTCGACGCCGCCGACTCCCGCGCCGTGTACACGGACACCGTGGCGGAGGTGCGCGCCGAGCTCTCCGCCCGTGTCACCAGCCTGGTCGACCACGGGATCGATCCCGCCAAGCTGGTGCTCGACCCGGGCCTCGGGTTCTCCAAGAACGCCTCGCACAACTGGCAGGTCCTGGCCGGCCTCCACGAGTTCGAGACCCTCGGCTACCCGGTGCTCATCGGGGCGTCGCGCAAGCGGTTCCTCGGCGCGCTGCTGCCGGCCGGCGCGCCCGTGGAAGACCGCGACGCCCCGACGGCGGTCATCTCGGCCCTCGCCGCGCAGGCGGGCGTGTGGGCCGTGCGCGTGCACGATGTGGCATCGACGCGGATCGCCCTGGATGTCGTGCGGGCGTGGCAAGCTGGACGCGATGACTGATTCCGATGCCGCGACCGCCTCGCGGCGGCCGACGGACGCGATCGTGCTCACCGGGCTGCGCGTGCGGGCACACCACGGCGTGTACGACTTCGAGCGTGAGAACGGCCAGGATTTCGTGGTGGACGTGACCGCACACCTCGACCTCTCGCCGTCGGCGGCCTCCGATGACCTCGGGCGGACCGTGCACTACGGCGAGCTCGCGACCGAGATCGCCGCCGCCGTGCGCCGCGACCCCGTCGATCTGATCGAGACGGTCGCCGAACGCGTCGCCGGTGTGGTCCTCTCCCATGAGCCGGTGCACTCGGTGCAGGTGACCGTCCACAAGCCCGACGCACCGATCGAGGTGCCGTTCGACGACGTCGCCGTACGCATCGTGAGGGGGCGGTCGTGGGAGTGACCCCGCGCCCCGAGCGACTCCGTGTCGGCGCGCAGGCGGTGCTGGCGTTCGGCAGCAACCTGGGCGACCGGGCCGCGACGATCCGGGAGGCTCTGCGACTGCTCGGCGAGGACGCCGGCCTCCGCATCGAGGCCGTCTCGCGTCTCTACGAGACTCCGGCCCTCAAGCCGGACGGCATCTCCGACGAGGCTCCGGCCTACCTCAACGCCGTCGCCCGCATCCATACGATCCTCGACCCGCTGGCCCTGCTCGGCGCCGTCAACCGGGTGGAGGACGCGCTCGGACGCGTTCGCGAGGAGCGCTGGGGCGACCGCACGATCGACATCGACATCGTCGACTACGGCGGGATCGTCGCCGACGACGATCCGCGGATCGTGCTGCCGCACCCGCGGGCGCACGAACGGGCGTTCGTGCTGGTGCCGTGGCTCGATGTCGACCCCGGCGCAGTGCTGCCCGGCTACGGGCCGGTGGCGGCGCTCGCGGCCACGGCCGCGGACCCGATCGCACTGTACGACGAGGGCGAGCACGCGCGACCCGCCGACCGCGAGGGGGAGCCGTCGTGAGGCGCACGCGTCCGACATCCCTGATCGGCCTCGGCGTTCTCGGGGTCGTGATCGGGTTCCTCGCCGAGCTCGCGTCCTCCGGCATGGGCGTCGCCGTGTTCGTGCCGCCCCTGACGCTTCCGATCACGCTCGTCGCCGTGGCGATCATCGTCGTCGCGTTCGCGGTCCCGATCCGGCGCGCCGTGCGGGGCCGGAGCTCGCGGCGCATCGACCCGTTCCAGGCGATGCGGATCGTCGTGTTCGCCAAGGCGTGCAGCCTGAGCGGCGCACTGCTCACCGGGGCGGGATCCGGCATCCTGCTCTATCTGCTCACCAGGGATGTGCTGCCGGCCTCGAACGCCATCGTGCTGACGGCACTGGGCACGGCCGGTGCGATCATCCTGCTGATCGCCGGACTGATCGCCGAGTTCTTCTGCACGCTGCCGCCCGATGGCGACGACGACCCGGAGGCCGTCCGTGCCCGCTCGCATTGACCTCTCCGTCGGCGAGTGGAACCGCGTCTCGCCGAAGTATGTCGTGGTGGTGGTCGTCAGCACCCTGCTCAGCGGGCTCGTCCTGAGCGCCGCGGCCGTGTTCCTGTGGCTGGTCGCCGGGTGGTCGTGGGCGTGGATCGCGCTCATCGTGATCGTGGCGGTCACCGTGGTCGCGCTGTTCGTCGCCAACCGGCGCACGCGTTCGATCGGGTACCGCCTGCGCGACGACGACCTCCTGTTCCGGCGAGGGATCATGTACCAGCGGTTCGTGTCGGTTCCGTACGGGCGCATGCAGCTCATCGACATCACCCGCGGCCCGGTCGGCCGCGCTCTCGGGCTGGCGGATCTGAAGTTCGTGACGGCGGCCGCGTCCACGAACGTCATCGTTCCGGGCCTGCCCGAGGCCGAAGCGGCCGAGCTGCGCGACCGCCTCGTGGAGCTGGCGGAGAGCCGCCGGGCGGGACTGTGAGCCTGCAGGGGCCTCCTCCGGGCGGCCCGGTCCCGCACGACCCGCAGCCGGCGCCGGGCGCGCCGCTCCCGGGCGGGCCGCTGAACGCGGCGGAGCGCGCCGCCGAGCACCTCACCGACGGGGAGTGGCACCGGCTGCACCCGGCCACGCCGTTGCTGCGCGGTGGGATCGTGTTCATCGCCGTGCTCGGCTTCGTGCTGTCCAACCTCCGCGAACGGCTCGTGAGCTTCTTCATCGGCGCGCCCGATGTCGGGGGAGATCCGATCGACGCGATCTACAACCACGGCTGGGAGGGCTGGGCGCTGCTGGGTGTCGCGGTGGTGCTCCTCGGCTGTCTCGCCGCGTTCTACGTGTCGTGGCGGATGCACAGCTTCCGGATCACGGGGGACGCGGTCGAGGTGCGCAGCGGCATCCTGTTCCGCACGCAGCGCAAGGCCCGGCTCGACCGCATCCAGGGCATCAATGTGGTGAGACCGGTGCTGGCGCGCATCGTCGGCGCGGCGAAGCTGGACATCACCGTGGCCGGCCATGACGCGAACGTGCAGCTGGCGTACTTGGGCTCGGTGCTGGCCGACGGCCTCCGGTCGGATGTGCTGCGGCTGGCGTCGGGTGTGCGGGCCGCCGAGGCGAGCGCCGCTGGGGGAGTCGCTGCTCGGGGAGCCGGTGCAGCGGGAGCCGGTGCAGCGGGAGCCGGTGCAGCGGGAGCCGGCGGCGCGGGAGACGACGCAGTGTCAGGCGGAGCCGCCGGCGCGGTCCCCGCGGCCTCCCGTGCCGCCCAGGTCACCGATTTCGTCGGCCGGCGGGTCAACGACTTCCTCGCGCCCGAACTCGATCCCAGCGCCGCGCCGCCCGAGTCCGTCGTCAAGATCCCACCGCTGCGTCTCGCCGGTTCGCTGGTGCTCAGCGGGTTCTCGATCTTCGTGGTGGTCGTGATCGTGCTGCTGGTGATCGGCTCCGCGGGCGGGGCACCGTGGCTGCTCATCGTGGTGCTGCCGGGTCTGATCGGCTCCGCGAGCTTCTACATCAACCGCTTCACCAAGTCGCTGCGCTACTCGATCGCCGGGACCCCGGACGGCGTACGCGTCGGTTTCGGCCTGCTGAGCACGAGCAACGAGACCCTCCCGCCCGGCCGCGTGCACGCGGTGGAGGTGCAGCAGCCGTTGCTCTGGCGGCCGTTCGGCTGGTGGCAGATCCGCATCGACACCGCCGGGCACTCGCGCGAGAAGGGCGCGGCCGGGCAGCCGAACACGACCATGCTGCCGGTCGGCGACCAGGCCGACGTGGCGCGCGTGCTCGAGCTGGTGCTGCCGGCGTTCACCGCGGAGCATCGCGACGCGATCCTGCAGGGGATGACCTCGCGCGGTCACGACGCCTTCACCGGCAGTCCGCGCCGAGCCGTGTGGCTGCGGCCGCTGTCGTGGCAGCGCACCGGGTTCCGGCTGCTCGACGGTGTCGTGCTGCTGCGCCGCGGCTTCGTGTGGCGCAGCCTGGCGATCGTGCCGCTGGCCCGGCTGCAGAGCCTGGAGCTGCAGCAGGGCCCGATCGACCGTCTGCTGGGGCTGGCCGACACCCGGTTCCACACGGTGTCGGGGCCGGTGCGTCCGCGCCTGGGCGCGATGGACTCCACCACGGGCGTCGACCTGTTCGAGACGGTCGCGGCGCGCGCCGTGGAGGCCGCGGCGGGCGACCGCAGCCACCGCTGGGGGGTGCACGTCGTCGCGCCGCCGGCGCCTGCTGCGCCGTCGGCGCCCGCTGAACCATCGGCGCCCGCTGAACCGTCGGCACCCGCCGAATCATCGGCGCCCGCTGCCGCACCGCCGGCTCCCGCGCCCCCGGCCGCCCCCGCCGCCAGCCGGAGCACGGGGACCGCATCGCACGGAGACACCCCTGAGGAGGACGCATGAATGCCGCAGCACGCTCGGGCCGTCTGGGCCTCGGCATCATCGGAGCAGGGAGGGTCGGACCAGTGCTCGGCGCCGCCCTCGCCGGTGCCGGGCACGCCATCGTCGGCATCTCGGCGGTGTCGGCCGAGAGCCGGGACCGCGCGCACGCGATGCTGCCGCAGGCGCCGATCCTCGACGTCCCGACGCTGGTCGAACGCAGCGAGCTCGTCATCCTCGCCATCCCCGACGGCGAGCTCCCCGGGCTGGTCTCCGGCCTCGCGGCGACGGGGACCTGGCAGCCCGGCCAGCTCGTCCTCCACACCGCGCCCGGCTACGGAGTCGACGTGCTGCGCCCGGCCGCGGAGGCCGGCGCGATCCCGCTCGCCGTGCACCCGGCGCTCGAGTTCACCGGCACCAGCCTCGACCTCTCCCGGCTCGGCGAGAGCTGGTTCGCGGTCACAGCGCCCACCCCCGTTCTGCCGATAGCGCAGGCGCTGGTGGTCGAGATGGGCGGGGAGCCCGTCGTCATCGCCGACGATGACCGGGCGGCCTACGCGGAGGCGATCGCGACCGCCACGGCGTTCTCGCGCTCGATCGTCGAACAGTCCACGGGCATCCTCGCGGGCATCGGCGTGGAGAACCCGGGCGCGTTCCTCAGCTCGCTGTTGCGGTCGGCCGTCGACAACGCCCTCATGCGGGCCGGGGCGCCGAGCTCGCTCGATCTCGGGCTCCTCGACGAGCTCGGTGGCGCGCGGCCCGGCGCGCGCCCGGGCGACGCCGCGCAGCCCGGCGACGGCGCCGCCGACGACGACGGGCGCGGCTGGTTCCTGCGCGGCGAGTAGCCTGGATGCGGCCTCCCGTCGGCGAGGCCCGCACCACAACGCTTCACCCCCAGGGAGACCCGTCATGCCGGACGTCGTGACCACCATCGCCGAACTGCGCGACCGCGTCGCGAGCGCCCGGCGGGAGGCCGCGCTCGACGGACCGGCCGACGCCCCGGCCGGCCGCGTGGTCCTGGTGCCCACGATGGGCGCGCTGCACCGCGGCCACCTCCGCCTTGTGAGCCAGGCCCGCGATCTCGGCGGCGTGGTGGTCGTCTCGATCTTCGTCAACCCGCTGCAGTTCGGGCCGGGCGAGGACCTGGACCGGTACCCGCGCACCCTGGACGCAGACGTGGCAGCGCTCGACGGCCTCGCCGACCTGGTGTTCGCGCCCACGGCGGCCGAGATGTACCCCCAGGGGCCGACCTCCACCCGGGTCAGCGCGGGCGAGGCAGGCCGCACGTTCGAGGGGGCGTCGCGCCCCGGGCACTTCGACGGGATGCTCACGGTCGTCGCCAAACTGCTCAACATCGTGCAGCCCGACGTCGCCGTGTTCGGCCAGAAGGACGCCCAGCAGGTGCACCTGGTGGGCCGGATGGTCGACGACCTCGACCTCCCGGTCTCGATCGCCGTGGTCGACACGGTGCGCGAGGAGGACGGGCTCGCGCTCTCCAGCCGCAACCGCTACCTCGATGACGACGAGCGTCGTGCCGCCGTCGCGTTGTCGCAAGCGCTCGCCGCCGGCGCGGAGGCGGCCGCGGCGGGCGTGCCGGCCACGCTCGCGGCGGCGAACGCGCGCATCGAAGCCGAGCCGGTCGTTAAACTGGACTATCTCGCGATCGTCGATCAGGACACCTTCCTCGAGGCGGGCGCCGACCTCCACGGCCCGGCGCTGTTGCTGATCGCCGCGCGCGTCGGCTCCACCCGCCTGATCGACAACATCCGGATCACGGTGGGCTGAACGCCGCCTCCCGCACCACCTACCACCACCGCACCTCCACCCCCGCAGCAGACCGACCACCGCCGGAACGGAAAGACACCATGACCGAAGCGCCGCCCACCGACCTCACCGACGAGGAGATCAGCGAGCAGAAGGCCGTGCGGCTGGCGAAGCGCGAGCGCCTGATCGCCGAGGCCGGCGACGCGGGCGGCGGCGCCTACCCGGTGCAGCTGCCGATCACGACCACCATCCCGGAGGTGCGCGCCGCCTGGGGTCACCTGGCGGCCGACGAGACATCGGGCGAGAGGGTCGGCGTCGCCGGCCGCGTCGTGCACCAGCGCAACACCGGCAAGCTGTGCTTC
>NZ_CAMFLC010000057.1 GCF_945957465.1 uncultured Leifsonia sp.
GCGCGGGCCTGCCGCGCGTTTGAGCGCGTGGGCCGGGCCCGCCGGTGGCCGGCGGCGCGCCGCCCTGGTGGGCATCGGGATCGGGCTGGCCGCGGCTGCGAAGTTCGTCCCGGCCATTGCGGCACCTGCCCTGGCCCGGCGACGCCCGCTGACGACGGGGCTCGCCGCCGCAGCGACGTTCGTCCTCAGCTACGTCCCCTACGTCGCAGTGACGGGTTGGGCCGTCGTCGGCTACCTGCCCGGCTATCTCGACGAAGAGGGCTACGAGAGCGGCTCGCGGTTCGCGCTGCTCTCGCCGTTCCTCCCCGGGCTCTGGGCGACGGGCGTCGCGGCCGCGCTCATCGTGACGGCGCTCGCGCTCGCCTGGAGGTTCGCCGACCCTCGCGCGCCGTGGCACGCGCAGGTCGTCTCGGTGGGCGCGGTCCTGCTGATCACCAGCCCGAGCTATCCGTGGTACGCCCTCGTGCTGATCCCGTTCATCGCGCTCAGCCGGCGCTGGGAGTGGCTGGCGGTGCCCATCGCGCTGACGGTCAAGACGCTCGTTCCCGCCCCGCCCGCCGGCACGCTCGTGATCGCCGCGGCCGCGGTCGCCGCCGGAGTCGCCACGGTGCTGCGCAGGCGCAGGCGCCGGGACCGGGCGGCGAACCGAGACCCGGCATCGAACCGAGACCCGGCATCGAACCGAGACCCGGCATCGAACCCGGGCCAGACGCCCACCGGGCAGACCATCCGAGAGGAGACAGCATGACAGCACTGCGGATCGCCGTGATCGGAGGGTCGGGCCTGTACCGGCTCTTCGACGAGAGGGACGACATCGAGACGGTCACCGTCGAGACCCCGTACGGTCCGCCGTCCGGTCCCATCCGAATCGGTCGGGTGGGCGGTCGCAGGGTCGCCTTCCTCGCGCGCCACGGCGAGGACCACGCGCTGGCGCCGCACCGCATCCCGTACCGCGCCAACCTCTGGGCCCTCGCGTCCCTCGGGGTGTGCGCCATCGTCACGAGCTCGGCCGTCGGCGGCATCTCGGATCGCGCCCGGCCGGGGACGTTCCTGGTGCCCGACCAACTCATCGACCGCACCGCCGGACGGCCCGACACCTTCTTCGACGGCGACGACGTGCAGCACCTCGCGGCGGCCGAGCCGTTCGATCCCGTGCTCTGCAGGGCGGCGGCGCGCGCGTTGACCGGTCTCGGCGAGGAGGTCGTGCCGAACGGAACGACGGTCGTCATCCAGGGCCCGCGATTCTCGACCCGCGCCGAGTCCGGGTGGTACCGCGCTGCGGGGGCCGACATCGTGAACATGACCCAGTATCCGGAGGCCGTGCTGGCGGCCGAGCTCGGTATGGGCCTGGTCACGATCGCCTTCGTCACCGACACCGACGCCGGCACCGCCGCGGGCGACACCGCCGACGCGGTCGATGCGGCGCGGGTGTTGGAGAGGATGGCTCAGGCGGGCCCGCGCCTGCGCTCCGCCGTCGCCGCCACCATCGCGGAGATCCCTACCGGCTATCGTCCGCGCACGCTCATCCCGGCCGCCGCTGTGCAACGGGTGCTGGCTGCGCCGCTCGCCGCCGAGCAGTCGCGATGACCCACCTGCTCGTCACCGGTGGTCTCGGCTTCATCGGGTCGCACATCGTGGAGGCCGCGCTCGGCCGTGGCTGGCGGGTGAGCGTCGTCGACTCGCTGCGCACCGACGTGCACGCGAGCGCGGAGGTGCCCGGCTGGTTCACCGCGCTGCGCGGCGAGGTCGACCTGCTCGTCGGGGACGCGGGCGCCATCCCGGAGTCGCTGCTGCGCGCCGCGGACCTGGTCTGCCACCAGGCGGCCAAGGTGGGGCTCGGCGTCGATTTCGGCGACGCGCCCGACTACGTCGACTCGAACGCCGGGGTGACGGCCCGACTGCTCGCCGCGATGGCAGCTGCCGGGACGACACGGCTGGTGCTCGCCTCGTCGATGGTCGTCTACGGGGAGGGCCTCTACCGCGACGGCGATGCGGTGGTGCAGCCGCCCGCGCGCGCCGTGGGCGACCTGCGGGCCGGCCGGTACGACCCGCTCGACTCCGCGGGTCGCCCCCTGGAGCCTGTGCTCATCCGCGAGGACGACCCGATGGAGCCGCGCAACGTGTATGCGGTCAGCAAGCTCGCTCAGGAGCAGCTGGCGCGTTCGTGGGCCCGCGTCACCGGCGGTCGCGCTGTCGCGCTGCGCTACCACAATGTGTTCGGTCCCCGGATGCCTCGGGGCACGCCGTATGCGGGGGTCGCCTCCCTGTTCCGGTCGCGGCTGCACGAGGGCCTCCCGCCGCTCGTGTTCGAGGACGGTCGCCAGCGACGCGACTTCGTCGAGGTGGGCGATGTGGCCGAGGCGAATCTTCGCGCGGCCGACGCCGTGACGGACGGGCGCGGCGGTTCGTTCCGGGCCTACAACGTCGGCAGCGGCACGGTGCGGACGATCGGAGAGTTCGCGACCGACCTGGCGGCGGCCCTCGGCGGCCCCGCGCCGATCGTGACGGGGGACTTCCGGCTCGGCGACGTGCGGCACATCACCGCGTCCTCCGAGCGGATCGCGGCCGAGCTGGGCTGGCGGGCCGAGCGCCCGTGGTCCGACGCGATCCGCGATTTCGCTTCCGCCCCGATGCGGCCTGCGGCCCGGGAGCCCGTCAGCGGATAGCTGTCCTCCGCCGGTATCCGTCGCACCTGCCGGGAAAGCGCACTCGCCCTCCTCCGCGGCGGCGATGCCGCGCGGAGCGAATGACCCGTTGTTCAGGAGTCGAGCGCAGTCTGCTGATACAGAGCCAGTCGCGGGCGACCGTCGACCAGCGTGTACACACTCGTCATCCGAGCGGAGAAGGGGTTCTCCTCGTGCTCGCGTTCCGCCGTCCCGCAGTACACCAGCGCGGCAGTGTCCGGCCCGAGTGGGAGACGGCGGGTGTCGGTGAGCTCGTAGCTGTCCCACGGGGGCGCATCGTCGAGGCTGGCAACGACCGCATCCCTGTCCAGTACGGACCCATCGACGAGCACCATCACCGCTTCGGGAGTCATCAGCTCACCGTAGAAGGCGGCCCCACGGGAGGCGCAGAGAGCATCCCACCCTGCGCGCTCGAGGTCGACGAGGTTCTCAAGGTCCAGTGTGTGCATACTCGGGCACGATACGCCGTGACGGCGGTCAGAGGCTGCTCAGGAGGCCTCCGAATCCGTCGCACCGCACCATCAGGTGAACGGGGGTGCCGTTTGCCCGCCACCAGATCAACGGGATGAGCGTGCTCCACTGTCCCATCCGTGCCCCCTCCTCCTCAGTGCCGATGTCGACCGGCACGCCGATGACCCGCACTACCTGCCCATCCCCGAGAAAGACGCGTACGTCATCCTGCGCCTCTACGGGCCCAGCGAAGCCATCCAGAACGGCGACTACGCACCGCCGGTCCTCGAGGTCTTGGATGAATCGGCCTGACTTTCGTTCCTAGCGGGCGCTTTGTCCGGCAGGTGCCGGGTTGGCTGATTCCAGGTCAGCGTTGTACGCGGTTTCGACCTCGTGCGGGGTGCGCATGTCGAGTTCGCCGACGAGAAGCTGACCATCGATGTCATGCTCACCGACACGAGTACCCGCTATCGGCTCTGGCTCAGCAATGCTGCACTCGTCTACAGTGCCGCACCGCAGAAGGGCGAGGCGGATGTAACACTCACCACGACTAGGCGGAGCCTTCCCGCGCTGGCGACCGGCGCCCTAACAGCGGACGGGCTTGCTGAGGCGGGTATTGAGCTGGACGGAGACGGCGCGGTGCTGGGACGGTTGGCGGCATTGCTGTCGCCGGGCGACAAAGACTTCTCGATCGTGACCCCTTGAGTAACGGGCAGTAGTCCCGCCGCACACTCGTCTCCGCGATCAGCAATATTCAGCTCGTGATCGCGGCCGTGATCATGCCGAGGATGTTCTCGGCGACGGTCTCCGGCGCGGCGCCGTGCCCGACGAGTTGGATGCCGGCGTTCAGCAGGCCCTGAGCGAGGGTCAGGCTGATCATGGGGTCGTCGACGCCGACGTCCGAGAAGGCGAGTTCGAGGGGGCGGATGACCACGCGGTGCAACCGCTTGATCTCCTCGGCGTCGGTGGGGGCGAGTTCCGCTTGGCTGAGCCGGGTGGCGAGGTCGTGGTGGCCGTCGGCGGCGAGCCGCATCGCCTGATGCACGAAACGGGAGAGTCTCTCACGGCCGGTCAGCCCGGTGAGGGAGTCCTCGATCTCGGTGTTCCAGCGTTCGATGGCTTGGATGGCGACGGCGGCGAGGATGTCGTCGCGAGAGCGGAAGTATTCGTAGACGCTGGAGCGGGCGAGTCCTGCTCTCTCGCCGACAGATCGCGGGTTGACGGCGTCGATGCCCTGCTCGTGGATGATGGCCTCGGCGGCGGCGAGCAGGGAAGCTTTCTGGGCTGCCCGGTGCTCGGCGACTGTGGGTGCGGAGATCCGGGGCATCTTCCTATTATCCGTAGCATCCTCCCGGCCGCAGAGTCGGCCGGGAGGAACGCTGCCTGAGTCAGTCAGCGGTGGGTGCCGTCAGGAGTGTCGGCTCGGCGGCCGAGGCGGCGACTGCCGGGGTGGCGCGCCGGATGGCTTTTCCGAGGGCGACGAGCAGGAGGACGAACGCGGCCGTGAGCAGGATGTGGCCGATGCCGGCGACTCCGGCGACCATGGGGCCGGCTGTCTGGCCGAGCACGGTGAGCACGCCGTGCCAGATCATGGTTCCGCCGGTGATGACCAGGCCGGCGTTGTAGATCCAGAAGAACCAGGTGAAGGAGCGGCTGGCGCTGAGCGTGAAGAGCTTCTCGAGGCCGAGCAGGATCAGCATGACCAGTGCGCCGAGGGCGAGGAAGTGGGTGTGCACGCCGCTGAGCTGGGTGGAGCCGGTTTCGGGGAAGTGGTTGAGCTGGGTGAAGTCGCGGTAGAAGAGCCCGGAGGCGAGGCCGAGGCCGACGTAGACGGCGGCGGCGAGGTAGATGCGGCGCATCGGAGTCCTTTCGTAGGTGAGGGGTCAGTGGCTGAGGCTGTCGAGGAAGCTGCGCGAGGCGTCGCTGATGTGCTTACGGGCGTCGTCGTGGCCGATGGTGGGCGTGTTGTCGCCGGGCTGCGGCCCGTAGTCGCCGAACTGGGCGTGCGACGCGCCGTCGATCACGGTGAAGTGCGCATCGGCGGGAAGGTCGTGACGGGAGGCGTCGATCTTGGCGGGGTGGCCAGGCCGTCCCGTGTGCCGGAGATCGACTCCACGGCGGCGTGCAGGGTGGAGCTGATGTCGTTGGCCGGGTACGAGGCGTAGAGGAGCAGCCCGGTGACGGGCGCTTTCCCCTTAGGCGCTGCGCCGGTGGCTTCCATCGCGGCGACGGTTCCGCCGAGGGAGTGTCCGCCGACGACCCAGTGCTGGATCTCCGGGTGGTCGGCGCGGGCGCTGTCGAGGGCTCCGAGGGCGAAGAAGGCGATGCCCAACGGCTGCTTGGCGATGACGACGGTGTGGCCGTCTTCGGCCAGTGGCCGCAGCACGGCGGCGTAGGCGCGGGCGTCCACTAGCGCGCCGGGCTGGAACAGCACGCCGACGGAGTCGTCCGCCTTCCGCGGCTGCAGCACGATCTGGGTGGGGGTCTCCGAGATGGTGACGGTCGTATCGGAGTGCATCGCGGTCAGTGCCGGTTCGACAGCGCCGTAGGGCCGAAGCCACGCGGTCAGGGCGAGCCAGCCGGCGGCGAGGACGATCAAGACGATCCGTCCGGTGCGACGCCACCCGCCGCCGCGCCGTGCGCGTGGGCGCAGCGTCCACCAGATCCCGGTGGCCGAGGCCACGAGGGTGACGGCGAGAAGCACGGCGTAGGCGGGGTTGCCGTGCAAGATCGCAGCGAGCGAGGTGGTGATGGCCCACAGGCAGATCAGGACGCCCGCGATCGCAACGGCGCATCCGATCCAGCTGAGGGCGTCACGTCGCGGCGCGGAGCCGGGCTTCCGAGTCGTCGGGGTGACCGGTTCTGATTCGGTGTCTGTCATGAGGAGATCGTCTCTTTCGTGGTGATGTCGGTGGATGCTCGTCTGGGGGCGCCGAGCGCGATGGAGGCGAGCAGTGCGATGCCGAGGAAGCCGGCGCCGGTGTAGGCGGCGGCCGAGGTGGCGGTGGTCAGGCTCTGCGCCGCCTGCTGCCCGAGTGCGTGGGTCGCGGGGTGCGCCTGAAGCCCGGGGATCGCGGCGCCGGCGCTGTCGGTGACGGTGGCCACGACCTTCTCCGCCCGAGCGTCGTCGATCCCATCACCGGCGAGGCGGTGCCCCAGGTCGATGGAGAGCACGCCGAACAGGACGGTGCCGAGGATGGCGATGCCGAGTGCGGAGCCGATCTGTCGCGCGGTGCTCTGGGTTCCGGAGGCCTGGCCGCTTCGCTCGACGGGCACATCCCGCAGCACGACGTTGGTCACCTGGCTGCTCGCCAGCCCGAGGCCGAGGCCGTAGACGAACAGCGCTCCTGCCAGGACCACCCAGCTCAGACCAGTCGTGAGGAGCAGCCCGATCAGCAGCACGCCGACCAGCTCGAGCGCGATGCCGAGCCGGAGCATCCCGGTGGGCGAGATGCGGTTGCGCAGGCCGCCGACCATCCCGGTGGCGAGGAAGGAACCGATGGCGAGCGCCACCAGAACGGACCCGGTCTGCAGTGCGCTGTAGCCCAGGACGTTCTGCATCCAGAGCGGTAGCACGAACAGGATGCCCAACTCGCCCAGGCTCACCAGCGCTGCCACCACGTTTCCCGCGGCGAAGCTGCGGATGGAGAACAGCTCGATCGGCAGCAGCGTCGACCGGCCCGCCCGCGCGCGGCGCCGCTCGAACGCGATGAACCCAGCCGTGCTGAGCGCGGCGATCAGGAAGAGGAACGGAGTGAGCGAGACAGCGAAGGGCCACGCGACGCCGGCGATCGTGGGCGCGTGGTTCGTCGTCCACCAGCCGAGCGTGCGTCCCTCGATCAGGGCGAAGACCAGGCTCCCGGCCGCCACGACGACGAGCAGCGTCCCGACGATGTCGAATCGTCCGCTCGTGCCGCCACGGGACTCGCGGATCGTGAAGAAGGCCGCGACGATCACGGCGATACCGAACGGGACGTTGATCCCGAATGCCCAGCGCCACGAGGCATCGGTGATCAGCCAGCCGCCCAGCAGCGGCCCGACAGCCGCCATCCCTCCGATCACGGAGCCCCAGACGGCGAACGCGATCGAGCGGTCCTTGCCGCGGAAGGTCGCGTTGATCAGCGACATGGTGGCCGGCAGCACCATCGCACCGCCGACGCCCTGGGCGACACGGGCCGCGATCAGCATCGGCCCGGACACGGAGAGTCCCGCCGCGATCGAGGCCAACGTGAACACCGCCACACCGGTGACCAGCAGCCTGCGCCGTCCCCATCGGTCGCCGAGTGTGCCGAACGGGATGAGCAGTGCGGCGAATACGAGCGTGTATGCCTCCTGGACCCACTGCGCTTGGGTCGAGGAGATCTGCAGGTCGTCCACGATCGACGGGATCGCCACGTTCACGATCGTGGAGTCGACGATGATCAGCGACACAGCGACACTGATCGCAGCAAGGCCGAGCCAACGGGTACGGGTAGTTCGCATGCTGACTAGTTTACCGACATACTGTCGGGAAATGCAAAATCGGGATCCTCTCTTCAGGTTCTCGGCCGGTCGCGGTGCGCTTGTTGACATCGGGAGGAATCTGCGAATACTTAAGCACATGGTTAAGTATCTGGATGAGGTGTTCCGTGCCTTGGCCGACCCGAGCCGGCGGCTGATGCTGGAGCGCCTGGGCCGCGGCCCGGCGACGGTCAGTGAGCTCGCGCAGCCGCTGCCGATGTCGCTCCCGGCCGTCGTTCAGCATCTTGAGGTTCTGCGGAGCAGTGGCTTGGTGCAGACCCACAAGACGGGGAGGGTACGGATGTGCCGACTCAACCGCGACGCGCTCGACGAGGCCGAGTCGTGGTTCGCCGCCCAGAGGCAGCAGTGGGAGAAGCGATTGGACAGCCTGGGGGAGTTCCTCGACGCCTCGGGCGACGAATGGGAGAACAGCAGATGAGCAATCACAGCACGAAACACGACACCATGGTCCTCGAGCGGGTGTATCCCGCCGATGTCGCCCGGGTTTTCGCCGCCTGGGCCGACCCTGCGGCCAAGCGTCTCTGGTTCACCGGAGGCGATGACGAGGGCGAGTACGCGCTCGACTTCCGGGTTGGCGGGCGGGAGTTCTCGCGGGCGTCGCTGCCGAACGGCGGCGATGAGTATGTCTACGACGCCGTCTACCAGGACATCGTGCCGGAGCAGCGCATCGTCTACACGAATCACATGCTCCGCAACGGCGACCGGATCTCCGTCTCGTTGACGTCGGTCCATTTCGCGGCAGTCGCCGAGGGCACGCGTCTGACCCTCACCGAGCACGGGGTCTACTTGGACGGCCTCGACGAGCCGGAGTATCGCCGGCAAGGCATCGCCGAGCAGTTGGAAGCGATCGCCCCCATGCTGGACGGAGGCGAGGGGTGACGATCACGACGAAAGTGCTCAGTGTGAGCATGCCCGTGCCGGATCAGGATCGGGCCCTGGCGTTCTACCGCGCAACGGTCTCGTCTTCATCCAAGAAGAGGCAGTACCTCGCTCAGAGCCAGAACCCGTCATGCTCAGCCATCATCGCGCCTCTCCTCGGTCAGGGCGGACAACGCCTCCCGGTTCGTGGGGAGGATGCGCACGTTGGTGAGTAGCCCCAGCTGCGTCAGCCGGTCCTGAACGCCGGGGCGGACCCGCGTCAGGGAGAGGTCGACCTGATGGGTTGCAAGGAACGACTGGATCGTGGTCCAGGACTCGGCTCCCGTCACGTCGATGTCGGTGACGGCTTCCATGTCGAGCACCAGGTGACGGATCGGCCCCTCGCTGACCGCCCGTTCGATGGCTCGCTCGAACACGGTCGCGTTGGCGAAGAAAAGCGGTGCGGCGAGCCGTACGACGACCACTCCGGGTGCGGTGGGTCGACCGCTGGGTGCGGCTTCGAGCGGGGAGTGGTCGGGGTCGCCGTCAGCGGCGAGCGTGTCGATGGGCGGGTTCGCCGCCCGCCGGGTGACGTTGATGACGGCCAGGACGAAGGCGATGACGATGCCTGCGATGGGCCCGACGAAGAGGGAGCCGAGGAAGCAGGCGGCGCCGATGGCGAACTCGAACCGGTCGAGGCGCCAGAGACGGACGAAGTCGGGGATCCCGAGAAGCGGCAGCACGGCGACGGCGACGATTGCGCCGATGGCGGGTGAGGGGATGTGCTCGAGCAGTGCGGTTCCGAAGATGAGGAGCAGCAGGGTGCCGACGGCGGTGACGAGGCTGGGCAGCTGGGTGCGGGATCCGGCCTGACCCATCGCGGCCGTGCGGGACGTCGATGATCCGACGGTGAAGCCTCCGGTGACTCCCGCGCCGATATTGGACGCATCGTCCAAAATGCCGACTCGGGAGCAGATGGTTTGTCGATACGTTAGATATCAGGGCGAGGGTCGCTCAATGTCTAGACAAGGAAGCCGTTTCTTGAGTATTCGTAACATCCTGCTCACATTCGTCGCCGGCGGGAGCGTCGTCGTCGGCGCCTTTGCAGGTGCTGTGCCCGCTTCCGCCGAAGGTTCAGCTGCGGGGGAGTCAATTTCTGACCCTCACGCACTGCTCGAAGAGGTCGCACCGTCTCTTCTCGTAGGCGACGCGCCGCAGACCTCGGTCGATGTGGGTGCTACAGAGAACCTGTCACCGAAATCGGAGGGGGAGCCCGGTGTCCCGGTAACCGTGACCGTCGCGCCGAAAGACAGCGAGCCAGTATCGGTGCCGATTCAGTTGGAGGCGGCCACCACGCCTGACCCGGTAGCGGACGCTGGGATCACAAGCTTCAACACCGCGAGCGACAATGTCAAACGCTATGTGGTCGAAAACTCAGTCGGCGCTAGCGTCGTCACCGCCTATCAACGCCCACAGGACAGCTACAAGAGCAGCACCACCTTTGCTCTGCCCGACGGGTTCTACCCTCAGAAGCAGGCTTCGGGTGAGTACTACCTCACGAACGGAGGCGAGGTCCGCGGAGCGGTGATGCCGCCGTGGGCCAAGGATGCGACGGGTCGGGACCTCAAGACGTCTTATGAATGGGACGGTCTCACGGTGACGCAGGACGTCGAGGTTCCCGCGGACGCGGTCTTCCCGATCACAGCGGACCCGGCGTGGAGCTACACCTGGACGGCCGTCATCAAGATCGGCGACCCGCTCACCCTTCGCACGAAGATGCACAGCTGCTTCAATTGCACCTTCCCGGTGCAGGGGGCACCCGCGGCATTCCCTGTCACTGGACAGAAGCTGCCCTTGACAGTCGGCATCGCAGGCATCAACCTCGACTTCACGTGCATCTTCGACCAAGAAGCCTGGACCCCCAAGGTTCCGGAGCTCTACCCGAACGGCCAATTCGGCTTCTGGTTCAACTCGGCTCCAAGCCATGTCGACGGTGCGGGCTCCCGGATCTCGTTCAACTTCTGGACAAAGAAGGAGACGGACTCCAGCATCAAGATGAGGTTCACGGTCACGGGGAGCATCACGAACGAGACTCCCGCGGGAATGCCCCAGTGGATCTATCTGCCAGGTGCAAAAGCACAATGGGAGGTGTTCGTGCGGCGAGCGATCGTCGCCGTCGGCGGACCGGTCAGCACACAAGCGCAAAACTCTTACTGGAATTGGATCAACTAGCTGAACAAGTCAACGACACCACCGGCCGACACGGGTGCCATCCAGCAGACGGATGGCACCCGGTCAGCCCGCCGCCTGCTCCTGTTCTGCCTCCTCTGGTTTGCAACGAGGGCTGCTTTGTTTGCGTCAACGAGCCTGCTGTCAGCGGTGCGACGTCAGACCACGGGTACCGATGTGCTCTCGACCGGGCTGGGCGCATACCTCGGCCTGGGGATCCTTATCGTCATCCCGTTGACGGCGATCGGCTCAGCGGTGGCGTGGGTGGTGGCGGTCGTTAGCGTGGGACGCCGTGGGCGGGCGTCCGGCATTCTGTTCTGGTTGGCGGTCTTCATCGAGCTGGCGTGCAACAGCATCTACATGCTGTGTGCTGTCCCGTCCGACATCGGCTCTGTTTCCGCTGCCCTCGCGTTTGCTGTCCTGTGGTCGCTTGTTCTTCCGGTGGCTGTGATGTGGCGCCGGCGCCGGGACAGCTGACGTCGATCCTCGTGGCATCCCGAGCACTCTCTGACTCCGAGGTTGCACAGCTCCTCGCAGCTCTTCCTCCTTCGGGACCGTACCGCCGATTCGTGCTCGCCATGTTGTTGACGGGGCGCCGGCTCGACGAGATCGCCGGGCTTCGAGCATCCGACGTGGATCTCGTCGAGGGGACGATTGCGGTACGGCGGACCGCTTCCCCTGGGCTATCCGGAGAAAATGCGCTGGGGCCTACCAAGGGGCGGCGTGCGCGTACGGTGCCGATTGCCGCTCCGCTGCGCCCGATCATCGAGGATGCGCTGCAGGGCAAAACCGAGCATGACTTCCTGTTCCCTGGGCTGCGTGGTGGCAGGATCACGTCAAAGAATCTGAGCCGGGCGCTCAACTGGAAGTCGGTTCGGGGAGGAATCAAAATCTTCCTCGCGGAGGAGCGTCTGTTGCACTGGCACGACCTCCGACACACGGCAGCGGTGATGTTGTTCCGCTCAGGCGTGTCAGCGCCGGACGTGCAGGCGATCCTTGGACATTCCTCGCTGGCCGTGACGCAGATCTACGCGGACACAAGGCGCGACGCTGCCCGCCGCGGGGGAGTGGCCTTGTCTGTTTCAAGGGAAAAGCAAGAGCCCCGCTTCAATTGAGCTGAGCGGGGCTTGCGGTGGCTCCGACCGGCATCGATCCGGTGACCTTTCGATTTTCAGTCGAAATCCTAGGACCTAATAGGACCTCGTAGGAACCAAAACCGTTGATTTTCCGCGGAAGTTGATCTACTGAGATCGCATAAAACCTCATGCGATCTCGTACGGTTGTAGTCAAAATGTAGTCACGCGAACGTGGCTTGAGGTCGTCATCTGGATCTGATGCATTGCATTTTTCAACGTCATCAACCGGCCAAATCAGCTCTCGAGATGCGGCAGCCGCTATATAAGGGGCGCGGAACCTCACACGGCCCATCTCAGCGCGAGAGGTCTTCGTCACGCAGGTTTCACGTGCGGCGCGGATGGCGGAAACACCGGCTTCCTAGCGTGGTGGCATCCACTCGCTCCCGTCGCAGGAGGTCCTCAGATGACCGGCACCGTCTCCGCACCCTCAACGACCGTATCGTCTCAAAGCCCAGCCGGCGCGGCCACCCGCGCCGGCCTCGCCTTCCGTCCCGGCCGGTGGATCGACGGCTGGAACGCCGAGGACACCACTCAGTGGGAGGCCGCCGGCGCCGCGATCGCGCAGCGCAACCTCCGCTGGTCGATCTTCGCCGAGTTCCTCGGGTTCGTCGTCTGGCAGCTGTGGTCCATCGTCGTCGTCGCGCTGCCGGCCGCCGGCTTCCACTTCAGCACGACGCAGACGTTCTGGCTGATCTCGATGCCGAGCCTCGTCGGCGCGACCCTGCGGTTCCCGTACACGTTCATGGTCCCCAAGTTCGGAGGCCGCAACTGGACGATCGTGTCGGCGGCGCTGCTGGTCATCCCGACGGTCGGGCTCGCGATCTGCGTGTCGAACCCGCAGACGCCGTTCGGCGTGATGCTGCTGGTGGCGGCGCTCGCCGGGTTCGGCGGGGGCAACTTCGCCAGCTCGATGGCGAACATCACCTTCTTCTACCCGCAGCGCAAGAAGGGCTGGGCGCTCGGCCTCAACGCGGCGGGCGGAAACCTCGGCGCGGCGGTCGCGCAGTTCGCGGTCCCGATCGTCATCACGATCGGCGCCGGCGCCACGCTGCAGCTCCCGCTCGCCGGGCTCGTCTGGATCCCGCTCATCCTCGTCGCGATCATCGGCGCCTCGCGCCGCATGGACAACCTCTCGAACGCCCGCGCCGACGTGAAGGCCTCGCTCGCCGCCCTCCGCGCGCCGGAGCTGTGGCTGATGGCCCTGCTCTACATCGGCACCTTCGGATCCTTCATCGGGTTCTCCGGCGTCTTCCCCAAGCTCATCGCCGACCAGTTCCCCGCGTTCAGCGCCTTCCCGGTGGCGGGCGCGACGCTGTCGCTGGCGTTCCTCGGCGCGCTCGTCGGCTCGCTCGCCCGGCCCTTCGGCGGCAGGCTCGCCGACCGGTTCGGCGGCAGCGCGGTGACCATCGCCTCCTTCGTGGTCATGGCGCTCGGAGCGCTCGCGGTCATCCTCACCCTGCCGCTGGGCAACTTCTGGCTGTTCCTCGGCTTCTTCCTCGTGCTCTTCATCGCGAGCGGCGCGGGCAACGGCGCGACGTACCGGATGATCCCCACACTGTTCGCGCTGCGCTCGGGCGCCGCCGATGGGCACTCGTCGGCCGGTGACGTCTCGTCGCAACGCACCGCCGCCGCGGCGCTCGGAATCGTCTCGGCCTTCGGCGCGTACGGCGGCTTCGTCATCCCGCAGGTGCTGGGGCTGTCGAAGTCCACCACCGGAGGCTACGCAGCCGGGCTGTCGTGGTTCGTCGCCGCGTACGTGGTGCTGCTGGCGGTCACTGTCGCGATCGCCGTGCGCGGCCGTCGTCGCGGGGTGCGGATCTGAGCGGGGGCACCCCGGTGGATGCGCCGAGCCACTGCCCGTACTGCGCGTTGCAGTGCGCCATGACGCTCACGCCGACGCCCGCCGCCGCGACGCCCGTCGCGGTGGCGGGCCGCGCGTTCCCGACGAACCGCGGCGGCCTTTGCAAGAAGGGATGGACCTCCGCCGAGCTGCTCGCGACGCCCGGCCGGCTGACCACGCCGCTGATCCGGCGCGACGGCGCGCTGCGACCGGCGGACTGGGAGGAGGCGCTCGCCCTGATCGCGGCGCGGCTCCGCGCCATCCGCGCGGAGGACGGCCCCGACGCGGTCGCGGTCTTCGGCGGCGGCGGTCTCACCAACGAGAAGGCCTACCTGCTCGGCAAGTTCGCCCGCCTCGCGCTCGGCACCTCCCGCATCGACTACAACGGCCGGTTCTGCATGGCATCGGCCGCAGCGGCAGGCAACCGGGCCTTCGGCATCGACCGGGGGATGCCGTTCCCGGTGACCGATCTCGACGATGCCGACACGATCCTGCTGCTCGGCTCGAACGTCGCCGCCACGATGCCGCCGTTCATCGGCCACCTGGCCGGGGCGCGGGCGGCGGGCGGCCTGATCGTCGTCGACCCGCGCCGCTCGCAGACCGCGCAGCTCACGGCCGACGGGGGAGGCCTCCACCTGCAGCCGGCCCCCGGCACCGACCTCGTGGTGCTGCTCGGGCTGACGCACATCGTGCTCGCCGAGGGGCTGGCCGACCTCGACTACCTGGAGATGCGGACGACCGGGTTCGACACCGTGCGCCGCAGCGTCTCGGCGTGGTGGCCGGAGCGCGTGCAGGAGCACACCGGCGTGCCGGTCGCCCAGCTGCGGGAGGTCGCCCGTCGGCTCGCGCGCGGCCGCGGAAGCTACATCCTCACCGGCCGCGGGGTCGAGCAGCACGTGGACGGCACGGACACCGCGACGGCCGCGATCAACCTCGCGCTCGTTCTCGGGCTGGTCGGCCGCCCGGGTTCCGGCTACGGGACGCTGACCGGGCAGGGCAACGGCCAGGGCGGCCGCGAGCACGGTCAGAAGTGCGACCAGCTGCCGGGCTACCGTAAGATCGCCGACCCGGCCGACCGGGCCGCCGTCGCGGCCGTGTGGGGCGTCGACCCCGGCATCCTCCCCGGCCCGGGCGTGCCCGCCGTCGAACTGCTCGGGATGCTCGGCCGGCGCCCGGACGGCGTGCGAGCCCTGCTCGTGCACGGTTCCAACGTGGTCGTCTCCGGCCCCGACGCCGGGGCGATCCGAGCCGGGCTGGAGGCCCTCGACCTCCTCGTCGTGTGCGACTTCGTCCTGTCCGAGACCGCCGAGCTCGCCGACGTGGTGCTGCCGGTCACCCAGTGGGCGGAGGAGGAGGGCACGATGACCAATCTCGAAGGCCGCATCCTGCGCCGCCGCCGCGCCATCGACCCGCCGCCCGGCGTTCGGAGCGAGCTGGAGATCCTCGCGGATCTCGCCCGCCGGCTGGACGCGCCGTCGGTGTGGCCTACGGACCCTGCGGAGGTCTTCGACGAGCTGGCGCGCGCATCGGCGGGAGGCGTCGCCGACTACTCCGGGCTCAGCCATGCGCTGCTCGACGCGCAGCTGGAGCGCGGCGAGGCGGCGCACTGGCCCTACCCGTCCGGATCGAGCGGCACCCCGCGCCTGTTCGCGGACCGATTCGGCCACGCCGACGGACGCGCGCGGCTCGTCGCGGTGCGGCCCCGCGAGCTGACGTCCGGCCGAGCGGCGGGCGAGCTCACGCTGATCACCGGACGCCTCCTGGAGCACTACCAGTCCGGCGCCCAGACGCGCCGAGTCCCCGAGCTCGTGACCGCGCAACCGCGTGTCCGTGCCGAGCTGCACCCGGCGACGGCGGCCCGGCTCGGGATCGGCGACGGCGAGCCGGTGTGCGTCCGCAACCTCCGCGGAACCGTCGAGGCCACCGCCCTGCTCACCGAGGGGATGCGCATCGACACGGTGTTCCTGCCCTTCCACTTCGCGGGGAGGCACTGCGCCAACGTGCTGACGGAGGCCGCTGTCGACCCGATCTCGGCGATGCCGGAGTTCAAACGCACGCTGGTGACGGTGGAGGCCGTCACCGAGGGAGCGCTCACCGCGCAATGGGAGGCCATCGCATGACCAGACCCCTCCGGATCGTCCTGGTCGGCTACGGTCCCGTCGGCGCCCGTTTCGTGGAGGAGGTACTGCCCGCGATCGCGGCCGGGCAGGCCTCCCTCGTCGTCGTCGGCGCGGAGGACGAGGACGCGTACAACCGCGTGCTCGTCGCCGAGTACGCCGTGGGCGCAGCACCCCGCGATCGGCTCGACGTCACCGACACGGAGGCCGCCAGGGCCGCGGGCGCCGACATCCGGCTCGCCGAGACGGCGGTCGCGATCGACCGGGACCGGCAGCGCGTCACGACCTCGGCCGGGGACCAGCTGCCGTACGACCGGCTGGTGCTGGCCACCGGCGCCCGGGCGAACATCCCGACACTGGACGGCCTCGAGCACGCCCGGCGCGAGCGGGACGCCGCCCCGGCTCCCGCACTCGACCGCGGACGGCGGCCTCTGCCGGCCGGAGTCGTCGCCCTGCGCGACCTGGCCGACGCCGAAGCGGTCGCCCCGGTGGTCGCGGGCGGCGGCACGATCGTGGTGCTCGGCGCGGGCGTGCTCGGGATGGAGTTCGCCCTCCTCGCCGCCGAGCACGGCGCGCAGGTGGTGGTCGTCCACCACGGCCCGGCGCCGATGGCCCGCAATCTCGACGAGCCGGGCGGCCGGATGCTTGCACGCGCCGTCCGTGCCGTCGGGGTGGGGATGGCGGCGCACGCGCGCGCCGAGAGCGTCGGCTTCCGCGACACCGAGTCCGGGCGTGTGTTCGACGGGGTCGGCTGCGCGGACGGCACCTACATCCCCGGCGACCTCCTGGTGCTCTCGTGCGGCGTCGGAGCGCGCGTGGAGCTCGCGCTCGCCGCGGGACTCGCCTGCTCAGCCGGCGTGCTCGTCGACGAGGAGCTGCGCAGCTGGAGCGACCCCGACGTGTTCGCGATCGGGGACTGCGCGCAGGTCGCGGCCCCGGACGACGCGGACGCCGCCGGCCGGGTGCCTGGCGCTCCCAGCGGGCTGATCGGGCCGGGCTGGCGTCAGGCTGTCTCTTATACAC
>NZ_CAMFLC010000058.1 GCF_945957465.1 uncultured Leifsonia sp.
GCAAGCGCGTCGAGAACGTCGAGGACGTGCTCGGCGTCGGCCAGAAGATCCTGGTCGAGATCACCAAGATCGACGACCGCGGAAAGCTGTCGCTCGCACCGGTGATCGCCGACGAGGCGGACACGCAGGGCGGTGACGCGGCCTCCGAGGGGCCGACCGAGCCCGCCGAGGGCGCTCCGGCGCCTGTCGAGAGCTGATCTCGCCGCACCACACGAAGGCCGCGCCGACTCCCGTCGGCGCGGCCTTCGCCGTTCCCGAGGCGGCACAGAATGCGGCGAATCCGCCGAGACGGCGCAGATTGCGCCGTCTCGGCGTCAATCGCGGGTGAGCAGCGGGCGCAGGCGATAGGGGATGAGCTCGCCCATGTCGAGGGAGGTCTCGGCGCGCACGACCCCGTCGGTCGACTGGATCGCGCCGGTGATCCGGAACAGGTCCTCCGCGTCGGTGCACACCACCCGCAGCAGCAGATCGGACGGCCCGGACAGCCCGTGCGCCTGCACGATCTCCGGGATGGCGGCCAGGTGCTCGACGATCTCCGCGAGCTTCTGCTGCTGCACGTGCACCGTCACGAATGCCGCGAGCGGATAGCCGGCGGCCGTCGCCGAGATGCGCCGTTCGAACGAGAGGAACGCTCCGTTCCGCTCCAGTTCGGCCACCCGCGCCTGCACCGTGTTGCGGCTGAGCCCCAGCCGATCGGCGAGCGAGACGTTGGTCGACCGCGGGTCGTCCGCCAGGGCGACGAGGATGCGTCGGTCGGTGGTGTCGAAGATGCGCATAGTGTGAAAGCTAGCATCCTCACGCTCCCGGTGACAGTGCACTATGCACGGTCGACACGCCGTTGGTTGTGCGCGCTGATCGGGGAGCGTACCCTTTCGGGTAATTCCGGCAAGGAGGCCGGAAGCCGGTCATGCGCGCCACAAGCGGGCAGGCCGGACGCGAGAGTGAAGGTTGCGTGAACCGTGACGATCGACAATCAGCCCGACACACGACTCGACGACGTCCGACTCCCGGCCGGCGCCGACACCGTCCGCTTGCTGACCGAGACGGGTGAGCGCGTCAGCGACGTCCGCTTCGACGCCTGGGTCTCCGACATCGGACCCGATCAGCTCCTCGGCCTCTACGAGGACATGGTCGTCATCCGCCGCATCGACTCCGAGGCCACCGCTCTGCAGCGCCAGGGCGAGCTCGGCCTGTGGCCCCCGCTTCTCGGCCAGGAGGCAGCTCAGATCGGCTCCGGGCGCGCCCTCCGCCACGACGACTTCGTCTTCTCCAGCTATCGCGAGCACGGGGTGGCCTACTGCCGGGGAGCCGGCCTGGTCGATCTCCTTCGGGTCTGGCGGGGCACAACCCAGAGCGGCTGGAACCCCTACGACATCAACATGGCGACGCCGCAGGTCATCATCGGCGCACAGACCCTCCACGCCACCGGGTACGCCATCGGCATCCAGGCGGACGGGACGGACGCGGCCTCGATCGCCTATTTCGGCGACGGCGCGACCTCCGAAGGCGACGTCAACGAGGCCCTGATCTTCGCCGCCACCTACGCCGCCCCGGTCATCTTCTTCTGCCAGAACAACCAGTACGCGATCTCCGAGCCGGTCGCGCTGCAGGCGCAGCGCCCGATCGCGGAGCGCGCGCCGGGCTTCGGCGTGCCGAGCGTCCGCGTCGACGGCAACGACGTGCTCGCGGTGATGGCGGTGACGCGTTCCGCCCTCGACCGCGCCCGCAGCGGCGGCGGCCCGACGTTCATCGAAGCCGTCACGTACCGGATGGGCCCGCACACCACGGCCGACGACCCGAGCCGCTACCGCGACCCCGCCGAGCTCGACGAGTGGCGCGCCAAAGACCCGGTCGCGCGGGTGGAGGCGCACCTCGCAGCGGCCGGTCTGCTGACCCCGGAGACCCTCGCCGCCATCCAGGAGCACGCCGATGCGGTCGCCTCTGAGATGCGCCAGGGGGTCGTCTCGCTGCAGGACCCGGACCCGATGACCGTCTTCGACAACGTCTACGCCGAGCCGCACACCGGCCTCGCCCGTCAGCGGGACCACTATTCGCGTTACCTGCGCACGTTCGTCGGCGGTGACCGATGACAGCACTCACCATGGCCAAGGCCATCAACGCCGGTCTGCGCCGCTCGCTGGCCGACGACGACCGCGTGGTGCTGATGGGGGAGGACATCGGCACGCTCGGCGGCGTGTTCCGCGTCACCGACGGTCTGCAGACCGAGTTCGGCCCGCGGAGGGTGATGGATTCGCCGCTGGCCGAGTCCGGCATCCTGGGCACGGCCGTCGGCATGGCGTACCGCGGGCTGCGGCCGGTGGTCGAGATCCAGTTCGACGGCTTCATCTACCCCGCCTTCGATCAGATCGTCAGCCAAGTGGCGCGCATGCACTACCGCACGGCCGGCGCCGTGCGGATGCCGATCACGATCCGGGTGCCCTTTGCGGGCGGGATCGGCGCCGCCGAGCACCACTCCGACTCTCCCGAGGCGTACTTCGCCCATGCAGCGGGCCTGCGCGTGGTCAGCCCGTCGACGCCGCAGGACGCATACACGCTCATCCGGCAGGCCATCGCCTCGGACGATCCTGTGCTGTTCTTCGAGCCCAAGCGCCGCTATCACGCCAAGGGCGACGTGGACGTGGAGGCGCCGCTGCAGGACGCCCGGCCGATGGGTACGGCCCGCGTGGTCTCGCCCGGCAGCGACGTGACGCTGGTGACGTACGGCGGCCTGGTGCAGTTGGCGTCCGACGCGGCGATGGCCGCGTCGGACGAGGGCGTGTCGGTGGAGGTCGTCGACCTCCGTTCGCTGTCGCCGCTCGACCTCGACACGGTCGCTGCGTCGGTCCGCAAGACCGGCCGGCTCGTGATAACGCACGAGGCCGCTCTGTCGGGGGGCCTCGGCGCCGAGATCTCGGCGTCGATCACCGAGCGCTGCTTCTACCACCTGGAGCACGCGCCGGTGCGGATCACCGGGCACGACATCCCCTACCCGCCCGCCCGGCTGGAGGCCGCGCACCTGCCCGACCTCGACCGCATCCTCGACGGCATCGACCGGGCGATGGACCGGCCGAACTCGCTGAGCGGGGTGGACGACTGATGGCGGTCAAGGACTTCGCCCTGCCCGACCTCGGGGAGGGGCTGACCGAATCGGAGCTGGTGAGCTGGCACGTCGCCGTCGGCGACACCGTGCGGCTGAACCAGATCATCGCCGAGGTGGAGACCGCCAAAGCACTGGTGGAGCTGCCCGCGCCCTACGAGGGCACCGTGTCGCGGCTGTACGTGGAACCGGGTGTGACGGTCGCGGTGGGGGAGCCTCTGGTGGCGTTCGAGGTGGCGGGCGCGCCGGGAGCAGACCCCGAGCCGGAGCCCGCGTCGACCTCCGACAGCGCGGCCGCGCCGTCGCAGCCGGCGGAGGCCCGCGAGCCGGTGCTCGTGGGCTACGGCGCACGTCCCGACACGCAGGGCAGACCGGCCCGACGCGCCCGCCCGGGGTTGGCTGGGGCGGTCGCGCCGGCCGCTGCCGCTGCACCTGCTCCCGCCGCACCCTCTCCCGCTGCACCCTCTCCCGCTGCGCCGTCTCCCGTTGCGCCCGAGCCGCCTGTCGCGGCGCTCGCGACGGCGACGGTGACCGACGTGCATGAGCGTCCCCGCGCCACACCGCCGGTCCGCAAGCTCGCGCGCGAGCGCGGCATCGACCTCGCAGCCGTCCGCGGGACGGGCGAGCGCGGCCTGGTCACGCGCGCCGACCTCGACGCGTTCCACGCGCCCACCGCGACGACGACCGCGCCGACGAACGAGACGACGGCCGAGACCGCCACCACGCCGGCGGCGGGCGAGGTCCGCATCCCGATCCGCGGGGTGCGCAAGGCCACGGCGGAGGCCATGGTCCGCAGCGCGTTCGGCGCTCCGCAGGCCACTGTCTTCCTGACCGTCGACGTCACGCCTACGACCGAACTGATCGAGCGGCTGCGGGCGCGTCCCGACCTCGCCGAGGCGCGTCCCGGGCTGTCGGCGGTCGTCGCCAAGGCGCTGTGCCTGGCCGCCCGCCGCACGCCCGAGGTCAACTCGCGCTGGGATGAGGCCGCCCAGGAGATCGTGCAGACCAGGGCCATCCACCTCGGCATCGCCGCAGCGACCCCGCGCGGTCTGATGGTCCCGGTCATCCGCGACGCCGACGCCCTCTCGCTCGCCGAGCTGTCCGCCGCCATCCGCGACCTGGCCGTCACCGCGCGGTCCGGCAAGACTCCGCCGGCCGCTCTCACGGGCGGGACGATCACGATCACGAATGTCGGCGTGTTCGGCGTGGACGCGGGCACGCCGATCCTGACGCCGGGGGAGGCCGCCATCCTCGCGGTGGGCGCGGTGCGCCGCCAGCCCTGGGAGCACGAGGGCGGCATCGCCCTACGCGACGTGCTGACGCTGGCCGTCACCTTCGACCACCGCATCGTCGACGGCGAGCAGGGCTCGCGCTTCCTCGCCGACATCGGCCGCATCCTGGCCGACCCGGCCTCCGTCCTGACCCTCGTCTGACGGCACGACCGCACCCGAAGGGCGCCGAAACGTCCCTAAAACTCGCCTTTAGGGGCGTTTACGCGCCCCTCGACGTGCGTCAGGCGACGTGCGTCAGGCGTGGAGGGCGGCGTTCAGCTCGACACCCGTCCCGGAACGGCGGAGCACCTCGACGGCGCCGGTCAGCGAGTTGCGGCGGAACAGCAGCCCGGGGACCCCGGAGAGCTCGACCGCCTTGACCGTCTGCGGACCGCCGTCCGCGGTCGCCGGACCATCGACGACCACGACCTTCGTGCCCGCCGTGACATAGAGGCCCGCCTCGACCACCGTGTCGTCGCCGATCGAGATTCCGATGCCGGAGTTCGCGCCGAGGAGGGCGCGCTCGCCGATCGCCACGCGCTGGGTGCCGCCGCCCGACAGGGTGCCCATGATGGAGGCGCCGCCGCCGATGTCGGAGCCGTCGCCGACGACGACTCCCTGCGAGATGCGACCCTCGACCATCGACGAACCCAGGGTGCCCGCGTTGAAGTTGACGAAGCCCTCGTGCATCACCGTGGTGCCGGGCGCGAGGTGGGCGCCCAGCCGCACGCGCGACGCGTCGGCGATGCGCACGCGTTCCGGCGTCACGTAGTCGAGCAGGCGCGGGAACTTGTCGATTCCGGTCACGTGGATCCCGGCCCGCTGCAGCCGGGGCCGGAGTCGCTCGACGTCGGCCGGCAGCACCGGGCCCGCGTTGGTCCACGCCACGATGGGCAGATGGGCGAACACGCCGTCGAGGTTCACCGTGTTCGGTCGGACCAGGAGGTGGGAGAGCAGGTGGAGCCTCAGGTACGCGTCCGGCGTGGAGGCCGGCGCGGCGTCGAGGTCGATCTCGACGGTCACGATGTCGATGCGCACATTGCGCCGCGCGTCGTCGCCCGCGAGCTCTTCGATGTCGGCCGGTGCGATCCAGCGCTCCCGGCCGGCCGGGATGCCGCCGAGCTTCGGCTCGGGGAACCAGGTGTCGAGCACCGTCCCGTCCCCGGCGACCGTCGCCAGGCCATAGCCCCAGGCGGTGCGGGCCTCGGCGGACGCGGCGGACTCGTCAGAAAAGTCGGAAGGCATGCCCCTAGATTAGTAGGGTGCCTCTCGACCTCACCGCCACGTCCATCGACCTCACGCGCCAGATCTGCGACATCGAGTCGGTGTCGGGCGACGAGGGGACACTCGCCGACGCCATCGTCGAGGCCCTCGCTCCTCTGCCGCACCTCGAGCTCATCCGAGACGGAGACACGGTCGTCGCGCGCACGAACCTGGGGCGCGAGCGGCGCGCGCTGATCGCCGGGCACATCGACACGGTGCCGCTCAACGGCAACCTCCCGACCCGGTTCGAAGACGAGGCCGGAGTCCGGTACCTGTGGGGTCGTGGCACCGTCGACATGAAGGCCGGCGTGGCCGTTCAGCTCAAGCTCGCGGCCGAGCTCACCGACCCCGCCATCGACGTGACCTGGATGTGGTACGACCACGAGGAGGTCAACGCGGAGCTGAACGGTCTCGGCCGGCTCGCGCGCAACCGTCCCGACCTGTTCGTGGGCGACTTCGCGATCCTGGGCGAACCGAGCAACGGAGTGGTGGAGGGCGGCTGCAACGGCAACCTCCGCGTCGAGGTCCGCGCCTACGGGCTGCGCGCGCACTCCGCCCGCGGCTGGGTGGGCGAGAACGCCATCCACAAGATCGCGCCCGTCCTCGATCTCCTCGCCGGGTACACCGCGCGCAAGGTGGAGGTCGACGGGCTGGTGTATCGCGAAGGCCTGAACGCCGTCGGCATCTCGGGCGGAGTCGCGGGCAACATCATCCCCGACGAGGCGATGGTGCACATCAACTACCGGTTCGCACCGTCGCGCAGCTCGGAGGAGGCGGTCGCCTACCTGCACGAGCTGTTCGACGGCTACGAGATCACCGTGGTCGACCGGGCGGACGGCGCCCGTCCCGGGCTCGACGCCCCTCTCGCGCAGGAGTTCGTCAGCGCGGTCGGCGGCGTCGCCAAGCCGAAGTACGGCTGGACGGACGTCGCCCGGTTCAGCGCGCTCGGCATCCCGGCCGTCAACTACGGGCCGGGCGACCCGCTCAAGGCGCACGCCGACGACGAGCGCGTCGATGTCGAGCAGATCGTCTCGGTGGAGGCGGGTCTCCGTGACTGGCTCAGCGGTCCCGGCGCCCGCTGAGGCTCAGGAGGCCGTCGGGCCGTCCGCCGTGCCCTGGTGGTCGCGGTGGTGGGTGCGGGTCCTCGCGATCTTCCTCGCCAGCCGGGTCGTCACGACCATCATCCTGCTGGGCTTCGCTGCAGGACAGGGCAAGAACCCCTGGACAGGCGCGCATCCCGACTACTTCTCCTACGCCACCATCTGGGACGGCCTCTGGTACAACATCGTCGCGGGCTGGGGGTATCCATCCGCGCTGCCGGTCGCAGACGGTCACGTCACCGAGAACGCCTGGGCGTTCCTGCCCGGATACCCGTGGCTGGTGGATGCGGTCATGTTCGTCAGCCGCCTTCCTTGGTCGCCCGCGGCGGTCCTCGTATCGGTGGTGTGCGCGGCGGGCGCGGCGCTGGTGTTCTACCGCCTGATGCTGCGCGTCGGCCTCGGCTCGTCGACGAGTCTGTTCGCCGTCGTCCTGTTCTGCGTCGCGCCGGTCTCGCCGCTCTTCCAGGTCGCCTACGCCGAATCGCTCTACCTCCTGCTGCTGGCGACTGCTCTCCTCCTGCTCGTGGAACGCCGCTACGGCTGGCTCTTCCCGATCGTGCTGGTGATGGCCTTCACCCGTCCGAGCGGGCTTGCCTTCGCCCTCGCGGTGGGGCTCCATGTGATCTACCGCTGGGTGCGCAGACGCACGGAGCCGTTCCCTCGGAAGGAGCGCGCGCTGAGCGCGGCACTCGCGGTGTTCAGCGCGGTCGCGGGCGTGGCGTGGCCGGCGATCGCCGCCGTCGCGACCGGATCCCTGACCGCCTACACCGACACCGAGCTGGCGTGGCGGTCGCCGTACATCGGCTACACGCACCTGGTGCCGTTCACACCGTGGTTCCAGGGCGCCGACTGGTGGGCGAGTGTGATGCTGGGCATTCCCGGCTGGGTCGGCATTCTCGCCATGGTGCTGATCGTGGCCGTGTTCGCCGTGCTGCTGTTCTCGCCGGCTGTGCGTCGCCTCGGCGTCGACCTGCGCTTCTGGATCGCCGCGTACTCCCTCTACCTGCTCGCCGTCTTCTTCCCGCAGTCGAGCACCTTCCGCATCCTCATGCCGCTGTTCCCGTTGCTGGGCGTGGTGGCGATGCCGAGGAGCCGGGTGTACCGGGCCGGGATCGTCGTGCTCTGCCTGCTGTTGCAGGTCGGCTGGATCGCGATCTGCTGGGGCGTCGACGGCGCCGACTGGTCACCGCCGTGATCGGTGGCCCGCTGCGATCGCACGCGGCCCATTGTGCGGTGGGGTAGACCGGCGATTTCCCCCGTCCGCCGCCGATGACGGATAATGGAGGAGACATCCACGAAAGGGGAGCTGCATGGCGGCCATGAAGCCGAGGACCGGGGACGGGCCGATGGAGGCTGTGAAGGAGGGACGGCTCATCATCGTGCGGGTGCCGCTCGAAGGTGGGGGACGCCTGGTCGTCTCCGTCAATGACGCGGAGGCCAAGGAGCTCCACGACGCTCTCGCGAGCGTCGTGAGCGCCTCCTGACGATCGACCCGACGAGAAGAGGCCCCGAGAGATCGGGGCCTTTTCTCGCGTCCGGGCTGATTCCCGCCCGGGCGTCGAGCTCGGTTACGGCGTGAGCTTGGTGATCTGCAGCAGGCCGTCGGCGGCCGGCGAGAGCGCGCTGATGACGGCGCCCGAGGCCGCGGTCTCGGTGATCAGCGTGCGATACCCGGTCGCGAGCGGATCACGGGCGGCCGGGTCGGAGACCCTGCCCCGCCAGAGCGCGTGCGCAACCAGCACGGTGCCGCCGGGGCGGACCAGCCGGAGGCCGTGCTCGACGTACTCGATCACGGATTGCGGGTCGGCGTCGATGAAGACGATGTCGTACGAGTTCTCGTTCATCCGGGGGAGCACGTCGAGGGCGCGGCCGGTGATGAGGCGCACCCGGTTGGCCGCGACGCCGGCCTCGGTGAAGAAGGTGCGGGCGTGCTGCTGGTGGTCGACCTCGACATCGATGCTGGTGAGCTGCGCCTGCGTGCCACCGGTCAGGAGCCAGAGCCCGGAGACGCCGACGCCGGTGCCGATCTCGACGATGTTCTCGGCGGCCGTCGCCGCGACGACCACGGCGGCCTGGGCGCCCGTGCTGGGAGCGATGGGCTCGACGCCCAGTTCGAGGGATTGCTGGCGTGCCCGCGTGATCACTTCGCTCTCGACGATGATGTCGTCGGCGAATCTCCAGTTCGAGTCCTTGTCTGACACTGTTCTCCCGTCGGTGGCTCCGATCCAGGATAGGCCCCCGGAATCCAGCATTCGTGCAGCCGCGCGCGATACTCTGTATGTGTGTTCGGCCTGACTCCGGAGAAGCTCCTCATCATCGCGGTGATCGCCGCGTTCCTCATCGGGCCCGAGCGCCTGCCGCAGTACGCGGCCAAGCTCAGCCAGCTGATCCGCTCGATGCGCGACTTCGCCAACGGCGCCAAGGCGCGCATGAAGGAAGAGATGGGCCCCGAGTTCGACGATGTCGACTGGAAGAAGCTCGATCCGCGCCAGTACGACCCCCGCCGAATCGTCCGCGAGGCGCTGATGGACGATTCGCCCGCGCCCGCGGCGATCAAGCCGGTGACGCAGTCGGCCTACGCGCAGCGCACGCAGGCGCTCCCGAGCGGCTCCGTTCCGCCGTTCGACGCCGAATCCACCTGAGCGGTCGTACACGCACCGCGTGGGCCTGCCCGCGCGTCGCCGAGGATCCGACGCGCCGATACGCCTGTGTATCCCTTACGATGCGGGAATGATCGCAACGCAGCAGTCGCTGGCCCGGTCGACGGTCGCCCGCTATGCCGTCGGTTCGCTCGGCACCGGAGGCTTCGCGACGCTCCCCGGGCTCGTCCTCGTCTATTACCTGACCGAGTCGCTCGGGGTCGCTGCTTTCGCGGCGGGTGCCGTGGTCACGGTCGCCAAGGTCTGGGATGTGATCATCGATCCCGTGATCGGCGCGCGAAGCGACCGCATGCTCGCAGCCCGCGGTTCCCGACGCCCGATGATGGTCGTGGGAGCCATCGCGCTGCCGGTGTTCTTCCTGCTGACCTTCGCGGTGCCGCCGGGGACCCCGACGGCGCTGTCGGCTCTCTGGGTGTTCCTGGCCTTCCTGATCACGGCGACCGCGTTCAGTCTGTTCCAGGTGCCGTACATCGCGCTGCCGGCCGAACTCGCGGCCGGGTACGACGAGCGCACGCGCCTGCTCACGTGGCGCGTGGTGGTCCTCACCTTCGCCATCCTCCTGTTCGGCGCGGGCGGACCCGCCCTCCGCTCACTGGGCGGCGGCACGGGGTTCACCGCGTACTTCGTCATGGCGCTGGTCGCCGGGCTCGTGATCGGAGCGGGCATGCTCGTGTCCGCGTTCGTGGCGCCCCGGCAGCCGCCCGCGGACATCCTCCCGCCGCGGCAGAGCATGCTGGTCACGCTGCGCACCAACTATGCGGCCGGGTTCGCGGCGCTCCGCGACAGCCAGCCGTTCCGGGCGCTGCTCTCGACGTTCCTGCTTCAGGGCCTCGCGACCGGGATGATGCTGACCGGGGCGAATTACGTCGCGACCTGGGTGCTGCACTCCGAAGACGCCGTCACCCTGCTCTTCCTCGCGCTGATCGGCCCCGCCCTCGTCGTCACGCCGGTGTGGGGCGCCGTGGCGCGCCGGATCGGCAAGGAGCGCGGGTTCCGGATCGCGAGCGTCCTGTTCGGCGTCGCGGCTCTGTCGATGGTGCTCCTGATCTGGGTGCCGGGGGCGTGGGTCTACGCGTCGGTCGCACTGGCCGGAGCCGCCTACGCCGGAATGCAGTCGCTGCCGATGTCCATGCTGCCCGACGTCATCTCCCACGACGCGCGCCGCAACGGGCCCGGCCGCGCGGGGACGTTCGGCGGGATGTGGACGGCGGGCGAGACGACCGGGATGGCGCTCGGCGCAGCTGCGTTCACCACGGTCATCGGCGTCGCCGGCTACATCTCGGGCGCGGCCGATCTCTCCGCCGCGACCGCGGGGGTCAGCCAGCCGTCCAGTGCGATCGACGGGATCGTGCTGGCGTTCAGCCTCATCCCGGCGGCGATCGTCGCGGTCAGCCTGGTGCCGCTCGTCCGCTACCGGCTGCGGAAGGGAGACGTCGATGACATCCTTTGACCGTGACGCGATCCTCGCCCGGCTCGCGGCGCTGCGCGCGGCCGACGCGCCGACGCACGGCGGCCACGTGCTCAGCTATGTGTACGACTCCGGAATCGCCGAGCTCGATGAGCTCGCCGCGGCCGCGGTCCGGCTCGTCCAGCCGGTGAACGGACTCGATCCCACGACCTTCACCTCGGTCGCCGTCATGGAGCGCGAGGTGCTCGGGTTCGCCCGTGAACTGCTCCACGGCGGCGACGAGGTCGTCGGCTCGGTGACGTCCGGCGGAACCGAATCGTGCCTGCTCGCGGTGAAGACCGCGCGCGAGGCCTGGCGTGCGGCGGGAGGTGCCGGCCGCCCGCGGATCGTCGCACCGGTGACCGTGCACGCAGCCTTCCACAAAGCGGCGGAGTACTTCGGCCTCGATCTCGACCTGGTGCCGGTGGACGCACGTACGGGGAGGCTGGACGCCGAGCGTCTTGTCGAGCGGCTGGTACCGGACGTCGCGCTGGCGGTCGTCTCGGCGCCGTCGTACCCGTACGGCTCGCTCGATCCGGTGGAGGAGGTCGCCGCGGCGTGCGACGAGGCGGGGGTCGACCTCCACGTCGACGCGTGCTTCGGCGGCTGGATCCTGCCGTTCTGGCGGGAGGCGGACGGCTCCGCCCTGCCACCGTGGGACTTCCGGGTGCCCGGGGTCACGAGCGTGTCCGCCGATGTCCACAAGTTCGGTTACGCGCCCAAAGGCGCGAGCGTGCTGCTGCAGCGCGGTCGTGACAGGCAGCGGCTGCAGTACTTCGCCACCACAGGATGGCCGGGCTATCCGGTCGTGAACCCGACGCTCCTCGGGTCGAAGTCGGCCGGTGCTCTCGCCGCGTCCTGGGCGATCATCCAGGCCCTCGGCGCCCGCGGATTCGCCGAGCTGGCCGACTCCTGCCTGCGCGCCACGCGCGCGCTGGGCGATATCGTCGGTGACATCGAGGGGCTGCGCGTCGTCGGTGAGCCGACCGGGCCGTTGCTTGCCGTGACGGCGGACGACAGCGTCGCCGCCGAGCGGCGGGTCGATCCGCACCGGTGGGCGGACCGGGCCCGCCGCCGCGGCTGGCACCTGCAGCTGCAGCCCGGACTGACCCAGTCCGACGGCACCCGGCTGCCCCGCACGACGCACCTGACGATCACACCGGTGACGCACGACCGGGTGGACGAATTGGAGGCCGCGCTGAGGGCGTCTGCCGACGACGTGCGCGGTGAGCCGCCGGCGGACGGCGCAGCGCTGCGGGCGGCCCTTCCCCCGCTCGCCGCGTCCGCTCTCGACTCGGACACGGCAGCGGGCGTCCTGCGGGCGGCCGGCATCGCGGGGGACGGCCCCGGCCTCCCGGACGAGCAGGCACCGCTGCTGGCCCTCATCGAGGCGCTGCCGCGTCCGGTGACCGAGCGGCTGCTCGTCGAGCTGCTGGCGCGCATCGTCGAGCCGGGGTGACCAGCGCCGGGCGATACGGGTGGCGGCGGGTGGCGGCGCGCGCCTCGGCGTGCGTGGCTCCGACCTAGTGGACCGACAATCCCAGCTTGCGGCCGGCGAGCCCGCGCGCTCGGACGGCCAGTTGCTCCGCCACCGCGCGGATGGTCGCCGCCGCCGGGTCCTGGGGGTCGGTGACGACGATCGGCGCCCCAGCGTCGCCGCCGGCCCGCAGCGCGATGCTCAGCGGCACGCTCGCCAGCAACGGCACCGGCTCGTCCTGGCCGGCGCTCAGCCGTCGCGCGACCTCCGCGCCGCCTCCGGCGCCGAACAACTCCAGCACACTGCCGTCGGGCTGGACCAGGCCGGCCATGTTCTCCACCACCCCGACGATGCGCTGGCCGGTCTGCCGGGCGACGACGCCGGAGCGCTCGGCGACGTCGGCCGCGGCCGGCTGCGGGGTGGTGATGACGAGCACCTCGGCCTGCGGCAACAACTGACCGACCGAGATCGCCACGTCGCCCGTGCCGGGCGGCAGGTCGAGCAGGAGCACATCCAGGTCGCCGAAGAACACGTCGCCGAGGAACTGCTGGATGGTCCGGTGCAGCATCGGTCCGCGCCAGGCGACGGCGGCGGACGCCGAGTCGACGAACATCCCGATCGAGATCACCTTCACGCCGTACGCCACCGGAGGCAGGATCATGTCGTCCACCCGCGTCGGCCGGACGGCGACCCCCGCTGCGTCGGTCAGGCCGAGCAGCCCCGGCACCGAGAAGCCGTGCACATCCGCGTCCACCACGCCGACCCGGAGACCGCGCTCGGCGAGGGCGACCGCCAGATTCGCGGTGACGGTGGACTTGCCCACCCCGCCCTTGCCGCTGGTCACGGCATAGATGCGGGTCAGCGAATCGGGCCCGAATTGCTGCGCCCGTGCGGCTCGGCCGCCCCGCAGCTTCTGGGTGAGGGCGGTGCGCTCGGCGGGCGACATCACCGAGACGTCGACGGTGACGGCGGTGACACCGGGCACCGAGGCGGCGGCCGTCCGCACATCGCGCTCGATGGCGTCGGCCGCGGGACAGCCGACGATCGTCAGCTTCACCTGCACGGTGGCGTGGCCGGCGGCATCGACCTCCACACCGCCGATCATGTCGAGCTCAGTGACCGGCTTGCGGATCTCGGGGTCGAGGACGCCGCCGAGCGCACGCCCCACGAGCTCGGCGAGCGCGGGCTCAGGCACGTGCGCGCCCGCCCTCGTCGGGCTCGCCCTTCTCGAGATCCTCCAGCAGAGCGCGCAGCTCGGCGCGGATGAAGTCCTTGGTGGCCATGTCCTTGACCGCCAGCCGGAGCGCCACGACCTCCCGCGCCAGATACTCGGTGTCGGCGAGGTTCCGTTCGGCACGCTGCCGGTCCTGCTCGATCTGGACGCGGTCGCGGTCGTCCTGCCGGTTCTGGGCGAGCAGGATCAGGGGAGCAGCGTACGAGGCCTGCAGCGACAGCACCAGCGTCAGAGCGATGAAGCCGAGCGCCGCGGAGTCGAAGCGCCAGGCGTTCGGTGCCAGCGTGTTCCACAGCATCCACGCCGCCACGAAGATGGTCAGGCCGAGGACGAACCACGGCGTCCCCATCCCGCGCGCGATCCACTCGGTGAACCGGCCGAAGCGGTCGCTCTGCTCGAACGGGTCGCGGCGGGGGAGCACCGACGTGCGCAGACCCTTCGGGGCGTCCAGGCTCGTGTCCTGCCTACCTCGTGCCACTTCCGCCCCTCCTTCCGTTCACGATGCGGATACTGCCGGTCTCGTCGGACGGGGCTTTCACGGGCTCGTCCTCGTCTTGACTTCGCCAGTCGTCGGGCAGGAGATAGTCGAGGATGTCGTCGATGGTCACCACCCCGACGAGCCGATGCTTCTCGTCCACCACCGGAACGGACACGAGGTTGTAGCTGGCGAGGATGCGCGAGACCTCCGCCGCAGACGTGTCGGCCGTCACCGGCTCCAAACTCGGGTCGAGGAGCGTCCCGAGACGCACGTGCGGCGGGTAGCGCAGCATCCGCTGGAAGTGCACGATGCCGAGGAACCGCCCCGTCGGAGCCTCGTAGGGCGGGAGGGTGACGCACACCGCGGCGCCCAGGGCGGGCGCGAGCTCGTGCCGGCGGATCAGGGCCAGGCCCTCGGCGACGGTAGCGTCGGCCGAGACGATGATCGGCTCCGTCGTCATCAGACCGCCCGCGGTCTCGGGGGCGTAGGTCAGGAGCATCCGCACGTCGTCGGCCTCCTCGGGCTCCATGAGCTCCAGGAGGTGCTCGCCGCGCTCATCGGAGAGCTGGGCGATGAGGTCGGCGGCATCGTCGGGCTGCATCTGGTCGAGCACGTCGGCGGCCCGGTCGTCGTCGAGCTGGGAGAGGATCTGCACCTGCTCGCTCTCGGGCATCTCCTCCAGAACGTCGGCCAGGCGGTCGTCGGGGAGCTCCTCGGCGACTTCGAGCATGCGCTGCTGCGGGAGGTCGAGCAGTGTGTTCGCGAGGTCGGCCGGTTTGAGCTCCGAGTAGGTCGCGATCAGCTGCTCGGCGGACTGCGCCTCGCCGCGGGCCTGCTTCTCGCGCACCTCGTTCCAGGCGGCGAACGTGGTCGGCCCCTTGCCGAACGGGGACGACCCGGTCTTGGGCCGGCGCACGAAGAGCTGACTGACCGCCCACTCGCCCGTGTCGGACTCCTCGATCGCGACATCCTCGATGGTCGCCTCGCCGGTGCCGTCGGTGAAGACCACCTTGCGGCCGAGCAGTTCGGCGATGACCCGCACCTCGCCGCCGCGCTGCTCGAAACGGCGCACGTTGATCAGGCCGTTGGTGATGATCTGGCCGCTCGAGATGCTCGTCACACGCCCGATCGAGAGGAACACGCGCCGCTTGCCCGGGATCTCGACGATGAGCCCCACGACGCTGGGCGGATCGTCTTTGCGGTACACCACCAGGACGTCGCGGACGCGCCCGACCCGGTCGCCGACCGGATCGAACACGCTGGTGCCGGCCAGACGGGCGACGAAGATGCGGGTACTCACGACTAATAACTTAAGCCCTACCGGCCGGGCGGACGGTGAGGATGGGACAATGGGGCGATGACCACTCCAAGCCCGCTCGGCGGACGTAACCGGATGCTCTTCCCGACGATGCCCCGGGGCGAGGTCGTGGCCGCCTACGAGACGTACCTCGACGCGCAGCAAGCCGTCGATGTGCTGGCCCGCGCGGACTTCCCGGTGGACAAGGTCTCGATCGTCGGCAGCGACCTCAAAAGCGTCGAGCGCGTCACCGGCAAGCTCACCTGGGGGCGGGTCGCACTGGCGGGAGCGGCCTCCGGCGCCTGGCTCGGCATCTTCTTCGGGTTGCTGCTGCTGATCTTCTCGCCGACCGTCAGCTACGCGTTCGTGATCGCCGCCGTGCTCATCGGCGCCGGATTCGGGATGCTGTTCGGCATCGTGTCGTACGCGATCAACCGCCGCCGCCGCGACTACACGTCGGTGATGCAGGTGATCGCCACGAGCTACTCCGTGCTGGTCGACCCCGACCTCGTCAACCGGGCGCGCAACCTGCTCGGCGGGCGGCCGGACGCCACCCCGGCGCCGGGCGGCTGGACGCAGCCGGAGCACCCGTC
>NZ_CAMFLC010000059.1 GCF_945957465.1 uncultured Leifsonia sp.
GCTCCTGCAGGTTGTGGCCCTCACCGGGGATGTACGCGGTGACCTCGGTCCCGTTCGAGAGCTTGACGCGGGCGACCTTGCGGAGCGCCGAGTTCGGCTTCTTGGGGGTGGTGGTGTAGACACGGGTGCACACGCCGCGCTGCTGGGGGTTGGACTTCAGGGCGGGGGCCTTGGTCTTGGTGACCTTCGGCGTCCGGCCCTTCCGAACCAACTGCTGAATGGTTGGCACTGAACTTCTCCTTCAATGGACTGCACGGTGACAGTTGTTGCTTTTTCCCCGCACCCCGATCCACCCGCTTCGCGGGTCGCTCGGGATGTGAGGGGTATCGGACCGATGGCCGATATGCCGTGGGGGCAGGGTTCCGTGCGGTTCCCTTGCCCATCGGATGAGTACGTGCCGGCCCGCATGTTCCCCCGTGAAGGAGCCCGTCGCCGGGCATGGAACAAGCGCGCGACAGAGCGCACACCCGATAAATACTATCGTCCGCGCGGTGAGGGGTCAAATGAATCGGGGCGTGCTAGAGCCCTGTCCGCGCACAGCGAAAGAGCGGCCTCCCGGTTCGGGAGGCCGCCCTGGCGCGCGATCGGAAGCGGCTCAGCCGCCGATCCCCTTGGCCAGCTCGCTGTCGACGTTCTGGAGGGCGTCCGCCGCCTTGGTCAGGAACTGGGACATCCCGTCGAGGCCGTTGACGGCGTCCGTGGTGCCCTTGGTGAACTGCTCGTACGAGGTGTGGAACGCACCCGACGCCTGGTCGGTGACGAAGCCGCCGTTGACGAGCCCGTTCACCAGGTTCTGGAGCTCGTGCAGCTTGGCGGTGATGTCGTCCTTGCCCGCGGTGAGGCGGTTGGCGGCATCGGTCATCTCGCCGTACGTGACGTTCATGTTGGCCATGAGTGTGGTGTCCCTTCGGTGTGGTCTTCACGCCCATGCGGTCAGGAGATCTGGTGCTCAGGCCGGCGGGCTGTCCCCAGCTAACCAGGGGGCGCCGGAGGACGGAATGGGGAGGACTCCCCATCCGCTCGCCTGGCTCGAGCAGACGAGGCGGTCTAGCCTGGGTCGCATGCCCTCCTACAGCCCGATGAAGCCCAATTCGGCCTCACCCGCTGCCCGCGCCGCCTCCCGCTCGCGTTCTGACCGCGGCGCGACACCGCCCTCGCGGGCGGACCTGGCCTGGCGCCCGCTCGGCTATCTGCTGGTCGCCGCGGTGTGGACCGTGCTCGCCGCCGTGGTGCTCGCGCTCCCCTTCGCCCTGACGATCGGGTTGGCGACGTCGAATCCCGACTTCTCGACCGCCGGCTTCTTCGCGGACTCGGACATCGGCGTCCTGATCCTCTTCCTCGCGTTCTCGGCGATCGTGCTCGTCCCGCTGCTCGGCTACGCCTTCGTCGCCCTCGCCCTGGGCACCGTTCCGCTCGCGGTGCTGTCGTGGACGTACGTGGTGCGCAGCCTGGCGCCCCGCTACCGGGGCGAGCGCCTCTCGAGCACGGGTTGGACGCGCAACGCCATCGGTCCGATCACCGTGGCGCCGACGGCGATGTCGCTCCTGCCGGTCCGGCTGACACCGTGGACGGAGTTCTGGGTGCGGCTGATGTTCCTCGGCTGGCGGCCCAGCCGCGGCGTCCTGCTGGCCGGCATCCCCCTCGGCCTCGCGTCGTTCCTGCTCGCGGGCTGGCTGCTCTGGCCGGTCGGCGTGGCCGCGGCCGTCGTGTGGACGGCCGTCTCACTCGCACTGGTCGCGCTGTCGGTGCTCCTGGTGGCGCGGGCGTACCGGGCGGCTACGCGCGCGACAGCGGCGCGCGGAAGGTGATCGAATCGACGATGGCGTCGAAGAGTTCCAGATAGAGCTCCGGGTCGGTCGCCATCGGCGCGTTCACACGGAGGTGGACCAGCCGCTCGCCGTCGGGCGCCGCGAACCGGTAGTCGGCGACGAGCTCGGGTGCCGACTCCTCGTCGTAGGTCGTCTGGCGCACGGCCGAACGGCGGCGCACCGGGCCGAACGAGAAGGTCAGCGGCTCGGCATCCGGGAACGCGCGCTCCAGCCGCGCGGCCGCATCGTCGCCGTCGACGCCGGCGGGCAGCGCCTCCCTGGCCATCACGATGGAGGCAGGGAACGGGACGCCGGGGAGGATCTCCATCGACATCGCCAGCGCGAACGCGTCGGACGCGTCGGCGAGGGCCACCAGCTTCTCCAGCTCCGACTTGGCCGTGCGCCGCACGCGGGCGAGCCGGTCTGCCCGCCCCACGCGTTCGGCGACGAGCCTGCTGATCCGGCGGGACGCGGCCGCCTCGTCGTGCAGCGGAATCATCGCCCAGGTGCCGGGGAACACGATGGTGAGCTCGTCTTCGATGGTGACGGACCGGACGTCGTTCATGCGGGCTCCCCGAGTGTGACCTTCACCGAGTCGGCGATCGCCTGGGTGTCGGCGACCATGTCGTCGAAACCGCCGATGAAACCCGACCGGAAGATCGTGTGGAACGCCTGCGCCGATCCGACCGGGAAGATCGCGAAGACGACGCGCTGCTCGAGCAGGGCGTCGTCGTCGCCGTCGGCGAGCGCGGTGAGATGCGTGAAGCCGACCAGTTCGCCGAGCGGGTGCGCCGTGCGCCAGGACCGGTAGCCGATCACCTCGTAGCCCGGTTCGCGGTGGCCGGACTCGGCATCCGTCGCGGCGAGATAGCTCTCGGGGGTGTCGTCGGTCTCCAGCTGCAGCAACTCGTAGGTCTGGTACGCGTTGATGATGCCGGCCGACGGCACGGGGACGAAGACCCGTGCACGCGTGGCGCCGGTCGGGTCCTCCGCGTGCAGCACCTGCTGGAGGGCGCGCAGCTGCGGGACGATGGGCGATGCCTCGAGCTCGGCGGCGAGCCTCTCCGGCCAGTCGTCGGAGCCCGGCTCGCCGAGGAGCTCGACGTCGTACCAGCCCTCCGGCGCGTCGAACGCGATGTCGACGATGTCGCGTGGTCCTAGCAGGGACACGGTCCTCAGCCTCCCCAGACGTTGTTGCTCTTGTAGGTGGGCGCGTACGTGTCGGCGTTGTCGATCGCGAACTTCGTCAGGTCGACGCTCGGCAGCTTCGGGAGGTCGGAGTGGTTCGGGCCTCCGGTCAGCGAGTCGACCACGCCCTCGACCTTGCCCGGCGCGTTGACCAGGTCGACGCCCTTGTTGAAGAGAGCACTGCCCTGATGGTACGCGGCGACGGCGGTCAGAGGGTTGAACTCCTTCGCGCGCAGGTCGTGCGAGATGGCTTTCGTGATGTTCTGATCGACACCCAGGAGCGTCCGCATCGCCTTCATCTTGTCGGCGCCGTCGGTGAACAGCGCCTTGTACGCGGCCCGCTGGCCCGCTGCGGATTCGCCGGCGGCCTGCCAGATCTTGATCGGGTTCACATCGTCCAGCGGCTTGGAGAACAGCTTGGTGGTGGCCGACTTCATGAGCCGCTTGCCGATCTGCATCTTGAGCATCGCGTTCGGCGAGGTGCGCACGCCGCCGACGAGGCGGGGCACGCGGGCCAGCGACTTGATGCGCGCCGCCTTGCCGAGGAACGCGAAGATCCGTCCGCCGAACAGGCTCAGCGCCACGCCGACGGCAGCGCCGACGATGTCGAGGAAGCTGCCCTCGCCGTTCGCGAACTTCACGATCGAGTCGACGAGTTTGATCACCGAGGCCACGAGCGCGATCACCACCAGGACCTGGCCCAGGATGGGCACCCAGGAGAGGAAGATCGCCAGCACGCCTGCGATGTCGCCGATCGTGCTGATGACATCCATCACCTTGTCCCAGAAGCCGGGGTTCTTGAGGCCGTTGTTGTGGTGGTCGACGACGTCCACGATCGCATCGACGGCCTTCTGGGCGGCGGCGTCCTTCTTGTCGCGCGCGTCGTACCAGGCCTGATGGGCGGCCTGGAGTGCGGCGTTGGCGCTGCGCGAGGCGTCGTCGGCCTGACTCGCGGACGTGTTCGCCGTCGAGGCGTCCTCCGGCTTGGCGTTCTGCGCGGCCGTGTGCGCGGTCGTCGCCGCCTTGGCCGCGGCGTCGGCGTCGCCCTGCCTCTGATGGATGAGGGCGATCGCCTTGTCGGCGTCGTCCTTGGCCTCCCGCAGCGTGGAGGCGTAGGCGAGCAGCGCCGTCGCGGTCTTGGCGTAGCGGTCCTTGGCCTTGGAGATGTCGTCGGCGGTGTCCTTCGACATCTCCTGGAGCTTGGAGACGGCCTGCGACCGGTAGCCGTCGAGGTCGTGGATCTTGTTCAGCTCCTTGGAGGCCCGCTCGATGGCCTCCCCGATCGCCTGGTAGTGCTTGGCCTTGGTCTCGAGGAGGTCGGGGTCGCCCGCCAGCGGCTGGAACTCCTTGTCGCTCACTTCTTGCCCTCCACGGCCTTCGCCAAGTCGCCGTCGACCTTGGTGAAGTTGTCGGCGACGGCGGCGATGACCTTCTGCACGTTCTCGACGTTCTCGGTCATGCTCTTGCGCTTCTCGTTCCACTTGTGCGCGAAATCGCGCACGTGACCCTCGAGGGCGTCGTGACCGGTGGCCGCGGCCACCGAGTCGCTGAAGTCGTCTGCGCCGCGGAACTCGCGCACCACGGCGTCGAGGTCGTCGCGCAGCTGGATGAGCTCATCCAGCTTGAGAACGAGGTCGGACACGTCTCCCCCTTCGCGGGCCGGCAGTCTGATCGGGCAGCTGCACGGGTCGGACAGCTGACTTCCTGCACGCTACCGCCGGGCCACGCTGAGGACGATGGGGAGCGGTCCCCATCGGCTGCGCTCGCGCGCGTGGGTAGGGTGCCTATCGTGCGCCTGAAACTGACCCTCGCCCGCTCCGCGGGGACAACGGACGACATCGTCGTCACCGCCGACGCCGCCGCGAGCATCTCGGAGGTCGCCGCGACGATCGCACGGATCGACCCGAAGCGCACCGATCCGGCAGGCACCCGTGGCGCGCTGACGCTGAGGGCGCAGCTGCCCGGCCAGGCGGAGCCGCTCATCCTGCCACCCGACGCGCCCGTCGGCGAGGCCTGGATCGGCAGCGGGGCGACGGTCGCACTGGCCGACGCCGGCCTCCACTACGCCCCGCCGGAGCTCGGTGAGGCCCCGGTCCTCGCCACGCTGCGTGTCCTGAGCGGGCCGGAGGCCGGGAGGGAGGTCCCCCTGCGCGCCGGCTCCACGGTGCTCGGTCGCGACGAGGGCTGCGACATCGTGCTCCACGACCCCCTCGTGTCGAAGCGGCACGTGCGCTTCGAGACCGGTGACGGCATCGAGGTCGTCGACCTCGGGTCGGCCAACGGCGTCGTCGTCGACGGCGGCCTGGTCACCCGCTTCACGGTGCGACGTTCGGAGACGCTGCTGATCGGCGACACCGAAGTGGAGCTGTCGGTGGTCGCCGGCACTGAGATGCTGCCCGGCGCGGCGCCGACCGCGGGGCCGGTGTTCTTCAACCGGTCGCCGCGGGTCGAGCGCCGCTACGCCGGTCAGGTGCTCCAGGCTCCCGAGGTGCCGGCCGAGAAGGACGATCCGCCCTTCCCGCTGCTCGCGATGATCACGCCCCTGCTGCTCGGCGGCGCGATGTTCGCGCTCACCCGGCAGCCGACGACGCTGCTGTTCGTGCTCCTCTCGCCCGTGATGCTCGCCGGCAACTTCTTCGCCAACCGCACCCGCGGCAAGCGCAAGCTCGCGAAGCAGATCGCGGTGTTCGAGCAGCGCCTCGACGCCCTCAGCGCGCGGCTCGACGAGGAGACCCGCGTCGAGACCGAGCTGCGACGGGCGGAGACGCCGACGACCGCCGACGCGCTCTCACAGGCGGTGCGCCGCGAGCCGCTGCTGTGGACGCGACGGCCCGAGCACTGGTCGTTCCTCAACCTCCAGCTCGGCCGCGGATCCATGACCTCGCGCACGAGCGTGCAGGCGACCGAGCGCGGCGAACTGATCCCCGAGTTCCAGGAGCGGCTCGATGCGGTCATGCGCGCGCACGAGCATGTGGCCGATGTGCCGGTGCTCGAGAACCTCTACGAATCGGGCGCGCTCGGGATCGCCGGCCCCGCGGAACTGGCTGCCGGCTCCGTCAATTCGGTGCTCGTGCAGCTGACCGCCCTCCACTCGCCCGCCGAGCTCGTCGTCACCGCCCTGGTGTCGCCGCGCTGGTCGGCGGAGCTCGGCTGGCTCAAGTGGATGCCGCACACCTCGTCGCCGCACAGCCCGATCGCCGGCGGCCACCTGGCCGACAGCGCTTCGAGCGCCGCCTCGGTTCTCAGCTCGCTGGAGGGCCTGGTGGAGGAGCGGCTCGCGGCGAGCAGGAAGGGCGTCCAGCGCCGCGGCGCGATGGCCCAGGAACGGGCAGCGCAGGAGCGCGGCTCGGATGTCGGCGACGGCCGGACGACCGAAGGGACGCCGTCACCGGTGCCCGCGGTCATCGTGGTGATCTCCGCGGACGTCGCCCTCGATCGTGCCCGGCTCGTACAGTTCGCCGAGGCCGCAGCCGACGCGGGGATCTTCCCCGTCTGGATCGCCGACGACCTGGCCGGCCTCCCCGCCGTCTGCCGCACCTACCTCGAGCACACCGACCAGCCGCATCGCGCGACCGCCGGGTTCGTGCGCACCGGCGAGACCGTGACGGACGTCGTCACCGAGCCGGTGTCCTCCGCGACCGCGCTCGACTTCGCACGCCGGATGGCGCCGGTGATCGACGCCGGCGCTCTCGTCGCCGACTCCAGCGACCTCCCGCGTGCCGTCTCGCTGGTGACCCTGCTCGGCCACGACCTCGCGGAGTCGTCCTCCGCCGTGATCGACCGGTGGCGGCAGAACGCGTCCATCCACGACCGCGCCGCGGGCGCACGGCCCGCCAAGCGGCGTCCGGGCACGTTGCGCGCGACGGTCGGGTCCTCCGGCGTCGACCCGATGCACCTCGACCTGCGCACCCAGGGACCGCACGCGCTGGTCGGCGGCACGACCGGCGCGGGCAAGAGCGAGTTCCTCCAGGCGTGGGTCGTCGGGATGGCGGCGGAGTACAGCCCGGACCGGGTCACGTTCCTCTTCGTCGACTACAAAGGCGGATCGGCCTTCGCGGACTGCGTCAGCCTCCCGCACTGCGTCGGGCTGGTCACCGACCTCTCGCCGCACCTCGTGCGCCGCGCCCTGACGAGTCTGCGCGCCGAGCTGCACCACCGCGAGCACCTGCTCAACCGCAAGAAGGCGAAAGACCTCCTCGAGCTGGAGAAGCGCGGCGACCCGGAGAGCCCGCCCGCCCTGGTGCTCGTCATCGACGAGTTCGCCGCGCTGGTCGGCGAGGTTCCGGAGTTCGTCGACGGCGTCGTCGACATCGCCCAGCGCGGCCGGTCGCTCGGCATCCACCTCATCATGGCGACGCAGCGCCCGGCGGGCGTCATCAAGGACAACCTCCGCGCCAACACGAACCTGCGGATCGCCCTGCGGATGGCCGACGAGTCGGACAGCCAGGACGTGGTCGGCGTCCCGGACGCCGCCCACTTCGACCCGGGGCTGCCCGGGCGCGGCCTGGCGAAGTCCGGCCCGGGGCGTCTGGTGACCTTCCAGTCGGCGTACGGCGGAGGCTGGACGACCCGCGAACCGGAACGGGCCGGCATCGAGGTCGCCGAGCTGAGGTTCGGCGGCGAGGTGCGGTGGGAGGAGGAACGCTCTGCCGACCTGCCCGACCGGGACCTCGGCCCCACCGACCAGCAGCGGCTGGTCGCCGCCATCGTTCAGGCGCACACGTCCGCGCGCATCCCGAACCCGCGACGACCGTGGCTCGACGAGCTCGCGGCAGGCTACGACCTCGGCCTCCTGCGACAGCGGACCGACGCGGAACTGCTCCTCGGAGTGTCCGACATCCCGGACCGCCAGGAACAGCGACCGGTCTACTTCCGCCCGGACGTCGACGGGAACCTCGCCATCTACGGCACCGGAGGCTCCGGCAAGTCGACGGTGCTCCGCACGCTGGCATCGGCGGCGGCCATCACCCCTCGCGGCGGGCCGGTGCACGTCTACGGGCTCGACTTCGGGGCCGGCAGCCTCCGGATGCTGGAGAAGCTGCCGCACGTCGGCTCGATCATCCCGGGAGACGACGCCGAGCGGATCATCCGGTTGTTCCGCACGCTGAAGCAGATACTCGAGGAACGCGGACCGCGCTATGCCGAAGCGAACGCCTCCAGCATCACCGAATACCGCGCGCTCACCGGACGCCTGGACGAGCCGCGCATCCTGCTGCTGGTCGACGGGTTCCCGAGCTTCCGCGAAGACTTCGAGATCCCCGCCGGGCGGTCGCAGTGGTACGACGTGTTCCGCGACATCCTGGCCGACGGCCGCCGGCTCGGGATGCACGTGGCGCTCACCGGCGACCGCGCCGGAGCCGTGCCCACCGCGATCGGCTCGCTGGTGCAGCGCCGCGTCGTGCTTCGGCTCGCGGAGGACGGCTACGGGATGCTCGACGTGCCCAGCGACATCCTGTCGCCCGCCTCGCCTCCCGGCCGCGCGATCGTGGACGGGTTCGAGACGCAGATCGCGGTGCTCGGCGGGTCGCGGGCCGTCGCGGACCAGTCGGATGCCGTGCGGAGGCTCGCCGAGGCGATGATGCGGGCGAACGTCTCGCCCGCACCCGCGATCGGATCGCTGCCGAAAGAGGTGGCGCTCAGCGCCCTGCCCGACGCGCACGCCGACGCTCCGGTGCTCGGGGTCAGCGACATCGACCTCGGCCCGTACGGCTTCGAGCCGAGCGGGACGCTGCTGGTCGCCGGGCCGCCCGCGAGCGGTCGCAGCACCGCTCTCGCCTCGCTCGCCGCATCGCTCGCACGCTTCGACCCGGAGACGCGGCTCTACTACCTCGGCTCCGCGCGGTCGCCGCTGGCGTCGTCGCCGCTGTGGACCGACACCGCCCTGACGCCCGCCGCAGCCGCGGAGCTGGCGAAAGACCTGGCGGTCGCGGTCGCCGACCCGGACACGGAAGGGAGGATCGCCGTGTTCGTGGAGAGCATCGGCGACTTCCTCCAGACCCCGGCGGACTCCGCGATCGTCGAACTGGTCCGCGCGGCCCGTCGAAGCGATCACCTGCTGGTCGCCGAGGCCGAGACCAGCGCCTGGGGCTCGTCGTGGCCGCTGCTCGGTGAGGTGAAGAACGGCCGACGCGGCCTCCTGCTGCAGCCCGACTCGATCGAGGGCGACCTGATCCTCAAGACGCCGCTGCCGCGCCTGAACCGGTCGGAGTTCCCGCCGGGGCGCGGGATGTACATCCACAAGGGCTCGTTCACGCGGGTGCAGATCCCGGTCTGATCGCCCGCGGTCGGCGGCGGGGTGATAGGCGCGCGCGGTCAGATCCGGTATCTCAGATAGGTATACGCTCCCGGCATGCGTAGCATCCAGGAGATTCTCACCGAGACCATCGCGGTCAAGACCCGCATCATCGAAGATGCGCGGCTGCTCGCGGTCGGCGACGACATCGCCGCCGCCATGGTGCGCTCCTACCGGGCCGGCGGGAGATCGTACTTCTGCGGGAACGGCGGGAGCGCGGCCGACGCCCAGCATTTCGCCGCCGAGCTCAGCGGCCATTTCATCTTCGACCGCCCGCCCCTGGCGGCGGAGGCATTGCACGGCAACGCCTCCCACCTCACCGCCGTGGCGAACGACTACGACTACGACAGCGTGTTCGCGCGGGCGATCGAAGGCTCCATCCGCCCGGGCGACGTGCTGGTCGCGATCAGCACGTCCGGCAACTCGCCCAGCATCGTCCGGGCGGCCAAGGCCGCGAAGGAGGGGGGCGCGACGGTCGTCGCCTTCACCGGGGAGTCCGGCGGCGCACTGCGCGAGCACGCCGACATCCTGCTCAACGTCCCGTCGTCCGACACGGGCCGCATCCAGGAGTCGCACATCGTCTTCATCCACGCGATCTCGGAGCGCGTCGAGCATGATCTCTTCGCCGCCGTCTGAGCCGTGGTGCCTCTTCCTCGACCGTGACGGCGTCATCAACCGCCGGGTCGTCGGAGACTATGTGCGCACCCTGCAGCAGTGGGAGTACCTGCCCGGCGCCCTCCACGGGCTCCGGCTCCTCTCGCAGTGGGCGCCCCGGATCGTGATCGTGACCAATCAGCGGGGCGTTGGCCGCGGGCTGATGTCGCAGGAGGACCTCGACCGTATCCACGCCCGCCTGCTCGAGGACGTGGCCATGGTCGGCGCACGCGTCGACGCGATCCGGGTGTGCCCGCATCGGGAGACCGACGGCTGCGCGTGCCGGAAGCCGCAGCCGGGCCTCGCCCTCTCCTGGCTCGCGGTGAATCGCGAGGTGAATCCGGGTCGCTCCGTCATGGTCGGCGACTCGCCGTCGGACATGGCGATGGCGGAGAACCTGGCCGCCGTGACCGGCGGCTGCGTGCGCGTGCTGATCGACGATCGCTCCGACCCCGGCCTGACCGGAGTCGACACCGACCTGCGCTTCCCCACCCTCCTCGACTACGCAAAGGACGTGACGACGTGACCTCGGACTCCACCACGGTGCGCGGCCGTGCACCGCTCCGCCTCGGCCTCGCCGGCGGCGGAACCGACGTGTCGCCGTACTCCGACACCTTCGGCGGCCGCATCCTCAACGCCACGATCGACAAGTACGCCTACGCCTACGCGACGCTCATCGAATCCGGGGTGGAATTCCACTCCCCCGACCGGCAGACGGCGGGCGAGGCCGGGATCGACGACGTCGACTCCCTGCTCGACGGTTTCGGACTGCACGTCGCCGCGTACAAGCGGATGATGGATCAGTTCAACGGCGGCGTCCGCCTCCCGGTGCGGCTCTCCACCCAGGTCGACGCGCCGCCCGGCTCGGGGCTCGGGTCGTCGTCGACCCTGGTCGTGGCTCTGGTGACCGCCCTGGCCGAACTGCTGCAGGCCTCGCTCGGGCAGTACGAGATCGCCCGCCTCGCCTGGGAGATCGAGCGTGAGGACCTCGCTCTCGCCGGCGGGTGGCAGGACCAGTACGCGGCCACCTTCGGCGGTTTCAACTACATGGAGTCGCGACCGGGAGGACGCATCGTCGTCAACCCGCTGCGCGTGCGGCGCGAGGTCATGACCGAGCTGGAGGCGTCGCTGCTGCTCTACTTCGGCGGCGTCTCGCGCAGCTCGGCCGCGGTCATCGCCGAGCAGCAGCGGAACGTCGTCTCCGGCGACAACGACGCGATCGAGGCGACGCACCTGCTGAAGGCCGAAGCCGAGGCGATGAAGGACCACCTGCTCGTGGGCGACCTCCCCGCGCTGGCCTCCACCATGCGCGGCACGTGGGAGGCCAAGAAGCGGCTCGCCTCGCAGATCAGCACCCCCGCGATCGAGAAGGCCTACCGCATCGCGGACGAGCACGGGATGCTGGCCGGCAAAGTGTCGGGTGCGGGAGGCGGCGGCTTCATCCTGCTGCTCGTCGACCCGGCCCGCCGGTTCGAACTCGCTCGCAGTCTCGAGTCGGAGTGCGGCGGACAGGTGATGACCTGCCACTTCACGAAACACGGCGCCGAGAGCTGGCGCGCACCGGAGCACCGCTGATGCAGCTCGCGATCCTCGCCGGCGGACTCGGCACCCGTCTGAGCGGAAGCATCCCCGCCGGCCTCCCCAAGCCCCTCGCGCCGATCGCCGGCCGGCCGTTCCTCGACCACCTGCTCGACTGGGCGATCGGGCAGGGCGTCGACGACATCGTGCTGCTCACCGGTCACGGCGCGGCCGCGATCGGCGACCACATCGGCGACCTGTACCGCGGCACCGCCGTGAGCTACAGCGTGGAGCCGACCGCGCTGGGCACCGGAGGCGCGCTCGTCAACGCGCGCACGCTGCTGGCCGACGAGTTCGTGCTCGTCAACGGCGACACGTTCGTCGACGCGGACCTGGTCGCCCTCCGCTGGGGACTCGGCTCCTCCCCGGTCGTGATGGGGCTCGTGGAGGTCGCCGACACCGGCCGGTTCGGGCGCGTCGAGGTGACCGACGGCGTCGTCACCGGCTTCCACGAGAAGGGTGCGACCGGCCCCGGCCTGATCAACGCCGGCGTCTACGCGCTCCGAAGATCGGTGCTCGACCGGCTGCCGGACGGCGCCTCCTCGTTCGAACGCGACTTCCTGGAGCCGCGACTGGCGGAGGTGGCGCCGCACTATCTCCGCTGCGGGCCCACCTTCTTCGACATCGGCGTCCCGGCGGACTACCTCGCCGCGGACCAGCACTTCTCGGAGGTCAGATCATGACGATCACCCTGGAACGCGCCATCCTCGGCGGCCTGCGGCTCGACCGCGCCGACCTGCACGACGCCGTCGTCCGCATCCTCGACATGGTCGATCGAGGCGCGGGCGGGATCGTCGTGCCGTCCAACGTGGCGACCTCACGGTACCTGCGCACGGTCGGCCTGCCGCGCCTCGAGCAGGAGGCCTCCTTCTGGCCGATCGACGGCGTCCCGCTCACCTGGTTGCTGCGGATCGCCGGGAAAGGCGTCTTTCCGCGCGTCGCCGGCACCGATCTGATGAACGCGCTCATCGCCCATCCGGGCGCGCGGGAGCTGCGGATCGGCGTGATCGGCGCGGCGTCCGACGAGGCGGAGCGGTTCTACCGCGATCGCGGGCACGCGAACGTGCGCGGCGGCGACCTGCCGATCGCCGAGACGGGCAGCCCGCTGCTCGTGGATGCCGGCAACGCGTTCATCGCCGACTACCGCCCGCATATCGTGTTCGCCTGCCTCGGCTTTCCGAAGCAGGAGTACCTGATGCTCTCGCTGCGTGAGCGTCATCCCGGGGTCGTGTTCATCGGTGCGGGCGCGGCCGCCCAGATCAACACGGGTCAGTTCCCCCGGGCACCGCACGTCATGCGCGCGGCCGGGCTCGAGTGGGTGTGGCGCATGAAGCAGGATCCGTCGCGGCTCGTGAAGCGCTACCTGCTGCAGGACCTCCCCTGGCTCATCGGAATGGTGCCCGTGGCGATCGGCGAGCGGCTGCGGCGTCGCTGACGTGTCAGGCTCCCGCCTCCCCGGGTGAATCGCTGAACTGCGGTGTGAACACGGCCCCGGAGCCGTCGAATGTCACGAGCCCCCCGAAGGAGAACGAGAACGGATCGGTGACGCCGACGCCCGACGCCCCGTCGGACCTCCGGGTCAGCACGGCCTCGGCGCCGATGCTGCCGGACGTGCTGTCCACGCTCCAGCCTCCGGCGGACCAGACCGGCTGCACCGTGGCCGTGGGTCGGGTCAGGAGCTGCCAGCGGACGTTGCTGATGTCGTCGCCGGAATCCTGCGGCTCGGTCCAGAACGGGCAGTCGGCGGGCTTCGCGTCGTGGGACGCCACGCACGAGTCGAGCCAGGTGTCGATGGCCTTCTGCGCCGCGGCCTGACCGCTGGACGACAGCTGCGCGGTGAAGACCGCCGGTGACGACGCCAACCCCGGGGGTGTCGTCGTCACACCGGTCACCGGCACGTCGAAGTTCTTGCTCTTCGAGGTCACCGCGACCGGATATGTCCCCGGGAGGGCGCGCAACTGCACGTCCGTACCGACCGGAGCGCTCGTCAGCTTCTCGCCCGCGACCGTGTAGGTCAGGCCCTGCGGCCCGTCGACCATGAGGTCCAGCGTGTCCGGCTCGACGGGGCTGAGCCGCCAGAACGGCAGAAAGGGGACGCCGCCGTCCTTCTGGACCGCGAAGGAGCGCTGGTACGTGCGGTCGCCTTGGGTGATGGTGGCCTGCACGGTCGTCTTCGTGCCGTGGGTCACGGGCGCCGCCAGCGAGAACGAGGTGATCCGGTCGGTGATCCTGCCGTACGCCTCATCGGTGAGGAGGACGTCGCCGCTGTGCGCTTCGATGCCGGCGAGCTTCATGGCCGCCGTGGCGTGGCCGTGCTCGAGGGCACGGAGATACTGGCCGACGACCACCGTCGGCATGCTCTGCACGGCGGCCACCGCGGCGAGGGAGATCGTGACCCCGGCGGCGGTGGTGAGAACCGTCACGGCGGCGACCATCGCCCACACCCAGCGCGGGACGTGGCTCCGCGCCGCGGGTGGTGCGACCGGCTGGGGCGCCGACGTCCCTCCGGACTCGGCGTCGACCTCCGTCGATTCGGTGGGCACGGGGGCGGAGTCTGGTGCGTCGGCCATCGGGTCCTCTCGGGTCTGCCTCCGCAGTGTAGCGTCGCGGGGTGGACCGCCGCGTCCACCCGTTCAGGTCACTCGTCGTCTCCCTCCCACGGCCAGCGCGGTCGGCCGCGCTGGCGGAACCGGCCGACCAGGACGAGCTGGTAGAGCAGCGTGACGAGGAAGGCCGCGACGCCGACCGTGATGGCGTAGACGCTGCCGAGCTGGCCGACGGCGAACAGCACGAAGTGGAGGACGTCACCGGCCACGAAGGCCCCTGCCACTCCCCCGGCCAGGCAGTAGGCGAGGTAGCAGGCGATGCCGGAGCCGATCGCCGTGAGCGGCGCGATGCGCTGCTGGTCGCCCGGGACCCGCGTGCCGGTCACGATGAGCAGCACCAGGAGAACGGCGACGGCGGCACCGGTCATGATCGGTCCGACCAGCGGGCCGGCCGCGGGGTCGGCGATCACCTCGGTGTCGGTCGCGAGCGAGATCAGCCCGAAGGCTGCGACGAGCAGCGCCAGGTAGAGGCCGGCCGCGAAGCAGGCGACGACGGTCGCGTAGGCGCGGTCGTCACGCATCGCTGCTCAGCTCTCCTCGCGTGGGCGGTGCCCGGCCGCGACCGGGTCAGTATCCCTGAGCGTAGGCGTTGGCGGCCTGGTTCTGGGCGTCGGCGACCTGCTGCTCGTAGTCGGCCTGCGCCTCCGCGTTGCGGGCCTTGAGCTTGCGGCCGCGTGCGGCGAGCCAGGCGCCGGTCCAGATGGAGACCTCCCGCGCGATCACGCCGGCGAGGACGGCGAACGGCGCGACCCACGCCTGACGGAGCAGCAGCTGCTGCTCGCCGGCATTGCGCTGGAAGAACTGGTTGTCGACGAGCACCGCGCCGATGTAGACGAAATACACGAAGATCGCAACGAACAGGCCGCCGAGGATGTACGCCCACCAGCGCGCGCGGTTGATGATCTGGATCAGCACGACCATGCCGACGAAGAAGGCGACGATCGGCGCCCAGCCGGCCAGGCGGCTGGTGAAGAACTGGATGAGCGACGGGACGAAGTCGCTGCTCGGGGTCAGCATGGCGCCCACGACGACCACGGCAGCCGCCCACAGCACGGCGAACAGCACGGTGCCGACGAGGGCGATCAGGATTCCGATGCCGCGGTTGCTCTTGCGCTTGGGCGGCTCGGGGCGCTGCAGGAAGATGGGGGCGACCGGCTGCGGCGCGAGGGGAGGTGCGGGGGCCGGCTCGTGAGTCCAGGTGGCCTCGCCCGGCTGGGCGGTGTAGGCGGCGGTCGCCGCTGCGGCGGCGGGCGCTGCGGTTCCTGGTGCCTCGGCGGCCGGCACCTCGGCGGCGGCCTGCTGCTGCGTCTGCTGCTGGGCGGCCTCCCCCGCGACGATGACGGGCGTCGCCGACTGCACGGGCGTGGCGGTGTCGACGGTCGCGTCGCCGGCGGCGGTCGCTGCGGGCTCGGTGTGCGTGCGCGCGACGGCGGCCGCGATGTCGTCATCGGTGGCAGAGACGGGCTCGGGCTCGATGGCCGGTGCCGGTGCGGCGGCCGCGGCGGGTGCCGGGGCCGCCGGCGCGGACTCGTCCGAGGGCCGGTTGACGTGCCCGCGGGCGGAGACCGGACCCGACGGCGGGGCGGTCATGTCGGGGTCGGTGTCGTGCGGCTCGGCGGAGTCGCTGGAGGCGGCAGGCGCAGGCTCGGGCGCCGGTTCGGCGGCGGGC
>NZ_CAMFLC010000060.1 GCF_945957465.1 uncultured Leifsonia sp.
GACGGTGGGATTTGAACCCACGGTGCCCTTAACGGGCACTCCACCTTAGCAGGGTCAAGATATCCGGCACCTAGCTGCAACTCTCGGGAGCGGATGCCACGAATACAGGGCCATGCACAACGGGCGGATGACTGCAACTGTCCCCTCGCTGTCCCGACTCGCCGCTCCGAAAAACCCACAGAGGCCGTTGGGACGATGTGGCGCGCCCGTCGGGGCTTGCTGAGCAGAAGCGCCGAACGGGCCGAGGCATTAGACACCGGATATAGGGCGTCGTCGTCTGACGTAGCACGGTTACCAGCGATTTTTAGGGCGATTTTGATAGCGATTTTGTGGTCGATTCGAAACGAACTTATGTGGCCGTTTCTATGGCGGTTACGGTGTTTGTCGAGTAATGTCAAGGACATGGCAGCGACAACAACGACCCAGAAGCCGGGGATGCGCGCGTACGACGACGCGATCCGATCGACCTTCCCCGAGCTGGTCACCAAGCTGCGCGAAATCGTGGGCGTGCGCCTGGTCGCGTACATCGGCAACGTCAAGTCGACGAAGCCGGTAGCGGAGTGGGCCGTCGGCCCTCGTGAGCCCGGCGAAACGGATCGAGACCGACTGTTTGTGGCTTACCAGATCGCCGCCCTCCTCCGCGAGCAGAATGAGGCTGTGACGGTGCAGTCGTGGTTCAAGGGGATGAACCCGGCACTTAAGGACCTTTCACCCGCCCGCGCGCTTCGCGAGGGGGACCCCGCCGAGGTGGGTCCGGAGGTGATGGCGGCCGCGAAGTCGTTCGCGTTCATCGGATGACCGGCCTGGCGACGTCAGACGGCCAGCCAAAGGGAGGCTTGGCGCGTCGGCCGGAGACCGAACCCGCGGGCGTGGACGGACGGCGCTACGCCAACGACGAAGGCCGATTCAACGGACGCTGGGACGACCAGCTCGCTGAGTTCCGAACGATCTACGTCGGCGAGACCCTACTGGCCTGCCTACCCTACAGCGCGGCGATGAGCCCCGGAAGGTCTGTCATGCGGTCGAAGATCATCGTGCGCTCGCCCGCGAGGCGCTCGGCGGAGGTCAGTCCGGCGTACGCGAATACGCGCATCCCCGCCGCGCGTGCCGCGCGCACACCGAACACGCTGTCCTCGACGACGACGCAGTCGGCCGGCGCGACACCCATCCTCTTCGCCGCCCACAGGTAGACATCCGGCTCGGGCTTGCCGCGCTCGACGTCCTCCGCACTGAAGATCCGCCCGTCGAAATGCGCCAGAAGGCCGGTGGCGTGGAGGGATTCCCGGATGCGCGCATGACCGCTGTTGGAGGCCACACAGGTGGGCAGGGAAAGCTCCCCCAGGCTCTCCCGGATGCCGGGAACGGCCCGCAGCTCGGTGCGGAACGCCTCGGCGTACCAGGCGCGGTACGGATGCTCCCAGCCCGGTTCGAGCGGCCGCCCGAGCATTTCGGCGACGCCCGCCCGGTAGACCTCCGACGAAGCGCCTACGAACCGTTCGAGGATCTCGTCGAGCGACACCTCGCAGCCGAGGTCGGCCAGCACTCGCCGGCCGACACGGGCGGCTAGCAGCTCACTGTCGACGAGCACGCCGTCGCAGTCGAAGATCACCAGCTCGGGCGCTCCGTAGGCCGCCACGCTACTTCCCGATCCCCTCGGCGAGCCCGCGGACGAAAAACCGCTGGGCGGCGAAGAAGAAGACGATCATCGGGATCGACGCGAGGGACATGCCGGCGAAGATCATCGGGTAGTTCGTCGACAGCTTGGATGCGAGGTTCGCGAGACCCACCGGGAGCGTCATCGTGTCGGTGCTGCTTACGAAGATGAACGCGAACAGGTACTCGTTCCACGCGAACAGGCACTGCAGGATGACGGCCGACACGACGATCGGCATCGACATCGGCAGCGTCAGCCTCCAGAACTGCTGCGCACGGGAGCACCCGTCCAGTCGCGCCGCCTCGTCCACCTCGTACGGCAGGTCCACCATGTACGACCGGATGAGGAAGGTCGTGAACGGGATGCGGAACGCGGTGTAGAGGATGGTAAGGCCGAGCAGCGAGTCGTAGATGCCGAGGCTCTGCAGGATCCGCAGCAGCGGGATCAGCGCGACCGTCGGCGCGAGCATCATCCCGCCGACGATGAGGAACAGCACCGTGCGCGAGAACGGGATCGTGAGCTTCGTCAGCCCGAAGGCCGCCCAGGCGCTGATGAGAGTCGTGGCGATGATCGACGCGACCGTGACGATCACGCTGTTCCACATGTACTGGCCGACGCCGAGATTCCAGGCATCCACGTAGTTCTTCCAGAACAGCGTGGTGGGCAGTCCGAAGGGGTCGGCGAGAAACTGCTGGTTGACCTTCAGGCTGCTCAGCAACATCCAGAACAGCGGGACGATGACGATCAGCGCCATCACGAGGAGGACGCCCCAGACGACGAGACGCAGCAGGATGCCGGCGAAGCCGAGCTTCGAGACCGGGCGGTTGTCGGTCGCGGTCACCATTCGACTCTCCTCCGACGCGAGATCCACAGCTGGACGACCGCGAACACGGTCGTGATGACGAACACGACCGTGGCGATCGCCGCCGCATAGCCGAACTCGTTGTTGATGAAGCCGGCGTGGTAGAGCCAGGTGCCGAGCACCTGACTGCTGTTGTTCGGCCCGCCCGCGGTCATGACCATCACCTCGTTGAACACCTGGAAGGCGCCCGTCACCGTGACGATGATCAGGAGCGTGCTCATCTCCCGCACGAGCGGCGTGGTGATGTGCCAGATGCGGCTGAGCGAGCCCACCCCGTCGAGGTCGGCGGCGTCGTACAGCTCGCGCGGGATGCGCTGGATCGCGACGGAGTACAGGAGCGTCGTGTACCCGAAGCTCTGCCACTGGCTCATCACGATGATCGCCCAGATAGCGGTCGACTCCTGGCCGAGCCACGCCTGCGCGTACTGCCCGAGGCCCACGATGCGGAGGAATTCGTTGAGCAACCCGGTCTGCGGCTGGTAGATGAAGTAGAAGAGTAGGCCGGCGACGGTGAGCGAGATCGCCGAGGGGATGAAGTAGATCGCACGGAGGATGCCGCCGTGCTTGCGCACGTACGTCTCGACGAGGGCCGCGAGCACGAGCGCGCCGGCGACCTGGAAGATCAGCGAGACGACGGCATAGGCCGTGTTGTTGAACAGCGATCGCCAGAAGATCGGGTCGTTCGCAGTCTGCACGTAGTTGGCGGCGCCGACGAACTCGGGGACCGGCTTGAAGACCGACCACTGGAAGAAGCTCAGGTAAATGTTCTCCAGCAGCGGGTAGTAGACGAAGACGGCGATCAGCGCGAGCCCCGGGATGACCCAGAGGAACGACCGCCAGCCGCCGATCGCCCGCATAGGCGATCGGCGGCCGACGGGGCGCTGTCCCCGCTCGGCGCGAGCACTCTTCGGAGTGATCAGCGCCTCGGTGACGGTGACTTTGCTCACGGACGGGTTCCGCTCACTTGGATCCGGCAGCCGCATGCTGCACGGACTTCATGACGCTCTCCGGCGTACCGGTACCGCCCACGAGAGCCTCGCCGCCGGCGAGGTAGGCCTGCGCCACCTGCGGCGACGTGACCGTGTCGAGCCAGATCGCGAGGCTCGACGCCTTGCCGAGCTTGTCCATCGCCTCGACGATCTGGGGCTGCGTCGTCGCGGTGTCGAGAGAGTCCTTCACCGGGCTCGGGTAGCCGCTCATGAGGTCGGGCATCTTCGCCGCGCCCTCCTTGGACACGATGAACTTGAGGAACGCGACGGCCAGCGCCGGGTTCTTCGACTTCGGGCTCACCATGAACAGGTCGGGTGCGCCCACGAGGGAGCCGGTGTCGCCCTTGGCACCACTGGCGGCGGGCAGCTGGAACAGGCCGAAGCCGTCCTTGTCGAGCGGAGTGTCCTTGAGGAGCCCGATCTCGAGCGACTCGAGGTACATCATCGCGGACTTGTCGGAGCCGAAGGCGACCTGGGCGTCGGTGTGGTCGATGCCGTTGCCGGTCGTGCCCGTGGTCGTGCACTGGTCGATCAGCTCCTTGAACTGCTCGAGCGCCTTGACGTAGCCGGGGTCGGTGAACGATCCCTTGTCCGACGAGTAGTCCTTCGCGAGGGTGTCTGCGGGCACGTTGTACGCGTTCAGCTGCGTGACGTAGTGGAGGGCCGGCCAGCCGTCCTTGTTTCCAAAGTTGACGGGAGTGATGCCCTTCGCCTTCAGGGTCTTGCACGTGCTCAAGAGCTCCTCGAACGTCTTCGGGACCGTCAGGCCGTTGTCCGCGAAGATCTTCTTGTTGTACATCATGAACTTCGCGTCGAGGTCGATCGGAACCCCGTAGTTCTTGCCGTTGTACTCGCCGGCGCCGACGGCTGAAGGGACCAGCGACTCGTTCCACGCAGTGCCCTTGCCGATGGCAGAGGTCAGATCGAGCGCGAGACCCGCGTCGACGAACTGCTTCGCGTACGAGCCGGGCCAGGAGAAGTAGATGTCCGGGATGCTGTTGGAGGATGCGAGCACTTTGATTTTGTCCTTGTAGCCCTGGTCGGACTCCTGCTGCACGTTGACGGTAACACCGGGGTGCGCCTTCTCGAACTCCTTGGCGAGCTCGGGGAAGTACTTCGACACGCTTGGGTCGGAGAACTTGTTGACCATCGAGATCGTGCCCCTGTAGTCGACCTTGCTCAGGTCCGCGGTATTGCTGCCGTTTCCCGTCGACTGCGCCGCGCAGCCGCTGAGAAGAAGCACCGCACCGACGACCCCCGCAAGGACCTTCGTCTGCCGTGATGCCCTCATGTTCGCACTCACCTCTCTGTGTCACGTGCGCCGCTCACCGCGGTCAGAGGCAGTCTAAACAGACGTTGAGACCGGTGTCAATCGTGCGGAGGTAACGATCGTGCTTCGAGAAATCTGCCGCTGCGCCGCGGGATGGCTCGCATCCGCTGGGCGCCCGACGTATCCACAGACCTGCGCGAATCGCGGAATCACGGGCGACTTGACCGATGGTCATCAGACCATTCATACTGTTGTCCGACAACTTACCCGCGCACTTACGCCGAGAGAAGGACCTGTGACATGCTGAACTTCGACGCCGAGAGATTCGTCCGCATCCAGAACGGAGCCCTGGACCTCAGCGGTCCGCTCCAGGAGCTCATCGAGACGCTGCTGGCGGACGGCGCGCGGAACCTGTTCTTCCTCGGCGCCGGCGGTGCGGGCAAGCTCATGGAGCCCGCCGCCCAGCTCGTCGCCAGGAACTCGGACTTCCCGGTGCACCTCGAGAACGCCGCCGAGCTCGTCGCGATGGGGTCCTCCAACCTCGGCCCTGGATCGATCGTCGTCATCCCCTCGCTCTCGGGCACGACCCGCGAGGCCATCGCGGTCCTCGCGTACGCGGAGGAGCGCGGAGCGAAGGTCATCGCCCTCACGGCGCACGCCGAGTCCCCCGTGGGACAGCAGGCCGACTTCACCTTCACCGCGTTCGCGGAGGACGACACGTCGTCAGAGTCGTTCTACCTGCAGTCGCTCGTCATCGCCCTGTCGATCCTCCACCGGCTCGGCCGCTATGACGGGTTGGAGTCGACGCTGGCGGAGCTACGCACGCTGCCGGAGTCCCTCGTCGCCGTCAAGGAGGCGTTCGAGGAGACCGCCGCGCAGATCGCCCGCGACATCCAGCACGACGACTACCACATCGTGACCGCCGCCGGCCCCGCATGGACGGAGGCCTGGTACTACGGGACCTGCATCCTGGAGGAGATGCAGTGGATCCGCACGCGCCCCGTGCACGCTTCCGACTTCTTCCACGGCACGCTGGAGCTCGTGGAGGCCGGCGTCAGCGTCCTCGTCTTCAAGGGCGAGGATGCCTCCCGCCCACTCGTCGAGCGCGTCGAGCGGTGGCTCCCCTCGGTGACGGATCGGATGACGGTCATCGACACCGCAGCGTTCGCCCTGCCGGGCATCTCGCCTGAGGTCCGCGCGCTAATCCCGCATGTGCTCATCGCGACCGTGCTGGAGCGGGTGAGCGCCCACCTCGAGGTGCTGCGCGACCATCCGCTGACGACGCGTCGCTACTACCGCCGCATCGACTACTGACGGTGGCGGCGGTGGTGGTCAGCAATGCCCGCGTGGCGGTGGTCGGCGACAATACCGTCGACCGCTACCTCGGAGGCCCCGAGTACGTCGGCGGGAACGCGCTGAACGTCGCGGTGCAGCTGCGCCTCCAGGGCGTCACGGCCACGTACTTCGGCGCGGTCGGCGCCGATGCAGACGGCCGGGAGATCGCGGGCGCGCTCCGCCGCCACGGTGTGGGGACCACGGGGCTCGTGACCGCCGACGGCCCGACCGCGGTCACTGAGATCCGGGTGACCCCCGAGGGCGACCGCGTGTTCGTGCGCGAGGACTTCGGCGTCACCGCCGACTACCGGCCGTCAGATGCGGAGCTCGCCCTCATCGCCGGGCACGACTGGGTCCACATCGGGATGCTCCCCCGGGCCGCCGAAGCCGTGACTAGGCTGCGTGCGCTGGCCCCCGGCATCCGGATCAGCCAGGACTGCGCGGTGTCCCCCGGGTACGCCGGGCTCGACGTCGCGTTCTGCTCGACGGGGGAAGACGTCGCCGCCGCGCTGCGCGCGGCTGACGATGTGCTGTCCGCAGGCGCCGCACTCGCAGTCGTCACGCGCGGCGCGGCTGGGGCGTTCGCCTCGGACGGCCGCCACAGCTGGCGATGCGCCGCTCTGCCCGTCGATGTCGTCGACACCACGGGCGCCGGCGACAGCTTCATCGCGGGCTTCATCGCCGCGCGGCTGGCGCGCACTCCTGTGCGCGGCGCGCTCGAGGCCGGCGCCCGCGTGGCTGCGCGCACGTGCGGACACCTGGGCGGATTCCCCCAGTGACGACAGGACGGGGATGAGCGAAGCGGTACGCTCGCCTCAGGATGCGAGGATGAGTGGATGAGGAAGCGCCGCGGCCGCACCGTGCGGGAGAGCCGATGACGTCGCCGCGCAGCGCGTCGGCAGGGGGCCGCGCGCCCACCTCCTCGCTGCGCGACGACATCGCGAAGCTGATCGCCGACGACGGACTCGCACCCGGCGACCGCCTCCCCACCGAAGCGCGACTCGCGGAGCGCTTCGGCGTGGCGCGCTCCACGGTTCGGGAGGCCTTGAAACGACTCGAGGAAGAGGGTCTGGTCGACGCTGTGCAGGGCAAGGGCCGCTTCGTCTCGGCGATCGCTGCGGCGATCGTGGAGCGCCCTATCACCCGTTACGAGGGTGTGACGGAGATGCTCACGCGACTCGGCTACGCGGTCACGACGTCCGTGTTCTCGATCGGCGAGGTCGCGGCGGACGTCGCGCAGGCGGAGGCTCTGCAGGTCGCTCCGGGGACACCGCTGATCCGTCTCGCGCGTCTGCGGTACGGCGACGATGAGCCGCTCGTGTTCAGCGTGGACCACGTGCTGCGGGATGCACTGCCGGGCCCCATCGCTCACCGCGACTGGTCGGAGCCGCTGACCGATGTGCTCGAGGCGTATGGTCAGCAGGTGACGTCATCCGTCGCGCGCATCAGTGCGGTGGACCTGCCCTTCGAGATCGCACGCAGACACCGCCTCAGCGGCCTCGGCCCATGGCTGCTGGTCACGGAGACCTGTCTCACCCGGACGGGCCGGCGCGTCCTGCTTGCCGACGACTACCACCGCGGCGCGGCCATCGGATTCAACGTCCGCCGGCAGCGCTGACCCGCGTCCGCGGGGCGGCGACCGATGCCCGCGGCACGAACGTCGCCGGGATGGAATCCACAACCGCATCGCCGTCGTCCCCCGCGATCCGCGCGAACGCGTGCTGCGCCGCCGCCCGACCGAGCTCGAGCATCGGCTGCGCGATCATCGTCAGCGGCGGCTCCATGACGCTCGCCCACGAGCTGTCATCGAAGCCGATCACCGAGACGTCGCGCGGGTACGCGAGCCCGGCGGCGCGGATCGCGCGCAGCGTGCCGACCATCGCATCGGTCTCTGTGGTGAGCACCGCCGTGGCCGGATCCGGAAGGGCGAGCATCTCCCCCACTGCCCCGACCGTCACCTCTTCGTTGTACTCGCAATGCGTCACGAGTTCCGGATCGAACGGGATGCCGGCCTCGTCTAGCGCGTCGAGGTAGCCGCGGAGGCGCTCCGAGTCGCTCCACAGCCAGCTCTCCGCGAGAGCAAGCAGCCGGCGGCGGTCGCCTCCGCGTTCGCGGGACTTGGGCCCCCACACGAAGGCGATCCTGCGGTGCCCGCGGTCGACGAAGCGCCGGACGGCGTCGTGCGCCGACTCCCGGTTGTTGATGACGACGGCGTCGAGATCCAGCCCGCGCACCTTGCGGTCGATGAGGACGATCGGGATGCGGCGACTCATCGCCTCGAGGATGTGCGAGGTCTCGTTGGGCTGCAGCGCCGCAGACGCGATGATCATCGCGTCGGCCTGCTTGTCGATGAGTACACCGACGGCGGAGCGCTCCTTCGCGAGATTCACGTCCGTGCTCAGGACGATCGCGGTGTAGTCGGTCGCATCGCAGGCGTCCGCGATTCCGCGCATCACGCCGGCGAAGAACGGGTTGCTGATGTCGGCGACGATGACGCCGATCGTCTGCGTAATCCCGGTCGTCATGCTGCGCGCGAGGCTGTTGGGCCGGTAGTGCAGCTTCTCCGCGGCCGCGAGCACTCGCGCCCGCGCCTCCGGGCTGACCGCGCCGTAGTTCCCGAGGGTTCGCGCGGCGGTCGCCTTGCCGACGCCTGCCTCCGCGGCCACCTCTGCGACGGTGGGAGACGAGACCGAACGGGACCTTTGCGACGGTTTCGCGTCCCCGTCGTGACGAGCTGCCATCTCCCCAACTTACCCGACGGAGAGAGAGTCGACCCCTGCGTTGACACGCGCCCGCGCCTCGCGCGGGGTGGGCCGGCCGTGGCCGAACGCGCCGTCGACGAAGCACTGCTCCGCCGCAAACGACGACCCTGCGGACAGCGCCGCGTCGATCGCTCCGGCGGAGGGGACGACGCCCTTCCGCCAGCCCGACGCGAGGAGCGAGGAGACGACCGCCGCCAGCAGGGCGTCGCCGCATCCCATCGTGTCCGCGATCGGACGGTCGCCGGCGAGGGGAACCGCATCCACACGATGCAGGTCGGCGCCGTCGAACAGCAGGGCGCCCTCAGCGCCGCGGGTACCGAGGGCAAGGCCGGCGCCCTTCGCCACGACGGCGCGCAGCAGCTCGCCCGTGTCCTCCTCGCCGAGGTGCGAGCACGACAGGAGCGCCAAGTCGAGGTGCGGCGCCAGCACGTCCAGATACTCCGGCGACCGGAACTGGTCCTCGCTGGACAGGTCGTACGTCACGAGGACATCCAGGCCGTCCAGCATGGGGATCTGCGTCTCCGATGCGGAGTACACGCTGGAGTGGACGAGGTCGAAGCCTGCGATGTAGCGCAGGTCCTCGCGGGACAGCAGGATCGGTTCACGGATGGTGACGCCACCGTCGTTGCCCCCGCGGAAGACCCTGTCGCCGTCGACGACCTCGACCCTCGCGATGCCGGTCTCCCCGTCGCGCACGACGCAGCGCGAGACGTCCAGCCCGATGGCGGCGAGTTCGGATCGGAGGAAGTCGCCTGACCCGTCCGACCCGAACGCGCCGAGATATGCCGCGTCGATCCCCAGCTCATGGGCGAACACCGCGAAGTTCACGCAGTTTCCGCCCGGGTAGTCGATGCGTCGGTCGATGAACCGATCGATGACGTTGTCACCGAATCCGAGAACCTTCACGGCAGAGGCCATCAGTAGTCGACGACGCGGTAGTAGCGGCGGAGGTCCAGACGGTGGTTCCGGACCAACTCGAGGTGTGCGCTCAGGCGGCTCGCGGCGGTGCCGATGACGAGCGGCGAGACCAGAGCGCGGAACGCCGGGTCGAAGCCTTCGAGGGCATAGTCCGCTGTGTCGAAGACGGTCACGTCGTCGGAGTAGAGCTCGACGAAGTCTCGGACGCGATCCATGAGCGGACGCGTCTCGTCCTCGCCGAAGAACAGGAGGGTCGTGGTGTCCTTCTCGATGAGCTCGAGCGAGCCGTGGAAGAATTCCGCCGCGTGGACCCGCGTCGTGTGCAGCCACTGGCATTCCTCCAGCACGCACATCGAGTACAGGTAGGCATAGCCCCACACGTTGCCCGATCCGACGACGAAGAGGTACTCGACGTCCTTGTGCTTGTTGGCGAAGACGGATGCCTCGGAGTCGGACTTCTTGGCGACGTCGACCAGAAGGGACGGCAGCAGCGCGAGCTGGTCGGCGAACCGCTCGTATTCAGCGAACTCGCCACGCGCGTTCAGGAGGCCGGTCACGAGCAGCAGCAGCTGGATGTCGTACGAGTGGGCGCTGGAGAGGAACACGTGGTCGAGCGCGGCGGCGAAGGGGCTCTCGGCCTCGCCCGTGAAGCCGACGGTGACAGCCCCCTGCGCCTTCGCCCACTCGATCGCCTTGTTGACGTCGGGCGTGGAGCCGGTGGCCGACACGAACACGGCGAGCGAGCCCTCGCCGAAAGCGGTGTCGGGCACGAGGACGAACTCCTGCGCGATCGCCGCGGTGCCGGGCAGGGTCGACTTCGTCTGCAGGAGCAGCGCGTAGGGCATCATCTCGGCGTAGGAGCCGCCGGCGCCAAGGAAGTAGACGTTCTTCACGCCGTCTCCCAGCTGGGCGACCAGCGCCTCGATCTCGGGCCGGAGCGCCACCGCGCTCGACAGCTGGGACGTGAATTCTTCCTCGTTGAACTTGAGCACGACTGCGATCTCCTTCTGACTCTGAATCGAGGTGATACCGGTATCACTTCGATCATGCTGACATACGGCGCTGCCATGGTCAAGTCGGCGCGAGACGAGCGGCCGGCGCGGCCACCGACCCTCGCACGATGAGCTCCTGCTCGAGGACGCGGACCTGCGGATCCTCCGCCGCGCCGACGATGCGGCGGAGCAGGATGCCGGCGGCCTCGGCGCCGATCGCGTGCATCGGCTGCGCCATCACGGTGATCCCGGGCTCGACGAGCCCCGTCCAATCGGCGTCGTCGAACGCGACGAGCGACACGTCTTCGGGGATCCGCAGCCCGAGGTCCCGACACGCCCGGTACACCGCCAGGGCGATCAGGCTGTCGGACGCGACGATCGCCGTGACGCGGGCGCCGCCGGCGAGGACTTCGACCGCCACGGGCTCGACGTCCTCGCGGGGTGCACCTAGGCGCACCACCGCGCTCTGCTCGGCACCGGCGTCGCGCATCGCCTGCTCGAACCCCGCGACCCGATCGGCGACCGACGAGATCGAAAGGACGTCCCCGCGCCGGTACCCGCCGGGATGCTCGAGCGTCGACAGGAACGCGATGCGCCGATGCCCCGCATCCGTCAGCAGACGGGTCAGCACCCTCGCGCCGCGCCTGTTGTCGGCGATCACCGCATTCACGTCGAGCCCGGGCACCGTACGGTCGAACAGCACGAACGGGCGGCCGGCGGCGACGACCGCGCGCAGAGCGTCGCCGTTCCTCGAAGAGGCCGGAGCGATGAGCAGCCCGTCGACGCGCTTGTCGAGCTGGACGCCGATCGCCTTCGCCTCGAGCGCACCGGCCTCGTCGGAGTTCGACAGGATGAGCTCGTACCCCGCAGCGTCGGCCGCATCGGATGCGCCGCGGGCCGCCTGCGCGAAGAACGGGTTCTGGATGTCGCCGACCACCATGCCGATCGTGTTCGAGCGCCCGGTGGACATCATCCGCGCGACGGCGTTCGGCCGGTATCCGAGCTGAGCCGCCATCCGACGCACCCGCTCGCGCACTTCTGCGCGCACCGCGCCGTAGTCGCCCAGCGAGCGGGCCGCGGTGGCCTTCGAGACCTGCGCCGCGACCGCGACATCACGGAGAGTGACCTCGCGCCGCCCGACTGCCCTGTCCATGGCATCCCCTCTTCTGCTTCTGCGCCTTGCGGTCGCGGTTGACGACGGTTCACCCGAGGGTTACGCTCCCAGTGTACTGAGACCGGTACCACATGCGGGCGAATTCGTGTCCCGCCGCAGCCGACCCGAAGCGATCGCCCCTGGAGATGCTCCGCATGAACAACGCCGTCACGGCCCGCCCCACCCGCACGGCGATCGTGGGATTCGGCGTCTCCGGCCGGGTCTTCCATGCCCCGCTGATCACCGCATCGCCCGACTACTCACTCGACGCGATCGTGACGTCGGATCCAGGCCGCGCCGCAGAGGCCGCGCGCCTGCACCCGCGGGTCGCCCGGCTCGCGGCCTTCGACGATCTACTCCTCCGGGCGGACGACCTCGACCTCGTCGTCCTCGGCTCGCCGCCGGCGACGCACGCGGCGCTGGCCACCGCGGCGATCGACGCCGGGCTCGACGTCGTCGTCGACAAGCCCTTCACCGTCTCCTCGGCGGAGGGGCGCGCCCTCGTGGCGCACGCGGCGAACGCCGGTCGGCTCCTCACGGTCTTCCAGAATCGGCGCTGGGACGGTGACTATCTCACCGTGCGGCACCTGATCGGAGAGGGCGGCCTCGGCGACGTCGCTCGCTTCGAATCACGGTTCGAGACCTTCAAGCCCCGACCGCGCGACTCATGGAAGGCGCAGACGAGCGCGGCCTCCGGCGGCGGCATCCTCTACGACCTCGGCGCCCACCTGATCGACCAGGCGCTGCGTCTGTTCGGCCCCGTCGACGACGTCTCCGCCGAGCTCGCCGTCCGTCGGCGGGGCGCCCCGGCCGAGGACGACGCGTTCGTGGCACTGCAGCACGCGTCCGGCCCGATCTCGCACCTATGGATGTACTCGATGGCGCCGCAGTCCGGCCCGCGTTTCCGCGTACTCGGCTCGGTCGGCGGCTACACGACCTGGGGCCTGGACGGACAGGAGGCTGCGCTCGCCGCAGGCATGTCGCCGCTCGACCCCGCCTACGGCGTCACCGCACCGGATCAATGGGGGATGGTCGGCGCGGAGCCCACCCTGACGCCCGTTCCGACCGAACGCGGCGACTACGGCGGGTTCTATCGACGACTCGCCACCGCCATCCGGCACGACGGGCTGGTTCCCGTCGATCCGGCCGACGCCGTCGAGGCGCTCGAGCTGATCGAGCGCGTGCACCGAGACGTACAGCCACGATGATGCTCAACCGAGCGAAGAGGGAAGACCGATGACCGAGCACCAGCCAGACCATGTCGTGATCCTGGGCGGAGGGATCTTCGGGTCTTCGGCCGCCGCACAGCTCGCCCGCCGAGGGGTGCGCGTAACTCTCGTAACGGAAGGAGCTCTCGCCGGCGGTGCATCCGGTCGGTCCCTCGCATGGCTGAACGCCGCATGGAAGTGGCCGCAGCCGTACTACGCCATCCGCGTGGCAGGCATCGATCGCTGGCGCACGTGGGGCGCCCGGCATCCCGGCTCCTTCCACTATCTGCGCTTCACCGGCGGGCTCATGTGGGCCGACGAGGACGACGGCGAATCGCTGCGCGACCTCTTCGCCCTGCAGCGCGAGCGCGGCTACAACGCCGAGTGGGTCGCCCGCGACCGCATCTCACGGGTCGCGCCAGGCGTCGACCCCGCAGCCGTCGCCGCCGAGGGCGCGATCTTCAATCCCGGTGAAGGCTGGGTCGACCTTCCCTCGGTGATCCGGCTCCTCGCCGAGGAGATCGTCGAGTTCGGGGGCACGATTGTCGAGGACGCCGGCCCGTCACAGCCGATCGTCGCGGACGGGAAGGCGACGGGTGTACGCACCGCCACCGGTCATGAGATCTCCGGGGATGCGGTGCTGCTCGCGACCGGACCGTCCGTCCCCCTGCAGCTCGCCGAGCTCGGGGTGCAGATCGGCACGTCGAGCCCGCCTGCGTTCGTGGCATTCACCACGCCGGTGGACCTTCCACTCGAGGTCACGCTCAACACCCCGCACGTCGCCATCCGCCGCACCGTGGACGGCGGCCTCGCGATGGACTCGGGCTGGTCCGAGAGGTCGATCGCGGTGGCCGCGGACGGGTCGCTGCAGATCGCCGACGAGGTCGTCGGACGACTGCTGGCCGAGGCCGCGCGGGTGCTCCAAGGACACCCGGCACTGGAGGTCGCTCGGATCGGAGCGGGCTACAAGCCGGTCCCCGCCGACGGCGAACCGGTATACGGCGGCATCGGCGAGGTCCGCGGGCTGTACGTCGCATTCAGCCACAGCGGGGCGACGCAGGGGCTGATCGCAGGCGAGCTGCTCGCCGACGAGATCGCCACCGGATACGTGTCGCCGCTCATGACCCCTTTCCGCCCCGATCGCTTCATCCGCTGACCGACCTGCCTCGAAGGAGTCGGCTGCCTCACGCGCACGACCGTCGAAGGTCAACATCGACCCGAGGCCAGCTCGAGCCGGGCTGTGGAGAGCCACGAGGCGGTACGGTTCCGTGTGGCCATTGGGGAACCGCAGCAGTACCTCGCGCCCCCGCGCGAGACCGCCGAACTCTTCGAGCCCGTCGACGTCGCGCATGCGGCCGAGGATACCCGGCTCGACGTGCAGTTGCGGCGTCAACGACGGCGACGGAGGACTCGCAGGCGGAGCAGACGCGAGGTGGTCAGCGATGGTCAGCATGCTGGAAACCAGGCTGATTGTGGTGAGGACGACGGCCGAGGGCCGACGCCGAGACGAGCCGCGCCCGGTGCCGGTTCGTGCTGTGGTCCCCGTTCGGATCGCTTACAACGACGTGATCGAGACGGACGCCGAAGTACTGGCCTGGACGCCGTCGAAGAAGCCTCGCGGACGGTCAGACGGTGTACCCGGCGTTCCAGGTCGTGAACGGCGCGATCGTTCCCGGCATGCGTGAAGTGCTCAACGAGCTTCGACGCGGCATCGACGACGAGTGGACCTGGGCGCTGTGGCCGAACACTCCCGTCCCAGATCAAGCCGCCGAGGAGGGGGCGAGCCGCCACCGGCGAAACATTGACCGGTTGATCGCCGGCGAGGTCGAGTCGATCGTGAAGGCTGCTGAGCGCACTGCTGCGAACTGGGCCGCGTGACCGCCACTCAGGGGGCACCGGTCCCAGGGCAGGACTACCGAAAGATGCCGCGACACACCGTGTCCGCGGAGACCCAGATGTACCGGGCGCACAACACAGCGCGCGGTGCATGGTAGTTCGATAGCAGTCGCAACGGGCGTTTCAACCTCCCGGCCCCTTCGGGAACCTGCTACTCAGCGACCAAGGCCGAGACCGCGGTGCGCGAGAAGCTCCGGGACGCAGTGAGCGCGTCGAATGTCATCTCGCGAGCGCTGGCCGAGTCCATCCAGGTCTCGACCATGGCGGTACCGGTCGACTACGAGTGCGCTGCGGTCAGCTCTGAGCGCGCGGTCCGACTCGGGATCGTCCGCGAGCTGGTCACCATGGAGGATTACGCGAACCCGCAGCAGTGGGCGGAGACCATCCAGGCGAACTCGTTCGAGGGGTCGACTACGCCTCCGCGTACACCACTGGAAGCGCGACGGCTCTGGCCCTGTTCGGTAGCGCTGGCTCCCCCGGCCCACGCTTCACTGAGGCGCGCCACATAACCGGCCCGGAGGCCTGCGAAGCGTCCGGCATGGTCGTCGCGGGGCCGCCCGCGCTCAAGTCTCTGACCGTCCTCTAATCGGGTCCGGGACGAGCGATCAGCTAGTAATCACCGAGCGAACGAAAGAACTGTCGGCGCTCGTGAGGAACTGGTCAGTTTCGCTCTTTGAGATCTGAACAGTT
>NZ_CAMFLC010000061.1 GCF_945957465.1 uncultured Leifsonia sp.
TCAGCTGCTCGACGAGCTTGAGCGCGGCGGCCTGGTTGGGGCTGTCGGCGGCGATCCCCCAGCAGTTGGTGAACTGGAGTGTGCCCTGACCGGCGGGGCCGGCCGGCAGTTCCGCGATCCGGTAGTGGATGTTCGGGTAGTCCGACTTCATGGCGCCGGTGATCCAGTTGCCCTCGATGGTCATCGCGGCCAGGCCCTTGCCGAACGCCTCGCCGCCCCAGCCCGCGCCGAGGTCCTTGGCGTACTTGAGGTCGCCCGCGGTGAGCATCTGCTTGACGAAGTCGAGCGCCTTCACGTTGGCGTCGCTGTTCGCGGTCGCCTTGGTGCTGTCGTCGTTCATCAGGTTGCCGCCGGCCTGCACCATGAAGGAGCCGATGCGGGCGTACTCGCCCGAGATGCCGAGACCGACGTGGCCGTTGCCGGTGAGCTTCTTGGAGACGGCCGCCAGCTGGTCCCAGGTCTTGGGGATGTCGCTGTCGGTGAGGCCGGCCGCGCTCCACATGTCCTTGTTGATGATGAGCTGCAGCGTCGAGAAGTCTTTGGGGGCGCAGTAGAACTTGCCGTCGTACGTGAACGACTTGACCAGGCTGGGGTAGAAGTCGCTCTTGTTGGAGAGCTGGTCGCCGTAGGCGAGCAGCGAGCCGTTGGAGGCGTAGCCGGCGAGGGCATCGGTGGAGAGGTAGAACACATCGGCCGGCTTCTTCGCTGCGAATCCCTGGGCGAGCTGCTGGTTGAGGTCGGCGGCGGCGACGACGCTGGCCTTGGTGCCCGAGCTCTTCGACCAGTCGCCGACAGCCGACTTGACCGCTGCGGTCTCGGCGTCGCCGGATGACCCGATCATGACGGTGAGCGGCTTGTTCGAGGACGTGAGCTTGCCGGTGTCGCTGCTGCCGCTGCCTCCGCTGAAGCCGGAGCCGCAGGCGGTGAGGGCGAGCGCGGCCGCGGCGGCGACGGCGCCGCCCGCGAGCCAGCGGGATGTGATTCTGCGCATGTGTTTCTCCTTGATGTGAGTGTGCCCGACATGACGGGCCCACGCGTTCGGGGTTGAAGAAGGCCGTGGGCGGATCGCCGCACTTATCCCTTTGATCGATCAAATTCGATGGTGCTACGCTGCATTTTGAACGATCAAACCGGGACTCTGCCAACATAACCACGGCCTCCGGAGGTGTCAAGCTCCGAAACGGACGAGCGCGGCGGGCCAGGGAAGCGACCGAACGGTAGGGTCTGAGAAAACTCCCGGATCAGGGGACGAGTCGGCGAAGGAGCAGCATGGGCGGGCAGCCGACGGTGAGCGATGTCGCCGACGCGGCGGGGGTGTCGCGTCAGACCGTGTCCAACGTTCTGAACACCCCGGCCATCGTCCGGCCGGAGACCCGCGAGCGGGTCGAGGCGGCCATCCGGTCGCTCGGCTACCGCCCCCACGCTTCGGCGCGCCGGCTTCGCACGCAGAAGAGCTCGACGATCGGCATCCGGCTCGACCCGCTCACGCAGGACGGCATCTCCGGCAGCGTGCTCGACCGCTTCCTGCACGCGCTGACCGAGCAGGCCGATCGCAAAGGGCTGCGGGTGCTCCTGTTCACGGCGGCAGGCCCGGAGGACGAGATCGAGCAGTTCCGGAGGCTCTCCGACGGCGCGGATGTCGACGCCTTCGTGCTGACCTCCACGTTCCACGGCGACCCGCGGACCCAGTGGCTCATCGAGCACGGCCAGTCGTTCGTGACGTTCGGGCGCCCGTGGGGCATCGACGACATGACCGACCCGCTGCACCTCTGGGTCGACGTGGACGGCCGCGCGGGCCTGCGCGAGGCGACGCGGCACTTCCTCGAGGGCGGCCTGCGGCGGATCGGCTACCTCGGCTGGCCCGCCGGGTCCGGCACCGGCGACGACCGCCGGGCCGGCTGGCTGGAGGCGATGCGGGCGGCCGGTGCCGTCGATGAGACCACGCTCGCGGCGCTCGAGGAGGCTGCGGAGGACATCGTGACCTTCGGCGCGACCGCCATGCGCCGGCTCGTCGAGCGGGCGCAGCCGGAGGCCGTCGTATGCGCCTCCGACTCGCTGGCGCTCGGCGCGCTGACCGCGACGGGAGGGCGGATCCCGGTGATCGGCTATGACGACACCCCGATCGCCGACTCGCTCGGCTTCTCGAGTGTGCAACAGCCGCTCGACGACGTCGCCGCCGGCGTGCTCGACCTGCTGACCGGCGTGCACGGCGGGAAGGTGCGCCCGGAGTCCGGGATCGACGACCCGCGGCACCGGCTGGTCGCCCCCCGCCTGGTGGTGCGCGAAGGCGGGTCGCTGATCGGCCGGCGCTGAGCGTCGCGCGGTCGGGCGTGCACACTCACACGCCGGGCCGGTCTCGTGGCCAGCGGAGGAGATCCGCGACCCGACGCCGCACAACTCCTCTCTTGCCTGCGATTTGGTGCCTCCCGGCTCGAATCTCCTCCGTTGCCGTCGGCCGCAGCTAACGGAGGAGATACGCAGCGCCACGCCGGCGGGAAGCGGGGAACGGAGGAGTGCGCCCCAATATCGGCCCGGATCTCCTCCGTTGCCGCCCGGTGACCCCCGAAACGCGGGCGTCATCCGCTGCCGCGACAATGGAGGGATGACTCCACAAGAGCCGGACCTCGAACCTTCGCGCACGGCGTCACGAACGCAGCGCCCGAGCCGGGCACATCGCATCCCCGTCACCGTCTCCATCACCCGCCGGGTCGATCCCGGTCGCCTCCCGGAGGTGACCCACTGGGTGCAGAACGGCGTGAACCTCGCCAACACGTACGAAGGCTTCCTCGGCTCCGGATGGGTGCGCGCCCACGCCGATTCCCGGGAGTGGCACATGCTGTACCGCTTCGCGGACGAGGCATCGCTGGACGCGTGGGAGTCCTCCGACGACCGCGCGCAGTGGCTGTACGACGGGCGCGAACTGGTGGAGGTCGCGCGGGTGGAGCGCCGCACCGGCATCGAGGGCTGGTTCGACGAGCCGCAGCCCGGAGCCCCGAGTGCGCCGCCGCGCTGGAAGCAGGCGGTGACCATCTGGCTCGGCTTCTTCCCGCTTTCGCTGGTGTTCACCTACGTCACGTTCTACCTCGTCCCCGGCTGGCATCGGCTCTGGCCGCTCGCCACCGTGCTCATCACCACCTTGTGCCTGACGCCGACGATGACCTACGTCCTCCTGCCGTTCGTCACGCGCCTTCTGCACCCCTGGCTCGCCCGTCCACGCCGCCGAGCCCGCTGATCCGCTCCTCGTGCCCGTCGGCTCAGGGATGGCCCTGAGCCGACCCTGAGATCCGCGCTTCGCTCTTGCGCTCTCTCAACTCGCGATATATCGTGAATACGTCAACATCGCGATATATCGCGAGTCACCGAGGGCTCCGCCGGAGCCTCGCTGCACGAGAACCAGGAAACGACGCAAGGAGCGCGAGAACATGGCACAGGAGAAGTGGCTGATCCAGCCGGGCGAGAGCCGCACGATCGACGTGGAGCTCGTCCGCTCCCTCAAGGTGGGGCTGCTCGGCGGTCAGATCGACATCATCGGGCACGACGAGCAGGGCGCGCGCGTGGAGGTCCACTCGGTCTCCGGACGCGACCTCAAGGTCTCGGTCGACGGCGACCGGCTCGAGATCGACCACCCGCAGCTGCGCTGGGACAACTTCATCGAGGTCTTCAAGTCGATGAAGTCGAGTGCCCGCGCCGACGTCAGCGTTCTGGTGCCGCGGGATGTCGCGCTCAAGTTCGGAGTCGTCTCCGCCGGCGCCCTGATCTCGGGCCTGAAGACCGATGCGCGGCTCAGCACGGTCTCCGGTGATGTCGTCATCGACGGCGTGGTCGGCGACCTCGAGCTCAACTCGGTCAGCGGCGAGCTGTCGGCGCGCGACCACACCGGCCGCATCAACGCCCACACCGTCTCGGGCGACATCACCGCGACCGGCACCATCCCGCGCTTCAGTGCCGACGGCGTCTCGGCCGACATCATGGTCGACATCGGGGGCACCCCCGACGAGATCCAGGTGAACACCGTCTCGGGCGACACGACGATCCGCATCCCGGAGGCGCTCGGCGCGCGGTACCGCGCCAACACGGTCTCCGGCCGGGTGCAGCTCGACAACGTCATGGTCGTCGGGAGCGCGGGCAAGGGCTACACCGCGACCACCGGCAGCCTCGACGGCCACTGGGTCGACATCTCGGTCAACTCGGTGTCGGGCGCGGTCTCGGTGCTCCGCAGCTCCGTCGCCCACAACGAGCAGAACGAGGCGTCGGCGTGACCCCCGCGGTCTTCTCGCACGGCAGCCTCCGCCTCTACCTGCTGAGCCTTCTCGCGGAGGAGCCGCGCCACGGCTACGAGCTGATCCAGGCGCTCAGCGACCGGTTCGGCGGCACCTACGTGCCGAGCGCCGGCACGATCTACCCGCGGCTGGCCAAGCTGGAGGAGGAGGGGCTCGTCACCAAGACGACCGACGGCCGCAAGACCGTCTACTCCATCACCGACGCGGGTCGCGCCGAGCTGGCGGCGCGCGAGCACGAGCTGGGCGCCATCGAGGAGGAGGTCACCGACTCCGTGCGGCGGCTGGCCGACGAGGTGCGCGCGGGCGTGAACGACGCGATGCGCACGTTGCGCGCCGAGCTGGCCTCCGCGGCCCGCGAGGCGAAGCGGGACGCGACCCGGGTCGACCCGCGGCAGGAGGCCCGCGACGCGACGCGCGACGCGCGGGCGGCGGCGAATGCTGCGGCGCGGGAGGCCGAGGTGGCGATCAACGACTTCCGCCAGCAGCTGCGCACCGATCTTCGCTCGCAGGCGGCTCGCGGCGCGCTCCCGGCCAACGTGGTGCCGGTCCTCAAGGAGGAGCTCGCACGCGTGCGTCGGGTGGTCGCGGAGGCGATCGGCCGGGGTTAACCCGCCGGTGAGACCGGGTTTCCGAACCAATTCCAGAAAGTCTCAGGCCATGCTCATCTCGCTCCCAGTGAGACCGATGACGAGCCGCCTCCCGCGAGATTCCGCGGCAACGGACCCCTCGCGGGGAGCGGATCAAGTCTTGCCAGAATCACATCCTGGTGACGACGCAACGCGCCGACTTGACAGTGTTTTGGCAGCGAGTATTCTCGACCCTCGTGACAAATGAGGGGAGATCCCCGAAGCGGTGGTTGATCGGCGACCCGCTTCCGAGCGAGAAACTCGAAGGACAGCTACTCCCGAAGCACCTCGCCCTACCGATTTTCGCCTCCGACGCCCTCTCCAGCGTCGCCTATGCTCCGCAGGAACTCCTGATGATCCTGCTGCTCGGCGGCCTGGCGTTCCTGTCGTTCGCACCGTGGGTGGCGGCGGCCGTCGTCATCCTGCTCATCACAGTGGTGCTGAGCTATCGGCAGTTGGTCAAGGCCTACCCCTCCGGAGGCGGCGACTACGAGGTCGCGCACAAGAACCTCGGCGAGAAGGCCGGGCTGGTCGTGGCCTCCGCTCTGCTGGTCGACTACGTGCTGACGGTCGCCGTGTCGGTCGCCTCCGGCGTCGACAACGTGATCTCCGCGCTGCCCTTCCTCTCGCCGTGGCGGGTGGAGCTCGCGGTGCTGTGCGTGATCCTGCTCGCCGCCGTCAACCTGCGCGGCGTCCGCGAGTCGAGCAAGGCCTTCGCCCTGCCGACGTACATCTTCATCGGCAGCATCCTCGTGATGATCGCCACCGCGCTCGTGCGCACGGCGCTCGGCAACCCGCCGGTCGCCGAGTCGGCGGCCTACTCCGTGCACGCCGCGAACATCGCGCAGGCGGGTGTCGTGCTGCTCCTGCTGCGCGCGTTCTCCAGCGGCTGTTCTGCACTGACCGGTGTGGAGGCCGTTGCCAACGGTGTGCCGGCCTTCCGCACCCCCAAGATCCGCAACGCGCGCACCACCCTGGGCCTGATGGGAGGCATCGCGATCGTCCTGTTCGCGGGCCTGACCGCCACGGCGCTCATCAGCGGGGTGCACTACGCCGAGAATCCGTGCGACCTGCAGGGCTGGGCGCAGTGCGCGACCTCACCGCAGCGCTCGCTCATCGCACAGATCGCGGCGGCGACGTTCGGCAACAACACCGTCTTCTTCTTCATCGTGCAGGCGGCGACCGCGGTGGTTCTGCTGCTCGCGGCGAACACCGCGTTCAACGGCTTCCCGCTGCTCGGCTCGGTGCTCGCGCGCGATTCGTACGCGCCCAAGGCCCTCAACACCCGCGGCGACCGCCTCGTCTACTCCAACGGGATGATCCTGCTGGCGCTGGCCGCGACGATCCTGCTGTTGGTGTACCAGGCGAACCTCACGCAGCTCATCCAGCTCTACATCATCGGCGTCTTCGTGTCGTTCACCCTCGGCCAGTCCGGCATGGTGAAGCACTGGACCACCCTGCTGCGCGGCAGCGGCAAAGACGGCGCTGCCACGCTCAGCTCCCGCGCGCGCAGCAGCATCGTGCGCTCGCTCTGCATCAACGCGTTCGGTGCGACCCTGACGTTCATCGTGCTCATCGTCGTGACGATCACGAAGTTCACGCACGGCGCGTACCTCGTCTTCATCTTCATGCCGATCCTGTGGTTCCTCATGCTCGGTGTGAACCGCTACTACCGCGATGTCGAGAAGGAGATCGAGGTCGACCCGACCACGACGTTCGGCAGCGTCGGCGACCACGCGGTCGTCCTGATCGGCAAGATGCAGAAGCCCGCGCTCAAGGCGCTGGACTACGCCATCGCGGCCCGGCACGACTCGATCGAGGCCGTGCACGTCTCCATCGAGGAGGAGGCCACCCAGAAGCTGCAGCGCCAGTGGATCGAGCAGAACATCCACGTGCCGCTGACGATCATCGAGTCGCCGTACCGCGAGTTCGGCGTGCCGCTGGTCAAATACCTCAAGCACCGTCGCGAGGAGCACGGCTCCGAGGTCGTGACGGTCTACCTCCCGCAGTACATCGTCGGCCACTGGTGGGAGTCGCTGCTGCACAACCACCGAGCACGCCGCCTGAGCAAGCAGCTGATGCTGTGTCACGGCGTCACCGTCGCGCTGGTGCCGTGGCTGCTCGACTCGTCGTCGCTGATCTACGGCCGCCGGTCGCGTCCGCTGCCCGGGCAGGACCGCCGCGGCGAGCCCGTGCGTCCCGTCGCCCGTCGGCCGCTCGCTCCGGCGTCCGCGGCGCGTGCGCGCATCCACATCCACTCGACGCCGATCACGCTCGGTGAGCCGGAGGCGACGCGCAGTGAGTTCGCAGCGCCCGGTGAGCTCGCCGTGCCGCCGGTGACGGGAGCGGAGAAGACCGAGGCCACCGCCGAGACGTCGAAGGTTCCCGCCAAGGCCGAGAGCTAGGTGTACTGCCCAGGGACGGGGTCTGTCAGATGAACGGTGGATCTGGTCGGGCGTTTGTTAGTTGATGCGGCCGTCGAAGCTGATCGCGAATGCGTTCAGCGCCGGCTTCGCCCTGGTGACCCAGCGTGCCCGACCACGCCCGGTGGGGTCAAGCGACCGGGTCACAAGGTAGAAGCACTTCAGCGCGGCAGCGTCATTCGGGAAGTGTCCCCGGGCGCGGACAGCGCGGCGGTAGCGGGCGTTGAGGGACTCGATCGCGTTGGTGCTGCAGCTGATCCGGCGGATCTCGACGTCGTAGTCAAGGAACGGGATGAACTCGGTCCATGCGTTCTCCCAGAGCTTGCGGATCGCCGGATACATGCTCGCCCACTTCTCCGCGAACTCCTCGAACCTGGCGCGGGCGGCCGCTTCGGTCGGCGCCGTGTAAACGGGTCGCAGATCTTTGGAGATCTGCTCCCAGTACTCGCGCGACGCGAATTTGAAGGTGTTGCGGATCAGATGGATGACGCAGGTTTGCACGACCGCGAACTCCCAGGTGGTCGTGATCGACTCCGGCAAGCCTTTGAGCCCGTCGCAGACGACGATGCAGACATCCTCGACACCGCGGTTCTTCAGCTCGGTGAGCACACCGAGCCAGAACTTCGCCCCCTCGCCACCGTCACCGGCCCAGATGCCGAGGATGTCGCGTTCCCCGGCGGTGGTGACCCCGACGGCGACATAGAACGGCTTGTTCCGCACCTGCCCGTCCTGGACCTTCACCACGATCGCGTCGATGAAGACCACCGGATAGATCCGGTCCAGTGGCCGGTTCTGCCACTCGGTCATCTCCTCGATCGCCTTGTCGGTGATCTTGGAGATCGTGTCTTTGCTCACCGACGCCCCATACACGTCCTCGAAGTGCGCCGCGACCTCACCGGTGGTCAGCCCGCGCGCGGTCAACGACAGCACGATCTCATCGATCCCATCTAACCGGCGCTGCCGCTTCCGCACGATCTTCGGTTCGAACGACCCGTCCCGATCCCTGGGCACCTCGATCTGGACGGCCCCGACCTCGGTGAGCACGGTCTTGGAGCGGCCGCCGTTACGAGCGTTCTCACCCGGCGACGCCCTGTGCTTCTCATAACCGAGGTGCTCGGTCATCTCGGCCTCGAGCGCGGTCTCCAACACCGTCTTGGTCAGATTCCCCAGCAGGCCTCCCGGCCCGACCAGGCTGACGCCCTTCTCCTTCGCCTGCGCCAGCAGCTGCTCGGCGATCTGTTGCTGATCGATGATCTCTCCCGTCACAGGATCGATCATCTCGATGACATCGGTCATCGCCTTCCCTTCCGGTCAGGCCAGACCAGATCCACCGTTATTCAGACAGTCCCTTTCGCCGGACACCGCAAGAAACGCGATCCGGAACACACGCCAACGGTGGCGAGTGCCCCATCGTAAGAGCTAGACATCTTCATTCATTTCGGCCAATATCATCTAAACATGTAAGGTTTCACACCTTGCATGTTCAGGGAATCGTCGACGCGGCCGCACCACGCATGTGGGTTAGCAGACCACCGTCAACGCTCCTTTCACCCACTGAAAGGAGAGTCAAATGTCATTGGTCGACACATCCGTGGGGGTGCAGACGGCGCTGCTGCGCGGGTTCGCCGCCACAGACTGGCGTGCGCGCCACTTCCTCACAGTTCGTCAGGACCGTCTCGTCTGGCTGATCGTGATCGCCATCGCCATCGTGATCGCACTCGGCCTGGCGACCGCATGGTTCGTCTACTGCCAGGCCCAGGGCGGCTGGCCCGCACTGGACATGCCGAGCTTCTCCGCGGGGGGCACCTGGAAGCTGTACTGCGCGAAGTGATTCGTAGGGTGATGGTGTGGAGACGAGGAGTCCTGCAGTGATGACGATCGATGCGAAGTGGCTAGTCAAGTCCTACGGACACAACCGCGTCCTCGACGCAGTCACGCTGGCGGTCGGACCTGGGGAAATCCACGGACTGCTTGGCCCCAACGGCTCCGGAAAGACCACCTGTCTCCACATCCTCACCGGTCTCATCGCCGCCGACGAGGGCTCGGCGTGCATCGAAGGCATCAACGTTGCGCGCAAGGAGTCGCGGCACCTATTCGGGTTCGCCCCCGACGACTTGCCCTTACCTGGGGCGCTGACAGGGCGGGAATTTCTCCGCTTCCACGACGCGCTTCGCGGCCGCGACGACAGTGCACGCGCTAACCAGTTCGCCGAGCTGCTCGGTATCGACGGAGCACTCGATCAGCCAGTCGCGGAGTATTCGCACGGGATGCAGCGCAAGCTCCAGGTGATCGGAGCGGTCATGCACGATCCGGAACTGCTCATCCTCGACGAGCCGTTCCGCGGCCTCGACCCCGAGGCCGCGGCCACCCTGCGCGCGATGATCATCGCGTTCGCCGAGTCAGGACGGGCAGTGCTCATCGCGACGCACGACATGCTTCGTGCTGAGCGCGACTGCGATGCCGTCACCATCCTCTCATCGGGCCGCATCGTCGCGGTGGGGGCACCGCAGCAACTGATCGAGGACCAACCCGCGGCGTCGAGTCTGGAGGACGTGTTCATGCACGTCACCGGACGGGTCGATGACGCGACCCGCAAGCTCCGCTTCATGGAGACCGCGTTCCAGCGCTAGGAGCGCATGGGGCAACGAAGGAAGAAGGAACACTATGTCCAACGGTCTGCGCGTGCTCCTACACGCCATCACCGGACTCATCGTCGGTTTGTGCGTCGTGTTTATCGGCGTGGCCGTGACCCTGATGCTGTCGTTCTTCAACGCGACGGCCGTCGGCATCCCCGGCCTCATCGACGTCTGGACGACTGAGGAGAACGGCGCGACAGCGCTCAACTTCAACCCGTCGTTCGTCGGGATGGGCGTCGCGGTCCTTGTGACCGCCGCAGCGTATACCGTGCTGCTTAGCCTCGCCACGCGCCGTCGCGCGCAGCCCAGCCAGGCATAGCCGCCGTGCTAACCGGGGTGGGCGCCGTCGCGCGTGTCATCGTGGCGCTTTGGGTCAGGGAAGTCGCCCGGGCGCTGCACGCCACACGGCGACAGGTGACGGCCGGCATCGTGGTCTCGACGGTGCTCACGGTGGCGCTCGGGGCGATGCTTGCACTGGTGGCTGCATCGCAGGTGACCGCCGACATTCCGCACGAACTGCGCGCGACGATCCTGCGCACCTCGTTTGGCGGCGCGGTGTTGTCAGTCGGTGCGATCGCGGTCGCGCTGAGCCTTTCCGCCCCCCAGCGGACCGCGTTGCAGAACCTGCTCGACTTGCTGCCGATCAGCCGCGCCGCGGCCCGACTCGGACAACTCCTGCCCATCCTGCTGGTGGGCTTCGTCTACAGCGTGGCCCTCTCCAGCACAGGCATATTCGTCCTCACCCGTGCCGCAGTCACAGCGGCTGAGGCGGCGGCTGGCATCGCGACCTACCTCATGCTCATCGCTGTGGCTCTCGTGGTCGCGGTGTCGCTATTCTCTCTGCTACAGTCGGCGACTGCACTCCTGCGCTTGCCCACCCAATACAGCGCCGCAGTGGCCGGGGTGCTCACCCTCAGCACGGTCCTGTCTCTCACAATTCCCGACATCTTCGCCACCTTGCCGGTCGACCCCGCGCAGAGCTCACCGGCAGACCTGTTCCCGCACCGCGCGTTCGCCGCAGCGGTCGCGTCGCCCTCTGTGCTGCGCTGGGCGCTCGTGATCGCGTGGATCGTCACCGCCCTCGCTTTCGCATGGGCGGCCGCGGTGGGTTACCGCCCAGAGGCCAAGCCACGCCATTACAGCTTCCTGCGGGGAACCCGGCCGTTCGGGCGCACGCCCTTCTGGGGGCACGTGTGGGTGGAGACACTCATCGCGATCCGCAATCCGCAATATGTGATGGTGGTCCTGATCACCCCAGTCACTATCACCGTTGTCTGGATGGCGTCACTCAACTCATCAACATCGATCGTCGCCACCTCCCTGGCCGGATCGCTGACGGTTCTGCCCTTCATGCTCGCCCTCTACGCGGTCGGCCGCACCGCCCGGTTCGAGTGGATCGCCACCATCGCCACCGCCCGACCGAGGCTGCGCATCGCGCCAAAGGCGGTTGCCTACTTCGCTGTCGCCATCGTCCTCGCGGTGCCGGCAGCCGCGGCATGCGTAGCCCTGGGGCTGCTCCCGGCCGACGCTCTTGGCTCGACGGTGCTGCGTTGCGCCCGCGCAGAATGCGTATGGCACGAATAAGGGCCAGATGTCGCTGGAGACGGGAGGTATCGTCCTCACGGGCGATATCGCCTATTTCATCTGGGACACCAGCAAAACCAACTCATTCGACCACGCCGGAATTGTGACGAAGGTCGTCGGTTATGAACCGTACTTCGCATACCACACGTCGAACCGATACAACATTTCCTTCACGCAGGTAAGGGCGAACGCCGTCGCGTCCGGCGAAACCCAGTACGACTTCAACGTCGGGTTGTACGACTTCCACGTCTAAGTAGGGTGGGACGATGAGGAACGCGACGACGAAGTGGGTTGTGTGGGGCTGGGTTTCCGGCTTCGCCGTCCTTGCAGCTGCCGTGTTCCTCATCGTCACATTCGTCGGTCACCTACCCGAGCACCCGACCGAATCCGACGCCAGGGACGAGGCGCAACTGGTGCTGACAGATGTCTACAATCACGACATCAGCGCCCTCAAAGCGCGATTCACGAGCAGCTATCCCCCGGGCCCGAAAGAGTTCGCAGAACAATGCCAGCGCGCGGCATCCGATCCAGGCGAGATACGCGTGCGCTCAAATACCGATTTCCCGAACGCGTTCCGCGTGAACGTGGATCCCAAGAGCGGGCCATCCGCCCACTTCACCTGCGCATTCGCCCTCATCCGCGTGGACCATCATTGGACTATCAACTACCCCGTCGGAACCTAGGGCGTGTCTGACCATCCCGCGGGTTCGCCGCGAGCGAGTTCGATAGCGTCCTGAGATGCTCGCGGGTGCCTTTCAACTGGCGTCGGAGAACTTCCGACCCTGCCTGCCTGTGGGACGCGGCAGGTTCCCTTCGATGAAGAACCACTGACCACCCGAGAGCGGCTCGATTCGCGACATCCATCGCGACTCGCAACCCCAGCTCACAAGCTTAGTCAGACACGCCCTAGCTGTACTGCCCAGGGACGTTGGTTGATGTGTGACGACTCGCTGTAGTCGTTCGGGATGCGAGGAGGACCTCCGGTCGAGAGTGGAGCTGCTTAGGTTCCATTCGACCAGGAGGTCCTCGTGTCCCACGCTGATGCAGCGCCCACCCCGGTCCAACGTGCCCGGGTCGCGCGTCTCATCGTTGTCGATGGTTGGCCAGTCGCTCACGCGGCTGCGTTCTTTCATGTGTCGTGGCCGACCGCGAAGCGCTGGGCTGACCGGTATGCGGCGATGGGCCGCGACGGGATGAAAGACCGGTCATCCCGGCCGCACCGGTCTCCGAACCGGACGCCGCAGCAGTTCGTGCGGAAGATCGTGCATCTGCGGTGGAAGCGACGCCTTGGCCCGGTCGGTATCGGCGCCGAGCTGGGGCTGCCGGCCTCGACGGTTCATGCCGTGCTGACTCGGTGCCGACTGAACCGATTGCATCATGTCGATGTCAGGACGGGGGAACCGGTGCGCCGTTACGAGCATGAGAAGCCGGATGCGTTGATCCATGTCGACGTGAAGAAGCTCGGCAATATCCCGGATGGCGGCGGCTGGCGGTTCGTGGGTCGACAGCGCGGTGAGCGGCATCGGGAAGCGACCGCGACTCGGACAGGGAACCGGAATCACCGCTACGAGCCTCGCATCGGCACAGCGTTCGTGCACACGGTTATCGATGACCACTCCCGGGTTGCTTATGCCGAGATCCACGAGGACGAAACCGCTGTGACCGCTATCGGGGTGCTGCGCCGGGCAGTGTCCTGGTTCGAAGCCCGCGGCGTTGTCGTCGAACGGGTCCTCTCCGACAACGGGTCCGCCTACAAGTCGCACGCCTGGCGGGACCCCTGCGCTGAGCTGAACATCCGAGTCAAGAAGACCCGACCTTACCGGCCGCAGACCAATGGGAAGATCGAGCGCTTCCACTGCACCCTCGCCGACGGATGGGCGTTCAGCCGGCACTACAACTCAGAATCAGCCCGCCGAGCTGCCCTCCCCGCCTGGCTCCATCACTACAATCACCACAGGCCCCACACCGCCATCGGCACGGTCCCACCGATCACACGGTTAACCAACCTGCCTGGGCAGTACACCTAGCTGTCCCGCTGGAGCCGCACCGCCGGCCCGTGCCCCGGCAGCACCCAGCTCGCGTCGCACAGGCTGAGCCTGCGTGCGCTCGACTCCGCTTCGTCGGGGTCGTGGTGGAAGAACGACGGCAACTGCTGCAGCTCGCCGTCGTCGTCGAGGAGGGCGTGCCCGGTCACGATCGCGTCGCCCGTGATCAGCGCCTCGGCATCGGGCTCGAAGAAGCAGACGTGGCCGGTGGTGTGGCCGGGCGTCGGCACGACCTCCAGCCGGTGCCCCGTCGACAGGTCGAGCGCTTCGCCGGCGATGGCTTGCGCCGACGGGATGCCGACCTCGCTCAGGCCGCCCGCGCGGATCGCTGCGAGCGTCCACGGGATGGTCCCGCGTCTCAGGGCGGCCGGCAGCAGGTCGCCGACCGTCACCTGCTCGGTGATCTCGCGCCGGACGTTCGGCAGTTCGGTCGCGGCGGTCAGCACCCCGACCCCGTAACGCCTGCTCCAGAGCCGGGCGGCGCCGAGATGGTCGGAGTGGCCGTGGGTGATGATGATGCGGGAGAGCGCCGAGAGATCGAGTCCCACTGCGCGGATGGATTCCTCGACCAGCAGCCGGTCTGCCGGGTAGCCGCAGTCGACCAGCTCGACCCGGCCGGCGCCATGGAACACGGTCCAGTTGGAGGCGGGGCCTTCGGCGAAGAGGATGCCGGGGGCGACGGTGGTCAGGGATCGGATCGCACGCACACGGTAGACAGTACCGTCTAGAACTTGACCTTGACGTTACGTCAACCTCTAGCGTGGGTCACGCAGTCGTTCGAGAGAGGAACGGACATGGTGGAGACAGTCGCCGACTGGAGCATCCAGGACATCGCGCGCATCGCGGGCACGACGAGCAGGACGCTCCGTCACTACGATGCGCTCGGCCTGCTGGCGCCGAGCCGGATCGGCGCGAACGGGTACCGGCACTATGACCGAGACGCGCTGATGCGGCTGCAGCAGATCCTGCTGCTGCGGGACCTCGGGCTCGGCCTCCCGGCCATCGCCCGGGTTCTCGACGACCGGCAGGATGCGGTGCCCGCGCTGCGTGACCACCTCACCTGGTTACGCAGTGAGCGGGAGCGGCTGGCCCGACAGATCGCGTCGGTCGAAGCGACGATCCACGCAGTGGAGGAAGGAGAGGAGATCGTGGCAGAAGAGATGTTCGACGGGTTCGATCACACCCAGTACAAGGACGAGGTCGAGCAACGCTGGGGGAAGGACGCCTACGCGGCCTCCGACCGCTGGTGGCGCGGAATGACCTCCGAGGAGCGCGCAGGCTGGCAGCAGCGGCAGAAGCAGCTCGCGGCCGACTGGATCGCCGCCGCCGGGCGCGGCCTCGACCCGGAGTCGGACGAGGCGCAGGCGCTCGCGCAGCGGCACTGGCAGTGGCTGGCCGACATCCCGGCGACCCCCGGCTACGGCCAGGGCGGACCGCCGGCCGCCTACCTGACGGGCCTCGGCGACATGTACGTCGCCGACCCGCGCTTCGCCGCCAACTACGGCGGCGCCGAGGGCGCCGCTTTCGTGCGCGACGCCCTCCGAGCGTACGCCGCCGCCCACCTCGCGTAGCCCGCGACGCCGAGGCGGCCGATTCTCAGCCGTCTCGGCGTTCCAGCGAGGACCGCGCGCCGTTTGGGCGCCGCGTCAGGCGCGGCGCGGGTGCGCATGCGCGCGGCGGGTGCGGCCGGTGAGCCGGTCGTCGAGCCAGTGGGCGGCGATCAGGCGCGACG
>NZ_CAMFLC010000062.1 GCF_945957465.1 uncultured Leifsonia sp.
AGAACATCTACCTGATCGGCCTCGTGATCTTCACGCTGGCCTCCGCCTGGTGCGGCTTCTCCGGCGCGATGCCGGGAGGCGGCATCGGGATGCTGATCACCGCACGTGTGGTGCAGGGCCTCGGCGCCGCGCTGATGACCCCCCAGACCATGGCCGTCATCACCCGGATCTTCCCGCCCGACCGCCGGGGCGCCGCGATGGGTCTCTGGGGCGCGGTCGCCGGTGTCGCGACCCTGATCGGCCCGCTGCTGGGCGGCGTGCTGGTCGACTGGCTCGGCTGGGAGTGGATCTTCTTCATCAACGTGCCGGTCGGCATCGTCGCGTTCATCCTCGCCGTGCGCCTCGTGCCCACGCTGCCGACGCACACGCACGCCTTCGACATCCTCGGCGTGATCCTCTCGGCCGGCGGCATGTTCCTGGTGGTCTTCGGCATCCAGGAGGGCGGCACCTACGACTGGGGCACGATCGGCGGCGGCCCGTTCTCGGTGTGGGGCCTGATCATCGCCGGAATCGTCGTGCTGATCGCGTTCGTGGTCTGGCAGGCGCTCAACAAGAAGGAGCCGCTGCTGCCGCTCCCGCTGTTCCGCGACCGCAACTTCTCGCTCAGCAACGGCGCGATCACGGCCGTCGGTTTCGCCGTGACCTGCATGGCGCTGCCGCTGGTGTTCTACTTCCAGACCGTCCGCGGGCTCACTCCGACCGAATCGGCGCTGATGCTCGCCCCGACCGCGGTGTTCTCCGGCGTGCTCGCGCCGGTGATGGGCCGCCTGATCGACAAGATCAACCCCAAGTGGGTCGCCACCCCGGGCCTGGTGCTCTTCTCCCTGTCGCTGTTCCTCTACTCCCGCATGCTCACGCCGGACATCAGCATCTGGTGGCTGCTGATCCCGAGCGCACTGCTCGGCATCGCGATGTCGGGCGTCTGGGGCCCCATCTCCGCGACGACGACCCGCAACCTCCCGATGAACCAGGCCGGGGCCGGGTCGGGCGTCTTCAACACGACGCGCCAGATCGGCGCCGTGCTCGGCAGCGCGTCGATCTCCGCCCTCATCACCGGCCGCCTCGCCGTCGACCTCCCGAAGGCTCCGGGAGGTGCTGCGCCGACCACGACCACGGGCACGGAGCTGCCGACCTTCCTGCACGCGGGATTCACCCAGGCGATGTCGGAGGCGCTGCTGCTTCCCGCCGCGGTGGCGCTTCTCGGAGCCCTCATCGTGATCTGGTGGGAGAAGCCCCGCCCGCCCGCGTGGGGACCGGGTGCGGCCGCTCACGGCGCGCATGCGGCCGCCGCGCCCGTGGATGCCGTCCAGCACGGCGCGCACGCGGCCGAAACGGTCGAAGCGGTGCGCGACGGCGACGAGCACCACGGAGTCCACGCCGCGCCCGCGACCGACTGAACCCCGTGCGCCGCGCCGCACGGAAGTGACGAAGGGAGGACTCCCGAGCCGATCAGGCCCGGGAGTCCTCCCTTCACTGCGTTACACCGGCGCGCCGGCGCCGAGCTCCTCCGTTACCGCTCGGCGACGACGCGCACGGCGTTGGCCCACGGGTCGTCGAACGCGACCGAACGGCCGTCGTCACGTGTCTGCACCCCGTAGTGCCGCATCCGTTCGGTCAGGGCGCCGACGTCGTCGGCGGAGGGGAGCCGCAACTCCACCTCGCCGAGGCCCAGGGCGAGACGGCGTGCGCCGGCGCCTCGGCTGTTCCAGGTGTTCATCGCCATGTGGTGGTGGTAGCCGCCGGCCGAGACGAACAGGGCCGACGATCCGAGAGCGGCCGTGGTCTCGAACCCCAGCCGGTCGACGTAGAAGGCGCGCGCGGTGGCGACGTCGCCGACCGAGAGGTGCACGTGCCCGACGGCCGCGTCGCCGAAGCGCGGGTCGTCGCCCGCGGCGCCGGGCACGGCCTCCGCCAGCGCAGCGCCCCGGTCGGTGAGGTGCTCGCGCAGGAACGCGTTCGGATCGAGGTAGAGGGTGTCCATCTCCACCTGTCCGTGCGTCCAGCTCCACTGGCTGCGGTCGCGGTCCCAGTACAGCTCGACGCCGTTGCCCTCCGGGTCGGTGAAGTAGAACGCCTGCGAGACCAGGTGGTCGGCGCTGCCGGTGAACGTGCCCGGCGCGCGCCGTGCGACCGAGTACACCGCTGCGGCGAGGGTCTCCTGGCTGTCGAACAGGATCGCGGTGTGGAACAGGCCGGCTTCGCCGGGGGACGCGTGCGTGAGCTCGGGGGCGTGCTCCAGGATCACGGACGGCGTCGTGCCGCGGCCCAGGATCACCCGGCCGCCCTCTGCGGCCAGCACGGAGAGCGTGACGGCGTCGCGGTAGTAGGCGGTCATCGCGTCGAGGTCGGCGACGCGCAGCGTCACCGCTCCCATCGCGGAGTCGGCGGGCAGGAGTTCGGGCATGGGGGTTTCAACAGCCGGGACGTCGACAAAATTTCACGGCGGGCGACGCAGGGCTCAGGTCTCGATCGCGCCGCCGGTCTCGGCGAGGTAGCGCCGCAGGGTCAGGGTCGGGTCTGCGGCCTGCCGTTCGCGGTAGCGGCTGAAGTCGAGCTGTTCGCGCAACGAGCGTCCGGCGCGCATCCGCGCGGCCTGGGCGCCCTCGACCGATTGGATGCGACGAGCCTCCGCGAACAGCTCGTCGCGGTGGCCGTCGCCGACGACGAGCACTCCGTCGTCGTCCGCCACGATCCAGTCGTCCGGACGGACGGCGACGCCGTCGAGGAATGCGCTGCGCATCGCCGTGCCCGCGGGCGGAACGCGGCGCGGGCCGAACGGATGCGCGCCCAGGCTGAAGACGGGGAGGCCGATCTCGCGCAGCTGCGCCGTGTCGCGGTGCAGCCCCCAGATCACCGCGCCCGCCATCCCCGCGAGCTTCGCCTCGAGGAGCATGAGGTCGCCGACGCACGCCTCGTCGTGACGGCCGCCGTTGTCGACGACGAGCACTGCTCCGTCGGGCGCATCGTCGATGGTCTCGAGCAGGACGTCGACGCTGCCGAGGTGCGTGACGGGGGCAGCGGGGCCCTGGAACGGGCGGCCGGGGAGGAGGGCGCGAAGCCCGACCGGCGCGACCGCGACCGGGATGCCGAGCCGGACGGCGGCGTCGGCGACGGCGGCGCTGGGGAGGGCGGCGGTGTCGGGGGGTGCGGTGGTCGTGTCCATAGTCGCGACGCTACCGTCGCGCGCATGCGCCGGGGGGAATGCGGGTGGACCCGGAAGTCCTCCACTGTCGCCGCGCGACACGAAGGTTCCACAGATCGTGATTGGGTCTTCTCCCCGCGCTGCGCCTGCCCAAGGATTGAGGCGGGAGGTCCGATGAGACGAATCGCGAAGCTGGCTCGCCGCTATTGGGTCGTCACGCTGACGCTCGGCGTCGGGGTGGTCGGCATCGTTCTGGCGCTCGCCGGAGCCGGCTGGCTCGTGCAGTGGATCTTCAGCGTGTACGCGCTGGCCTTCGCCCTGTGGCAGGCCGTCGGGATGGTGCGCGCCATGGCGCGCGGGAGGTTCGGTCTCGACATCCTCGCCATCACGGCGATCGTCGCCACCGTGCTGGTCGGCGAGTACGTCGCGGCGCTGATCGTCGTTCTCATGCTGACCGGCGGCGACGCGCTCGAAGACTATGCGAACCGCCGAGCGAAACGTGAGCTCGACGCCCTGCTGACGCGTGCGCCGCAGCTCGCGCACCGGGTGGTCGACGGCGGCTACGAGGAGGTACCGGTCGACCAGGTGATCGTCGGCGACCGACTGCTGGTGCGGCCGTCGGAGATCGTGCCGGTCGACGGCGTTCTGCTGTCCGAACATGCGACGTTCGACCAGGCGTCGATCACGGGCGAGAGCATCCCGGTCGAGAAGTCGCCGGGCGACGAGGTGCTGAGCGGTTCGGTCAACGGACACGAGGCCGTCGAGATGCGCGCGGCGTCGACCGCTGCGTCCTCCCAATATCAGCAGATCGTCGCGCTGGTCGCACAGGCGGCCGAGAGCAAGGCGCCGGTGGTGCGGCTGGCCGATCGCTACGCCGTGCCGTTCACCGTGTTCTCCCTGGCGCTCGCGGCGCTGGCGTGGTGGCTGAGCGGCGAGGCGGTGCGGTTCGCCGAGGTACTCGTGCTCGCGACGCCGTGCCCGCTGCTGATCGCGGCTCCGGTGGCCTTCATCGGAGGCATGAGCCGGAGCGCGCGCAACAGCATCATCGTGAAGTCCGGCGGCGTGCTCGAGCAGTTGGCGCGAGCGCGCACGGCGGTCTTCGACAAGACCGGCACGCTGACCTACGGGGCGCCCGCCCTGACTGCAGTGCGGCCGGAGCCGCCGTTCGGGGCCGACGAGCTCCTGACCACAGTCGCCAGCGCGGAACAGTACTCGTCGCACGTGCTGGCGGCGTCCTTCATCCGAGCAGCACGCGACCGTGGGCTCCCGCTGCACGAGGCGGCATCGGCGCAGGAGGCGGCGACGAACGGGGTCGTCGCCGAGATCGGCGGCCGCGAGGTCGTGGTGGGCAAGTTCGCGTTCGTCGCGGAGCACGCGCCCGACGCGCGGCGCACGACGATCGCGCCGGGGGAGCTCGCCGTCTACGTGGCCATCGGCGGGCGCTATGCCGGGGCGTTGCTCGCCAGCGACCGGCTGCGCGACGACGCGGTCACCACACTCCACGAGCTCGCGGCGCTCGGCGTCACGAACACGATGATGCTCACCGGCGACGCGCGGGAGACGGCGGAGCACATCGCGTCCGAGCTCGGAATAGCCGCGGTGCGCGCGGAGTGTCTGCCCGCCGACAAAGTCGCGGAGGTCGCGGGAATCGCGGAGCGGCCGGTGATCATGGTCGGCGACGGTGTGAACGACGCGCCCGTGCTCGCAGCAGCCGACGTCGGGATAGCGATGGGCGCGAAGGGCGCGACGGCGGCGAGCGAGTCGGCCGACGCGGTCATCCTCGTGGACGACGTCTACGGTGTCGCGCGCGCGGTGCGGATCGGCGCGGACACGGTGCGCATCGCGCTCCAGAGCATCTGGCTCGGGATCATCGTCTCGGTCGTGCTGATGGTGATCGCCGCGTTCGGCTTCATCCCGGCGACGGCCGGTGCGCTCATCCAGGAGCTCGTGGACCTCGCGACGATCCTCGCGGCGCTCCGGGCGATCGGCGGCCGACTCGACGCCCGGGAGGCCGAGCGCGGCGGTACGGCGCCCGCAGCTGTCGCGCCTGCCGGCTGACCGAGGTGGGAGGCGGCGGCAGCGGCGTGGTGGTTTCCCGCTCGCCTGCGCGGCAGTGCTCGCCCTACTCGCCGGTCAGCCGCTGCAGCAGCTCGCGGTAGCGGTCGGCCGTGCGGGCGACGATCTCGGCGGGCAGCTCGGGCGGCGTCCCGGACTTGTCCCAGTTCGCGGTCAGCCAGTCGCGGACGATCTGCTTGTCGAAGCTCGCCATCCGCTCGCGCGGTGTCGCCGCGGTCGCGAAAACGTGGGCGTCCCAGTACCGGCTCGAGTCGCTGGTGAGCACCTCGTCGGCGAGGGTGATCTCGCCGGTGGTCCGGTCGGCGCCGAACTCGAACTTCGTGTCGGCGATGATGACGCCCCGGTCCTCCGCGATCGCGGACCCGCGAGCGTACACCTCGAGCGAGAGTCGCCGCAGCTCCTCGGCGACCTCGGGACCGACGAGCTCGACTGTGCGCTCGAAGCTGATGTTCTCGTCGTGCTCGCCGAGCGGAGCCTTCCACGCGGGCGTGTAGATCGGCTCGGGCAGACGATCGCCGTCGGTGAGGTCGGGCGGGAGCGGCACGCCGCAGACGCTCTGCGTCTGCTGGTACTCGGCCCACCCGCTGCCGGTGAGATACCCGCGCACGACGCACTCGACGGGGAACATGTCCAGCGGCTTCACGAGCATCGCCCGGCCGGACACCTCCGCGGGAATCCGCTCCACGATCCGCTCGCCATCCAAGCGGTGGTCGGGGATCAGGTGGTTGGGCACACCGTGCAGGCGGTCGAACCACCAGAGGCTCAGCGTCGTGAGCAGCTCGCCCTTGCCCGGGATCCCTGGCTCGAGCACATGATCGAACGCGCTGACGCGGTCGGAGGCCACCACCAGCACGGCGTCGGTGTCCGCCAAGCCGTCCGCCCCCTCGGGAACGTACAGGTCGCGGACCTTCCCGGAGTAGACGTGTTTCCAGCCTGCCAGTTCGCTCACCCGTCCATCGTAGAGGCGGCGACGGCTCTGCCCGCGACCGCGACCGGACCGCGGGCGCGATGCCCGCTGCCTGGTCGTGCCCGCGCCGAGCCGGACGCCGTCAGGCGAGCAGCTTCGCCTTCGCGGCCGAGAACTCGTCGTCCGACAGGATGCCCTGCGAGTGCAACGTGGCGAGCTGCTGCAGCTGCGCCATCATGTCGTCGGCGGCACTCGGTGCGGCGGCCGGAGCGGCGGCGGCCGCCTGCTGCTGCGCCGCCTGCTGCTGCGCGGCCTGTTGGGCGGCAGCCTGCTGGGCCATCTGCTGCATCTGCGCCTGCTGCTGGTCCGCCTCGTACTGCTGCTGGTCGTACTTGTCTTGCGCGCGCTGCGCTTGGCGTCGCTGCACGTTGCCCGAGACCGCCGTCGCGGTTCCGGCGACGACCGCGGTGCGCGCGGCCATCCCGATCAGTCCGGGTCGTCCCATGCGTCCCAATGGCATGTCTGCTCCCTAGCTCTCGACCGGCTGGTTGTCCGGCACGGTGTCCGACTCGATGAACGCCTCGAAGTCCTCCGCGACGACGGCGTTGACCACCGGCGCTGGGATGCGCTCACTGTGCACCACCAGTCCGCCGGCCTGGAAAAACCTGCTGGCGAGGTCCTTCGCCCACAGGTGCTCGATCACGAGGACCGCTCCGGTGGTCCCCGGCTCGATCAGCTCGGCGATCGAGTCGACGTCCTCGTCGCCGGCGAGCCCGCTCGCCTCGAGGGTGACCCCGGCCATGCCGATCTCGTCACCGATCTCCTCGAGTTCCACGATGTCGACGCTGCCATCGTCGTGACGCGTGACGAAGAGGAGGTCGAGCAGTCGCAGAGTGCCGCTCTCGACCAGGTCGAGGATGGCCTGCACCACGCCGGGGGACGGTCTGTCGTTGTCGAACTGGGCGACGATGAACTCCGCCGGACCGTATTCGAATTCAGCCATCTCGCGCCTCCGTCTGCGGGTCGCTCCCGCTTTCACGGCAGACGATACACACGCGTACTCGGCCCGGCAATGACCGATTTCGTCCTGCACTCGCGGGCGGAATGTGCACGTTCACATCCGTAGACTGGGCGTACGGCTCCGCCCGCCGACGGGCGCGCCGACGCGAGGAGGAGACCCGAGTGAGCGAGAAGAACTGGGCGGGGAACTACGAGTACCGGGCGCGAATCGTGCAGCCGCAGAGCCTCGACGAACTGCGTGACGTCGTGACGAGCGCGCCGAAGGTCCGGGCGCTCGGCAGCAGGCACTCGTTCAACGACCTCGCCGACACCGACACCGACGGCGTGCTCGTGAGCACAGCGGCGCTCCCGGCCGGCATCCGCGTCGACGCGGAGTCGCGCACGGTCACCGTGGGCGGAGGCGTGCGGTACGGCGACCTCGCCCGCGACCTCCAGGCAGAGGGCTGGGCACTGCACAACCTCGCCTCCCTGCCGCACATCTCGGTGGCCGGCGCGATCGCCACCGCCACCCACGGCTCCGGGGACCGCAACGGCAACCTCTCGTCCGCAGTGGCCGGTCTGCGCATCCTCACCGCCTCCGGCGAGACGGTGGACTTCACGCGGGGCGATCGGGAGTTCGCGGGCGCGGCGGTCTCGCTCGGCGCACTCGGCGTGGTGACCGAGGTCACCCTCGACATCCGGCCGACGTTCGATGTCCGCCAGCGGCTCTTCGCCGGTCTGCCCTGGGAGGCGGTGACGGACCGCTTCGACGAGGTCACCTCGGCCGCCTACAGCGTCTCGCTGTTCACGACGTGGCACGAAGAGTCCGTCTCGCTGGCCTGGCTCAAGGAGCTCGACGGCGTCGCGACCACGGTCGGCGACGACTTCTTCGGCGCTGCCGCGCTCACCGAGGCGCGGCACATGATCGCGACGATGGACGTCAGGAACACCACGCAGCAGCTCGGCGTGGTCGGTCCGTGGAGCGAGCGGCTGGCCCATTTCCGCTTCGAGTTCACCCCCTCGAACGGTGAGGAGATCCAGTCGGAGTACCTGGTGCCGCGTGCCAGGGCGGTGGAGGCGATCCGCGCCGTGCGCGAGCTCGGCCCGCTGATCGCGCCGCTGCTGCAGATCAGCGAGATCCGCACCGTCGCCGCCGACGACCTGTGGCTCTCGAGCGCGTTCGGGACCGACGTGGTCGGCCTCCACTTCACGTGGCTGCGCGACCAGGCCGGGGTCGAGTCCGTGCTGCCCGCGCTGGAGGCCGCCCTCCTGCCTCTGGGCGCGCGGCCGCACTGGGGCAAGCTGTACGTCGATCTCGACGGTGTCGTCCCGGGCCTCTACCCGCGGCTCGACGCGTTCCGCGCGCTCGCGGACCGGCTCGATCCGGAGGGTCGCTTCCGCAACCCCTTCCTCACCCGCCTCCTCGGCTAGCGATGTTCTGAGCCGGCGACCGCCCGTCGAGTGCGCCGATTGTCTGCGTACTCGACTGTTTTGGCCGGACTTTCGGCGTACTCGGCGGTGCGTCCGATGCGGCCGGTGCGTGCGGTGCCGGGGAGCCGGGTCAGGAGCGCGCGACCCGGGCGGCGATGTCGGTGCGGTACTGCGAGCCGGGGAGCTCGATGCGGGCGATCGCGTCGTACGCGCGCTCGCGCGCCTCGTCGAACGTGGTGCCCCGCGCGACCACCGAGAGCACCCGCCCTCCGGTCGCCAGCAGTGCGCCGGTCTCGGGGTCGAGTGCGGTCGCGGCGTGCGCGATCGTGACCTCGGGCACCTGCGCCGCCTCGTCGAGGCCGGTGATGGGGCGCCCGGTCTGCGGAGCCTCCGGATACCCCTCGCTCGCGAGCACGACCGTCACCGCGGTGTCGAGCGCGAACTCGGGGCGCGGCATGCCGCCCAGGCCGCCGGTCGCCGCCGCGTACAAGAGCGAGGAGAGCGGGGTGACCAGCCGCGGCAGCACGACCTGCGTCTCCGGGTCGCCGAAGCGCGCGTTGAACTCGATCACGCGGATGCCCGAGGACGTGACGATCAGCCCGCAGTAGAGGAGTCCGATGAACGGCGTCTGCTCGGCGGCGAGCTGCCGCACGGTCGGCAGGGCGATCGTGTCGATGACCTCGTCCACGAAGTTCTCGGGCAGCCACGGCAGCGGCGAGTATGCGCCCATGCCTCCGGTGTTCGGCCCGCCGTCGCCGTCGAGGAGGCGCTTGTAGTCCTGGGCCGGGCTGAGCGGCAGCACGGTGTGGCCGTCGCTGACCAGGAAGAGCGAGACCTCCTGGCCGTCGAGGAACTCCTCGACGAGGACGCCGCCCTGGGCGAGATAGTGGCGCGCGTGCTCCACCGCGGCGGCGCGGTCGGAGGTCACGATGACGCCCTTGCCGGCCGCGAGACCGTCGGCTTTCACGACGTAGGGCGCCCCGAACTCGTCGAGCGCGCCCTCGGCCTGCGCGAGCGTGCTCGCACGGACGGCTCGGCCGGTCGGCACGCCGGCCTCCTCCATGATCCGCTTGGCGAAAGTCTTGGAGCCCTCGAGCTGCGCGGCCGCACGACCGGGACCGAACACCGGGATGCCGCGCGTGCGGAGCGGGTCGGCGACACCGGCGACGAGGGGAGCCTCCGGGCCGATGACGACGAGCTCCACGCCGTTCTCGATCACGTACTCGGCCACCGCGGCGCCGTCGAGCGGATCGAGCCCGGGCTCCACGGCGACATCCGCCGCGATCCCCGCGTTGCCGGGGGCGGCCACGATCGAATGCCCGGCCTCCTCGGCCAGCAGTGCGGTGATGATGGCGTGCTCGCGGGCACCGGAACCGAGGACCAGAATCTTCACGCGACCAATGCTAGAGGTCGCCGCGGAGCGACGCGGACCCTCGGTGGAAGGATGTGGATATGGCCAGAGCGAAGATTCCTGTGGAGGAGGGCGGCGCGGCCGTGCGCGCCGCGCTGGGCGGCGGCGCCGACCGCGACACGACGGCGACGGCCGTGCGCTACCTCCTGCAGCTGCTGGCCGAGCGGGCACCGGGCAATACCGTGGAGGTCCGGGTGCCGCCGTTCGGAGCTGTGCAGTGCATCCCGGGCCCGCGTCACACCCGCGGCACACCCCCGAACGTGATCGAGACCGACGCGGCCACCTGGCTCGCGCTGGCGTCCGGGAGCCGTTCCTGGGCCGATGCACTGGCCTCCGGTTCGGTCCACGCGTCGGGCCAACGCGCCTCCCTCGAGGGCCTCCTCCCCCTGCGCTATTGACCTCGTCCCTCCCGCGTCCCCTCCGTCTCGCCGGACAGGGGACGCAACACGCCGTTCAGGATGAGCGGTGGCGGCGTGCCGCGTCCCCTGTGGGTGGTGGGCGGGCGCTCAGGTGCGGTGCGCGAGAATGGAGGGCATGAGCGAGTCCCAGCCGCAACCCGAGCCGCAGCCCGAAGCGGAGCCGCGGTCCGAGGAGCGCCCGTCCGCTGCCGAGCGGGAGGCCGCCGAGCAGCGGGCGGGCCAGCAGCCCGGGCAGCGGCAGCGGCCGGAGCAGCAGCCCGAGCAGCGGCAGCAGCCGGGGCAGCAGCCCGAGCAGCAGCCCGAGCAGCAGCCCGAGGAGCAGGCCACCGTCACCGAAGCGGCGGTCCGGGTGCAGCGCTCGCCGCGGTACTTCCGGTTCATGATCACCGGCGCCGTCGTCTTCGCGGTCATCGCGCTCATCCTCACCTACTCGTTCCCCGAGAACCCGACCTACGACCGCGCCGCCGTCTTCGGATTCCTGCTGGCGATCTGCGCCACCGTCGGCGTCGCCCTCGGCGCCCTGGTCGCCCTCCTGATCGACCGGGCTGCGACCCGACGGGCGCGCACCGTCCAGGCGGATAGAATCGACGTGCGCCTGCCCGACTCCGAGACCGGTTCCCAGAACGGTGACGAGCCGAGCGACACGCGGCCGAGCGACCAGCGCCCGTCCGTCGACAGCTGAACATCCCGACAACCCTCGAGAAAGGGGTCCGCTGTGGCCGGAGGCGACGGTCGTCTGAGTCATGATCTTCTGCCCGGAGAGAAAGGCCCGCAGGACGCGTGCGGCGTCTTCGGGGTGTGGGCTCCCGGCGAGGAGGTCGCCAAGCTCAGCTACTTCGGCCTCTACGCGCTGCAGCACCGCGGCCAGGAGTCGGCGGGCATCGCGACCAGCGACGGCAGCAAGATCCTGATCTACAAAGACATGGGTCTCGTCTCCCAGGTCTTCAACGAGAACGCGCTCAACTCGCTGACCGGCCACATCGCCGTCGGCCACACGCGCTACTCCACCACCGGCGCATCCAGCTGGCAGAACGCGCAGCCCACGCTGGGCCGCACCTCCAGCGGCACTGTCGCGCTCGGCCACAACGGCAACCTGACCAACACCGCCGAGCTCATGCAGCTCGTGCACGACCGCTACCCGCAGCTCGACGGCGAGCTGAGCCGCGGCAACACGACCGACACCGCCGTCGTCACCGCGCTCCTCACCGGCGACCTCGACCACACGCTCGAGGCCACGGCACTGGAGGTGCTGCCCCGGCTGCGCGGCGCGTTCTGCCTGGTCTTCATGGACGAGCACACCCTCTACGCGGCGCGCGACCCGCAGGGTGTGCGCCCGCTGGTCCTCGGCCGCCTCGATCGCGGCTGGGTCGTGGCCTCCGAGACCGCGGCGCTCGACATCGTCGGCGCGAGCTTCGTGCGCGAGGTGGAGCCCGGCGAGCTGATCGCCATCGACGAGAACGGCCTGCGCACCCAGCGCTTCGCCGCCGAGAAGCGCGCGGGCTGCGTGTTCGAGTACGTCTACCTCGCGCGCCCCGACACCACCATCGCCGGCCGCGGCGTGTACGAGGCCCGCGTCGAGATGGGCCGCCAGCTCGCCCGCGAGCACGAGGTGGAGGCCGACCTCGTCATCCCGACGCCCGAGTCCGGCACCCCGGCTGCGATCGGCTACGCCCAGGCGTCCGGCATCCCCTTCGGTCAGGGGCTGGTCAAGAACTCGTACGTCGGCCGCACCTTCATCCAGCCGTCGCAGACCATCCGCCAGCGCGGTATCAAGCTCAAGCTGAACCCGCTCAAGGAGGTCATCAAGGGCAAGCGGCTCGTCGTGGTCGACGACTCCATCGTGCGCGGCAACACGCAGCGCGCCTTGGTGTCGATGCTGCGCGAGGCCGGCGCCGCCGAGGTGCACGTGCGCATCTCGAGCCCGCCGATCACCTGGCCCTGCTTCTACGGCATCGACTTCGCGTCCCGCGCCGAGCTGATCGCGACCGGCCTGGGCGTGGACGAGGTGCGCCAGTCGATCGGTGCCGACTCGCTCGGCTACCTGTCCGAGGACGGCATGATCGCCGCGACCGACCAGCCGCGTGAGCGTCTCTGCACGGCGTGCTTCACGGGCAAATACCCCATCGAGCTCCCGGACGCCCACCACCTGGGCAAGAACCTGCTGGAGCGCCCGGAGGAGGCGGCGCAGACGGTCGCACCGACGGACGACGGCGCGAGCGCGACGAGCGACGGCTGCGAGCCGGGGCCGGATGCGGAGTACGAGCGCCTGCTGAGCTTCGGCGACCCGGGGCGGCAGGAGTAGCGCGGGCGGAGGCCCCCGCCTCGCCCGATACCATGGAGCGGTGACCGACCCCACCGCATCCTCGTCCGCTTCCTATGCCGCCGCCGGCGTCGACACGGCCGCGGGTGACCGCGCCGTCGAGCTGATGAAGGCGGCTGTGGCGCGCACCCAGGGCCCGCAGGTGCTGGGCGGCGTCGGCGGGTTCGCCGGGATGTTCGACGTGTCGGCGCTCAAGGAGTTCCGCCGGCCGCTGCTGGCGACCTCCACCGACGGGGTCGGCACCAAGGTCGCGATCGCGCAGGCCCTCGACAAGCACGACACGATCGGTCAGGACCTCGTGGGCATGGTCGTCGACGACATCGTCGTGGTGGGCGCCCGGCCCCTGTTCATGACCGACTACATCGCCTGCGGCAAGGTCGTGCCCGAGCGCATCGCCGCGATCGTCGCCGGCATCGCTCGCGCCTGCGAGGCGACCGGCACGGCGCTCGTCGGCGGCGAGACGGCCGAGCACCCCGGCCTGCTCGGGCCCGACGACTACGACGTCGCCGGAGCGGCCGTCGGCGCCGTCGAGGCGGACGAGCTGCTCGGCGCCGACCGTGTGCGCGACGGCGACGTGGTGCTGGCGCTGGCGTCGTCCGGGCTGCACTCGAACGGTTTCTCGCTCGTGCGGCACATCCTCGCGCAGCGCTCCATCGCCTTCGGCGACCGCTCGGACGACTTCGGCGGCGTGGTCGGTGAGGCGTTGCTCGAGCCCACGCGCCTCTACACGTCGCCGCTGCTGCGGGTGCTCGCGGAGCCGTCGCTGAGCGGCGCCGTGCACTCGCTCAGCCATGTCACCGGCGGCGGTATCGCCGCGAACCTGGCTCGGGTCCTCCCGGTCGGATCGTGGGTGGAGGTCGACCGCTCCACCTGGTCGCCGACCCCGGTGTTCCGGGTGCTGAGCGACCTCGCCGGGAGCACGTTGGAGTCGGCGGAGGGCACCTGGAACCTCGGCATCGGCATGTTCGCCGTGGTCGCACCGGAGGCCGCGACCGCCGTCGCCGCAGCGATCGCGGCGGACGGCATCCCGACCTGGCCGGTCGGCACGGTCTCGACCGCTGCCCGTGACCTGGCCGGCTTCGAGCAGGGCGCCAAGGGCGTGGACGGCGGCGCGGTGCGCCTGGTCGGCGCCTACGCCGACTGACCGCCTCCCCGCCTCCACTCGCGCGCGGCGCCTGCTCGCACCCGCCGAGGGGCACGTCGTCGTCGCTTGCGGCGTGCGAAAGCGACAACGACCTGCCCCTCGTGGTGACGACCGGCGCGTGACCCCTTCGTGGAGGCGCGCGCGGCGGCGGCCGCCCGCTAGAGTGGCCGCGTGACCCCTCCGCATGCCCGCATTCGTGTGGCGTGCGCTCTCCTCGCTGCGTGCGTCGCGTCACTCGTGAGTGTCGGCCTCCCGCTTGCCGCTGTCGCGGAGACCTCCGCTCGGGCGGCGCTGCCCGCGACGCCGCCCGCGGGCATCCCGGCCCTCGCGCCGATCGTCGACTGCGTGCAAGACGCCCCCCTCGGTGCGGTGACCTCCCGCACCGTCGTGCTGGGCTACCGGTCGGCTGAGGCGAGCCCCGTCGCGGTCGCCGCGGGCTCCGGGAGCAACGACCTCGGGCCCGGCCGGGCCGACCGCGGGCAGCCCACGACGTTCCAGCCCGGCGTCCACCACGGGGCGTGGCTGCTGACGGTGGATGCACTGGCCGAGCCGACGCTCACCTGGACGCTGGGCGCCGCGGTCGCGACCATCGACGGTTCCGCGCCGGCCTGCACCGACGCCACGGCGGTCGCGATCGGTGCCCCGACGGCGGCTTCCGCCGCGGGCACCCTCTCCGTGACGGCCACGGTCACGCGGTTCCTGCTCGGGCCTCCGGACAGCGGCACCGTCTCGTTCGCCTTCGACGGGGGCGCGACGACCACGGCGCCCGTGGACGCGTCCGGCATCGCCCGTGCGGAGCTGCCCGCGCCCGCCGCCGGGACACGGACCCTCACGGCGACGTTCACGCCGACGGCGGGATCGACGCTGCGACGCGCGACGGCATCGTCGGAGATCTCGGTGGCGCCGGCCTCCGGGCCTCTCAGCGTCTTCGTCGACAGCGTCGTGGGCGGCAGCAGCGCAGCCCGGGTGTCCGTCACGCGCACGGTCGCCGCGGGTGCGGCGTCCGTCGCCTTCCGGACGGTCGACGGAACCGCCCACGCCGGCACCGACTTCCTGCCCGCCAGCGGCACCATCGCGCTCGCCGACGGCCAGTCCAGTGCCACGACCGCCGTCCAGCTGCCCCGGCGCGCACCCGGCTCGCCCGCCGCCACTTTCTTCGTCGTCCTCGAGCGCGCGACGGTCGGCGTCGACAGCGCGGTGGCGGTGGTGTCGCTTCCCGCCGTCCCGGCTGCGTCGGCGGCAGCGGCGTCCGTCGGCGGCCCCGCGGGTCACGGCGGCGGCACCGGGCCGGCCTCCGCGCTGCCGGAAGCCGACCCCAGCGC
>NZ_CAMFLC010000063.1 GCF_945957465.1 uncultured Leifsonia sp.
TCCCCGTTGCTCCGCCGCCCGGCGCCACCCCCGGCCGCGGCCCGTCGACTCCACCCTCCCGCCCGCGTCGAGTTTCGTCACGAATCCCGACATTCGTGCCACGAATCCCGTGATTCGTCACGAATCGCGAGTGGAGGTCACACCTCGAAGTAGAGCTCGGTGTGCAGCTTGCAGCCGGGGTTGAACGGGGCGTGGCAGGCGGGGCAGGCGTCGGCGTCCAGGTAGTCCGCTATCGTCAGCGTCTCGCCGCACACCCCGCACAGCACGGCACGCTCGTCGCGCTGCGCGAGCGGCCACTGCCGCGCCGGATGGTCCGCGGTCTCGGCGTGGCAGAGGTGGCACGGGTAGAACTCGCCGCAGCAGGCGAAGCGGATGGCGATGACGTCGAGCGGCGTGCCGTAGTGCACGCAGCGGGTCTGATCGTCGATCGTCGGGCCGAGCACGGCCGGCCGAGCGGAAGCGCCGGTGCGCTCCTGGCCCGTGCTCATCGCACACCCCGTGCGGTGAGTGCGTCTCCGAGCTCGTCCGCGTGCTTGAACGCCAGCACCAGGAACGGCACGGCGAACGCGCGCAGCCCTGCCCGGGCGCCGCGCGCACGTTGCGCGTCGCGCACGTCGCGGGCGAGCCCGGCGAGCACCGGCACCGTGCTCAGCGTGACCGTGAGCAGCAGGGCCGTCCGCGCCGGGTCGACGCGCACGGCGGCGAGCGGGCGGAGTCCGCGTTCGAGGGCGTCGAGGAGGTCGGCGACGCGCGTCGTCAGCACCAGCAGGGCGGCCAGGACGATCGCCGAGGTCACCCGGGCCGTGTTGGCGACCGCCGGCTCGGGGCCGAGGAAGAGCAGCTGACCGGCCATCGTGATCACGATCACCCAGCGTACGGCGAGCACCTGGCGGCCGAGTTCGCGCATCCCGAGCAGACCGTCGCCGAGGCCCGCGGCGGCGTACGCCGGCAGCGGCACGATCGCCGCGACCGCGGCGCCCGCCCAGGTGGCGGGCAGCAGCGAGACCCCGAGCACCACGGCGATGACCAGCAGCAGCTTCGGGCCGGCGGGCATCCGGTGCAGAGGCCCGGAACCGGGACGGTACAGGGTCAGCACGGCAGGCTCCCGTCGGCGAGAAGGCGCTCGTACTCGGCGACGACCGATGCCGGCTCACCGATGGCCTCCACCGTCCCGCCGGCGAACAGCACGGCGACGTCGCAGCGCGCTGCGAGCGACAGATCGTGCGTGACGAGGACCAGCCGGTGCCCGGCGTCCTCGAGCAGGTGGTCGGCGACGCGACGTGCGTTCCTGGCGTCGAGGTAGGCGGTCGGCTCGTCGGCGACCACCAGCTCCGGGCGCCTCACGAACGCCCCGCACAGCGCGAGCAACTGCTTCTGACCGCCCGAGAGATCGTGGGAGGGCCTGTCCGCGAGCGCCGTGAGGCCGTAGCGGTCGAGGAACTCCGCGACGCGCGCCGCCGTGCCCTCGCGCCCGAGCCGCTCGGGACGGAGCGAGAAGGCGACGTCCTCCCGCACGGTCGGCATGATGATCTGCGCGTCGGGATTGCTGAACACCACGGCCGTCCGGCGCCGGAGCTCGCCGGCGTTCCGGGACGGGTCGAGCCCGAGGATGCGCAGCTCGCCCGAGGAGGCCGGCACCAGGCCGCCGAGCAGCCGCGCGAAGGTGGACTTGCCCGACCCGTTCTCGCCGATCACCGCGACCGTGCGCGCGTCGAGGTCGAGGTGCACGTCGCGGAGGGCGTCGACCTCGCCGAGGCGGACGCCGACCCCGGTGAGCCGCAGGGCGCTCATCGCACCACCTCGAACATCGCGGCGACACCGAGGCCGCCTCCGACCGACGCGGCGGCGACCCCCGACGTTCCGGCCGGGGCACCCCCGCGGACCAAGCGGCTGAACAGCCGCACGACCGCCACGGCGCCGCTCGCACCCCACGGGTGCCCGAGGGCGAGCGCGCCGCCGTCCGCGCACACGCGCGGGTCGTCGTCGGCCACTCCGAGGCGGTCCAGCACGGCGATGCTCTGCGGCGCGAAGGCCTCGACCAGCTCGATCGCCGCCACGTCGCCGATGGCGGCGCCCGCGGCCTCCAGTACCCGCAGGATCGCCTGCGCCGCGCCCAGGCCGGGCAGCGCGGGGTCGCCGCCCACGATCGCGCCGGCCCGCAGCGCGAGCCCGGGCGCCGCTCCCGACGGCGCGACGACGACGGCCGCCGCGCCGTCGCCGATCCGGGTGGAGGTGCCTGCGGTGAGGGCCCCGCCCGGGAACAGTGCAGGGAGCCGGGGGAGCACGCGCTCACCGGCGCCGACGGCGTCGTCGTGGTCGAGACCGGCGACGGGCACCAGTTCGGCGGCGAAGCGACCGGCGGCGGAGGCGTGGCGGGCGCGCGCGTGGCTGCGCGCTGCGTGGGCGTCCAGGCGCTCCCGCCGGAGGCCGTCGAGGGCGGCGAGATCTTCGGCCGCCCGCACCATGTCGGGGTCGGGGAAGCCGGCCGGCGCGAACGGCGCCCGGTCGTACGGCACGCCGTCGATCGAGCGGACGGGGGCGGTGGAGGCGCTCTCCGCGCCGCCGGCGAGCCGCGCCCTGCGGTCCCCCGCCCGAATGGCCGCTGCGGCGTCGAGGATGGCGGCGAGGCCGCTGCCGCACTGCCGGTCGACCGTCCCCCCGGGGATGGCGGGGTCGAGCCCGGCCGCGAGGGCGGCGAGTCGTGCGGGGTTGCCGCCGGGACCCATGCAGTTGCCCAGCAGCACGTCGGCGATGGGGACGGACTCGCCAGTCGCGAGCTCGGCGTCGTGGAGCGCTGCCCGCAGCACCGGTGCCGCCAGTTCGTGCACGCGGACGCCGGCGAGGGCGCGCCCGCGCGTCGCGATCGGCGTGCGGCGGGCGGCGATGACGACGGGCGGATCGGGGTTGTCACCGTTCAAGCGGGCGCACCTCCCCGTCGCGGACCTGGCGCACGGCTTCCGCCCGCGCCGGCTTGCCCGACACGGTGCGGGGAAGGGTGCCGAGATACCAGCGGCGCGGCCGGTGCGCGGGCGCCAGCCGTTCGGCGGCCGCCGCGCGCAGGGCGGCGAGCGAGAGCGTCGCACCCGAGGGTTCGATCAGCGCCGCGACCAGCGAGCCGATGCGTCCGGCGGGGAGGCCGAAGACCACCGCATCGTGAACCCCCGGCACGCTGCGCAACGCCGCCTCCACCTCGGCGGGGACGATCGTCGCGGAGGCGCTGAGGATGGCGCCGTCGGCGCGACCGAGCAGCCGGATCCGCCGGGCGCCTCCGGCCCCGGGCACCAGCTCTGCGCGGTCGCCGACCGTCGCCCATGCGCCGTCCCGCCGCAGCGGCCCGCCCGCTCCCGCGTAGCCGCGCGCGGCGTACGGCGACCGGACCCAGAGCTCGCCGTCGACCACGCGCACGTCCACGCCGGGGAACGGGGCCAGCCCGTCGCCGCGGTCCACGGCGACGAAGGACAGCTCGGCCGCGCCGTAGTACGCCGTGACCCGCACGCCGGCAGCCTCCGCCTGTTCGCGCAGGGACCGATCCAGGTGCGAGCCGCCGACCAGCGCGGTGCGGAGGCGGGGCGCCGCTCCCGACTCGAGGACGTGGCGGAGCCCTTCCGGCGTCCCGTGGAAGCTCGTGGCCGCGGCCGTCTCGCCGAGGAGCGGCCGGGGGCCTCCGCCGAGTGCGTGCGCGAGCGAGAAGAGCGTCAGCGACGAGGAGGCCGGGGCCGGGAGCGCCACCGCGTCACCGGGGCCGTCCGTCCCCGGCGACTCCGTCCCCGGCGACTTCGCCGCCAGCAGGTCCGCCACCGCGGCGAACGACTGCTCCCACGACTCCGGCGTGCGCAGCACGACGCGCGGTTCCCCGCTGCTGCCGGAGGTGAGCGTCACCCAGCCGATGCCGCCCAGGTCCGCGCGCGTCGTCGTCGCTACCGCCGCTCGCAGCTGCGCGGGCGGACGCCGGGCATCGAGGACGAGCGGCACGTCGCCGGCACCGCGCACCGACGCCAGGCGCGCGAGCAGCGCCGGGTCGTCGTCGTGGAGGGGCACGACCGCGGTCACGCGACCGGCGCGCCGTCCCGGTCGGGGGCCGGCGCTGCCGCGGCGCCGCGTGCGCTCGCCCAGGTGCGCCGGAACGCCCGCGGGTAGGCCCGCACCAGCGTGGTCACCACGGCGGTCGCGATGACCGCCTTCACCAGGTCGCCCGGAACGAACACGAGGCTGGTGAGCGCGGTCTCGGCGAGCGGCAGCCGGGTGATCAGGCTCTGCACCGGGATGCCGATGGCGTAGACGACGAGGATCCCGCCGACCACCACGCCCAGCAGGGTGCGCCAGACGACCGGCTTGCGGCCTCCCGCGTGCACGATCAGCCCGATCACGAACGCGCCGACGATCCAGCCGAACAGGTAGCCCGCCGACGGGCCGACGAAGACGCCGACACCGCCGCGGCCTCCCGCCAGCAGGGGGAGGCCCACCGCAACAAGGGCGAGCAGGACGGTCATCGACAGCGCCCCGAGCCACGGGCCGAGCAGGGCGCCGGCGAGCATCACGCCGAGCGTCTGAGCGGTGATCGGAACGGCGCCGAACACGCTGAAGCTGCCGGGGAGGCCGAGCACGGCGACGATCGCGGCGGCGACGGCGACCCGTGCCAGGTCGGTCGCGTCGAGCCGGCGCGTGCGGGCCGTGCGGGCCGCGCGGGCCGTGGGGTGGGAGTCGGTCATGGGTAGTCCTTCGGGAGCGCGGTCTGCACCTGAACGGTGTTCACCTGAACAGCGTTCACTATAGTGGAGACGTGACGGGGAACGAAAGCGGACGCAGGCACACCCGCGACGACGTGGCGGAGACCGCCCTGCGCATCCTGGACGACTACGGGCTTCCCGATCTCACGATGCGGCGCCTCGCCGCCGCCCTCGACGTGCAGCCGAGCGCGCTGTACTGGCACTTCCCGAACAAGCAGACGCTGCTCGCCGAACTCGCCGACCGCATCGTCGCGCGCGGGGCCGCCCCCTCGTCGGCGGCCGCCGGTCTCGGCTGGCCCGACCGTCTCCGCGCGGAGGCGGCCGCCCTCCGCGACGCGCTGCTCGCCTACCGCGACGGAGCGGAGGTCGTCGCCAGCACCTACGCCCTCGGCCTCGGCGACGCGGCGGCGCAGCGGCGGCTCGCCGAGGCGGCCGCGGCCGGCGGATTCGACGCGGAGACCTCCGACCGCGCGGCCACCGCGCTGCTGCACTTCGTGCTCGGCCACGTGTCGCACGAGCAGCAGCGGATGCAGTTCGACAGCATCGGCGTTCTCGCCACGGGGCAGGCCGCGGATCCGCTGGATCGGTCCGACTCGGCGGCGGCCTTCGCCTTCGGCGCAGACCTGCTGGTCGGCGGTCTCGAACGCCTGGCGCCCGGACGCACTCCCGCGGGCGGCACCGGCGGCGAGGTCAGTCGCTCCCGAACGTGACCTTCCAGCCGCCCACCACGTTGGTCGCGAGGTTGAACAGGGCGGCGAAGATGGCGCCGAGGGCGGAGACCACGATGACCTCCAGCAGCGCCACGACGAGCGTGAAGGTCATGACGTTGGCGAACGTCAGCCCGGAGACGAGCGAGGCGCCCTGCGCTCCCGCGACGCTTTCGAGGAAGGTGGTCAGCATGGACACCAGGCCGACCTTGTCGAGCACCGACCAGAGCAACAGGGTGAGCGCGACGATGATCACGGCGATCACCAGGCTGATCAGGAACGACATCTTGAGCGCGGACCAGAAGTCGATGTAGACCAGGCGCATCGACGCCCGCTTCTTCTGTTTCGTCCGTGCCGACAACGACGACCTCCCCGTGGTGCGCGATTCGCTGGCCGCTCGCGCGGCTCCCCCAGGAGCGATTCTAACCGACGACGGCGGTGCGCCCGGGTGCGTGCGGGCCGGGGCGCCGGCGCCGGGAAACAAACCGATCGACCGGTTATGCATGTAATATAGCCGTGCGGGGGGTGGACGCCCGACCGACGTACATGCTTCGGCACCTGGGGGGATGTCGGTCGGGCGATTCCCCGGTGCTCACTGCACGATGAGGTCCGGCAGCTCGCGCAACGCGTCGAGGCGGCCGTCCGCCACGATTCCCGGCAGCAGCACGACCCACATCTCCCGCAGCCGCTGGAGCAGATCTGCGTGCGCCGTCAGCGTGGCCGAGACCAACTGCACCCCGGTGAACGCGGGCGAGACGAAGTGCGCGAACATCGCGGGATCCACCCGCGCCGACACGTCGCCCTCCTGGATGGCGCGTCGGGTGAGCTCCTCGATCGCGGCGAACCACTCCTCGTAGGGCTCGACGACCGGCTGATCCGCCGACGCGACGTCGGTGGTCAGGCGGATGCCCGCCTGGACCACCGGGTCCTCGAGCAGCTGGTGCCCGAGGCTGCGGCTCAGCAGGATCAACGACTCGAGCGCGGGCCGCGCCTCGGCCAAGATCGCGGCCGAGGCCGCCATGGTGCGGCGATGCTGCTCGGCGATCACCGCGAACGCGAGCTCGTCCTTGGAGGCGAAGTGGAAGTAGAGCGCCCCCTTCGTGAGTCCGGCGGCGGCCGCGATGTCGGCGATGGAGGCCAGGCCGTATCCGCGGGCGCCGAAGACCTCGGCGGCGCCGCGGATGATGGCGTCGCGCGTGACGAGGGCGCGCGGTTGGGTGACCATGACGGGATCACATTAATGCCACCGCCTCGGTACGTGATGTGCGGTTTTTCGCGCACGCGGATCCTGACGGACGCACCACGGCCGGGGTAGCGTGATCGTATCGCCGCCGCATCGACCGTCGGCACCGTGCCGCCCGCGACACCGTGCTCGACGATCATCGTGCCGAAGAGAGGGACGCCAGATGACAACCGTCGCCGACACCATGGTCCAGATCATCCGGGAGGCGGGAGTCCGGCGCGTCTACGGTCTGCCGGGGGACTCGCTCAACGGCTTCACCGACGCTCTGCGCCGGTCCGACGGCATCACCTGGGAGCACGTCCGGCACGAGGAGGCCGCCGCTTTCGCCGCCGCCGCCGAGGCGGCGTTGACGGGAGAGCTGGCCGTCTGCGCCGGCAGCTGCGGACCGGGCAACCTCCACCTCATCAACGGCCTCTTCGACGCCAACCGCAGCCGTGTGCCCGTGCTCGCGATCGCGGCGCAGATCCCCGGTCCGGAGATCGGCAGCACCTACTTCCAGGAGACGCACCCGCAGGACCTGTTCCGCGAGGCGGCCGTCTACACCGAGCTGGTCAGCCTCCCCGAGCAGCTGCCGCGCGTCCTCGAGATCGCCATGCGCACGGCGATCGAGCGGCGCGGCGTCGCCGTCGTCGTCATCCCCGGGGAGATCTTCCTCAAGGACAGCGCCGGCCGGCGCCCCTCGGCGCCCGTCGTCTACAGCCCGCGCGTGACGCGCCCGGCCGACGCCGAGCTCGCCGCCGCGGCCGAGATCCTGAACGCAGCCAAGCGGGTGACCATCCTGGCCGGCGCCGGCGTCGAGGGTGCTCACCCGCAGCTGATCGACATCGCGGGCGCTCTGCGGGCCCCCGTCGTCCACGCGATGCGCGGCAAGGAGTTCGTCGAGTACGACAATCCGTACGACGTCGGGATGACCGGTCTGCTCGGGTTCTCGTCCGGCTACCGCGCGATGGAGGCCTGCGACGCCTTGCTGATGCTCGGCACCGACTTCCCGTACCAGCAGTTCTACCCGTCGAAGGCGAAGATCATCCAGGTCGACAGCCGCGGCGAGAACCTCGGCAGGCGCACGCCCATCGATCTCGGTCTGGTGGGCAGCGTGAAAGACACGGTCGAGGCCCTGCTGCCGCTGTTGACGGACCGCAACGACACCAAGCACCTGGAGTCCTCCCGCTCGCACTACCTGAAGGCGCGCAAGAGCCTCGACGACCTGGCGGTCAACGACCGCAATCGCACGCCGATCCACCCGCAGTACGTCGCTCGCCTGATCAGCGAGCTCTCCAGCGAGGACGCCGTCTTCATCCCGGACGTCGGCTCGCCCGTGGTGTGGGCCGCACGCTACCTGCGGATGAACGGCTCACGGCGGCTCATCGGCTCGTTCAACCACGGCAGCATGGCCAACGCGCTCCCGCAGGCGATCGGCGCGCAGGCGGCGTTCCCGGGCCGGCAGGTGGTCGCCCTGGCGGGCGACGGCGGCCTGGCGATGCTGATGGGAGAGCTGCTCACGCTCGTGCAGAACAAGCTGCCCGTGAAGATCGTGGTCTTCAACAACTCGTCCCTCAACTTCGTGGAGGTCGAGATGAAGGCCGCCGGGTTCGTGAACTTCGGCACGGGACTCGAGAACCCCGACTTCGCGCGGGTCGCCCAGGCGATCGGCATCCACGGCCAGCGGGTCGAGAAACCCGATGAGCTCGAGAGCGCGCTGCGCACGGCGTTCGCGCACGACGGCCCGGCATTGGTCGACGTGGTGACCGCCCGGCAGGAGCTCAGCATCCCGCCGGCGATCACCGCAGAGCAGGTGAAGGGCTTCACTCTCTACGCGTTGCGCACGATCATGTCGGGCCGCGGCGACGAGCTTATCGACCTCGCCGACACCAACGTCTTCCGCCGCCTCTTCGACTGACCCACCGTCGACCGACCCCCCCCCGTCGACCGACCCCCCCGTCGACCGACCCCACCGCTCGAGTACGCCCGAATTCAGCCGGAAACGGCCGAGTACACGGAGAGTCGGCGTACTCGACGGGCCCGCGTCAGTTGATGCAGACCTTGGAGTCGTAGTTGGTGCCGACACCCGTCGGCGTGGGCGACGGGGCGGGGGCCGTGGAGGCGCCGCCTCCGCTGCCGCCGGAGCCCCCCGAAGCGGGCGCGGCCGGCATCAGCCCGTCGTCGCCGAGGACCACCGTGACGCCCGTGACGCTGCTGGTCTCCTGCACGGCCGCGCCGGGGAGGAGGGCAGCGACCGCCTTCGCCTGCGACTCCTGACCCTTCGGGTACCGGATCGTGGTCGTGGCAGTGGTGTCGGCGTCGCCCGGCGTACCGGTCTTGAACCCGGCGGCGGCGAACGTCTGCGTGGCCGTCCCGGCTGCGCCGTTCTGGCTGCCGCCGTTCAGCACGGTGACCGTGGTGTCGCCCGGCTTGGCCGCGGTCGCGCTGTCGTACGCCGACGGCGTGCCTTCCAGGCTCTGCACGAAGGCGGGCATCGCGGCGGTGTCCACCTGGACGATCGACAGGTCCTCGCCGTCCACCGTGATCGTCGGAGTGCCCGAGATCGGGATCGTCGCCGACTTGATCTTGCCGCCGGTGAGCCCTTGCAGCTGTCCGGCGAGCTGCAGGAAATTGAGTCCGGGGTCGGTCTCCAGCGAGCCGCTCACGGCATCCAGCGTCGCGGTCAGCTTGCCCGGGTTGAGCAGCGTGCCCGCCGACAGGAATTTGTGCGCCTCGACCGAGAGGAAGTACTGCTGGCGCACCACCCGGTCGAGGTCGCCGCGCGGCAGTCCGTGACGCTGGCGCACGAACGACAGCGCCTGCTTCGCGTCCAGCGTCGAGACGCCTGCGGGGAAATTCGCCCCGGAGTACGGGTCGTCCACCGCGTTGTTGAGGCAGACCTGCACCGGGCCGAGCGCCTGCGCGATCGTGTAGAAGCCGAGCAGCGAGACGCGCACGTAGTGGTCGATGGTCAGTCCGGTGAGGTCGTGCACGGTCTGGATGAGCAGCTTGGCGCCGCTGGTCGGATCGGTCGCACCGCCGCCGAGCGAGAACGCCGCGTTCAGCTTGTTCATGCCGTGCCCCGGCACGTTCACCCACGAGTCGCGGGGGAGCGAGACGAGGGTCGCCGACTTCCCGTTCGCCGGGATGTGCAGGATCATCATCGTGTCCGTGTTGGTGCCGCCGCCGTCCTGGGTGGTGCTGAGCTGGTTCAGCTGCGCCTGGGTGGCGTTGTCGGGGCGGTGGTCGTCGCCGACGAGCAGGATGTTCTGGGTCTGCCCGTTGCCCGGTGACGCGATCACGTCGACGTGGCTCACGCCGCCGACGAAACGGAAGTAGCTGTACGCGGCATACCCGCCCACGACCACGAGGAGGACGGCGAGTGCGCCGGCCGTCCACGCGATGATGCGCTTGGCGCGGCGGTGTTTGCGCGGTCCGGTGCCGCCACGGCCGCCACGGCCGCCGCCTCCGCCACGGCCGCCGCTGCCACGGCCGCCGCTGCCACGGCCTCCGCCGCCTGCGCCGCCCTCGTCGCCGAAGCCACCGTCGGTGCGAGCCGCAGCGGGCGAACCGGAGAGTCCGAACAGGTCGAACGCGGGGTCGTGCTGGGGTGCATTCGCTCCGGCCCCCCGAGCCGCGCCCGATGCTCCAGCGCCCGTGGCGCCTGCGCCGGCTCCCCGTCCCGACGGCACGCCGGAAGCGGGCCGCGTCGCCCGCACCGGCCGGCGCGGGTCGGCTGCGGGAACGCGTCCGTAGACCTCCGTCGGCGGCTCGCGGTCGTCGCGGCCGGCGGCGGAGTCGTCTCCAGGGGGGAAGTTCGGGCGTCGCACACCAGAACGCTAGAGTGCGCCGGCTGCGAAGGGCCTGGTTTCCGGCGGTGTTGCCGGGAATGGGCAGGGGATCCGGGAGCAGTTCTCAGCGCGCTCACGGCTACGACCGGTGCGGAGCTGCGAGAAGCCTCACGGAGCGGCGTCGCCGACGCCCGCTTCGCCGGCCATCGCCTCGGTCATCCGGCGGGAGATCGCCAGCAACTCGTCCTGCTGTTCGTCGCTGAGGGCGTCGAACAGGATGCGGCGGATCGTCGCGGTGTGCTTGGGGAGCGCGCGGACCAGCACACGACGACCGTCCCCGCTCAGCCGGATCCAGGTCGCTCTGCGGTCTTCGGCGCAGTCCTCCCGCTCCACCAGGCCGCGGGCCGCCATGCGCGTGACCTGGTGCGAGACCCTGCTCTTCTCCCAGCCGGTGCGAGCGACCAGGTCGCGCACCCGCAGGCGCCGCCCAGGCGAGCGGACGAGCGTCATCAGCACTTCGAGCTCGGAGATCGAGATGCCGTCGTCGTGTTGCAGCTGAGCGTCGAGAGCACGGTCGAAACCGCGTCTCATCAGGTAGAACTCGTGGAAGAGCTCCTCTTCGGCCGCGGTGAGTTTGCGCGGGTCCGGTCGCGTGCGCAGGGTCGGCATACGCCATCCTTGCACGGGCTCCGCGGGCGCGCACCGCCCGGCGATCAGTGGGCGAGCTGCTCCAGGAAGACGACGATCACTCCCAGCAGCACGATGCCGCCGAGGACGATCAGCTGCTTCCACCCGGCCAGACCGGTGCGGGAGACCGCGATCCTGGCGATCACGGCGAGGGAGGCGATGAGCGCCGAGATCGCCACGATCACGGCCGTGCGCGCCTGCATCACACCGATGTAGGCCAGCCCGAGCACGATCACGGGCACGGCGAGCACCGTGAGTGCCCGGGAGGCCACCGCGAGCATGTGCCGGAACTCGCGCGCCGACGGGAGCGTGTCATGCACGATCATGTGCGACACCAGGTCGGAGGCGAGCCCGGCGAGCAGCACGCCGACGACCGAGATGATGAGCGTCCAGAGCACGGTCGGGGAGTCGAGATGCTCGCCGTGCGCGTTCAGCGCCATCAGGATCGCGAGGGCCGTGAAGGTCACGTAGATGCGCTCGCGCAGCCGGTCACCGGCCTCCTGCCGTTCCTGCGGGCCGGCGTCGGCGGGGAGGTGGGCGTCATCGGGCTCGCGCCGGCGGCGGCGGTCGTGCGAGTGCGGCATGCCGCGAGCCTAGCGGCCACCGGATGTTCGCAACCGCGGGAATAGGGCCGCCTCACGACGGGTTCGCGTTGGGTGACACGTCATCAATCTGAAAGGCTGACATGACCAGGATCGCCATCATCATCGGCAGCACGCGCCCGGGCCGCAACGGGGAGTCCGTCGCCCGCTGGGTGCTCGAGCACGCCGAGAAGCGCGAGGGCGTCGAGTACGAGCTCGTCGACCTCGCCGAATGGAACCTTCCGCACCTCGACGAGCCGATGCCCGCCGCGATGGGGCAGTACGCCAACGACCACACCAAGGCGTGGGCGGCGAAGATCGCCGAGTTCGACGGATACCTGTTCGTCACTCCCGAGTACAACCACAGCACCTCGGGTGCCCTCAAGAACGCGATCGACTTCGTCGGTTCCGAGTGGTACAACAAGGCGGCCGGCTTCGTCAGCTACGGCGTCTTCGGCGGCGCCCGCGCGGTCGAGCACCTGCGCCTGGTGCTCTCGCAGCTGCAGGTCGCGACGGTCAGCGCGTTCGTCGGGCTGAGCCTCCAGCACGACTTCGAGAACTGGTCGCTCAAGCCGACCGCAGCGCAGGAGGCGGGGCTCACCCCGCTCTTCGACCAGCTCGAGTCGTGGTCGGCCGCGCTCGCGACCGTGCGCGAGTCCTCCGCGGCTGCGGACGACGAGGAGGCCGCCGCGTAACGCGCGCTGCCATCCACCGAGGGGCGCGTCGTTGTCCCCTTCGCGCACCGAAGGGGACGACGACGTGCCCCTCGCGCGCTCCGGGTCAGGTCTGGCAGACGGGGCAGAAGGCGGCATGATCAACACAACACCGTGTCCGGAAGACCGGGCCAGGCTCCCACCGTGTCAGCGCGTTTTGAAGTAGTTGAACAGGTGATGCTCCCTGATGGTGGCAACGCCAAGCCAAGCGCCAGCGAAGGCGCCAATCCACAATGGGAATGCAGCGGAAAGGCTGGGCACAAGTGTGGTGCCTTCGCCGAGGGTTTCTGAAATCAATATCGTTATCGGAACGACGAGGGTTGCCGAAACAGCGGTCCATGCCAACGTCTCGAGGGTCGTGATTGCCAGTAGTGCCCCCTGAGGTACGCCCGCGTGAAGCGCGGATGCGAGCGGAAGCCGCCTGGTGCGCACACTGATCAGTCCCAGCGCTACTCCTCCGATCGCTGCGCAGGCGCCTGCAAAGCGCGTGATTCTCTGCTGAAACTGCGCGTTGCCGTCGAATGATTCTCCGTGGACCGGATTCAATTGGGAAATTGTGGGTTGTCTGGATATATCGCTCGACACGTACATCGTCGAAAGTAGAGCTGTTGTCATGTCTTTTGCGGGCCACGTATCTATCCAGCACTCATCGAAGGGTTCTGTTGAGTTTGTGATGGCGATGGCTGCATACGAGTATCCCGGCCTTCTTCCGTCGTCGGGGTAGGCGTAGGTGCCGGCAACTCGTACGTTCGTCGAAGGAGTGGCAATGAGTCCTTGGCTATCCAACCCGAGCGCTACGGAGGCCTCGGGGCCCAGAAGTACACCGGCCCCGATTGGGTTTGCCCCCACTACATCTACGAATCCTGGTGAAGCGTCGCTTACAGGTATGGGTGCGCGCGGTAAGACGTTTGGTTTGACCTTGACTGTCGTTGTCCGCAAGGCTCCCGATGCCCGCACGCCCGGGATTTCAGAAAGGCGATCGCAACGTGTGCCGTCCACACGCCCTTCTGCCGTCAGGATCGAAACAGAGGCCCCGCTTCGGCGGTATTCCCGACCACGCTCCAATAGTTGATGTATTGAGAAAATATCAGAAGCAACGACGAGAGCGACTACAACGACTGCCGACAGGGCCAAGCCACGCGTGCGTGCTGTTCCCGTTGAGATATTCCGCCACGCCTCACGGAGTATCGCGTCGACTCTCACTCTTTAGCCTCGTCAGCGTGATTACCGTTCAACCGCAGGTGGGCAGTACAAGCGTCGCGGGTGTCGAGGTCGTGAGTCGCTACAACTGCTATCGTCTCGGTGGCAGCGATGGCGCGAATTGATGCGTTGACGGTCGCTGCTGTTTCTCGGTCTAGTTGAGCTGTCGGTTCGTCGATGAGAAACAGATCGGGACTGGAAGCGAGGCCCCGGGCAAGCATCAGTCGTTGTGCCTCGCCACCGGACAGCTCGTGGAACGGTCTGCGTGCGAGTGGAAGTAGTCCGAAGTTGTCGAGCATGCAGTCAGCGTTGATGTCCGCCTCCTGAGGAGACTGCCCCTTCGCGAGGTAGGGAAGTGCCACATGGTCGCGTGCCGACCGATGAGGGGTGCCATATGGATTCTGGAATACCCAGCTCACGCGTAGCTGCTCGGGGAAGGTGATCGTGCCTTCTGCCGGCGTGAGCCATTGAGCAAGCAAGGCGAGAAGCGTGCTTTTTCCGGTTCCGGACGGGCCGGTCAGTGAATAGACGTGTCCTGATGTCAGTTCTTCGTTGAGATTCCGAAAGAGCCACGGACCTCTCTCGAATTTGTGGCCGACGTTGGAGAGAACTACGTGCATGATGGAGAACGATTCGCTGGCGTGTCCACATGCTTCGGTGTTTGTCCTTCAGCGAAATTGATCAGCATCACACCGAGTTGAGAGCCGAGAATGTGGACGTGATACCCAACCCCTTTGGATGAGACACAGCCGTCTGTTCCTTGCACGTCATAAACAGCGCTCGGTGGGACTACGGAAACAGTGATTGGGTCCGCGAGAAGGATCTGAGCGTCGATAAGTCTTGTATTCGAATCGGACGAATTCGGCGCGGTGCCCACACCCAACAGGCTGACATCTTGGACATGAATGTCACCACCCGAATCGACCTTGAACTGAGCGTCCCCAATTTTCACGATCCGATCGCCGGGGAGAAGATCCGTTGGCTGTTCGACTATCGAGACGTTAGGGGACAGGTTGGTGAAGGATGCAAGTGCGGCTCCCTGTTGCACATCAGCTCCAATAGAAGTGGCACAAGCTGCCACCGTGACTGTCGCTGCTGGAATCCAGACAATAGATGCGGCAGAAAGGGACTGGTGCAGCGGTAGGTGACAACTGACTTGTGGTGCCACGTGCATCGC
>NZ_CAMFLC010000064.1 GCF_945957465.1 uncultured Leifsonia sp.
CCCCTGGGCGAGCGCGGGCGCCGCCATGGCGAGGCTGAAGGACAGGGCGGCGGCAATCACGCCCGCGCGCTGGGGCCCGTCGGCCCCTCCAGGGTCGCCGGGCGGCGGGACCCTTCCCGCCGCCCGGCTCCCCCCTCTCCCGCTCTTCCTCTCGGAGGCACACATGTCAACGCCGAACGTCGTCGCCCCCTCATCAACGAAGAACGCCGGCAAGCCGCCTGAACAGCGCGCCGGGGTCAAGCACAATCGTCGCCAGCAGAGTCGCTGGGCCCTCTACCTGATCATCCCCACGCTCATCCTGCTCGCCGTGGTGATCGGCTACCCGATCGTCAGCGCCGTCGTGATGTCCTTCCAGAAGGACGCCGGGCTCGATCCGGCGACCGGCCTGTTCGTGCAGGGCGGCTTCGCAGGCTTCCAGAACTACGCCCACTGGCTGTTCCAGCAGTGCCAGGGACCCAACGGCACCACGATCTCCTGCCCGCCGGGCAACCTGGGATCGACCTTCTGGAGCGCCGTCGGGGTGACCTTCTTCTTCACCGTCACCACCGTGATCCTCGAGACCATCCTCGGACTCTGGTTCGCGCTCATCATGAACCGCGCCTTCCGCGGCCGCGGCTTCGTCCGCGCGGCCATCCTGATCCCGTGGGCCATTCCCACCGCCGTCACCGCGAAGCTGTGGTTCTTCATCTTCTCGGTCGCGGGCGTCGCCAACGCCGTCCTCAACGCCCACATCCTGTGGACGAGCGACGAGTGGGCGTCCCGGTTCGCGGTCATCATCGCCGACACCTGGAAGACCACGCCGTTCATGGCGCTGCTCATCCTGGCCGGCCTCCAGATCATCCCGGAGGACGTCTACGAGGCGGCGAAGATGGACGGCGCGAGCACCTGGCAGCGATTCTGGCGCGTGACGATGCCGCTGCTGAAGCCGGCACTGATGGTCGCGGTGCTGTTCCGCGTCCTCGACGCCCTCCGCATCTACGACCTGCCGCAGATCCTGACAGGCGGTGGAGGCGGAACCGGCCATGCGACGACGACGCTGTCGATCCTCGTGGTCGATCAGATCCGCCAGGGCTTCAACTCGGCGGCCGCCCTCTCGACCATCACGTTCATCCTGATCTTCCTCGTGGCGTTCATCTTCGTGCGGTTCCTCGGCACGAACGTGGTGCGAACACAGGAGACGCAAGCGAAGGGAGCGAAGGGATGACCACCGTCGCCGGCCCCGCCTCGGCCACCGCAGAGGCGAACGCACTGCCCCGCACCCGGACGAAGAACCGCTCCAGGTCGCGCAACCGCAACCAGAGCATCCGCACGATCGTGCAGGCGCTGGTGATCGTGCTCTGGTGCCTGCTGCCCTTCTACTGGATGGTGGTCACGTCGTTCCGCGACGTCGGCTACACCAGCGACAACACGCCGTGGTTCACGCACGTCACGTGGGACAACTACGTGACGGCGCTGTCCACGAACCTGGGCAACCACCTCGGCCAGGCGCTGCTGAACTCGCTGTTCATCGGCGTCTGCGTGACGGCCATCTCGCTCGTCGTCGGCATCTTCGCCTCGTACGCGCTCGCGCGGCTCGACTTCAAGTTCAAGGGCGTCATCCTCGGGATCATCCTGGCCGCGTCGATGTTCCCCGGCGTCGCGCTCATCACGCCGCTGTTCCAGCTGTTCACGAACATCGGCTGGATGGGCACGTACCAGGCGCTGATCATCCCGGAGATCTCGTTCGCCCTGCCGCTGACGGTCTACACGCTCGTCTCGTTCTTCCGCGAGATGCCGTGGGATCTGGAGGAGGCCGCGCGGATCGACGGGTGCACGCAGGCACAGGCGTTCCGCAAGATCATCCTGCCGCTGGCCGCGCCCGCCGTGTTCACCACCGCCATCCTCGCGTTCATCTCCTCGTGGAACGAGTTCCTGATCTCGAGCCAGCTGTCCAGCGACGCGACGCAGCCGGTCACCGTCGCCATCGCCTCCTTCACCGGCAGCCAGCCGCACCAGGAGCCGTACACCGCCGTGATGGCGGCCGGTACGATCGTGACTGTCCCGCTCATCATCCTGGTGCTGATCTTCCAGCGCCGGATCGTCGCGGGTCTGACCGCAGGTGGAGTGAAGGGCTGACCCGATGCGCAGGAACGAGCCGAAGGAGTTCGTCGATGTCGGTCTCGGCTTCGTCGGCTTCTTCGGGGTCGTGTTCGTGATCATCACGGCCGCCTGCGAGCTCACCGGTGAGCCGGCACTCGCCTGGGCCCTCGTCTCGCTCGTGCTCGTCGTCATCTTCATCCTGCTCCTGCAGGCGCGCCGCCGGATCACGGCGGCGCGCCTGAGGGCGGAAGAGGCGCGGGCAACCCAGGACTCCTGACGGGACGCGCATGGCTGGAATCGAGGAGGTCGCGCGCGCGACCGGCGTCTCCACGGCAACGGTCTCGCGGGCGCTGCGGGGGCTCCCGAACGTGTCGGACACAACTCGTGCCGCAGTGCGGCGGGCAGCCGACGAGCTCGGCTACGTCGCGTCGTCGAGCGCGTCGGGGCTGGCCAGCGGGCGCACGCTCGCGCTCGGCGTCGTCGTGCCGTCGGTGAGCCGGTGGTTCTACACCCAGGTGCTGGAGGGTGTGGACTCGGAGCTGCGCTCGGCCAGCTACGACATGATCCTCTTCAATCTCGGCGGCCATCGCGGAGACCGCGAACGGGTCTTCCACCGCAGCATCCTGCGCAAGCGCACGGACGCCCTTCTCGCGCTCTGCCTCGACTTCACCTCCGACGAACGCGAGCAGCTGGCCTCCCTGGGCCACCCGACGATCGTCGTCGGCGGCCCGGTCAAGGGGCTGCGCAGCGTCGGCATCGATGAGAAGGCGACGGCGCGCGCGGCGACCGAGCACCTCATCGGCCTGGGCCACACCGACATCGCCCACCTCGGCGGCGAGGACGAGGAGGGCCTGAACAGCAACGTCCCGCTGGGCCGGCTGCGCGGCTTCGAGAAGGCGATGCGCTCGGCGCACCTCACGGTGCGGCCGGAGTGGGTCATCCCGGGCGGTTTCACTCTTCCGGAGGGGCGCGCGGCGACGAACCGGCTGCTCGACCGGCCGGGACCGCGCCCGACGGCCGTGTTCGCCGGATCCGACGAGATGGCGATGGGGGCCATCCTGGCCGCGGGCGATCACGGGCTGCGGGTGCCGGAGGACCTTTCGGTCATCGGCATCGACGACCACGACTACTCCGAGTGCTTCGGGCTGACGACGATGGCCCAGAGCCCGTTCGAGCAGGGGGCGGTCGCCACGCGGATCCTGCTCGACGAGCTGGGCGGCGCGGACCCGCGCCCGCAGTCCGTACGCGCGGAGGCCACGCTGGTCGTCCGGCGGTCGACCGCTCCCCCACGCTGACGACGGATCGGCGTTTCGGCGGGGATCTGCGCGCAAAAGAGCGAATCAGGGCCGATATGAACGATCGAAGCCCGGCGATCTGAAACAATGGGTGAACCGGTCGTCGGCCGATCGCGCCTTTCGGGTAGGCACGATCGCCCGCCGACGGCCGTCCGTGTTCTCCGCTCCTAGCGCGAGCACGGGAGGAGCCGCCCTGACTAGGACAGGGCGGCTCCTCGCATTTCCGCGACGCACCTCGTCACGGGGGCCGGCTCAGTCGGCGTCGGCGAGCGCGAGGATCTCGGCCTCCTGCTGCGGAGTCTCCTGCGGCGCGTCGACGCGGCGGAGGTGCCTGTGACCGAGCATCACGAGAGCGACGGCGATCAGCACGGAGACAGCACCGGCGTAGAAGGGCGTCGCCCGCGCGAAGGCGGTCGCCAGCAGGGTCGCCGCCGGGGGGGCGATCGCGCCGCCCAGGAACCGGACACCCGAGTAGGCGCTGGAGGCGACGGATCTCGGCAGATCGGTGGCCTCCATCACGCACTCGGTCAGCACCGTGTTCAGGATGCCCAGGAGCAGGCCGCCCACGATCACGCACACGATCAGCGCCGCCATCGAGCTCACGAACAGTCCGGCAGCGGCCAGGTCGAGGGCCAGCAGGGGCATGATGAGCCAGAGCACCCTGGTGCGTGGCAAGCGGGCCGTGAGCAGGGGCGCGACCCACACCGAGGTGACGGCCAGCGCGACGCCCCAGCCGAAGAAGATCAGGCCGAGTGTGATCGCGTCGGTGATGCCGAGGTCGGCGAGCGCGAACGGCGTGTAGGCGAGCAGGACGAAGAAGCCGATGTTGTAGAACAGTGCCGCCGCCGCGAGGAAACCGAGCGCCGGCCGGCCCAGGGCGCGGAACGGTGCAGAGAGCGCGGTGGGCTGCGGCTTCTCGGGGTTCTGCTTGAGCATCACGACGATGGCGATGAAGCCGATGGCCATCAGTGTCGCCGTACCGAAGAACGGGCCACGCCAGCTCCAGCTGCCGAGCAGGCCGCCGAGGAGCGGGCCGATCGCGATGCCGAGCCCCAGAGCCGCCTCGTACAGGATGATCGCCGCGGATGTGCCGCCGGCTGCCGCGCCGACGATGGTCGCGAGTGCGGTGGAGATGAAGAGCGCGTTGCCGAGCCCCCAGCCGGCACGGAAGCCGATGATCGACGCCACGTTCTGCGACAGCCCCGCGGCGAGCGCGAAGACGACGATGAGCGCGAGACCGATCAGCAGAGTGCGCTTGGCGCCGATCCGGCTGGAGATCCAGCTCGTGAAGAACATCGCGACGCCCGTGATCAGCAGGTAGCTGGTGAAGAGCATCTCGGTCTGCGTCGGCGTCGCCTTCAGGCTGGCCGCGATCGCGGGGAGGATCGGGTCCACGAGACCGATCCCCATGAACGCGATGACGGACGCGAAGGCGACGGCCCAGACGGCGGTCGGCTGCTTGAGGATGTTGTCCGGCTTCTGATGAGACATGGACGGGTGAGGCCTCCTCGGCGGTTGTGAAAGCGGTGATGAAGAACGGGGCGAAGGTCAGCGACCGGCGACGGCTGCGGATGCCGCGACGGAGAGCTCGGCTCGCGATGCGATGACCTCGACGGTGCAGCGCATCGCGGCGAGTTCGTCCACGCTGAGGTCGGCGAACATCGGCACCAGCGCGTCGGACAGCGCATCGCGCCAGGCCTGGAGCGCAGCGGTGCCCGCGTCGGTGATCGCGATCTGCCAGGCCCGCGCATCGTCGGTGTCGGCGATGCGCTTGACCCATTCCGACTCGACGAGATTGCGCACGATCTTGGTCATCGTGGGCTGCGAGACGCGACTCTGAGCGGCGAGCTCGCCCAACCTCATCGGCCCTGCGCTCAGCAGGACGCTCAGTGTGCGCCAGGTCGCGGGCGACTCGGTGTTGCCCGTGACGCGTGCAGCGAGACGGATGAGCCGGTGACTGGCGACGACCAGGTCGCCCAGGGTCTCGCGGAGTTGCGCGGTGTCGATGCCGCCTGTCGGGGAGGTCAGGGTTTCGGTCACGCAGACCATTTTATATAGCCTGACTATATAAATCAAGTCCCTATCCTGCTTCCGTGCGCATCGCCCGTTGGTTCCTCCCCGTCGCGGCCGCTCTGTCGGTCGCAGGGCTCGTCAGCGCGGTCCCTGCGTCGGCGGGCTGGAGCGCCCGCGTCACGGCGACCGGCTCGGTCACCGTCGGCCGCGAGTCCGTCACGATCACCCCGACCGCGGTCAGCACCGTGATGACCAACGACCTCTACCAGACGACGTATCTGGTGAACGTCACGAACAACCAGGCCTCCGCCACCTTCGCCGGCAGCTCGAACGTCACCCTGAGCGCGTTCTCCGCCTCGACCCCCGCGACCGGCCTCGGAGCCCTCCTCTCGGCGGTGATCTGGCCGGTCGCCTCGGCTGCGGCGTGCACGACGGCGAGCAATCCCGTGCCCGGAGCAGTCGCCGGCGCGTGGTCGGACGGCGTCACGAGCCGGGCCGTCGCGGTCGCCCCCGGTGCGAGCGCCCTCTTCTGCGTTCGAGGGATGCCGACGGGAGGGTCGAGCTCCGCCACGAACAGCGGCCAGAGCAGGCAGAACCTGGCGGCCGCACTGGGCTCCCCGTCGGGGACGATGAGCTTCACACCCTCGTTCCGCGCTGAGATCGCTCTCGGGAATGTGACCGACCAGGCGACGGCCGACTCCGATCCGATCACCACCTCGCTGATCTACCCGTTCCGCCCGCTCACGAACCTCACGACCTATTACCAGGTCAAGCCCCAGAACATCCTCACCCCCGCCGCGCTGTGCCTCGACCTCCGCGGTGGCGTGGGCGCCACCGCGGGATCGGGGATGGGCACGTACGCGTGCCACGACATCGGCACCGATGTTAGTCTCGGCAATCAGGCGATCGCCATGCTTCCCATCAACGGAGCAAGCGCCGTCCAGTTGCGCGTCAGGACGACCGCTTCGAACAACGGCTACCTGACGGCAGGCGGCACCAGCCCCGGCGGCAGCGTGACGGTCAACGGCTCGTTCCCGACGCTTGCGCAGCAGCAATGGATTCCGCAGGAAGTGTCGAACGCCGGCGGTTCGCGCCTCCAACTGGTCAACGCCGTATCCGGACTCTGCCTGACGGCTCCGGCATCCGCCGATCTGGTGACCATGCAGCCGTGTGCAAGCGACGCCGCGATGCAGACGTACTGGTACCCGGTGGCTCTGCCGTTCCCCTGAGCCTCACCGCCGAGCCATCACGAAGGCCTGCCGCGACTTCTCCGGTGCGATGGGCTCGCGCACGAGTTCGGCGAACGGCGCGAAACCGGCGCCGACGAGACGATGTCGCACGCGAGCGGGCGACTGGCGGCGGGTGCGCAGCTCGATCTGGTGCCCGTAGGCCCGGCGCAGGTGCACGACATCCTCGTCGCCGCGTTCGCTCACCTGGAAGGCCAGCAGCGCCAGCCCGCCCGGTCGGAGCACTCGCGCCAGCTCCGCGAACACGACGCCCTGCCGGTCCTGTGGGATATGGATGATCGAATACCACGCCAGCGCACCTGCCAGCTCGCCGTCCCGGATCGGCAGCGCGGCCATCGACGCCACCTCGAACGGAACGGACGGGTGATCGCGGCGCGCGACCTCGATCATCCGCGGAGCGATGTCGACGCCGCGCATATCGGCCCCGATCCCCGCCAGGAATCCCGCGACCCGGCCCGGCCCGCAGCCCAGGTCGGCGATCGGGCCACCGCCGGCGGCATCCACCTGTTCGACGAACGCGGTCAGCAGCCCGCGCTCCAGCGGTCGCTCGTCGAGTTCGTCCGCCAGCAGAGCCGCATAATCGTCGGCGACGGCGTCGTAGGCGACGCGCGCCTCCTCTTCGCTCTCCACCCTCCGACCCTAGAGCGGTGGATGGACGAACGCCCCCATCCACTCGGATGAGGGCGTTCGTGTTCTCCTTGGGGTTCTACCGCAGGTACCGATCGTAGAGCAGGGTCCTGCGGCACAGATCCGGCGGGTGAGCGCCGTCGTCGCGGTGGTCGCCGTGCAGGAGCGCGGACCCGAACCCGCGCAGGGTGGAGGCGAAAGTACGCCAGGTATTCATCGTGGTTTCTTCTTCCGGTCGTGCGTCCTTGCACACCGATGCACGCGGGCAGGCGCGATCGGACGCTCTGGTGGGGTGAGCGTCCGCGCCGCAGCCGATCGTGCGCGCCGAGCCTCAGCTCTTAACGCACGAAGGGCGCCGCCCCGTCACGGGGGCGACGCCCTCCACAACGCGGAACACTCTGTTACAGAAGGAGTCCGCGTCGCGTGGCTGTGTCAGCCTGCGGTAGAAGAAGCCCCGACGGGGCGTCGACTACTTGAGGGTGACGGTGGCGCCAGCCTCTTCGAGCTGAGCCTTCGCCTTGTCGGCGGTCTCCTTGTTGGCGCCCTCGAGCACGGTGCTCGGCGCGCCGTCAACGAGGGCCTTCGCCTCACCGAGGCCGAGGCTGGTGAGGGCGCGCACCTCCTTGATGACCTGGATCTTCTTGTCACCGGCGGCCTCGAGGACGACGTCGAACGAGTCCTTCTCCTCGACCTCTTCGGCGGCGGCACCCGCACCACCGGCGGCCGGGGCGGCCACGGCGACGGGGGCGGCGGCGGTGACCTCGAAGGTCTCCTCGAACTTCTTCACGAACTCGCTGAGCTCAATGAGCGTGAGCTCCTTGAACGCGTCGAGCAGCTCCTCAGTCGACAGCTTTGCCATGATTTTCTCCTTAGTGTGTGTGGTTACTCACCGCTTGCGGGTCCCGGAGGCCAAAACCCCCGAAAACACTACGCAGCGGACTCCTGCTTCTCACGCAGCGCGTCGACCGTGCGAACGGCCTTCGACAGCGGTGCGTTGAACAGATATGCGGCTCCGAACAGCGAGGCCTTGAAGGCGCCGGCCAGCTTGGCCAGCAGAACCTCACGGGACTCGAGGTCGGCGAGCTTGCCTACCTCTTCTGCGGTCAGCGGGTTACCGTCGAAGTAACCGCCCTTGACCACCAGCAGAGGGTTTGCCTTGGTGAAGTCGCGCAGAGCCTTCGCGACGGCGACGGGGTCGCCGTGCACGAACGCGATCGCGGACGGCCCGACCAGTTCGTCGTCGAACGACGAGATGCCCTGGTTGTTGGCCGCGATCTTGGTCAGCGTGTTCTTCACCACGGCGTACGTCGCGTGCTCACTGATGGACTTGCGCAGCGTCTTGAGCTGAGCAACAGTGAGACCGCGGTACTCGGTCAGCAGAACGGCGGTCGAGCTCTCGAACAGTCCTTCGAGCTCGGCGACCGTGGCTTCCTTGTTCGCCATGGCTACTCCTCGGTTGTCTTCTCGCGCACCGCGGGAGCGGTGCACGCCTCGACCGCGGGAAAAAGAAAAAAGCTCCGGCGCAGGGCACGGAGCTCGTCATCGCAGAGAACTGCGGGAAGTGCTTCACACACCTGCGCGGGCCCCCACCTGAGTGGAACTTCGGACGTGCATGCACGTCGACCAGCGGTCTTTGGCTTCGACAAGGGTACGGGATCGACCGCGCGCACGCAAATCAGTCCGCGCGATGGGCGCGCAGGAAGGCCGTGACGTCGTGCCTGAACCGCGGGTGGAGCGGCACGCCGGCGTGCGAACGGCGCGGGTACACGACGTGCGTCGCCCGAGGCAGCCGTCTGACCGTCTCGTCGGCGAGGGCGATCGGATAGAACACGTCACGCCCCCCGGACACGACGAGCACCGGGGCGGTGACCCGGTCGAGGCGGCTGCGGACGTCGAAGGCGTCCTCGGCCTCCACCAGGGCGCGCAGCCCCACCGGGTCGGACGGTCCGGGCAGTGCCCGGGTGACGAGGCGGACCGCGGGAGCGAGCAGCGGTGCGTCCATCGTCGCCAGCGCGAGCTCACCGGCGGCGGCCGGATCGCCGGTGGCGAGCAGGTCGGCGTAGCGGCGCTGCACCAGCCGGCCTCGGGGTCCGAGCGTGCCCGCGCCGGCGGCCACGACGAGCGAGCCGACGAGGTCGGGATGATCGACGGCGAGCTGCAGCGCGATGCTCGCTCCGGTCGAGATGCCCATCACGGCGGCCCGCCCGCCGAACCGCGTGCGCAGGACCCGCGCGTAGAGCGCGGCGATCTCCGCCATGGTCGCACCCGGGGTCAGCTGCGCGGGCCGGCCGATGGCGTGCACCCGGTGCGTGTGCGCCGGTCCGCTCACGATCCAGCGCTCGCTGACGGCGTCGAGTCCTCTGGCCCTGCCCGGTTCCGACGGCAGGCCGCGGAAGAAGGCCAGGGGCGGCGCGGCGGGATCTCCGTAGGCGACGGTCGCGAGGAGCGGACTCACTCCGGATCGGTTCCCTGCAGCGCGACCGCGGCCGGAGCGGCCGGCGCTCCACGCTCCGCCGACGCCAACGGAAGCCGCACGGTGAAGACCGTCGACCCCGGCTCGCTGGTCACGGCGACCGTGCCGCCGTGCGCCTCCACGACGGCCAGCACGATCGCGAGGCCGAGCCCGGTCGATCCGGTCGCGCGATTGCGGCTGCTGTCGCCGCGCGCGAACCGCTCGAACAGCGTGGGCTGGAGCTCCTGCGGGATGCCCGGCCCGTCGTCCGAAACCGTCACGATCGCCTCCTGGGCGGCCGGGTCGACCGCGAGGGACGCCACGACCTTCGTCCCCTCCGGCGTATGGACGCGCGCGTTCGCGAGGAGGTTCATGACCACCTGGTGCAGCCGCGGCGCGTCCCCGGTCACCTCGACGGGCTCCTCGGGGAGGTCGATGCTCCACACATGGTCGGGACCGGCCGCGTGCGCGTCGCTCAAGGCGTCGATCAGCAGGAGCGAGAGGTCGACCGGGTCGCGGTCGAGCTCGCGGCCCTCGTCGAGGCGGGCGAGCAGCAGGAGATCCTCGACCAGCGACGTCATCCGGGTGGCCTCCGACTCGATGCGGCCGATCGAACGCGTGATGTCCTGCGGCAGCTCGTGCGGTGAACGGCGGGTCAGCTCGGCGTAGCCGCGGATCGAGGCGAGCGGCGTGCGCAGCTCGTGACTGGCATCGGCGACGAACTGCCGCACCTTCTGCTCGCTCGCCTGGCGGGCGGACAGCGCGGACGCGACGTGGCCGAGCATCCGGTTGAGCGCGGAGCCGACCTTGCCGACCTCCGTGTGCGGGTCGGTGTCCTCCTCCGGCACGCGGACCGACAGCGCGACATCGCCGCGATCGAGCGGCATGTGCGCGACCTGCTCGGCGGTCGACGCCACCCGCGCGAGCGGTTTCATGGCCAGCCGCACCACGAAGCTGGCGATGAGGAAGGCGAAGACCAGCCCGGCCAGAGTCACCAGCACGATCACGAGGGTGATCTGCTGGATCGTCGCGTCGACCTCGCTGAGCGGGAGCCCGATGATGACGCTGTCGCCGTTGTCGAGTTGGGCGGCCGCGATGCGGTACGAGCCCAGCGCCGAGCCGAGGTCCACCGTGCGCGGGGTCTGGTCAGACGGCACGGTGAGCAACGGCAGCGGATTGATCGCCACCTGTTGCGGGCCGAGCGGCTGGTCGGTCGACTGCGTCGTCGGCCGATTCGACAGGATCACGGGGGTGAACAGCAGGCCGCCGCTGGAGCTGCGCACGGCGCCGAGCGTCCCGGTCGGCTGGCCGGGGGTCTGCACGACATCCTGCGCCTGCGGGATCGTCGGGCCGCCGCCGTTGATCCGGTCGGCCGCGTGCTGCCCGCGCGAGAGCGCGCTGGTGAGCTGCGAGTCCAGCCGTTCCACCAGATAGTTCTGCAGAGCGAGGACGCTGACCGTTCCGATCACGGCGCCGAGCACGGCGAGCATCGCGACCACCACCAGCACCACGCGGCTGCGCAGCGTCCAGGTGCGGAACGGGCGGAGGCCGAGGCGCCGGGCGCGCTCACGGCCGGAGGTCGGGGCGCCCGCAGAGCGGGCAGCGGTCATTGCGCGGCCTTCACCATGTAACCCGCGCCGCGGACCGTGTGGATCATCGGGCTACGACCTGCGTCGATCTTCTTGCGCAGGTACGAGATGTAGAGCTCCACGACGCTGGACGATCCGCCGAAGTCGTACGACCAGACCCGGTCCAGGATCTGGGCCTTGCTGAGCACCCGCCGCGGGTTGCGCATCAGGAAGCGGAGCAGCTCGAACTCGGTCGCCGTGAGCTGGATGGGCTCGCCGTCGCGGTGCACCTCGTAGCTGTCCTCGTCGAGCACCAGGTCGCCGACGATGAGCACCGGGTCGTCCTGGTCGGCGACGGCCGCGCGCGACCGGCGCAGCAGGCCGCGGAGCCGGGCGACCAGCTCCTCCAGGCTGAACGGCTTCGTGACGTAGTCGTCGCCTCCCGCGGTGAGCCCGGCGATGCGGTCGTCGAGGGAGTCCTTCGCCGTCAGGAACAGCACGGGTGCCTCGTTGCCGTCCGCACGCATCCGCGACAGCACCTGCAGTCCGTCGATGTCGGGGAGCATGATGTCGAGCACGACGACGTCGGGCTTGAACTCCCGCGACAGCTGCAGCGCCTGCTGGCCGTTGGCCGCCGTCTTGACCTCCCAGTCCTCGTAGTGGAGGGCCATGGCGAGCAGGTCCGTCAGCGTCGCCTCATCGTCCACGACGAGCACGCGGATCGAGCTGCCGTCGGCGCGGCGCAGAAGGGTACGGGGCTGGCTGGAGGGGCCGGAGGCGGCGCGGGCGTTGATGGTCACCTTTCCCATTATGAGGAGCGGACTTGACGGCGACTTTGCGAAACCTATGGAGCGTCTGAGAGAGATCGGCCGTTTCCCCGACCGGGATGTGCGCTTCCTCAGCGCAGTACCGGCGAATCCATAGCTTCGCCATAGAGAGCGGCAAAGCAGTCACCCTAGCTTCCGGATGACTCACTCATTCCGACCCAGAGATATGGAAGCCAATGTTCGGGACATATCTGCGGCGCGAGCTCCTCAATCGCCGCAAGCAGACGGTGATCATCGCGATCGGCATGGCCCTCGCGATCGCGCTCGTCATCATCGTCAACGCCGTCTCCGCCGGCGTCAAGGACGCCCAGGCGGGCGTCCTCCAGTCCGTCTACGGCGTCGGGACCGACATCACGGTCTCGCAGCCCGCGACGGCGCAGAACGCGACGACCCAGCAGGCCCAGGGCGGCGGGCCCCGGTTCGACTTCGGCGCCGACGCCGGAACCGACACCGGCTCCGGCCGCCAGATCAACACCTCGCGGCTGGAGCCCACCCGCGGCGCCACGGTGATGGACGCCTCGGCCCTGACGACCGCGAAGAAGGTCGACAACGTCCAGGCGGCGGCCGGTGTGCTCACTCTGACGAACACGAGCTTCAGCGGCACGCTCCCCAACTTCCAGCAGCTGCGTCAGCAGCGGGAGGCCGGCGGTCAGGCGGCCGCCACTCCCCCGCCGACCGGGGGAGCCGACGGAGCGGGAGGCAGCTCGTTCTCCGTCGACTCCTTCTCGGTCATGGGCCTCGACCCGGCCGGCAAGTCCGTCGGTCCGCTGTCGTCGGTGACGCTCTCGAGCGGTCGTACGTTCACGGCCTCCGACAAGGGGGCGGACGTCGTCGTCCTCGACGCCGCCTACGCCAAGAGCGCCAGCAAGGCCGTCGGCGACACCGTCACCATCGGCGGCACCGCCTTCACAGTGATCGGCATCGTGTCGGCGACCGGTGCCGACTCCACGACGGCGTCGAACGCGTACATCCCGTTGGATGTCGCCCAGACGCTGTCGGGGCAGACCGGCAAGATCTCGTCGGTCTACATCACGGCCGCCTCCGCCAGCGACATCGACCAGATCAAGACCGACCTGACCAAGGCGCTCCCGGGAACGACGGTCAGCACCCAGGCCGACCTGGCGTCCAGCGTCTCCGGCTCGCTCGGCAGCGCCGGCCAGCTGATCTCGAACCTCGGCACCTGGCTGTCGGTGATCGTCCTCGCGGCCGCGTTCCTCATCGCGATCCTGTTCACCATCTCCGGCGTCACCCGCCGCACCCGCGAGTTCGGCACCCTGAAGGCGATCGGCTGGTCCAACCGCCGCATCACCGGCCAGGTGGCCGGCGAGTCGATCGTCCAGGGCCTCATCGGCGGTGTCATCGGCGTTGCTGTCGGGCTCCTCGGCGTCCTGGTCGTCAACATCATCTCCCCGACTCTGACCGGCAGCATCGGCTCCGGCTTCGCCAATGCCGCCGGTCGGACGGGAACGGGCGCCGGTGTGGGGACCGGCGGTACCGGCTCAGGCCGGGCCGGCGGCTTCGGCGGAGGCGGCTTCGGCGGAGGGGGTGGTGCCTTCTCGGGCATCCGCCGCGCGTCGGAGACCACCGCCGACATCGCGCTGCACGCACCCGTCACCGTGTGGATCATCGTCGGCGCGGTCGCCCTCGCCGTCCTCGGCGGCGTGATCGCCGGCGCCATCGGCGGATGGCGCGCGTCGCGCCTGCGTCCCGCCGCCGCCCTGCGCTCGGTCGCCTGATCCGGTCGAGACGACCAGAAGGAGTCATCGTGTACACCCTCACGAACGTCACCAAGAAGTACAGCCAGTCCAAGCGCGAGGTCATCGCACTGAACGACGTCACCCTGGAGATCCCCGACGGCCAGCTCGTCGCCATCCAGGGGCCGACCGGTGGCGGCAAGTCGACGCTGCTGCAGATGCTCGGCGCACTCGACCGTCCGACCTCGGGGTCCGTGGAGCTGGGTCCGGCGAGCCTGTCGAAGCTCGGCGACGGCAAGCTCACCGGCATCCGCGCCACCGAGATCGGCTTCGTCTTCCAGGGCTTCAACCTGATCCCCACCCTGACCGCGCAGGAGAACGTGGAGACCGCTCTCGCCCCGCTGAAGGTCAGCGCCGAGGAACGCAAGCGCCGCGCGGCGGAGGCCCTGGCCTCCGTCGGTCTCGCCGACCGCGGCAGCCACCTGCCGTCCGAGCTCTCGGGAGGTCAGCAACAGCGCGTCGCGATCGCCCGTGCGCTGGTGAAGAACCCCGATGTGCTCCTGGCCGACGAGCCGACGGGCAACCTCGACGAGGAGACCCGCGACGAGATCATGGACCTCCTCGAAGGCCTCTGGCGCGACCGGGGCCTCACCCTGGTCGTGGTCACCCACGACACCGCCGTGGCCAAGCGCGCCCAGCGCCGCCTCCACATCAAGCACGGCCAGGTGCGGGAGGTCGCGTAGCGGGGACTGACCGCCCGCTCGGCGCCCGTCCCCGCGACACCGGGGGCGGGCGCCGGCTCGTCAGAGGGGACGCGACACGCCGCCATCCTGTGCGCGAAGCGGCGGGTCGCCTCCCCCCATCGGCGAATGCTCA
>NZ_CAMFLC010000065.1 GCF_945957465.1 uncultured Leifsonia sp.
GCGCAGGCTCGGGCGCCGGTTCGGCGGCGGGCTCGGCTGGGGCCGGCTCGGCGGCGGCCGACGCGGCGGGGGCGGTCGCCGGCGCGACGGGGGGCGCGTCGGCTCCCGTGTCGTCCCGCTTCTCAGCGGGTTCCGGTGTCGTGTCGCTCATGCTGGCGCTCCTCGCTCCGCCCCCAGTGGGCACCTGTAAGTGGTGCCCACTGTAGCAACGGGGGTGCGGAAGTCGAGGGAGGGCGGGCCGGGGCCGGGCCGGTCGGTGCTACTTGGCCGGTGCCGCCTGTGCGCCTGTCGTGAGGACGTAGATGAATCCGCTCACCTTGCCGTCGAAGCCCGGACCGTTGGCGGCGGGTCCGACGTCGATGCCGTTCACCAGGAACAGACGCTGGCCCTTCTGCGCCGCCTCGACGAAGGCGAGGATGTTCGAATAGGCGCCACGGACCGTCACCGACACCGGGATGACGGTGAAGTCGTCCTTGGTGACGAGCGGGCTCGCTGCCGGCGGCATCCCGGGGACGGCTGTCGGTTTCGGTGTCGGTGTCGGTGTTGCGGTCGGCGAGGGGGTCGGCGTCGCCGTCGATCCGGTCCCTGACGCCGCGGCGGGGGCAGGTGCGGCGGGGTTCACGGGCGGGACGAATCCCGCCCCGTCGGTGATCTGAGACGCGGTGACCGTCAACCCGTTGGCCGCGGCGAGCGCGGTGATCTCATCCATGAACGCGGGCGTCTGCGCCTCGGCAGGAATCGAGGTCTGCACGGCGGCGAGCTGCGACTTGAGGTCGTCCAGCGACTCGCTGTCCTTCTTGAGCTTGTTCAGCGCGAGCCGACTGGCGGTGTTGGTGCCCTCCACCTGCAGTGTCTGCGCGTCGGCCGCGGCCGACTGGTCGAGCTGCGGCTGGATGCCGAGCACCCAGCCGAGTGCTGCGACGACGACCATCGCCAGTACCGAGCCGATGATCCAGAGACGTGTCTTGTCCATGGCGTTCACTTGTCCTTCGGCTCGAAGCGCTTGGTGTAGAGGCTGTCGGACACGTGGATGGTGACGGTCGCCTTGTAGACGTTCTTCACCTCGTCCAGCGTGACCGTGCCGGGAACCACGTCGACGACACCGGGGATCTTCTGCAGCACGGCGACCCAGGCCGGTACGTCGGGGAACGCGGCGCTGGTGCCGATGACGGTGACGGTCCCGATGCGCGGCCCCTGCAGGGGATCCGGCGACTGCTGGTAGATGGCGGTCGGCGACGCCGAGTCGACCGCGACCGAGGCGAGCGCGAGACCGGCCGGCTGGGCGGCCCCGACCTTGTCGAGGAAGGCCTTCCAGTCGACTTCGGTCGATGCGCCGACCTGCTGGGCGGCCTGCGCGAGCGCGACCTCCTTCTGCACCTCACGCACCGGTGCGTACCGCTGCTGCTGCGCCAACAGGGAGGCGGTTTCGCTGCGGGCCGTGAGCAGCTTGGCCTGCGACACCACGTTCAGGCTGAACGCTCCGGCTGTCGCAACGAGCACGACCAGAAGGACGGCCAGGACACCCCAGCCGAGGCCGCGTCGAGTACGCGCGTTCCGCCGCTCTGCCCGCACCTCGGGCGGCAGGAGGTCGACACGCGGTTCCGCACCGACGATCAAACCTTCCTGTCGGCCTCCCGCGACGGGCGGACGCTTCGAGGCCGACGCCTTGGCAGCCGCGGGCGCTTCGGGAGCGTTCGCCGGGGTCGTCGACGCACGGCCTCTCGGAGACTTCGACGGCTTGCGCTCACGCGGGGCTTTGGCGGGCTTCGTCTGAGCGGCCTTGCCGCGCTTCTGCGTACCGTCAGCGGTTTCGTCGGCGTCGTTCGTACGCCGTGCGATGAGGCTCATGCTGCGCTCCCGAGTGCGAGGCCGAGCGCCGCGGAAAGCGACGACCTGGTCTGCCGAAGGATCGTCGCGTCGAGGTGACGCGACAGGGCGACGGCGTGGAAGGGATCCCCGACGGCGACCGGCAGCCGGGTCATCTCGCTCAGCGCATCGGCGAGCCCAGGAAGCTGGGCGCCGCCGCCGGTGAGTACGACGTTCTCGACCGGGGTGCTGGGGCGGGTGTTGATGAAGTAGCTCACGGTGTTCCGCAGGCTCGTGAGCAACTCGCCGGTGACCCGGTAGATGATCTCCACCGCTTGGTGCTCTTCGGGACTCGACACCTGCTTGGCGAGGCCGATGCTCGCCTTGATGCGCTCCGCCTCGCCGGGCTCGACCTCGAGCCCGGCTCGCAGGGCCTGAGTGAGCTCGGCCCCACCGGCGGGGATGATGCGCACGAACTGCGGCACGTTGTCGGTCAGGATGACCACGCTCGTCGTGTTGGCGCCGATGTCGATGAGCGCGACGGTGCCCCGGTGGCCGGTCCGCGTGACCAGCGCGCGGGAGACCGCGAACGGCAGGAGGTCGACGTCGACCGCGGTGAGGCCGGCCAGCGTGGCCGCCTTGACGTTGCCGAGCACGGCCTCCTTGACCGCAGCGACGAGCAGGCCGTTGACGACGGGGCCGGCCTCGCCCACCTCTTCCGACACAGGATAGAAGTCGAGGAGGGCGTCGGCGACGGGAACGGGGAGCATGTCCTGCACATGGAACGGAAGGCTCTCGCGGATACGGATGTGCGACATCCGCGGCACGGTCAGGTCGCGCGCGAGGACGCGCTGGTTGCCCATGCCGAGAACGACCTCCTTGCTCTTGAAGCCGCCCTGGTGCCACAGCAGCCGCAGGGTCGCTGCGACGGTGTTCGGCTCGAGGACCTCCCCGCGGCTGGCCGAACCGTCGGGCAGCGGCACCTCGTGATGGCGCAGGAGCGTGGGTCTCGGCTTGTGCGGATCACCGAGTTCCACGGCACGGATGGACGTGCTGCCGATGTCGATGCCGACGATGCTGCGTGCCATGGTGTCCTCCTTCTCTTGTTCTGCCGAGTCGCCGTCAGGCGAGTCCGAGGAGCGCCAGGTAGGCGTTCCAGATCGTGGGGCCGGCGAGGATGCCGAGCCAGGCTCCGGCCAGCATCCAGGGGCCGAACGGAATACCGGTGCCCCTCCGCGCCCGGCGCGCGATCACCAGCACGAGCGCGAAGAGGCCGCCGAGGACGAACGCGGCGAAGCCGCCGACGATGAGCGGTCCCCAGCCGAGGTAGCCGAGGTAGATGCCGATGACCCCGGCGAGCTTCACGTCGCCGAAGCCCATCCCGCCCGGGTAGACGAGGGCGAGCAGCAGGTAGAGCGCGTACAGTGCCGCGCAGCCGACCGCCGCCCCGATCAGCGCACCCCAGTCGCCGGTCAACGCTGCGGCCGCTGCCAGCAGCGCCCCCCCGACCAGGTACGACGGCAGGACGATCGCGTCGGGCAGCCGGTGCGTGTCGAGGTCGATCAGCGCCAGCGCGATGCTGATGGCGGCCAGGTAGAGGTACGCGACGACCTCCAGAACGCCCGCAGCCAGAGCGGTGCCGGTCTGCTGCGCGGGGGCTTCCGGGCCGGCCCAGAACCACCAGGCGACGACGGCGAACGCGACGGCGGTGGCCGCCTCCACGAGCGGGTAACGCGCCGAGATGGCGCTGCGGCACGACCGGCAGCGACCGCGCAGCACCAGCCACGAGACGACGGGGATGTTGTCGTACGGCCTGATCTCGGTGCCGCAGCTGCCGCACGCGCTCGGCGGAGACACGATGGACCGGCCCGCGGGGACCCGGTAGACGACGACGTTCAGGAACGAGCCGATGAGTGCACCGAAGACGGCGACGCAACCGACCGCGAAGACGAAGAGCGAGAGGGTCATGACAGCGGCGCTCCCGTCGATGAGAAGGCCGTCTTGACCTCGATCTCGGTGGCCACGTTGAACGAGGTGGTTCGCGGGGTCGGGAACTTGGGCGGTGGCGAGTTCAGCAGACGGGTGTCGTAGCTGTAGCGCTTGAGGAACCCGGTGTAGCTGGATCCGGTGCCGACCGGGCCGCGGTACTCCTGAGCGATCGAGCCCGTGACGCAGAGGTAGCCGGCGAACGAGGCCGACGAGAAGTTGTGCACCTCGAAGCTGTGGTAGTTAGACAGGATGGCGGCGTTGATCGTGCGTGCGCAGTTGCCGCTGGACGAGGACGCCTCCCAGGTCAGGTAGTCGGAGCTCGAGTAGCACCTCGTGTTGTAGCGCGAAGGGAACGGTGTCGGGTACGTGCAGACCTGCGGGTCCCACACCCAGACCGCGCCGGCCCCGACGAGGCCGAGGATGTCGTTCGCGGGGTCGCTGTAGACGAGTTTGCCGGTGATCCAGGCGAAGTGGTCGGCGTTGATCGTCATGGCTCCGTGCATCGTGCCCTGCACGAAGACGTCGCCGGCGCTGCAGTTGTACGGCGCATAGGTGGACACGATCTCGTTGGCGATCGGATAGCCGAGCCCGTTGCCGGTACTCGTGCCGTCGGCGCCGACGCATTTCAGCGTGTTGGCGTTCGGTGAGGCTCCCGACGCCCAGTAGTTCGGGTCGGTGGAGGTGGTGGGCACGCTCTGCACGTAGACGAGGTTGTTGTAGAGCTGGGAGGCCGGACCGATGGCGATGGTCTGGCCGTTGGTGACGTCGGCGAGTGTGTGCGCGTTGGCCGCCGCCGAGCCTCCGACGGTCCCCGGCGTTCCGCAGAAGGCCGGCTTGGACGCGAACGGCGATGACCCGGTCGGGTTGAGCTCGGTGTACTTCGTCCACGGCGAGATGACGTTCATGTAGGCATTGCCGCCGGAGACCGAGAACGTGATCTTGGTCGGCCCGGTGTAGAGGCAGCCCGGCGACGGCACCTTGGCCGGGATGTCGGTGCGCACCTGGTCGAGCTGCGCCTGCGGGGGCGGCATCGTGATCAGGGCCGAGTTCTGCGGCGCTCCTGCGTTGAACACCGGCGTGCCGGAGCAGTTCGTCTGCGTGTAGAGGTTTCCCGCCGCATTGCGGTTGGGGTTCGACGTGGTGACCTTCTGCTTGAAGGTGCCGCCGCAGATGTTGAGGGTGTCGTTGGAGTGCACCTGGCCGTCGAAGGTGTCGCCCGCGACGAAGTCGATGAGACAGCTCGCCGGGCGGCTGGTGCCCGACCAGGCGTACGCCTTGGGGCAGCCGCCGCCGTTGAGCGCGGGGTCGAGCTCTTCGTAGTCGGTGAAGTAGACGTAGTTGGTGAAGCCGGTCTGCTTGATGTTCGCGACGACGCTACGGGTGACGTTGTCGACCTTCCCGGTCGCGCGGATGTGCAGGATGCCGTTGCTGGCGTACTTGGAGTTGTCGACCTCGTAGCGGTAGGAGGCGTTCGCGGGGAGGCCGTCGGTGAGGGGCACGGACGCCCAGGTTCCGCCGGCCGTGACGTCGAACGCCGGGTTGGCGTTGACCCCCGTGGGCAGCGTCACGGTGCCCTGCGAGTTGTTCGCGCGCGTGAACGGCGAGTTGGGGTTGCCGTACTGCTGGTAGCTGGGATCGTTGGTCAGCCGGCCCTGATACTCGCCGATGCCGGCGAAGGCGGCCGACATCGCGGCATCCCAGTCCGCGTCGTGGTTCGAGCGGACCAGCCCGGAGACCGAGAACGACATCGTCGTGGCGACCAGGAGGAGCAGGACGGCGCCGATGCCGACGACCATCGCGAGCGCGACACCACGGTCGCTGCCGGCGCGCAGGCGGCGCAGCCGCCGGTGCAAAAGGGTGATCATCACGACCCCGATCCGATGTTGGCCATGCCGATGGTGTTGGTCAGCGTGACCGCGCTGGCCGCACCCGTCGGCTGGATGGTGATGGTGACTTTCACGGAGGTGATCGTGGCGAGCTGCTGCCACGTCGTCAGGTTCGCCGGGAGGAGTTCGGTACCGGTCCTGTCGAAGTAGCGGAACACCGTGGTGCTCGATGGAATGGAGTTGCACAGCTTTCGTGACGCGGTCGCATTCGGGTAGGTGAAGGCCCAGTGCCCGTTCACACCCGCGACCGCCGTGGTCGCCGCGTATTGTGTCTCGACAAGCGTTCCGCTCGTGGCGTCGTAGCTGACCATGACGGGAGACTCCCCACCGCTCAGGTTCACGTACGCGAAGAATCTGATGACCTGAGGACCCGCCGAGATGATCGCGGGGTCGCTCTGCTGGCCGCCGACGATCGGGCTCGCGAGCGGGTCGGGCGTCGCCGCCCGAAGCATGCGCGCGACCTGGTTCATGCCGTTCGAGCCCTGCCTGGTGCCGTCGTCGATCGACTGCGACAGGCTCACGCTGTGCGTGGCCGCCACGAACAGCGAGACGGCGAGGCCCATGATCACCGTGGTGAGCGCGATCGCGACCAGCAGCTCGATCAGCGTGAGACCCGCGTCGCGCGCGCGCGCGGCACGGGTGCGGAGGAGGCGGCCCAACCGGATCATGGCTGCCTCGGATCGAGCGTGAAGATGTTCCCCGTCGTGAACGGCGGGCTGCCGGCGGGAAGGGTGATGCTCGTGGATGCGACGACCGGAGAGCTGGAGACAGTGTCGGTCTGCCGCGCCAGCGAGTACAGCTTCCAGCTGCCGTAGGGCAGCGCGAGCGTGACCGAGCTCGTGGACGCCTTGGCGAACGTCAGCGACATCCCCGTCGTGCAGCCCGGGTCTCCGACGGTCGACGCGGCCGGTGCGCTGACGGCGACCAGCCAGCGGCCGGAGACCCCGGCGACGGTGACCTGCGGCATCGTCACCGTGCCTGTCGCGCCCGAGGTGATGCCGATGATCGGATCCGACCGCACCCCGACGTTGCCGCTGGCGTTGGGGATGGTCCAGGCGCCGGGATCGACCGACAGGCAGATCGGGGCGGCACCGCCCGCCGGGCCGACGGCGACGTAGGTGCCCGCGAACGCCTGATATCCCGACGAGAAGGGGAACAGGAGTGTGCTCGTCGTCGTGACGCCGCTGACGGTGGCCGTCGTCACCCGGGTGGTGTATGCGTCCCCCTGCGGCACGTAGGTGACCGTGAGGTTGGTGGGGAACATCGTCGTCGCCGGTGCGCCGGGCGCGAGAGTGAGCTTGGGGGTGGCCGCCGTGTCGTACTGCTTGTCGAGCACCGACGACTGGCCGGCGGTGACCGGCACACTCAGCTTGAGGGGCTGCTGCTGGTCGCTGCTGATGCGGCCGTCGCCCGCGGTGCCGATGGTGACGATATACGACCCGGGGACGACCTTGAGCACGTAGCTGCAGCCGTCGACGTCGGTGGCGGACGGAGCCGGGCTCACCGTGGTGCCGGTGTTCGGCGAGACGCTCCCATCGACCGCGACGCCGATCGGAACGCCGGCCACTCCCACGCCCGACGCATCGCGCACGTGGACGATGATGGTGCCGGTGGTCGGGTCGTTGATCGGACCCGCCGGCGCGAGCAGAGTGCTCGCCTGCACGGGGCTGGCGCCGGTGCGCATGCCCGACCAGGTGACCGCGACGTTGAGGGTCTTGTTCTGCAGCAGGCCGGAGGTTCCGCAGTCGGAGGCCGTTCCGGTGTTCGTCAGCCAGCCGGCCGACTTGGTGACGGTGTAGGTGGTGCCGTCGACGGTGGTCGTCGTGACGCCGCTGACGACGGAGAAGACATTGGTGGCCGAGCGGGCCTGGTCGATGGCCTGCGCCGCGAGATTGGCGGCGACCTCGCTCGAGCGGTTGGAGCGCGTGATGGTCATGGCGCTCGTCAGCAGGTAGGCGACGAGCACCGAGAGGATGCCGAACACCATCATCGCGACCAGGACCTCGATGAGGGTGAACCCCTGGTCGCGGGAGTCGTGGGCGGTGCGGCGGAGCCGGTGCTGGGCGTTCATGGGGTCACCTCCCGTGGTCGGGTCCGTGGGGTGGGCTTCCGGGTGGGGCTGGGGGGACGAGATCGACGGCTGCGGGGCGCCGCCACTCGGCGGCGCCCCGCAGCACGGAGCGAATCGGACTAGCTGCAGGAGCCGGACTGAGCTCCGTGATCCTGATCGATGAAGAACGTGCTGGTCGTCGAGCTTGTGGCATCGATGCAGAATGACGTCGAAGTAGGCGTGCCCTTGAACGCAAGCGTCTTGGTATCTGACCCCTGCGTGAAGCCATAGCTACCGAGGTCGGTTGCGTCAAGGGTCGGTGCCGCTGCCGACGAGCCTTTGTCGGTCCAGTAGGCGACGACCGCGGTCTTGGCGTTCGCGAGGTCGGACTTCACGCCGGCGTCCTTGGCGTTGTTCTGGACCCCGATGTAAATCGGGATCGCAATCGCGGCGAGGATGCCGATGATGATGACCACCACGAGGAGCTCGATCAGGGTGAAGCCCTTCTCGTCCTCCTCGAGCAGCCCCTGACGGCGAGCGTTCAGCTTGCCCATGAGACGGAAGTACATTTCTGTGTCCAATCGGTCGGGTGATGGTGCGGGGTGCGGCTGCGAGATTGCCGCTTCGGGGATGACCATATTTGCCAGCGGATTCGGAGAAATATCCCCCGTTGCAGGGGTTTTACGGGCGTTTCGTACCCCAGAACTGGGGAGTCTTGTGCTATTTGTGCCTCGCCGTGGGGGCAAATCGGCGAGCAGGGGCTCCCGGCCCGGTCGTCACAGCCGAGCGCGCGACAGGCATGCCACACGGCGGCATCCACGTGGGATGCCGCCTCGGCGCGACCGTTCCGGCTCAGCCTCCGATGGCCCCCGCGATCCCGAAGATCGGGAGGTAGAGAGCGACGACCATGCCGCCGATCACGACGCCCAGGAAGGCGATCATGAGCGGCTCGATGAGGGACGTGAGCTGCTCGGTCGTCGACTCGACCTCCTGCTCGTAGAAGTCGGCGATCTTGTCGAGCATCGTGTCGAGCGAGCCGGCGTCCTCGCCCACGGCGACCATCTGCGTGACCATGGCCGGGAACACGGTCTGCTTGCTCAGCGGCGTCGCGATCGACTCGCCCTGCCGCACGCCCTCGGCGACCTCGGTGAGCGCGTTCTCGATCACCCAGTTGCCGCTGGTCTCCCCCACTATCCGCAGGGCCTGCAGGATGGGCACACCGGCCGAGATCATGTTGGCGAAATTGCGGCTGAACCGGGCGATCGCGATCTTCTTGATCAGAGCACCGAACACGGGCATCCGGAGTTTGAACGGGTCGAGCCGCCTGCGCACGCCCTCGTCGTTCTTGTGCCGGGGCCACCACAAAGCGAACGCGATCACCGCGACAGCGATGAGCGGCGCGATCCACACCATCTGGTGGGAGATGATCACGAGCAGTTCGGTGGGCGCCGGCAGCTGTTTGCCGAGCCCGTTGAACATCTTCTCGAAGACCGGAACGATGAAGATCAGCATGGCGAGCACGCCGAGCAAGGACATGATCAGCACGATGACCGGGTAGGTCATCGCCGACTTGATCGCGCCGCGGAGCTTGACCTCCTTCTCGAAGTTGTCGGCCACGGCCTCCAGGGCGCCGTCGAGGAAACCGCCGGTCTCACCGGCGCGCACCATGTTGATCATCAGCGGAGGGAAGACCTGGGCATGCTTGCGCATGGCCTCCGAGATCGCGGTGCCGCTCTCCACCTGGTCGCGCACGTCGCCGAGCACGGTCTGGAGGCGCTTGTTGGCGGACTGCTCGGCCAGGATGTTCAGCGTGCGCAGCAGCGACAGGCCGGCGCCGATCATCGTCGCCATCTGGCGGCTCATGATGGCGAGGTCCTTGAGCTTGACGCCGGAACCGCTCCCCAGCTTGATCTCGCGGTTGAGACCCGTGCCGGCGGCGGCCTCGGTGATGGCGACGGGCGACAGGCCCATCGTGCGCAGTCGCGAGGCGACCGCCGACTCGCTCGCTGCGTCGACGCGCCCCTTGACGATCTTGCCGTCCGCGTTGCGGCCCTTGTAGTTGTAGGGCGTGGTGACGGGCATCAGCGCACCACCGTGCCGGAGTAGCTGTCGCCGAAGTCCGGCCCGCTCGCCATCACCGACGACTCGGCCGGTGACTCGACCCGCTGGATGAGCCGGGTCAGGCCCTCCACGTCGTGCGCCTTCTCGACCGCGGCACGCCGGGTGATGATGCCCGAGTTGACCAGATCGGCCAGGTGCTGATCCATCGTGCGCATGCCCGACTCGCGACCGGCCTGCATCATCGAGGCGATCTGGTAGGTCTTGCCCTCGCGGATCACGTTCGCGATGGCCGGTGTCATCATCAGGATCTCGGTGGCCACGACGCGGCCTTTGCCGCTCGCGCGCTTCACGAGCGTCTGCGAGACCACGCCCTGGAGCGTCCCCGCCAGCTGCGCGCGCACCTGATCCTGCTGGTGCGGCGGGAACACGTCGATGACGCGGTCGATCGTCTGCGGCGCATCCTGCGTGTGCAAGGTGGCGAAGACGAGGTGACCCGTCTCCGCGGCCGTCAGAGCGACCGAGATGGTCTCGAGGTCGCGGAGCTCGCCGATCAGGATGACGTCGGGGTCCTGGCGCAGCACGTGCTTGAGGGCGTTCGCGAAGCTGTGGGTGTCGTGGCCGACCTCCCGCTGGTTGACGATCGACCGCTTGTGCACGTGCATGAACTCGATCGGGTCCTCGACGGTCACGATGTGGTCGGACCGCGTGCTGTTCACCAGGTCGATGAGCGCGGCCAGTGTCGTCGACTTGCCCGAGCCGGTGGGGCCGGTGACCAGTACCAGGCCGCGCGGCAGCTGCGAGAACTGGCCGACGGCATCCGGGACCCCGAGCGCCGCGAGCTGCTTGATCTCGGTCGGGATGAGACGGAAGGCTCCACCGTACGAGCCGCGCTGCTGGTAGAGGTTCACACGGAAGCGGGAGTTCGCCGAGATCGTGAATGCGAAGTCCAGCTCGTGCTCGCGCTCGAAGATCTGTCGCTGCCGGTCGTCCAGAAGGCTCATCAGAGCCTCGCGCGTGCGCTCGTGATTCCAGGGCTCGGTGCTGGCCGCGGGCCGCAGGCCGCCGTCGACGCGGATGGTCGGAGCCGCGCCCACGGTGATGTGGAGGTCGGATGCCTTCTGGAAGACGACCTCGTGCAGAGCGGCGACCAGGTCTTTGTCCGCCTTCTCGAGCGCCTCCCGCTCGGGCTGGGTGAGTGTCTCGTCGATCTCGGTGACGGACGGGCGGGCCGCGACGGGCTCGAGGATCTCGAAGTCGGGTGACGGGGCTGCAGCGCGTCGCCCCTCAGGGATGAGGCGGCGTACCGGATCGTGCGCTTCGGTGACGGGAGAGACGGGCTCAGGCGCCGGTGCAGCCGGCGCGGGCGGCGCGGCAACCGAGTCGAGCGACCACACCACCGACGACGGCGTCGACGGGTCGTACGCGGGCTCGGCGGAGGCCGCCGGTACGGACGGGGTCGGTTCGGCCACCGGCTGATAGCCGGCAACAGGTTCTGGCGCGGCCGGTACTGGCGACGCGGAGGGGGGTGAGCCGAACGCGGGAGCGTCGAAGGCGGGCACCGCAGAAGACGGCGCAGCGTACGTCGGCGCGTCGAACGACGGCGCGGAGTAGGCGGGCGGCGTGAGCGGCACGCCGGCCCCCGGTGCCCAGCCTCCCGCCGTCGCGCCCGGAGGGGTCACCGGGATCTCGTAGACCGGCTTCTCCGTCGGTGGCGGGAACCCGCCCCAGCTCTCGTCGTTCGTTGTCATCGGCCCTCCTAGGCGACCACTCTCAGAATCTCTTCGACGGACGTCATGCCGCGCTTGACCTTCTCCCAGCCGTCCTCGCGCAGGGTCAGCATCCCCTGCTCCCGGGCGACGCGGCCGATCTCGGCGCTCGACGCGCGCTCGACCGTGAGCCGCTCGATCTCCTCGGTCACCGCCATCACCTCGTGCACGGCGATGCGGCCGCGGTAACCGGTGTTGGAGCACGCCGGGCAGCCGACGGGGACGAAGACGGGAGGGAGCTCCACATCGGGCACCTCGAACCGCAACCGCCGCAGATCCTCGTGCGTGTACGCTCCCGGCTGCTTGCACCGTTCGCAGAGCCGCCGGGCGAGGCGCTGGGCGACCACGCAGTCGAGGGCCGACCCGACCAGGAACGGCTCGATGTCCATCTCGGTCAGGCGGGTGACGGCGCTGGGGGCGTCGTTGGTGTGCAGGGTCGAGAGCACGAGGTGGCCCGTCAGCGACGCCTCGATCGCGATCTGGGCGGTCTCGTGGTCGCGGATCTCGCCCAGCAGCACCACGTCGGGGTCGCTGCGGAGGATGCTGCGCAGCGCGCTCGCGAACGTCAGGCCGGCCTTGGGGTTCACCTGTACCTGGTTGATGCCCGCCATCCGGTACTCCACCGGGTCCTCGACCGTGATCACGTTGATCTCCGGTCGGGCGACGGCGTTCAGCGTCGTGTAGAGGGTGGTCGACTTGCCCGAGCCGGTCGGGCCGGTGACGAGGATCATGCCGTACGGCTTCGAGTACGACGCCCGATAGGTCTCGAAGTTGCGCTCGAGCAGGTTGAGGTCGGTGAGCGTCATCCCGGTGTTCGAGTTGTCCAGGATGCGCATGACGACCTTCTCGCCCCACACGGTCGGCAGCGTGGCGACACGGAGGTCGATCTGCCGGCCGCCGTGCACGACCGACATGCGGCCATCCTGCGGCTTGCGGCGTTCGGCGATGTCGATGTCGCTCATGATCTTCAGCCGGGAGATCACGCCGTTCTGGATCGCCTTCGGCGCGCTCTGCATCGCGTGCAGCACGCCGTCGATGCGGTACCGCACGCGCACGTCGTGCTCGGCCGGCTCGATGTGGATGTCGGAGGCGTGGTCCTGGATGGCCTGGCTGACGAGCAGGTTCACGAACCGCACGATCGGGGCCTCGTCGTCGGCCTCCGTCAGGACGCTCCGATCCTCCGCGGGGGCCGACTCCTCCTCCAGCGTCGTGGTGAGGTCGCTGAGCTCGTCGTCGGCGCGGATGTAGCGGTCGATCGCGGTGCGGAGGTCGGCCTCGTCGGCCACGACGGGCGCGACGCCCATCCGCGCGGCGGCGCGCACGTCGTCGATCGCGAACACATTGCCCGGGTCGGCCATGGCCAGCACGACGGAGCCGTCGGCGGTCCCGATGGGCAGCACGGTGTGCCGGCGGCAGATGGCGCCGGGGATCAGGGCGACCGCCGTGCTGTCGACCGGATAGTCGGCGAGCTCGACGAACGGCAGGCCGGACTGCGCCGCGCGGGCGCGCGCCAACTGGCCGGCGGTGATCGCCCCGCGGCTCAGCAGCTCGCGGACGACGGCCTCGTCGGCGGTCGGCTCGGTCTCCACACGGTCCAGGTACTCGATGGGCAGATGGCCGTGCAGAATCAGGATCTCGGTCATGGACGCCACGGGGACCTCCTCGGATAGAAGTCCTGCCGGGTTCGGGTTCCACGACAGGGCGCCGCCGTCGCCCGGGCGAGACTCCGGGCGGGGCGAAGCCCTGTCACCGTAACCGTCGCGCCCGCCCGCCTGCCAGACCCGCTTGCGGGTGCCCCACGCCCGGGGGTCAGCGGCCGAGTACGCGCATAATCGGTCAGAGACCGGCGAGTACGCGGAGAATCTGCGTACTCGGCTGTCAGCGGCGGCGGAGGTCTCCGCGGCGGCTGGCGAGGTAGACGAGGATGCCGCCGAGGACGGCGCAACCCATGGTCGTCAGCCAGTACGGGAGGGTCGCTGCGGCGTGCCCCGTGGTCGCCTGCACGATGCCGACGACGAAGCTCACCACGGCCACGACCAGCGCGACGGCGGCGAAGCCCAGCATCGAGCGGCCGACGGTGTCCGTGTACTCCAGAAGCCTCCACACGCCCTCTATTCTCGCGCACGCGGGAGGGCGGGCGAGACGGCGCACAATGGGGTCCGATCGCGCGAGGCGGCGGAGAATGCGCCGTCTCGCGGAACGACGAAGGCCCCCGGCGCAGTGCCGGGGGCCTTCGTGGTACGTACCGACGAACTCAGTTGTAGGTGCCCGGGGTGTAGTCGTCCGAGCTGAAGCTGTCGAAGTCGACGAAGCTCAGGTCGTTCTCGCTGAACGCGGAGTCGTCGGCGAAGATGCGGTTGGGGTACCGCTCCGCCTTGGCCTCCTCCGTCGCCTCCACCGAGACGTTCCGGTAGCGGGACAGACCCGTGCCGGCCGGGATGAGCTTACCGATGATGACGTTCTCCTTGAGACCGATCAGCGGGTCGGACTTGCCCTCCATGGCCGCCTGCGTCAGGACGCGGGTGGTCTCCTGGAAGGACGCGGCCGACAGCCACGACTCGGTCGCCAGCGAGGCCTTGGTGATACCCATGACCTCCTGACGGGCGGACGCCGTCTTCTTGCCCTCGGTCAGCGCAGCGCGGTTGATCTCGTTGTACCGCGAACGGTCGACGAGCTCACCCGGCAGCAGGTCGGTGTCGCCGTGGTCGACGACGGTCACCTTGCGGAGCATCTGACGGACGATGACCTCGATGTGCTTGTCGTGGATCGGCACACCCTGCGAGCGGTACACGCCCTGCACGCCGCCCACCAGGTGCTTCTGCACCTCGCGGACGCCCTTGACCCGGAGGACCTCCTTCGGGTCGACGGTGCCGACGATCAGCTGCTGGCCGAGGTCGACGTGCTGGCCGTCCTCCACCAGGAGGGTCGAGCGCTTCAGCACCGGGTAGACGTGCGGCTCGTCGCCGTTGTCCGGGGTCAGGATGACCTTGCGGGACTTGTCCGTCTCCTCGATGACGATGCGGCCGGCGGCCTCGGCGATCGGGGACGCACCCTTGGGGGTACGCGCCTCGAACAGCTCCTGCACGC
>NZ_CAMFLC010000066.1 GCF_945957465.1 uncultured Leifsonia sp.
GAGGTGCCCGCCGAAGGGAAGTTGACCCATCCACCGCCGCCCGAGTACTGCATGTTGTAGTCGCGAGCCAGCGAGCACACGTTCGATCCCGTCGTGACCTCCGACCCCACCTGGAACTGGCCTGCCGTCATCGTGTTGTTAGTGGAGTCGCCTTCGTTGAAGTTCGAGTCGATCACTGTGTATCCGTCAGCCGCGTCTCCATAGACGCGGAAGTTGTTAGGCACCAATGTGGCGTTAGACACCAGGACATGCCCGTGCGCCCCTCCGCCTGGCCGCGAATCGAACCAGAATTCCGACGTGCCTTGGCTGACGCCGTTGACGTTGGCGAGGTTCGCGATATAGCCCACCTCTACCCAGTACGCGGAGTTGGTGCCGACGAGCCAGACTTCGTCGGTCGCGAAGTTGCCGGTTGCGCCAACGCCTGGCCCTGAAATCGGCGCTATCGTCGCCTGCCCGCCGTAGAGCCCAGACGTACCGTAGCTCGCGATCGCATAGCAATGGTTGTTGATATCGCAGGCGAAGGCGGGCGACGCTGAGACAACGGCTCCACCGCTGAGGCAGAGGGCGGCGATCGCCGCCCAGACCCCCGCCATTTGGTCTTGCCGCGCACGCGTTCCGAAGACGATTTCCCGCGACCGAACATTGAGGCCCCTTCCTCTGTCGACGTTGTCTCTGGGCGTTCTTCGGGTGAAAGCGACGGTAGTCAACCTGTTCTAGGTAGACGTAATAGTCTAAATCGTTGACGCGACGCAAGTACCGATTGGGAAACAGGACTAGTGCCAGCCCGGAAACGATCGTTTACGGCGCGGCCGCCCGTACTGGCTCTTACTGCTAAGACAGCTTCACACGGAGCACGGACCGCCACCGCGGTCCAAAGCGGGATCGCGGTGGCGGTCAGGTGAGGATCACCGATCGTTGCCGTTGCCGTTGCCGTTGCCGTTGCCGTGCAGATTCTGTCGGGAATGCTCGTCGGCGTGCTCTTGAATTTCGAGCTTCTCGCGGACCGGCCAGCCGCCTCCCCCGAGACGATCGCGCTGATCCGCTCCGCACTCGAGGGCGCGATGCTCGCCCTTCGAAGAAGTCGCTAATGAGCCAACGCAGCTGAAGACTCGTCACCATGAGGGCTTCGGGGATGCGCCGCAATCGGGCCGCCCTGACCTGCTGACGCCTGCCTGGCCCTGGCGACGCGGCTGATGATCACTTCAAAGTCACCCCATAGCGCCGGGGCAATCTCGTGCCCCATCCCGGGGTACATGTGCAGTTCGGAATGAGCGATACTCTGTGCGATTCGTTCCGAGCCGCGCGGGGAGATCATCGCGTCTGCCCTCCCATGGATGATCGCCGTCGGCACGGCGACCTGCCGCAGGTCTTGGGTGAGGTCTGGCATCCGGGCGATCGCGTCTCGCTGGTTCTGATAGCCCCGGCGACTGGGATCGCGGTCGTACATACGGTTCGCTAGTTCCCGCTTGAATGCTTCGTCGTACCCCCAAGCGGGTGACGCTGTGGCTCGGTCGCCGTCCAGGAATGCCTCCACGGCGTCCTCGCGATTCTCTACGAGAGCGACTTGCGACGTGAGGATATCGGGGTGAATGTCCACGATGTTGGGCGTCGTGTAGAACAGCACCAACCCCGCCACCACGTCGGGGTAGCGGAGTGCGGTGTGTTGCGCGATCATCCCGCCCATGGACTGCCCGACAAGGGTTGCCTGAGTGACGCCAGCGTCCCTGATGACGTCGCGAACATCGATAGCCATGTCGCGAAGGTCGTACCCCCCGAGCTCGTGACGAGAAAAGCCAGCATCGCGGTTGTCCATTCGTAGAACGCGAAGGCCTCGGCGCGCCAGCGCGTCGCAGAAGGGTTCGCGCCACCCGATCATCTGGGCGGTGTGACCTTCGATGAGGAGTACCGCCGGGGCATCTTTGGGACCGCGACTGTCCCAGAACAGCCCTGAAGGTGTCACCGGCATCAGTCGGCGCTCTTTCCGGAAGAGGCGAGAACGCCGGAGTGTTGCAGCAGCATCGTGAAGTCGATGGGGTCGGTTATGCCTCCGATGAACTCGTTGCCGGTGCCGTCGAGGCGAAACCCGAGGAGGACGAGCTGGCCTTCTCTGTCAATGACCCGCCCACTGTAAAGTTCGGGACCAGCGATGCGGCGAGCCTGGTCGATCGTGATGCGCTCGCCCCAGGGGGCAATCCACACGCCAGTGGAGCGGTCGGGGTCGCAACGAGCCGCAGTGACGACGCCTGCGTGCGCGGAGAACAGCACCATGGGTTGTCCGTCGATGGTGATGCGTTGGAGAACTTCGAGGTGACCAAACCCGCTTTCCGTGTCGGACAGCGGCGGTTGAACAACCCACCGTTGTAGATCCTCCGAAGTGGCGTGTCCGACCACGCCGCGTTCGCTGTCCACTCCGGTCTTGGCGCGCGCGGTGATCAGCATGTGCCACATGCCGGCGTCATCGCGAGATACCCACGGGTCCCGCCAGCACTCCTCGGGCCAACTGCTGTCACCGAGGCGTTCGTAGTGGGCCGCGTCGGCTCGGAGGGCGAAGGTGTCGTCCTTGGTCCACGTGTAGAGGTCGGGGGACGTTGCAACGCCGATCGTCTCGACGTTGGTGAGGCTGTCGGCAGTGAGAAAGTGGGAGCCGGTGTAGAACATCCGCCACAGCCCGTCATCGCCGCGCACGACAGAGCCGGTCCACGTCGCTGTTGCGTCGATCGAGCTGCCGTCGCCCGGGGCGAGGACGGTCCCGTGCTCGGTCCAGGTGCTGAGGTCGGTGGAGGTGGCGTGGCCGATGGTCGCGTTACGGTGTCGGAGTTCGGGATCGCCAAGCGACCTGGGCGCCTGCAAGTAGAACAGGTGGTGCAGGTCCTGGTCTTGAACGTGCCAGAAGTCCCAGATCCACCGGTCGTCGGGGTTGAGCATGAGCGTCTCCTTGAAGTTCAGGCAAGGGGCAGAGCGGATAGCGCAGGGCTGCGCTGAGTGCTCCGGCGGGTGTCGTCGTCGAGGAGTCTCCCCGGTCAGGGGCTTGCGACGCTCGTCTGCGGGACCGCGTTATGGGCTGCGTGTACGCGGCGCAGGGTGGAAAGCTGCTCGTCTCGCCAGGCACGGCCTGCGGGCAAGATTTTGGTCATCATCGACGACCCGTGCCACTGCCCCTGCTGTAGAGACAGGGTGACCGGCACACCCGCGGCCTCCAGGCGGACGGCATACGCGATTGCGTCGTCACACAGCGGGTCGTATTCAGCGGGTAACAGGTACGTCTCTGGAAGTCCGGTGAGGTCATCTGCGAGCAGCGGAGACGCGTAAGGGTGGCGGGCATCGTCGAGGTCGGCGAGGTACAGACCGCGCACGGCCTGAGCGTAGGCGGTGGTGATGCCGTACCCGGTGGCGTTTCGCTCGAACGAGTCCGCCTGCATGGTGAGGTCCAGTGCTGGCACATCGAGGATCTGAAGAACCAGCTGCGGGCCGCGTTCGTTGCGGGCTTTTAGCGCGATGCCTGCCGCAAGGTTCGCGCCGGCTGAGCCGCCCCCGATCGTAAGAATGTCGCGTCGGATCCCTAGCTCATCGGCGTGCTTGTCCATCCAGACAAGCGCGGCATACGCGTCGTTGAGACCAACCGGAAACTGATATTCCGGGGCTTTGCGGTACTCGACCGTGACCACGACACAGTCTGCGTATACGGCGCGTTCCGTGCAGAGAATGTCGATGCCTTTGTCATGGATGGTGCCGCCGATCCAGCCGCCGCCGTGCACGTATAGGTGCCCAGGATGTGGTCCGGAGGTCCTGGGGGTGAAGATATGCAACTCGACCTCGCCGCCGTCCACGGGGATCTGCACCGCGCGGCGGCTGGCGCCCTCGGGTGCAGGCTGCATCAGGTCGTCGACAGATGCCGCTGCACCGGCGGCTTCTTCCGCCCGGTATGCGTCGATGTTGTCGATCGAGGTCGGCAGCGGCGGTGCTGCAGCGAGTAGCGGAACGAGGATCGGGTCGAGGGGCATGGTTCTCTCCATCGAGGTTGTGGGGGTAGGGCGAATGAAGGGCACTATGACGGTGGCGCCCTTCTCGGCTACTTCGAGCCGGGCGGTGTGGGCCAGCTCAGCAGGGTGCGGAACTCTTCGCATGTGCGCACCAGGGCGTCGTTGCATACCGGGAGGAGGAAGCTCTGCGCGGCGTATGCGTGTACGAGGTCGTCGAAGTCGAGCACCCGCACGGGGACGCCTGCCGAGGCGAGCTTGTCGCCGTATTCCTGGCCCTGGTCGTGCAACGGGTCATTGCCGGAGATGCCGATGACGGCGGGGGCTACGCCGGTGAAGTCCTCGGCGTACACCGGCGATGCCCGCCAGTCGGTGCTGGATTCGGCGCCGAGGTATTGCCGGATCGAGTAGTCCGTGTTGACGCTCGTTAGCGCGGGGTCTAGATCTGCGAGGTAGGAGGCTGCGTCCCGGGCTGTGGGGCCGAGGTCCGTTGCGGGGTTCAGCAGCAGCTGCCCGGCGAGAATGTTGTCCTCCCGGAGCGCGACAGCAATGGCGGCGGCGAAGTTGCCACCCGCGCTTTCGCCAGCGATGGCAAACTGGTCGCCGCGGCCGCCAAGCTCTCCGACATGCTCGGCCGCCCACTGGGTGAGGAACAGCGCATCCTCGTACCCTGCGGGGAACTGGTCTTCTGGGGCCAGGCGGTAGCTGATGCTGACAACCACCGCGTCTAGGTAGGCGGCCAGGCGGCGGGTTTCCGGGTCGACCGCGTCAGGGCTTCCCACGACCCATCCGCCACCGTGGATGTACACCAGGGTGGGTTTCGGTCCGTTTCCCAGTGGACGTTGGATGCGGACGCGTCGAACACCGTTCGGGGTCTCGACGTCCTGATCGACGGAAGAAGCAATCTCCGGGGCCGGAGTACCCTCGGGCAGCGGTGCCGCGGCGATCTCACGGATCTGCTCGAGGGTGAAGTCGTTGTAGTCGACTTTGGGGAAGTTTGCGAGCAACGCCTGCAGCTGCGGGTGGATTGGCATGACGGGTAAACCTTTCAGTTCTGAGGGTCGTATGTCGGCGGTGTAGCTAGAGCGGCTAACGCGGTACCGGTGTTCAGTAGTGATCAAGGCGGCTGAGCTGTTCACCAGCATGGGAACCGACGTGGCGGACAGCGCCGCATGGCGATCGAGTCGATCAGCTTGCGGGCGTGGTGGATACCGGTGTCGCGTCTGATTCCTGCTCGTGCAGGAACTCATTTGCGATCCGTCCTCCGCGGAATCCGAGCCATCCGACCAAGACACCCACAACGGCGGCGACCGCGGAGAGGATGTAGACCAGGGGCGGGGAGAACGCGATTATCGCGGGGATGACCGCGGTGACGGCCGCAGAGACCAGGCGTCCAAACGTGAACACGAATCCCTGCGCGGTGGAGCGAAGCATGGTCGGGAATGCCTCGTTACCCCAGACGCGCGCGATGGGCTCGCCAGCGGTGGTCTGACCGATCGTGCCGATCAGAAGCGCCGCCAAGAGCGTGACAAGGGAGAACCCGAAGAACACAGGGATCAGAAGCCCGATGACAAATACGACCCCGCCGATGACGAACAGCGGCATCCGCAGCCGGGTGTCGACGTACTTCATGAACAGGAACAGCGCGATGAACGCGATCGGGAACAGCAGGATCGTGTACGGGACCACCTCTGCCACGTCGAGCCCTGCGACGTTCGCAGCGACATACGTGGTGAACCCGCCCAGGATGGTGCTCGCCGACAGGGTGAACGCGTAGAAGATGGCGAGCACGATGAACGGGCGCCGGTGGGGAGCTTTCAGCATGTCGCGAACCCGAGCCTTATCAGCACGAACGGTGTGCACGCCGCGGCGGCGCTCATCACGCGACTGCAGCCACAACGGCGACTCCGGAACGGTGAACCGCAAAACAAGACCGATCACCGCAACAACCACGATCATCCCGTACAGGATCTGACCGCTGAGCCGTCCCAGCCCGCCCGTAGCGGTGGTGAGAAGCACGGTGACCAGCGACGCCGCGATCCACATGACCTGCGTGAAGACGAGCATCTTGCCACGGTTGCTGTCCTTTGCTGCCTCGGCGATCGTCGCCAGCGAGACCGGGAGGTCAGCTCCTACACCCAGGCCCAGCAAGATCAGACCCCCCAGCAGAACGGGGAAGTCGGTGGAGAAAGTCGGGGCGAGCGCGCCGACAGCGATCATCACCATAGTGACGATGAAGACGGTACGACGGCCGAAGATGTCGCCTAGACGACCGCCCACGAGCGCACCGATAGCCAGGCCCGCGGTGACGACGGCAGCGAGGAGACCCACTTCATTTGCGGTGAGGCCGATCGTCTGCTGGTAAATCACCAGTGCAATTCCGTTGACCGTGAGCGCAGCTCCATCGACGAACGACGCGAGCCCCGCAATGACGGCAACTCGCCACGGGTGCTTGTACACGCCGACTCGGGGCGCCGATCCGATTGTCGTGGTGTCAGACCCCGACGTGCCAACAGATCCCATGTAATCCTCCTTGATTAATCGTGTCAACCACGATGTCGAATGACACGATATGCGCTACGGTTAATCGTGTCAAGCATGGATGGTGACGTTATGAGTTCTGCTCCCCTCACGGTCAGCGATATTGCTCGCGCAGCCGGCGTCTCCCGCGCCACCGTCAGCTACGTCCTGAACGATCGCCGCGACGTCCGGGTCAGCGAGCCCACCCGTGAACGCGTCATGGGCATCGCCCGGACCATGGGGTATGTCGGCTCCCCCGCCGCCCGTGCGCTCCGAAGCGGCCGGGGGGACGTGGTCCTCCTGCTGGTCCCTGACTGGGAAGTCTCAGGGCAACTTGAGCTGCTCCTGGAAGGCATAGGACGGCTTGTTGCCGAGCACGGCTTGGTTTGCATCCGCCACGAGGGCGAACACTGGCGTGGCTCTCTACATCGACTGCTGTCACGCATTTCTTGCGCGTGCGTGGTCACCTTTGATCCGCTCCTTGCAGAAGACGCGCACGCCCTGGAGTCCGCCGGCATCCCGGAGGTCACAGCGAGGTTGCTTGACTACGCCGGCCTGCCGCACACCACAGCAATCGGACAAGACACTATCGTCGCTGCGCAGGTCGACCACCTGCTGGCTCAGGGCTACGAACGACTCGCGTACCTTGCGACTGAGGAGCCCCGCGGACAAGCGTTCACGCAAGCCCGCGTGAACGCCTTTCACCGGATATGTGACGACCGCGGACTCAAGGGCAGCCTTTCCGCCACCGTTGCCGGCGACCGTTCGGAGATTGCGCGAATCACCAATGAGTGGGTCCGACAGTCGCCCACGCCCCTAGGAATCGCTGCCTGGAATGACCTGACAGCTCTCGGCATCGTGAGCTCTGCCGCCGCTTCGGGGATCTCTGTACCTACACAGCTGGGCGTCATCGGCGGCGACGACACACCCATTGCAGCGTTGGCGCTCCCCAGTATCACCAGCGTTGAGTTCAACCTGCAGTCCGAAGCGAAACAGATCGCTATCCGGGTAGCCCAAGCTGTTGATCACGAGAACACGCACACGACGCAGACGGAACAGATGGACGCGGTACGCGTCATCGCTCGCGAGTCCACGTCACGCGTCTGAGTTCGTTGCCGGACGCCAGCGCACCTCCACACCAAAACGTCCACCGGAACTAGGTAGTGGTCGACGTTTTTGAACGCCCACAAGTGTGACTTTCTGTGTTCAGTGGCGGCAAATCTTGCACACTACATGTCGGGGCGAGGTAAGAAACCCCTTGACGATGCTGTTCGTCACCGTGTGGCCACTTTCGATCTCGTCACCGCGACCCACCCATGCTGGCGGCGTCACAGTCACTATCGTCGATGATGGTCCCGGTATCTGCCTATCTGCCTATCTGCCCTGAGGACAAGCGATGCGTGTTCGAGCGCTCCACCTGCCTGAACGAAGCCCGCATCCGCGGCGAGAGAGGAGCCGGCCTCGGCCTGGCCATCATCCACGAAGCCGTTGCCATCCGCGGCAGCACCAGGTTCTGCGCGAACCGGCTCAATAGGTTCTCGCGGGTCGCTCGGGGAGCATAGGGGTGCTCCCCGAGCGATTGGTCATGCCCGCGGGTGTCGGCGGCGGCGTGCGGCGATCAGGAACGCAGCGCCGGCGGCGAGGAGAGCCAGGCCGGAGGAGATGATTCCCCAGCCGATGTCCGAGCCGGTCGTGGCGAGTGATCCGCCAGTCGCCACGGTCGGACCGGCCGGAACGACGGGCGGGACGGGCGTGAGGATGAAGCCGAAGTCCAGTGTCGGGTCCCGGTCGCCGTTGTCGTGCAGCTCCCCGGGCAGGGTCGTGGCGGTCCAGGTGGAGGAGTCGCCGGCCCGGTCCCCGACACCCGCCTGGGTGGGCACGTAGGGTGCGAGGGCTTTCGCAGAGGCCGTGCGATCGATATGGACCGTGTAGGTCTGGTTCCCGGTCAGGGCCGGCAGGTTATCGAATGTGTACATGCCGTTCGCGTCCGTCGTGGTAGGTCCCACGGGGTTGCCGTTGACATCGGTCACTGGGTTGCCGTCAGGGCCGGTGATGGTGAGTACGACCCCGGGGATACCGGGCTCGCCGGCATCTTGACGGCCGTTCCCGTTCTTGTCGAACCAGACGTAGTCGCCGACGGAGACCGACGCGACTTGCTCAATGGTCGCCGTGGCCGAGCCGATCTTGTTGACAATCGGACCGGTGAGGGAGGCCACGCGGACCGCGAAATATGTCGAGAGTGTGTCCCCGTTCGGGTCGTTCAGGACGGTGCCGGATTGCTGCTGGATCGTCACCGTTCGGGCGGTGTCGTCGTAGACGGCTTCAAGGTTGCCGCCGATGTCGGTGGGACCCGATGACGGGTGGGCTGCACTGGTGTCGTTGGCTTGGACGAATCCGAGGAAGGTGACCCCTGTGGGCAGGTTATCCACGACGTTGCTGATCGGGATGGCGTTGTAGCCGCCGTGCGGGATGAAGTCGACACGGTAAATGTAGGTCGCCGCACCGTTCGTGGTCGCCTGCAGCGTGCCCGTGTAGGCGCCGGTCGAGGGGTCATACAGGGCCTTGTTGACCTCGGCTTCGCTGCCATACGACGTCGTCGTGCTGGTCATCGTGGACACGTACGGCGGCTGGCCGGTGGAGCCAGTGAGGGAAGCACTGTTCGTGATGGTCTTGGTCACCTTGCCGTCAAAGGGCAGCGTGGTGAGGGTGAGGTTCAGCTGGAAGGCCTTGTCGACGCCCTGAGCGGTGACGATTGCCTTTCCGGCGGTACTCAGGACGATGACGAGATTCCCGCTGGCGTCCGTGCTCAGCGTGAAGTCTGCGGCAGTCATCGCCTGGCCGTTGTAAGTGCCGGTCGGGTTCAAGGTGGCGGTGTCGATGGTGCCGAAGATGGCCTGGTCGAGGAAGTCGGTGATCGTGCTGGTCGTGAGATCGATGCCCTTGCCCGCACCGACCTTGAATACGTAGGGGATCTGCGCGGACTGCCCCGGGTTGACGGAGGTCGGAGCTCCGGTCGCCGTCTTGCTGAAGGTAGCCGCGTCGGTGTAGCCGCCTCCGGGGTTCGCCGGCAGCTGTGTCACCGTGATCGTCTTGTTCGCGGTCGCCGGGCCGGTGCCTCCGTACGTCATGCTCGCCTGGTTGGGGAACTGGTATGGGGTACCGCCCTGGGCCCCGGCGGTACCGCCAGAGGTCAGGCCGGCAACGCTGTTCACGAGTGCTTTCGCGTTCAGGGTGACGTTCATGCTCTTGGTGTTACCGAGGTTGACCAGCAGCGTCTGCCCGCTCACACACCACTGGCCGACGTAACCGTCGCCCGCGAAGGTGGCTGCGGCCGGGCAGTCCGCCGCTTTCGTCAGCGTGGTACCGGTGATGAACTGCGGGTCGGTGCTGTTCCAGCTGAGACCGGCCGGCAGCGGGTCGCTCAGGACGACGTTCACCGGCAGTGCCGCGTCCGTGGTGGCGACCTTAGCCGTCAGAGTGTAGATGATCCCCTGCGGCGGGGTGAGGTTCCCGCTCGCGTCGGTGAGCACGTTGCGTGAATCCCAGCTTGAGGCCTTGGTGAGGGTGTGGGTGCACAGTCCCGTGCACGGGGCGCTCGGGACGGTGCCGCGCACGTTCACGGTCGCCTGGTCGGTGTGGCCGTTGAAGTTCGCCGTGTTCTGCAGTGCCACGGTGTAGCTTGTCCCACCGGGCTTGCCCTGTAGTTGCGCCTGCAGGGCGCTCGCGAGCCCGCTCGGGTCGGTCACGTGCACGGTGTAGGTGATGGTGAGGATCGAGGGGCCGGGGACACTCGTCGTGCTGGTGAACGAGTTTCCCGTGACCGTCGCCGGGTATGGTGTCGGGGCGGACGTGGTCTTGTTCAGCCCGTTCGCATCCCAGGTGGTCAGCGTCGAAGTGAAGGAGCCGGCGTCGTACCCGAGATAGCTGGGCAGCTGGTCGGAGATCGGGAAGCTGTTCTGCGCCTGGGTCGAGTTGAGGGTCAGCGTGTAGCTGATCGCCTGGCCGGCGATCGTCGGGTCAATCGTCACCGTGCCGTCGGCGGCCACGTGAACGTAGCTGTTGAGGTTGGTGGGACTGACGGACTTGCCGTCGGACGGTGTCGTCGGGGGCGGGGTGTCGCCGGTGCGTTTGATCGTGACCGGGATCGAGGGGCCGCTACCGTCGATCTTCCAGGCGATGCTGCTGGGTCCGCTCTGGGCCGGGTTGTTCACCGTCAGGCCGATATCGAACACGCCCTGGTTGACGTCGGCGGGCAGTGGGTTCTTGAAGGTGATCGAGACTACGCTGCCGTTCTGGCTGACTGAGGCGATCGAGGTGTTCGCGGCCGGCAGGTTGGCCACGTTGACGTTGGTGCCGACATCGAAGGTGACCGTGGAGCCGGGGACCACCTTGGTGTTGTCGTACTGCACCTTCAGGTCGAGGGATGCCCCTGCGGTGAGCACCGTCCCTGGCTGCAGGGCGCTGCCGTTGTACAGCATGGTCGAGGTGATCCCCGGCGCGTCCGCGTTGGCCGCCTGGGCCATGCCGAACAGTGACGCCAACGCCAGCACGGAGGCCACCATGGCCACGAGAACCCGGTGCATACGAGCAGTGGTCGTGGTGCGGTGACGCATGCTGGAAAACCCCCTGAAGGCTACAAAAAGTAGGCGGAACCCTGCCGCCCCCGGCGAGAACGACGGTGAAGTCCCGTAGCGAAGGACGCACAGCGCCCCGCACCAGTCTGTAATTATAGCGATAACGACCAAACGGCTATATGCCGACCATGATTCAGCTGATAGGTGCGCATCAGTGCGCACCTCAGACGGGGTGCCCGGCTGGCGGGCAGCCTGCTGTGCGATCACCGGCGCGATATTCATCATCGCGTTTCCCAAGCGGTCGACGCATGAGCTTGACGTCTCGTAAACCTATAGCTGAATGAGACACCAGTTCTCTGTCGCGTGCGTGGGGCGCCGGTCGCGTCGTTCGGGCCGCCAAGCTGTCTCATTAACTTGTCTTGCTGCAATTCGTCTCGGGTAATGGACGACTGGGGGTTTTCGAGCCAGACTGGTGGGATGAGATCGCTGGGATACACGCGGGTGAGCACGGTCAGCCAGGATGCGCGCCTCCAACTCGACGCGTTGACGGCGGCAGGCGTCGAGCCGCGGGACGTGTTCTCCGATGTGACATCCGGGGCACGGACCGCGATCACACGCCCCGGGATGAAGAAGCTCCTCGACTACGCGGACGGTGGCGACACGGTGGTGGTCTGGCGCATCGACCGGCTCGGCAGGTCGCTGATCGACGTGTTGAACACCGTGAACCTGTTGCGCGAACGCGGCGTGAAGGTGCGTTCCATCTCCGACGGGATCGACCCCGAGACCTCATCGGGGCGGATGATGCTCGGGATGCTCGCGACACTGGCCGAGTACGAGCGGGAACTGATCACTGAACGAGTGAACGCCGGGATCGCCGCGGCCAAGTTGAACGGGACGAAGTTCGGCCGGCCGCCGGTGAACCCAGCTGTCGTCGAAGAGAAGCTGGCGATCGTGCGCGACGCGCGCGCGAAGGGCCGTACCGCGGGGGACGCGGCACGGTTGGTGGGCTGGTCGCGGGCGACCCTGTACCGGCACCAACGCGTCGCCGACGCGTCGGTGCCGGTTGCTGAGCCGGTGTGACATGGATGCGCTGGCGCGGTGGCGGATACTGCGGCTCCACGTTGAGGACGCGATCCCGCTGACCGTGCTGGCGCAGGAGACCGACGTCGGCCTACGGACCCTGCAACGGTGGAAGAAGGCCTACCGCGCCGGCGGCATCGACGCGCTCCGCACTGGCGTGCGGGCCGATCGCGGAACGCGACGCACGGCGCCGGAGCTGGTGGTGTTCATTGAGAGGTTGGCGCTCACCCGGCCACGGCCATCGATCGCGACACTGCACCGCCTCGCCTGCGCCGAAGCTGAGCGAGGCGGCATCGCGCAACCGAGCTACTCTGCGGTTCGCTCGATCGTGCAGGGCCTGGACCCGGCACTGGTGACGCTCGCGTTGGAAGGGCCGGCGTCGTATCGGGATAAACACGAACTGGTATTCCGCCGGCGGGCGGAACGTCCGAACGCGACGTGGCAGGCCGATCACACTGAACTTGACATCCTCATCCGAGGGGCGAACGGGAAGCCGGAGCGGCCATGGCTGACGGTGATCCTCGATGACTATTCGCGGGCGGTCTGCGGGTACACCGTGTTCACGGGGGCACCGTCGGCGATGAACACCGCCCTCGCGCTGCGGCAAGCGATCTGGCGCAAGAGCGACCCCGCCTGGGCCATGTGCGGACTGCCGGATGTCCTTCACGTCGACCACGGCAGCGACTTCACTAGCCACCACCTGGAATACACGGCCGTCGCGCTGAAGATCCGGCTGGTCAATTCCACGGTCGGCAGGCCACAAGGGCGTGGGAAGATCGAACGCTTCTTCGGCACCGTCAACACCGAACTCCTCACCCGGCTGCCCGGCCATCTCGCGCCCGGATCACGCTCACCGGAACCGCATCTCACGCTCGCAGACCTCGATCAGGCGATCGGCGATTTCATCGCGACATACAACGAGCGCACACACCGTGAGATCGGCATGAGCCCAAAGACAGCATGGATTGGTGAGGGCTGGTTGCCGCGCATGCCGGACAGTCTCGACCAGCTCGACGGGCTCCTTCTCACGGTGCCGAAGAACCGCATCGTGCAACGAGACGGCATCCACTTCCAAGGCCAGCGCTACCTCGCCCCGACCCTGGCACCGTTCGTCGGGCACAGCATCACCATCCGATACGACCCGCGTGACCTCTCCGAGATCCGTGTCTACGACCACGACACCTACGTCTGCGTCGCCGTCGACGAAGCACACCCCAACCAGAGACTCAGCCTCCGAGACATCGAGGCTGCGCGCCGTGCGCGCCGCCGGAACCTGCGTAAAGACATCAATGACCGCATCCCCCGCACCGCTGCGCGCGAAGAGCCACACGGCGATCCGGCCCCCGTGCGACGGGTGAAATTGCGCACTTACGAAGAGGATGAGCCATGAGCCGAGACTTCATCATCACGAAAGAACACCGCCGCTTCACCGAGTTCGCCAACGCCGTCCGCAAGGAACGAACCATCGGAATCTGCCACGGTGATGCCGGGGTCGGCAAGACCCAATCCGGCCGCCGCTACGCCCGCTGGGACAGCATCGAACCCTTCATCACCGACTGGGGATCCCGCACCGATACAGACACCGAGCATTACGCCGCCGCGCACCGTTCGCGCACCCTGTTCTACACGCCACCCGTGCTCCCCAAACCCGCCCAGCTCATCCGTGAGATCGACCACATGCAGACCCGCCTGGGGATCTGCATCGACGAACACCTACGGGCGGCCGGGAAGGTCACCGATCCCGTCGTGCGTTCCGACCTGCGCAAGAACGTGGAGCTGCTCATCATCGACGAAGCAGAACGGCTCAACGCCACAACCCTTGAAGTGCTCCGTGACCGCCACGACCGAGAACACATCGCGATCATCCTCATCGGCATGCCCGGCATCGACCAACGCTTCCGCCACTACCCCCAGCTCTACAGCCGGCTCGGCTTCTCCCACCGCTACCGCAACCTCGGCCGAGACGAACTCCTCTTCGTCCTCACCCGCCACTGGAAACGCCTGGGCCGCACCCTCGACCCCGACGACTTCACCGACGCGCAAGCAATCGCCGCGATCGAACGCATCACCCGCGGCAACTTCCGACTCCTCGAACGCCTCTTCCCACAGATCGCACGAGTCCTCAAAATCAACGAACTCGAAACCATCACCGACGACGTCATCGAAGCCGCCGCCAGCACTCTCGTCATCGGCACCTAAACAACCGCCACTCAGCGCCAAAAAACACCGTCACAGAGCGCCAACACTCACAGCCCACAAGGCCCAGATGCGCGGCGCCGCCGTAAACCAACGTTTCCGGTGCGATGCGCCGGAAGGGTCGGCCAAGGCCTGACACGCCGAGACTCGATGCACCGAAAACTTCCACCGGAACCCAAAGCGGTGAGTAAACGGTGAGTTTGGCCAAAAGGGACTGGTGCAGCGGTAGGTGACAACTGACTTGTGGTGCCACGTGCATCGC
>NZ_CAMFLC010000067.1 GCF_945957465.1 uncultured Leifsonia sp.
CGAGATTCCTCTACGTCTCGTGGGCTCGGAGATGTGTATAAGAGACAGCGCCGTGCCCGTCCACCGCAGCCTCCGCATCGCCTCCGAAGATCGTCTGCGGCCACAGGGCGCCGAGCCAGGTGGCGTGGAGGTGGGAGTCGTTGATGCCGGGGATCACCGTGCGCCCGTCGAGGTCGATCACCTGCGTGTGCCGCCCGATTGTCGCCTCCACCTCGGCGGTGGTCCCGACGAGCAGGATCCGGCCCCGGCGGATAGCCACGGCGGCGCCGGTGGTGTCCGCTGCGTCGAGGGTGTGCACGATCCCGCCGCGCAGCACGAGGTCGGCGGGGGAGTGGGCGGCGTTGCCGGTGGTGGTGTGGTGCACAGGGTCCTCCTTCGGCGTCGACCCTGCCCGAAACGGCATGCTCCGGGCCTCTGGCTATTTTGGTCAACGTATGTAGAATAACCCACACCGACGCGGAATCCGCGTGCCGATCCTCTGGAGCTTTCGATGACGATTCCCAGCACCACCCGCGCCGCCGTTCTCACTGCGCACGGCGAGCCGCTCACGCTGCAGAACCTCCCGCTGCCCGAGGTTCTCGAACCCGGTGCAGCGCTCGTGCGGATCGCCTGCACGACGCTCTGCGGCACCGACATCGAGATCTGGTCCGGCGCGATGAGCTTCCCCGGGATGCTGCCGATGGTGCTGGGCCACGAGATGGTCGGTGAGGTGGTCGCAGTCGGCGACGGCGCGCACGACACGCTCGGCCGTGCGCTGAAGCCGGGCGACCGGATCGGCTGGTCTGAGTCGACGTGCGGCGAGTGCTTCGGCTGCACGGTGCTGCGCGAACCGGTGCACTGCTCTCGACGCGGCTACGGGTTCCTGCAGCGCTCGGACGTGCCGCCCTACGCGACGGCGGGACTCGCCGACTACGCCTACGTCACGCCGGGCGCGGCCAAGCTGCTGCTGCCCGAGGAGGTCAAGGACACCTGGGCATCGATGGCCGGCTGCGCGGCCAAGACGGTGCTGCGCGCCTTCGGGCGGGCGGGCGGCGTGCGGCCGGTTTCGCGGGTCGTGGTGCAGGGCTCGGGAGCCCTCGGGATCTTCGCGACAGCCGTCGCGCACCTCTCCGGCGCGGCGACCGTCATCACCGTGGGCGCACCCGCCGATCGGCTCGCCGCGGCCCGGCGCTTCGGCGCGGATGCGGTCGTGGACATCGCCGGCGGCTCGGAGGCGACGGTGCAGCAGGTGCTGGAGCTCACCGGCGGCCAGGGCGCCGACCTCGTGCTCGACTTCGCGGGCGCCCCGACCGTCGGGCCGGAGGCGCTGGCGATGGCCGCGCAGCGCGGCACGTTCGTCGTCGTCGGGTCCACCGGCCCCGCGGGCGACCCGGTCGCGCTCAGCACCATCATGGGCAAGGAACTGACGGTCGTCGGCTCCCTCAACGGCGACATCGCCGACTACTACCGGGCGATCGAGTTCTTCCGCGCGTTCGCCGACCGGCTGCCGTGGGACGACCTGTTCAGCGAGCCCGTCGGGCTGGCCGAGGCATCCCAGAAGGTCGCGACGATGGCCTCCCTCGGCGAGATCAAAGCCGTCATCGACCCGCGGCTCGGCTGAGCCGGAGCCCCTGCGGACGGCATCCACCCGAGGCAGCGGCAACGCAGAACGAAGCAACCAGCCCACCCCCGCGAACCCCCACCCCCACGAACCCCCGACCACGAGGACCACGCCCATGACCGACCGCATTCCCACCCGCCCGATCGGCACGTCGGGCCTCAAGGCCGGCATCCTGTCGCTCGGCTCCTGGCACACCTACGACCGGATGGACTTCTCCGACGCCGTCGAGCTCGTGGCGACCGCCGTCGACCACGGCGTGAACCTGTTCGACGTCGGCGTGTACGGCCTGCCGGGAGCGCAGCCGCCGGTGTTCACGGACGTGCTGTTCTCGGCGATCGTGCGCGCAGCGGGACTCCCGCGCAGCAGCTTCCTGCTCTCCGAGAAGCTGTGGCTCGAGGGGTACGGCGAGGGAGGCTTCCGCCCCCAGCTCGAGCACGCGCTGTTCCGCGTCGGCAGCGACTACGCCGATCTCGTGATCCTCGGCGATCTGCGGCGCGACGATCTCGACCTGCGCGACCTCGTGCTCGACCTCGCCGGTCTCACGGAGGCCGGACTGATCCGCGCGTGGGGCGTGAACAACTGGTCGGCCGCGAACATCCGGTCGCTCCTCGACATCGCCGCCGCCGAGGGTGTGCCGGGGCCGCAGGTCGCGCAGCTGAAGTACAGCGTCGCGCGGCGCTCGATCCCGGACGGCGCGCCGTTCGCGCGGCTGTGGGAGCAGGGCCTGGCGATGCAGGCGTCCGACGTGATGGAGGGCGGCATCCTCGCCGGCAACGCCGCTCCCGCCCGCGAAGTCGGACGCGACCCCGGGGCCATCCGCGAGCGCATCGTGGCGTCGCTGCCCGAGTTCGTGCGCCTCGCCGAGGAGCTCGATGCCACCCCGGCGCAGCTCGCTGTCGCGTTCACCCTCACCCACCCCGCGACCGCGACCACACTGTTCGGCGCGACGCGACTCGAGCAGCTGCACGCCAACCTCGCGGCCGTCGCGCTCGTCGAGCGCGTCGGGGCCGAGACCATCCGCGCGCGGGTCGAGCCGTTCTGGGCCGACCGCGGTGTCGTCGACCCGGAGGGACCGTGATGGTCGCGCTCCGGCATCCCATCCGCATCCCCCGAGAGGACACCCCATGATCCCCGTCCCGTTCGACCCCGAGATCGCTCCCGTTCTCGACGCCCTGGCGGCCGACCCGCAGCCCGCGCTGACCCGGGAGGCCCTCCCCGGAATGCGCGACGGCGCCGCGACCGTCTTCCCCTCGGCCGAGGAGGTCATCGGCGACCGGGCGATCGACGCGGAGGACCGCGTCATCCCCGGGCCGGCCGGCGCGCCCGATCTGGAGGTCACGATCCTCACCCCGCGCGGCCACAGCGCATCGCGCGAAGCGCTGCCCGTGCTGTACAACATCCACGGCGGTGGGATGATCGTCGGCCACCGCAGCTGGGAGACCGGGCGCCTGGTGCAGCTGGTGGAGGAGTTGGGCGTCATCGCGGTCAACGTCGAGTACCGGCTCGCCCCCGAGAACCCGTACCCGGCCGGCGTCGAGGACTGCTACGCGGGGCTCGTCTGGCTGGCCGGGCACGCCGCCGAGCTGGGCGCCGACCCCGAGCGCATCGTGGTGATGGGCGGCAGCGCCGGCGGCGGGTTCTCCGCGGCGGTCGCCCTGCTCGCCCGCGACCGCGGCGGCCCCGCGCTGGCCGGTCAGTTGCTGCTGTGCCCGATGATCGACAACACGAACACGACCGTCTCCAGCCATCAGTACGCCGGCATCGGCACCTGGACGCGCGAGGCGAACCTGCTGGCCTGGGAGTGCGTGCTCGGAGAGGAGCTCGCCTTCAGCGAGCGTGCGCCGCAGTACGCGGCCCCGACCCGGGCGACCGACCTCTCCCGGCTGCCGCACGCCTTCATCGAGGTGGGCGCGGCCGAGCCGTTCCGCGACGAGGACGTCGAGTTCGCCTCCCGCATCTGGGCGGTCGGCGGCGACGCCGAACTGCACGTCTGGTCGGGAGGTTTCCACGGTTTCGACATCTACGCGCCGGAGAGCGAGCTCACCCGCGCAGCGCTGGCCGCGCGGCACTCGTGGCTGCGGCGGGTGCTGGGGCTGTGACCGCCGTGAACGCGCCGCGGCCGGTCCCGTACGACCGCGAGCTGGAGGCGGGGCTCGCCGCGTTCCTCGACCTCGTGGAGGTCGTGCCGCTGCGCGAGCACACCATCCTGACCAATCGGGAGCATTTCGCCACGATCATCCCGCCGATCGCCGAGCAGGTCGCCGGGCGGCCGGTGGAGTGGGAGGAACGGGTCATCCCGGGTCCGGCGGGGGCGCCGGAGATCGCGGTGACCGTGGTGCGGCCGGCGCGCGGTGCGGTGGATGCGGCGGGTGCGGCGGATGCCTCTCCGGCCTCCCCGCCGTCCGCAGCGGCCCCCGGCGTGCTGGGCATCCACGGCGGCGGCCAGCTGCTGGGCACACGCTACTTCGGCACGGGTGAGCTGATCGACTTCGCGGCGCGGTTCGGCACCGTCGGGGTCGCCGTGGAGTATCGGCTGCATCCCGAGGCCGCCGACGCCGGCCCGGGGCCACGCGGCACGGCGGGCGCCGAGGACTGTTACGCCGCGTTCGAGTGGTTCGCCGCGAACGCCGCCGAGCTCGGGGTCGACCCCGACCGGATCCTCGTCTCGGGTTCGAGCGCGGGCGGCGGCCTCTCGGCGGCGGTCGCCCTGATGGCGCGCGACCGCGGCGGCCCGCGGCCGGTGGGGCAGCTCCTCGACTGCCCCATGCTCGACGACCGCAACGACACGGTGTCGGCCCGGCAGTACGACGGGATCGGCGCCTGGGACCGCAACAACAACGACACGGCGTGGAACGCGATCCTCGGGCCGGACCGGTTCGGCGACACGGTCTCGCCGTACGCCGCGCCGGCGCGAGCGACCGACCTCTCCGGGCTGCCTCCCGCCTACATCGCGGTCGGTGCGGCCGAGGTGTTCCGCGACGAGGCCGTCGCGTACGCCTCCGGCATCTGGGCGACGGGAGGCGAAGCCGAGCTGCACGTGTGGAGCGGCGGCTATCACGGCTTCGCCGGCTTCTCGCCGGACGCGATCGTCTCGCGCGCCGCCCTCGCCGCACGCGACAGCTGGGTGCGTCGCACCCTGCGACTCGCGTGACCGCGGCCGCGCCGCCGCTGATGAGCGTGCGGCGCAGCATCCTGGTGCTCGGGCTGCTGGAGGCGTTCGGCCCGCTCTCGATGGACCTGTACCTCCCGCAGCTGCCGCGGCTGGCCGCGAACCTGCACACCACCGACGCGCTGGCCCAGGCGACGATGTCGGTGTGCATGGTCGGGCTCGGCCTGGGTCAGCTCGTTGCCGGCCCGCTCTCCGACCGGTTCGGCCGACGACGGCCGCTGCTCGTGGGTGTGGCGCTGTTCACGGTGTTCTCGCTGGCGTGCGTCTTCGCGCCGAGCGTGGAGGTCCTCCTCGTCGCCCGGCTCCTGCAGGGGCTCGCCGGGTCGGCCGGCCTCGTGGTCACGCTGGCGGTCGCGCGTGACCTGTACAGCGGGGCGGAGCTGTCGCGGATGCTCTCCCTGCTCGCCCTGGTCAGCGCGTCGGCGCCGATCGTCGCCCCGGTGGCGGGTGGAGCCCTCGCACTCGTCCTGGACTGGCGGGGGATCTTCGCCGTGCTGACCGCGATCGGCGCCGGCCTGTGGCTGCTCGCCTTCACCGGCCTGCCGGAGACGCTGCCGCCCGCGTCGCGTCACGCCGGCGGCATGCGTGTCGTCGGCGCCCACCTGCGCGCTCTGGCCCGTGATCCCGTGTACGTGCTGGTCGTCGCCGCGGCGGCAGCGGGAGGAACGGCGTTCTTCGCCTACCTGTCGATGTCGAGCTTCGTCCTCCAGGACGGCTTCGGCCTCAGCCCGCAGGCGTTCAGCCTGTTCTTCGCCGCCAACGCTCTCGCCAACCTGGTCGGCGCCCAGGTGAGCAGGGGGCTCGTGCTCCGCCTCGGCCCGGCGCGGCTCTACCTCGTCGGCCAGCTCGTCACGGCAGCGGCCGCCCTGCTCCTGCTCGCCGCGGTCGTGCTCGGCTGGGGTGCGCCGGGGGTCCTTCCCGCGCTGGCGGCGTTCCTCTTCGCCTCCGGACTCGGCGGCCCGAACGGCACGACGCTCGCTCTCGGCGGCCACGCGGTGCGCGCGGGGACGGCGGCCGCGGTGCTCGGGACGGTCACCTTCACGGTCGGACCGCTGATCGGCCCGCTCGCGGCGCTCGGCGGGACGACCACCCACGCGACGGCCGTCACGATCGCGGGAGCGACGGGCGTGGCCGTGGTGCTCGCGATGCTCGCCGCGCTGGTGATGAGGCGGGTGGCGGCGAGGGCGTGAGGTGGGCGCCTCTGGACGGTAGGCCCGGGCGGCCTACGGCTGCTGCGCCGGCAGCCCGCGGGCAGCAGGGTCGAGATTGATGGGCATCCCGGCGCGCAGATCGAACTCCAGCGGATTGAGCCAGTGGAGGTCGCCGACGGTGATCCCCAGCCGTGCCGCCACGGCCGTCGCGGTGTCTCCCGCTGCGGGCGTGTAGGTCGCCGGCCCGGACGCGCCGGACGCGACCGCCCCCCCGTGCGTACTCCGCTGCTCCGCTGTCGTGGATCGGCCGGGAGAGCCCGGCGGGTTCCCTGGTCCAGTCGATGGCGGCCGACGCGAGAACGGTCGCCGCGCACCGGCCGAACGGTCCGGGCGTCGCGGGGGCGATCAGCAGCAGCGACCGCCACATCGTCGGATCGGCCTCGGGCATGATGTCGCCCGGAAGCCGGCGCGTCGTGGTGGCGGCCGGCTCCTGGCCGAAGTCGAGCGAATACTCGTCGCCCGGACACTCCGCGGAAGCGGGCGCCGCCGAGACGCGCAGCGACCATGTGCCCGGCGAGTGCGTGACCGTGAGCTCGAGCTCGACGTCCGTCCCGTGCTGCGTGAACGTCGCGCTGCCGACCGGCTGCCCGGAAGGGTCGGTCAATGACGCAGTCCCGATGGTTCCGCTCGGGGTCGGGCGGCTGTCGCTCGGGACACTGTGGCTGGGCGTCGGTGTGGTGGTGGGCGTGGGCGCGGGCGTCGTCGCCGTGCACGCGGTCGCGCCGAGAAGAAGCGAGCCGGCCAGTGCCGCGCTCGCGAGTCGTCGTGCCATCGTCCCCCTCCGACGTCGGACAGTCGTCAGCGTAGCGTCGGCCCGGGTGGTTCCGCAGTCTCCGGCGGACCTGGATAACCTGGCGCCATGCCCGCCGAGATTCGTATCCAGGTAGCCGACTCGCTCAGTGACGGCGACCTCGCCGCGATCGAGCGGCTGCTGCCGCAGCTGTCGTCGACGGCGACGTTCGACCGCGCCCGCATCGAGTCGATGCTCGAGCACGACGGCACGGACCTCATCGTCGCCCGGGACGGCGACCGCCTCGTCGGGATGGCGACGCTCGCGACGTTCCCGCTGCCGACCGGCGTCCGCGGCCACCTCGACGATGTCGTGGTCGACGCCGAGCAACGCGGGCGCGGTATCGCCCGCGCGCTGCTCGAGACGGTGATCGAACTCGCGCACGAGCGCGGGCTGCGCACTCTGGACCTGACCTCCCGGCCCACCCGGCAGTCGGCGATCCGCCTCTACGAGTCCGTCGGCTTCGAGCGCCGCGACTCGCTGCTGATGCGTTACAGCGGCCGGACGCCGACGGCGGCGGACGGGCGGGTGTCCGGGTAGGGGTCGAGCGCGAGCGCACGCTTGTAAGGTGTCGGCTATGCCGGGTCCCCGCTACGTGCGCTTTCGGTCGACCGTTCCGAACAGCCATGGAGTCCGGGTCGGCGTCTTCGCGCTCGTCAACGGCCTGGCCCGCTCCGGCCTGTTGACGCCCGAGCAGCTGGTGCGCTGGCGCGAGGCGAACGACTGGTTCGAGGCCGCGTATCCGGATCCGTCCAGGCTCGCGCCCGACGCATACGACCCCGCACTGCACCCGGGCGCCGTCTCCTGGTTCAAGGAATCGGCCGTCGAACTGATCGAGCGGACCGCCGCGCACGCCCGCCTCCTCGATGCCCACGGCGTGCCCTGGGAGAGGGTCACGTGCGCCGACCCGGGGCGCATCCTCTTCGAGGACGGCGTTCATGTCGTGTCAGAGCCGGACGCCGACTGAGGCGGCTCACTCCGACGACCGAGTTCGGGTATTGGATGCTGGCCGACGAAGCTCGCGACGTCCGGCGAGGCGATGTGTGATCGGAGCGGGGCAGGTCAAGGTGTCGCCTAAACGTGCAGCAGTCCCAAGTGTCGTATTTGCATCCGATGGGGATAGGTCATCTTCAAGCTGACACAACGTCGATTATTTGTGGATTTTTAGTAAGCTTACGCGGAATCGATTTAGGAGAATAGCATACGATTCTCTGGGGATCGGTGTTAGTGTGCTGATGGAGGTGGTTCCGATGAACATGGCGACAACGACTCGCAACGCTCACGCGGAGTCCGCGAAGCTCGGCATCCGGGAGATCACGCGGCGCCTGAACTCCGCGCTCGGTGCGACCCTGGTTGCGTCGCTGGCTGGCAGCAAGGACCCGAAGATCAGTTACAAGTGGGCGCGCGCCGACGGTCCGGAGCCGAAGACCGACGCCGTGCGCCGGCTGCAGTTCGCGCACACTCAGTGGCTCGCGATCACGGCCTCGGAGGGCGAGCACGTCGCGCGGATGTGGTTCATCGGCTCGAACCCGCTCCTGGACTACGACACCCCGGTCGACGCGATCCGCGAGAACCGCTTCAAGGAGGCCGCGGCCGCCGCGAAGGCGATGGTCGAAGACGGCTTCCTCGGGTGAAGGCCCGAGTCGATTCGGCCACCGGGCTCCGCCTGGTGGCGAGCCCCACCGCGCCCGTCTTCCGGATCGCGAAGTCGTCCTATGGGCCGATGAATCCTCCCGTACGCGAGGACTCGAAGAGACGTGCCTGGAATCGCTGGGACACCCCCGGTCGCACCGTCTACGCGTCCGACAGCGCCGGCACCGCCTACATCGAGGCCCTCGCCTGGGCGCACGAGGAAGCCGCAAGCCACGACCGAGCCATCCGCAAGACGGCGGAGCTGTTCGGGGTGTCCCCCAGGGAGGCTCGCGACATGGTGGAGGCCGACTGGCTGAAGGCAGGGAACATGCAGCCAGGCTGGCTGCCGACGATCTGGCGCGACGGTCGGCGCACGTATCAGCTGACGTTCCCCGACGGCTGGTTCGTGCACATGATGAGCAGCGACACACTCTCAGCGATCTCAGCCGGGCTGGAAGACGATCTCCTGAAGCGCGGCATCAATGGGACGCTGACCGTGTCGGAAGTGACCTCGAACGACCGGCGGCTCACGACGCGCATCGCTACGTGGCTGCGCGAGGAAACTACTCTCGACGACGGCAGCCAGCCGCTCGGGGTGCAGTTCACGTCGAAGTACGGACGCTCAGGTGAGGCCGAGGGCACGTCGTGGGCGTACTGGATGCGGGCGATCGACGCTGGCCTGTCGGTCGAGCCGGTGGTCGTCGACAACGGGGAGCCGATCGAACTGGATGACGCCGACTTCAAACGCGCGCTCCAGTTCCACCACATCGAGTCCCGCTGAGCGCTCATTCGGGAGTGTCGGAGCGCGCCGATAGGGTCGACGACATGGCAGCACCAGGGATAGGCGCTGAAATCGTGCCCTGATCCCGAGATGAACCCGCGGGCGGGGCGCAACCCGTAGCGGAGACCGCGCGCCGGCAGTCCTGCTGCGACGCCGACACGACCATCCCTCACTCGTAGATCTGCGCCACGGCCTCCTCGACCGGGATGATGACCTCCGGGTTCTCCGGCGCCCGCTCTCCCGGCACGTAGCGCACCCAGCGCAGCGCTCCGGTGAACGGGTCCGACCGGTGGAGCAGGTGGCGTTCCCAGTCGACAGGACCGCCGCGGTCGAGGCCGACGCTGATGCCCGTGAACGGGGCCATGCCGAGCAGTTGGAGTACGGGCTTCAGTTCGAACAGCCGTGGCGTGTCCTCCGCTGTCGGGCCCGCCCACGCGCTCACGCGCCAGCGCAGTCCCGGCTCGGCGGTGAAGCGCAGCAGCACCTCGGTCTCTCCCGCCGACTCCAGCGCGCCGAGCGGCGCCGAGGCGCGGTGCATGCGCCCGTACTCGTTGTATGCCAGCTGGAGCATATGGTCGCGGACCGACAGCGCGTAGCCGCCGCCCTGGTCGCCGTGGGCGACGAGCACTCCGGTGCCGCTGCCGAAGTCGGCCCGCACGACCACGTCGAAGCTGCGCAGCTTGGTCAGCTTCGCCGACCGGAACCGCTCCAGCGTCGCGGTCGCGGGGTAGAGGGTCACCGGGCGCTCCAGGGCCAGCTCGGTCGACGGCCGGTGGGTGAACAGCGAGCCGTCGTCGTCCAGGGGGAACACGGTGTTCCACCAGGCCGCACGGCGCCACTCCTCGGCCAGCTCGGCGACGAGTTCCGGGCGGGAACTCGCCAGGTCGACGGCTTCCGTCGGGTCGGCGGAGGTGTCGTAGAGCCTCCACTCCGCGTCGTCGTACGAGTCGCCCCAGCGGTGCGCGGTCACGATCTTCCACTGGTCGCGCGAATACGCGCGGTTGCCGGCGAACTCCGAGTACTGCGACGTTCGTGCCGGCTCCGCGCCCGGGTCGCGCAGCACATCGTCGAACGCGATACCGTCCACCTCGTGCGGCGACGCCGCGCGAGGCACCCCGGCCAGCTGCAGCAGCGTCTGACCCAGGTCCGTCACGTAGGCGTACTGCGGGCGGATGCCGTCGTCGGCGTCGGCGCGGGGCAGCCCGGCCGGCCACGACACCACCAGCGGAACGCGGATGCCGCCCTCGTAGGTCGAGCCCTTGTAGAGGCGGAACGGGGTGTTCGAGACCCGCGCCCAGCCGGCCGGGTAATGGGCGTGCACGCGGGGGCCGCCGATCAGGTCCGGGTCGCGGTCGACGTCGCGCTCCCAGTCGGCCGGGAGGCCGGCGAGCTGGACGAACTGGCTGAAGTAACTGCGGGTGCCCTGCGGTCCGCCCTCACCGGTGCCGCCGTTGTCGGAGGCGACCACGACGATCGTGTTCTCGTACTCGCCCAGTTCGCGCAGCACCTCCAGCAGCCGGGCGAGGTTCTGGTCGACGTTGTCGACGGCGGCGGCGTAGACCTCCATGTACCGGGCGAACAGGTCGCGCTGCTCGTCGCTGAGCTCCTCCCACGGGGTGTCGCCCGGCGCGGGGTCGGTGTCGCCGGGGAAGAGGCCGTCGCGCACCTGGCGGGCGAACCGCTCCGAACGCACGTGATCCCAGCCGCGCTCGTACGCACCGCGGTACTTCTCGATGTCCTCCCGCTTGGCCTGGAGCGGACCGTGCACGGCGTGGTGCGCGAAATAGAGGAAGAACGGCTTCTCGGCATCGTTGGCCCGCAGCGCGCGGATCATCCCGAGAGCACGATCGGTGAGGTCGTCGGTGAGGTAGTAGTCGTCCGGATAGTCGTCGACGACCACCGGGGAGTTGTCGGCCACCAGCCGATGCGGATGGAAGAGCGTCGTGAACCCGTCCATCGACCCGTAGTACCGATCGAACCCGCGCTGCAACGGCCAGGAGGACGTGTCGGCGCCGTCGTGCATCTTCGACTCGGTCGTCAGGTGCCACTTGCCCACCATGAACGTCGCGTAGCCGGACTCCCGGAACGACTGCGCGATCGTCGGCACGTCCTCCGCGATCTCCATGACGTATCCCGGAAAGCCGGGGTCGGCGTGCACCACCGAGGCGAACCCCGCTCGATGCGGGTTCAGACCGGTGAGCAGCGCGGCGCGCGCCGGGGAGCACACCGGAGTGGAGTGGTAGTTGGTGAACCGGTAGCCGGTCTCGGCGAGCTCCTGCACCGCGGGTGTCGCGATCTCGCTGCCGAACGGCGACAGGTCGCTGAAACCGAGGTCGTCCAGCAGCACGACGACCACGTTCGGCGCTCCCGGCCGTGCGCGGCGGCGCGGCGGCCAGGCCGGGGTGGAGGCGCTCGCCACCTCGGCGGCGATGCCCGCGAAGTGCTCGTAGCCGCGCGACGGATAGCCGGACGTCGTGGCCGTCACGCCGCCTGCTCCCGCAGCTTCAGCCAGGCGGCGCGGCGCTCGGCCTGCTTGACCGGGTCGGCGATCGGGGAGGCGGTGAGCAGCCGCCGGGAGTAGGGGTGCTGCGGGTCGCGGGTGACCTGCTCGCCGTCGCCGGTCTCCACGATCTCGCCGCGGTACATCACGGCCACGCGGTGGCAGATGCGCCGCACGACGCTGAGGTCGTGCGAGACGAACAGGTACGAGACGCCGGTGTCGCGTTGCAGCTCGATGAACAGGTCGATGATCGTGGCCTGCGTGGTGAGATCGAGGGCGCTGACCGGCTCGTCGCAGACGATGAGGCGCGGCTTGCGCACGAGCGCCCGCGCGATCGCGATGCGCTGGCGCTGCCCGCCGGAGAACTCCTTGGGATAGCGGTCGAGCACCTTCGACGGGAGCTTCACCCGGTCCAGCATCTCGGCCACGGTCGCCCGCGCCTCCGCGCGCCGGATCCCCGACGTCGTCAGCGGCTCGGCGAGGACATCGCCGATCGTCATCGCCGGGTTGAGCGAGCCGTAGGGATCCTGGAACACCACCTGGATGCTGGAGGCCAGCTCCCGGCGCTTGGCGCCCTTCAGCCGGGTGATGTCGCGACCGTCGAACTCGATGCGGCCGGAAGCGACCGGCACGAGACCGAGGATCGCCTTGCCGAGGGTCGACTTGCCCGACCCGGACTCGCCGACCAGTCCGACGCACTCGCCGGCGCCGACGTCGATGGAGACCTCTTTCAGTGCGCGGAACGAGCCGCGCCGCTGGCCGTAGTCGACGACCACGTCGCGCGCCATCAGGAGCGGCTCGAAGGCGGCCGCCGGGCTGGGGGAGGGGATGGAGGCGGTCACGCCGGCACCGCCTTTCTGTCGTCGGCGTCGGTGGGGGTGTCAGTGCCGGCGCCGGTGGAGGGGGAATGCGTCGCATCCAGCTCGGAGCGGCTCTCCGCCCCGTCGAGCGACGCCGCGATGAGCTCGCGGGTGTAGGCGCTCGTCGGGTCGGCGAAGATCCGCGCGACGTGGCCGACCTCGACGATCTGACCCCCGCGCATCACTACCACCCGGTCGCAGATGTCCGCGACGACACCGAAGTTGTGGGTGACGATGATCAGCGCCATCCGGTACTCCTGCTGCAGTTCGCGCAGCAGCTCGAGCACCTCGGCCTGCACGGTCACGTCGAGCGCCGTCGTCGGCTCGTCGGCGACCAGCACCGACGGCTTGCCGGCGATGGCGCCGGCGATGAGCACGCGCTGGGCCATGCCTCCCGAGAGCTGGTGCGGGTACGACTTCATCACCCGGGGAGGGTCGACGATCCCGACCCGCTCCAGCACCTCCAGCGCACGTCGGCGGGCGTCCGCCTTCGACAGCTTGTGCACCGCCCGCAACGGCTCGATCAGCTGGTGGCCGATCGTGAACGACGGGTCGAGGTTCGACATCGGTTCCTGCGGGATGTAGCCGATCTCGTGGCCGAGAAGCTTCTGCCGGTCGGCGTGCGCGAGTCTCGTGACGTCGCGTCCGCCGATCCAGATGGCGTCGGCCGTGCAGGCTCCGCCGGCGGGGAGCAGGTCGAGGATGCTGAACACCGTCTGCGACTTGCCGGAGCCGGACTCGCCGACGATCCCGAGCACCTCGCCCGGCGCGACGTCGAGGTCGATGCCGTGCACGACCTCCAGCTCGCCGCCGTCGGCCGTGGCGTAGGCGACCCGCAGGTTCTTGAGCTGTACGGCGGAGTCGGCCGACCTGTGCGCCACCGCTCCGGTGGAGGTCGTCAGTGCGGCAGGCTCGGCACGGCGAGCGGAGCGCCGGCGGCGGCGATGCACCGGCGTCTTCACGCTCACCACGTCGGCGAGCGTGGAGCCGGCCACGGCCAGCGCCGCGATCGTGATGCCGAGGGCGAGCGACGGCCAGAGCAGCAGCAGCGGCGTCGTGAGCATCGTGCGGAAGCCCTCGTTCATCATCGCGCCCCAGCCGGGCGTCTTGGCCCCGCCGATGCCGAGGAACTGCAGGCCCGCCTGCATCCCCATGGCGAGCCCTGCGGTCAGCGCGGTCTGGATGATGACGGGCGCGTACACCGCCTTCACGATGTGCTTGGCCAGGATGCGCGCGTCGCCGAGACCCGAGACGCGCGCGGCATCCACGTACGGCTCGTTGCGCACGGCCAGCACTGTGGAGCGGGTGAGCCGGAAGTAGCCGGGCGCCATGAACACGCCCAGGGTCGCCATCAGCACGGTGAAGTCGTTGCGGGTGCCCGCCGCGACGATCAGCAGGATGATCATGCCGGGCACGGCTTGGAGAGCGTCGCTCACCCAGGTGGCGGTGCGGTCGAAGAGCCGCCCGTAGTAGCCGGCGGCGAGCCCGGCGGGAACGCCGACGAGCACGGCCACGACGATGGTGACGAAGGCTCCCCAGAGCGTCGACTGCGTCCCCCAGATGAGCCGGCTCAGCACATCCCGGCCGGCGCTGTCGCCGCCGAGTGGATGGGCCGGGCTCGGCGGTGCCTTGGTCAGCGCCAGGTCGACGAAGTTCGGGTCGTGCGGCGACAGCAGCGGTGCGAAAACGGCCACCAGCACGACGAGCGCGAGCACGCCGAGCGAGACCGCGCCCGCCGGCCGCTTCAGGAACCGCACGAACGTGGAGCCGCGGCGCGGGGCGGCCGCGGCACGCGGATCGATGAGCACTTCGGTCGCCGTCATTGCACACGCGCCTTCGGGTTGATCCAGCTGAGCACCACGTCGAGGAGGAAGTTGACGACCACCACGAAGATGACCGTGATGACGGTGATGCCGAGCAGGATGGGGATGTCGCCGTTCTGGGAGGAGCCCGAGGTGAGGGCGCCGATCCCCGGCAGGGAGAAGATCTGCTCCACCACGATCGCGCCGCC
>NZ_CAMFLC010000068.1 GCF_945957465.1 uncultured Leifsonia sp.
TGGTTTTGGTGGGGCGCCCCGTCCCGCCCCCGGGGGGGGGGTTGGGGGGTGCGGGCCCGGCGCGCGGCGGGGGGGGGGGCCCCCGCGGCGCCGGAGCCCTGAGGGGCTCCGGCGCCGCTGCTGTCGGGTCGGTCACGTCGGTCACCGAGCCCGGCCGGTCACGCCGTGGGCGCTGCCGGCGGCGGTGTCGGAGCCGACGGCGCCGCGGGTGCGGCAGGAGCGGCGTGCGCTCCGGCGGCGGCCTGGTGGCCGAGGGCGACGCTCTTGAGGTGGGCGAACTCTTCCGGGGTGATCGTGCCGGCGTCGAGCAGGGCCTTCGCCTTCGCGATCTCGTCGGCCGGGCTGCTGGCGGCCACCTGGCGGATGTAGGCGTCGGTGCTCTGCTGCACCTGGCGCGCTTCCTTCTGGCTGCGCTCGGCCATCCCCGGCCCGCGGGCGATGAGGTAGACCAGCGCGGTGAGGAACGGCACGAAGATCAGGAAGATGATCCAGAGCGCCTTCCACCAGCCGTTGAGCTTGTGGTCGCGGAACAAGTCGCTGATGATCGCGAACAGCGCGAACAGGTACGCGATGAAAGCGAAGCTCCAGAAGAACAGCCAGATGATGTTCCAGAAGTTGTTCCAGAAATCCATTGTCGTCACCCCTCCTGCCGGGCTCGGTCGAGCCTGGATGTGGGCTGAGAGTATCGCCGAGACGGCCGGTACGTCTAGAGCACTTTTCCCGTCGGTGCTAGGGCTTGCGCGCGACCGCCGACCGGATCTCGGCGAGCGACTCGCCGATCGACCGCTGTCCGTCGGGCATCGCGCTCCCGCCCGAGAAGACGGCCTCCTCCAGCGCGCTGACCCGGCCCATCAGCGAGTGCGGGTCGAAGCCGTTCCCGGCGACGGCGGCCGACACCGACGTGCCGCCCGCGTAGACGAACCCCACCAGGGCGCGCACGCCCGCGAGGAGTTCGGCCTGTTCTGCGTCTGTGAGGGCCATGAGCGGGTTCCCATCTGTCGGGGCGTCGATCGTGCCGGCGCCGGTGAGCGAGTCGTAGCCCGCGTACTGCGGGTAGGTGTAGCCGATGATCCGGGCGGAACCTCCCGTGAAGGTGTTGACCGTCGAGTTCGTCCAGTCGGTCGCACCCCGGTAGTAGCAGGTGTTTCCCTCGACGCTCTTCGGGAGGCCGCCGACGACGTCGGTGACCAGACCGACGTGCCCGGAGTAGAACACCAGGGCGCCCGGGTGCGGGACCGATCCGCGACGCTCGGCCGGGTAGTGCTCCCAGAGTGCGGAGACCGTGAAGTCCGCGCCGGAGAACGCGATGCCGTTGTTCCGCAGCAGCCAGGTCGGGTACCAGGCGCACCATTCGCCCTCGAACGCGGCCCAGGTTCCCGTGACGCCGAGGGTCCGCTTGACCGCCGCGAGCGTCTGGCCCTTCGTGGCCAGTGCCGACTTCACCACGTCGCCGAGTGTCGGCATCGCGTCGGCCTGCGCCGGTGCGGCCTCGAACAGGGCGCTGCCCAGCGCGATCACGGAGGCCGCGGCGGCGAGAACAGTTCGCCGCGACGGGGTCGCTGCCGGGACCGGATCGGTTTCCATATCGGTCGAGACACGGTTCACGCCATCGGAATAACGCAGCGATGTGCAATGAAGAGGTCCGGGCGCCTCCCCATCAGCCGGCAGGCGATCGCCAAGCACCTCGGCGTGCTGCGCGAGGTCGGCCTGGTCGAGCCCGTGCGGTCGGGGCGCGAGGTGCAGTACCGCGTGCTCGGCGCGCAGCTGCGCACCGCCGCCGGCCGCCTCGACGCCATCGGTGCCGCTTGGGATCGCCGACTGGCGGTCATCCGCGACATCGCGGAGCGGGAGTGAGGGTTATCCACACGCTGAACCACAGATATATGCAAGTAAAATATTAAGTGCTACTTTGACTCCTTGTGTCATCACGGAGTCACGGCGCACCGCGCCTCATCAGGATCCTCACCGGCGTCGCGCTGGCCGTCGGGGTCGCGTTCGTATCCGCGAACGCGGGTGCGGCCGCCCCGCGGTACGAGCCGTGCCCCGCGCAGTCGGACGTCTCGTCCTGCGACTCGGACGGCGACTCCATCCCGGACACCGTCGAGCGCGTCGTCTCCGGCACGGCCACCGGCGCCTCCGGACGTGAAGACACGGACGGGGACGGAGTGCCGGATTGGACCGAGGTCCTGGCGTGCGGCACGGTGCGTTGCGCGTCGTCCACGAAAGACAGCGTGGGAGACGGCATCCCCGACTTCGCGCGCATCCTGACCTGCGGCTCCGCCACCTGCTACACGGACAACGCCGACATCAACGGCAACGGCGTTCCGCGCTGGGCGAGCGTGGTCATCTGCGGCACGACGGAGTGCGCGACCGGCCACGAAGACTACGACGGCGACGGCATCTCCGATGCAGTCGAGCTGGCGGCGTGCGTCACACCGAGGTCGAACCTCGCCGAGACCGGCCGGTTCCTCGCGATCTGGCTCCTCGTGGCGATCGCGTGCGGACTCGTCGTGACCGGCGCCGTCCTGCTGCGCAAGCGCCCGCTCTTCGCCGCGGCGACGCGATCATTCGGTGCCAGCTGATGCGCCGCTGGAAGGTGCGGTCACGGCGGCCGCGCCGGGGCTTCCTCGCCACGACCGCCGCGACGACCCTGATCCTGGCCGGAACCGTGACACCCGCCGAGGCATCGCCCATGGAGCTGGCCCGACGCACGGCCGCGGCCACGCTCGCCGAGGTGCGGGCGGCGGCCGCCGTGCACGACCAACGCGTGGCGGCGGAGACTCGGGCGCCGGAGCCGAACACGTCGGGCCGCATCGAGGCGGGTAAGCCGTCGGCCGTCGAGGACGACGAGCTCGGAGCAGGGGCCGCCTTCTCGGGCTTCTCGGTGAGCTCGGACCTGACCGTGACGGTCGGCGCCGCTCCGGCGAACGCGCTCCGCGCCGCACGCTCCGAGATCTCGGGCGGCGGGGCGGTCGTCTCCGAACCCGTGGAGATCCGCGCGCGCGACCGCGAGGGGAAGGACGTGACGTCGTTCCCGGCCAAGAAGGTGAAGACGCGAGGTGGCGGAGACGACGGCCCCGTCGTCTCCGACGTCGTCCCCGGGGTATCCCTCACACTGCGGCCCGATCTCGAGCGGGTGACGGCGAACGACCTGAACCCGGCGACACTGCGGATCTACACCCGGGAGAGCGCAGGCGAAGGCTGGGCGCCATTGCCCTCGTACTACGACGCGGCAGCCGGGGTCGTGCGGGCGGAGTCGTCTCATCTCTCGCAGTTCGTCGTCATCGGCATCCCGTTCCCGGTTCCGGCAGCGCCGGTCGTGGTGCTGGATCCCGACAACGACGACGGGCACGCCTCGACGCCGGCTCCGCCGGTGCGGGAGCTGGCCTACAACATGGAGCTGGCGACGCGTCTCCAGACGCTCTTGCAGAACGACTGCCGGGCGGATGTGGTGCTCACCCGCGATGCGTCGAATCCCATGGTCTCGCGCGCGATGCGGGCGGCGATCGCCGCCGCGCACGATCCGGCGCTCACGCTCGGGATCGGGTTCAACACGAACGAGGGCACAGCCTGGGGCGACCCCGCGAACGGCGGATCGCAGGTCTACTCGCGCGGACACGCGCTCGACGACGCCGTCTCGGGATCGCTGGTCGGCGTCCTCCCGACATACACCGGTCGGCCGGCGAAGAACATGGGCGACAACGGCAACTTTCCCGGAGCCGAGTTCGCCGGTCTTCCGAACGCTTTCACCCACCTCGAAGCGCTGTTCCTCGATCACAACTATGACCGCGCTGTCATCGACGGCGGGATGGCGCACATCGCGAACGGCGTCCTCACCGGTTTGGGCCTCTATCTGGAGTCGCAGGGGTTCGATTGCACAGACCCGGTGACCGGCGGATGGCCGACGCCGCCGAGCCAGGCCGAACTGCAGCGCTGGCGCGACCTCGGCCACCAGAACTACCTCACCTACGGCGGCGACCCGGTCTCCTTCTCGACGGGAAACCTGGTCGAAGACGAGAAGCTGTTCACCCTCCCGGGACGCGGCGGTCAGCTCACCGACCTGACGCTGACCTACAACTCGATGGACGGCCGGCTCTCCCGGATCGGCGCCGGCTGGTCGTTCGGCCTCGGAGCCCGCGCGCAGCGTTTCATCGACGGGAGCGTGCTGGTCCAGCGCGGCGACGGTGCGAGCTACGTCTTCACCTCCGACGGCAACGGCGGGTACACCGGCGAGCCCGGAGTGCAGCAGACACTCGTGGAGGCGGGCGGCGGCCTCCTCACCCTCACGGCATCGTCCGGGGAGTCGTGGGTCTTCGACGCCGGTGATATCGACGGCATCGGCGAACTCGTCACGCACACCGACGCGCAGGGGAACGCGACCACGCTCGCCTACGGGCCCTCCAGCCCCGACACGCATCAGTTCGTCCCGCTCGCGTCGATCACCGACGCTGCCGGGCAGACCATCCAGGTCGAGTCGGACGGAGCCGGGCGGGTGAGCGCTTTCGTCCGCCCGGGAGGAGACCGTTGGACCCTGGCGTACAACGCGGCGGGGGACCTCACGACGATCACCTCGCCCGACGGCCGCACGAAGTCGTTCGCCTACGATGCCGGGCACCGGATGCTGACCGCGACCGACCCGACCGGCGCGGTGTATCTGAAGAACGAGTACGACGACTCCGGCCGGGTCGCCCGGCAGTGGGACGCCGACGGCAACGAGCGCGCGTTCGACTACTCGAAGCCGGGTCAGACCTCCTACCGAGACAACCTCGGTCGCGTCAGCGTGTTCGCCTTCGACGACCGCAACCGCATCACGAAGGTGACCCACGCCGACGGCACGACCGCGTCGTTCACGTTCGACGCGCAGAACAACGTGACGTCGTCGACCGACGAGAACGGTGCCGCGACCCGGTACGAGTACGACGCCGCCGGCAACCTGACCGTCGAGACCGGGCCGGACGGCCAGGTCGTCCGGTACACCTACACCGCGGCCGGCGACGTCGCCACGAAGACGGATCGCGGAGGGCCGAAGGGCGCCGAGCGGACCTGGAGCTACGACTACGACGGCTCCGGGCGCCTGGTCGCCGTCCACCAGCCCGACGACACGACGATCGCCCAGACGTACGACGCGGACGGCAATCTCGCCGTGACGGTGCAGCCGTCGGGTGCGAGCACCACGTTCGGCTACGACCACGCCGGCAACCTGACCAGCCGCACCGACCCGCTCGGGCACGTGACGACCTTCGCCTACGACGCGGCCGGCCGGATGACCTCCCAGACCGACCCGAACGGCAACACGACCTCGTACGTGTGGGATGCCGGCGACCGCCTCGTCACGGTGGTCGATCCCGCGGGCGGATCGACCTCCTACGGCTGGGAGCCGAACGACCATCTCGCCTCGGTGACAGACCCGGCCGGCGCGGTCTCGACATTCTCGTGGGACGCCATGTTCCACCTCACCGCCAGCACAGGCCCCACGGGTGGTGTCACGGCCTACGCCTATACGGCTGAGGACGCGCTGAAGTCCGTCACGGACCCGCTCGGGAATGTCACCGCTTACCGCACCGACGAGCGCGACCGCGTGGTCGCGACGACCGACCCGAACGGTGGAGTGTGGCGGTCGACGTATGACGCGGTCGGCAACCTCAGCAGCAAGACGTCGCCCTCCGGAGCCAAGACGACCTATCGGTACGACGGCCGGGGCAACCTCGTGAAAGAGACGGACCCGACCGGGGCGTCGACCACCTACGCGTACGACGCGGTGAACCGTCTGGTGGCGCGGACGGACGCCGATGGCGTGGCGACGAAGTACGGCTACGACCTCCTCGATCGCGTCACGCGTGTCACGGACGGCATCGGAAAGCGGACGACGCTCGGGTACGACATCGACGGCAACCTCACCTCGATCACCGACCGGACGGGCGCTGTGACCGCATACCATTACGACGCGGCCGGCCGGGTGGTCGCCGTGACGACGCCCCTCGGCGAGCGGACCGCGTACGCGTACGACGCGTCCGGGAATGTGACGAGCGTGACCGATCCGCTCGGTCGGGTCAGCTCGTACGAGTACACCCCGCTCGGTCGGGTGTCGGCAGTGACGGATGCGGCCGGAGCATCGACGTCCTTCACCTACGACGCCACCGGGCGTCGGCTGACGGTGACCGATGCGAACGGCCACACGACCTCGTACACGTACGACGCGGCGGGCGCGCGGACCTCGTCGACTGACCCCACGGGCGCCACGACCCGTTACGGCTGGGACGTGGCCGGTCGGCAGACGTCCCTGACGGACGCGGAAGGCCACGTGACGCAGTACGGCTACGACCCTGCCGGGCAGCTGGTGGGTGTCGTCGAGAACGTCACGAAGACGGGCAAGCCGGGTGCCGACGCGAACGCGACATCCGAGTATGCCTACGACGCCGACGGCAACCTCGCCTCCGTCAGCGACCCCAACGGGCACATCGCGCGCTACGCGTCCGACGCGTCCGGGCGCACCACTGCGGAGATCAACGCGGTCGGCAACACGACGCGGACCGAGTACACCGCGGCAGGCCGCGTGGCCGCGGTCGTCAACGGCGCGGGAGCCGTGACGCGGTACCAGTACGACAAGCGCGGTGATCTCGTGCGTCAGAACCAGGCCGGCTTTGTCGCGAGCTACGAGTACGACCCGGAACAGCGTCTGATCGCGATGACGGACCCGACCGGTGTCTCCGGCTGGATCTACGACGCGAACGGTCGCGCGACCACGCAGATCGACCAGCGCGGCGGCCGGCTCGTGGCGGGATTCGACGCGGCCGGGCAGCGCACCGCGCTGACCCTCCCGACCGGTGAGCAGCTCGGCTACACCTACGACACGGGCGGCCGGATGACCTCGCAGAGCTCGCCGTGGGGTGATCTGGCCTACCAGTGGGATGCCGCCGGCAACCTGACCGGGCTGTCCCGGTCCACAGGGGTGGCGACAGCGTATTCGTACGACGCGGCGAACCGGGTGACCGGCATCGTCCACAAGACGCCGGAGCCGCCAGAGCCGGCGGTGACGTCGCCCACCCCGACTCCTGCGCCGTTCGCGGCGTCGGATGTCGCGAACGCGTGCACGACGGTGGCCGGGTATCTCAGCGCCCGGTCGGCTCCGGCCGCGGGGGAGAGTTCGACGTGCAAGCACGCGAACACCTACGTGAAGGACCGGAACCTTCCGGTCCCGGCGAACCCGGTGGCAGACGGTGGCTCGTTGGCGCTTTCGTACGCGTACGACGCGGACGGCAACGTGACGAAGGCGACGAGGACGATCAGCGACGGTCAGGACCCGGCGGCGAAGGCTGCGGCGCGGGTTCGATCGGTGGCCTACGGTTACGACGGGTTGGACCGGTTGGTGTCTTCGGTGGCGTCGACCGGTGAGAAGAACGCGTATGCGTATGACCCGGCCGGCAATCGCACGGGTTGGACGCGTTCGGGTGCGAAAGACGGCGACTTCTCTCAGTCGGCGTCGTTCTCGGACGCGAACCAGCTGCTGCGTTCGGAGACGACGGGCTCCGGTCGTGGTGTCGCTGACGGGGTGGCGACGTACTCGTACGACGGTGCCGGGATGCGCACGTCGCAGTCGGTGGGCGGTGTCGGCACCTCGTACGCGTACGACCCGACAGGTCGCACGGCCCAGGTCACCCGCGATGGGCGTTCGACGTCGTACGCGTATGACGGGTTGGGTCGCCGCTCGTCGACGACCGATCAGACCCGCTTCGGGACGCAGACGACGGTCGCGACCTTCGATGGTGCGGCGGTGGTGCAGCAGTCGGACGAACTGCATGGTTCGACGAGTCTGCTGCGGGACGCGGCCGGGAACCTGGCCACCCACGTGGCATCGTCGGGAGAGGCGACGTGGGACCTGCTGGACGGGTTGGGTTCGGCGGTGGCCGGTGCTGCCGGGTCGTCGATCACCCAGCTGGCTTGGTATGAGGATTGGGGTGAACTTAACCCGGAGACCGGAGCGTGGAGCTCCCCGGTCGGGTTCACCGGTCAGTCACAGGATCCGACGCAGGGACTGGTCCACAACCAGGCGCGCAGCTACGACACCGGGACGGGTTCGTGGACGGCGGCGGATACGTGGGCGGGTCTGCTGGTGCAGCCGCAGAGCTTGGCGCGGTACGGCTATGTGTGGGATAACCCGGCCACCTACCTGGACCCGGACGGGCACCTGTGCGCCAGGCGCGGACCGGGCGATGCGCTCCCGTTGGGGTGCGGCGCCCCGCCGGTGCAGGCGTACCAGAACGTGACCATGCCACCTCCGGCGCCGCCGTACGTGCCGACCAAGGCGGCGAAACCGCAACCGACCGGGCCGACGGCCCAGAACAAGAACTCGGAGCGGCATGAATGTCCGGCTGGACAGCAAAAGCACATTAGCCCGTACGTCAATCCGCAGTGCGTGAACAACGCAGCGCTCGCTCAGGAGGCTCAATCTATCGAGCGGTTCTTTGACGTTCTCGGATGGATCGGCGCATTTGCCGGACTCGCGTCGCTGCTTCCTGGAATGCAATGGCTCGCGCCTATCGCGTTGGTGGCAAGTGCGGCTAGCACGATTTACAGCTGCGTGAAGGGCGGCCAACGGGCTGTGGGATGCGTGATCGGTATCATCACCACTGCTGTACCCGGCGGCGGTCAACTCGCAGGCAAGTTCCTCCGCAACCAGGTCGAGGACTGGGTGAGTGAGGCGATTACTCACGCGTCAAAGGCACTCGGAGCTTCAGGGGACGCACTAGGTGTTGCACAGGGATGGGGTTCGTAATGTCCGCGCAAGAGTGGGACCGGCAGGAACTGCTCCCCGGTCCGACGACAAAGCAATGGGCCCGCGCTGGTTTGTGGTGCCTTGGGGCGACCGGGACAGGGGCTGCGGGAGGCCTGATATGCGCATTCACCCTCGTGGCTAGAAGACTAGCTCTCGATCCGGTTACGGTCGGGTTTCTCGTCCTTGTGGTCGGTGGACTTTGCGCCGCTTGGTTCTGCAACATCATGATGAATCGGAAGGAACGCGCAGAGCTGGCCGCCGGTTACACCACATCTGCACAAGGCAACAACGAAGTTGTGCGCTTGCACTCGCCCACCGGTGTCGTCATGCGGAATGCCGGTGAGCCTAACCTCACCAAACTGCAGTGGGAAGCTGCCATGGCGCGGGTCATCGCCTATAAGGCTTCCATAAACACCGAAGAGCCACCTAAGCGTCGAGGGGCAGAAGCATGAGCACGTCTGAGACCCCCGAAATGACTGACGACCCGTGGGAAACCTCGTCGCGCGATTCGCGGCCTCGTTGGTGGCGCGAGTGGCCGGTTCTGGCTGCCGTGGTCCCCGCATCCGTCCTCGCTGCCGCCGTCACGTGGGCTCGGGTGCCGGAATCGTCGTTCTGGCCGCTCTTCGGCGCTTCTGCGGGGATATTAGCCGCGCTTTCCGGCGGTCTGGTCGTCTACCGGGCGTTCATCGGTGCCCGCTTCGCCCGCGTCCAATCGACAAGACCGGATGCGCTTGTATTCGAGGCGACGCGCTCTCCCGCGGCAGATGCCGTGGTTCGCGGTTTGAGCAGTTCGCGGGGCCGCCCGGCCCATTGGTCGGTGATCGCCGCGGACATGAGCGGCGTGTACTGGTATCTTGGCGATCCCCTATTTGCAGAGTGTATTTCCATCGCCGCGCGGGACATCGTCGGGCTGAAACCGACGTCTGTAAGGATGCGCGACGGTTATGGCGGGAGGCAGGTTCCCGCAATCCTTGTCGAGGTCCGGGGCGCAGAGTCCTGGAGCGTGCCCATCGTGCCCCGCTCGGCGGGGTGGAGTGCCTCGTTCCGGTACGCCGCTTCGGCCGCGGATCGGGACGTGTTGTTGGTACGACTCAGGCGGCAACTCGGTGTCCCCGAGGTGAGCAAACGCTTGGGCTGACTGCGAACGGGTGAGCTCGTTCTTGATCAGTGGCGCAACTGTGATCGATTGTCTCGGAGCGGGCCCTGACGCCCCGTCCGTTATCTCGGCAGGGTGCTGGGTCCTTCGGGTTGGACAAACATCCCGGGAAGCATGTAGCGCCATGACGGGAAGGACTACGGCACGTATGGGACGACTCGGATGGATCGCCGTTTACGCCACGATTTCCGCGGTTGCGGGCATGTCTTTGATCTTGACTATCACTAGCGTCCAGTCACGGCTTCAGCTGATGGCCGTCATCGCAGGGATCGCGACACTCGTCCTAGCCGCGATCATCGTCCATCTGGCGCTCGTGGCGGGCAAGCGACATCAGGGTCAAGCCGTCAGTGATGTAGTTGGCGCTGAGATGCTGGTGCGCTCGGCGACGCGGATGCCTGACACGTCACGATCCTTGAAGCGTCTCGAACTCCCTCCTGCAAATGACGTGCGGCACCTTGCCGTGAGCTTTGACACCAATGGTTTGACTATCCGGAGTGGCGTATTCGATCCCGCGCCGCTCGCTCGTATCCCCTCCCGGATGGTGCAGAAAGTCGATGTTCGCGAGTTTCCTCACCGGTTCAGGACACTCCATTGCCTCGTCTTTGTCCTCTGGAACGGACGCGAGCAAATCGCGTTGCCCTTGCAAGTCAACGCGCCTGGGCTCGCGAGTGTCGGAACAGCACGTCGAGTCGATCTGGAGGAGCTTCGCTCCGACCTATTCCGACTCTGGACTGACTCGAGTACTGGTGGGTGATGATCTCAGGGGCGGACACTTGGCGTGGTGCGCTGGCGCCGCACCAGTCGCCGTCCCGAGGCACGTTCGTAGAGGCGAGCGCAGTCATATTCCCTGGACATCTTCGGCTACCGCATCGGCGATCAGTTGGCGTACGACACGACCGATGGAGGCGTGCTCGGGCGAAGACGTTCGGATGCCAGGCGCCGCCGAAGCCGAAAACGAAGGAAGCCTTTGGCATCGCACAAGGGAGGGATAGCTGATGGAGCAGCAGTGTTGGACGCGTCGCGAGTTGCTGCCCGGGCTCACGACGAAACAGTGGGCGCGCGCGGGCTTGTGGAGTATTGGTGTGAGCTGCATCGGCGGCATCGGTGCGGTCGTATGGGCACTTGTTGTTTTGACCCGAACGCAAGCATGGGACCCTGCCGCCGTTGCTTTCATCGTTACGGTGATTGGCGGGATGGGCTTCGGATGGGTCTGCAGTCTGATGTCAGATCGCAAGGAGCGTGCGGAGTTGGCTGCAGGCTATACGACGTCCGCGCAGGGCAACAACAAAGTAGTGCGATGGCACTCGCCCACAGGGGTGGTCATGCGAGAGGCCGGCGAACCGAATCTCACAAAGCCTCAGTGGGAGGCGGCGATGGCACGTGTTCGCGCATACGAGGCGTTTGTCGCGAGGGAGAAGTCATGTACGGAAGGAGACGCGGCATGACCATGCCCGAGCGAACGGAAGTCGATGACCCGTGGGAGACATCCCGAGGTGATCCGCGGTTGCGGTGGTGGCGCGAGTGGCCGGTCCTTGCTGCCGTCTGTCTGGGGTGATTCGGAATGGGAGTTCTGGTCGAGGAGGCATGGATGGAAGTGAGGCGACTTTGGGTCGGCCTGGGAGTGCCGTCTCGGGTGGCCTGGGCGGCCACACTCCTTCTCGGCCTGGCGATCATCAACGCGTTGATGATCACGGTCGCGAGTGTGGGGTTCGACTGGGGCAGTTACATCGATGCGCTGAGTCGGCAAGCGATCGCCGCCGATGCCGACCAGAATGCCGTTGTCGGGCTTGCGTTGATGCAGTCTCTCTGCCTTCGGGCAATGGCCGTGGGCGTATTGGTGGCATTCCCGGTGAACGCCGCGCTCCGCACTGTCGGCCGGGCCGCATGGGGGTGGATCGCGGGTGTCGTCATGTTTGTCTCCTGGCTCTGCGCCTGGCCGTTTTTCGGATGGTGGATAATCCCTGGGTCGGTGGCCAGTGCTGCTGCGACGGCGTTTCTGCTCACGAGTCCGGCCCGTGAGTTCGCAAAGCGCTCGTTTTCGCCAGTTCGTACGAGGACACGATTTCTTGGGACAGCGGTTGTTCTGCTCATTGGATTCGGGCCGTTCGGTGGCCATAACTACTACCTCAAGCGCTCATGGGCGGGGCTGATGCAGCTTGGCCTCTTGCTGATCGGCACCCTCGCATGGGGCGGCTTTGTTTCGTGGGCCGCTTTAGCTGGTTTAGGGGTCGCACTTGTATGCGACGGCGTAAGGCTGCATGAGCGCATCGCAGAACTTAACTCGCGCTACGGGTCGCCAAGAAGCGCGGGTCGAGTGTGAATTGGCTTCACAGTCGGCTGTTCGGCTTGCGATGGCGCCGGGGCTTACGCGACCTATTCGCGCGATTGGCAGGGGCGGGAAGCCCCAGATGTCGGCGTGACGAGCGGCGTGGGGATCGGCTGTTCGGGGCTCATCATGTGGTTCTGGTAGGCGGGTTCATGGGCTTCGAACAAATCGTGATGTTGATCGCTGGACTGGGAGTGACGATCTCGGGAGTCTTTGTCGCGCTGTTTCGGGACGCGGTTGCACGACATAACCGTCGGAATATCCAAGGACGATTCGGACAATCTCACCCGGGATTCGCGTCAAAGTCCACACCGGGAAAGATGGCGGTGGTCGGAGCATTGTTGATAGCGATTGGGCTCTCAATGGTTGTGAAATCGCTCGGGATCTGGTGATCGAGATCTCACGAACTCTCATTCCTCGAGGAGGGCAGATGGTTCGCAAGACTGTGCGAGGCCGGATCGCCGATTGGATCACCGAAGCAATTACTCACGCATCCGTTCGGAGGGCAGTGACCGACTGGGTACGAGACGCTGTGAAGGGTGTCGTGAACGCGTTGGGGGCCTCCGGTAACGCATTCGGTCTGACTGTGAGCGGAGGTGATCTGTATCTCAGATTCCAAGACTAATGACCTCGCCGCGCCGAACCAGTTGTCAGGCCCGTCCGCGCTGACGCTGCAGATGGTTTGCGCTGTCGCTTCATGGATCTGCCTCCTGAGTCTGGTGCCGGGAGCAATCGCAGTAGTGGCGCATGCTCCCGTCACGTTGATGATCGTCGTCGCGTGGGCGATGCTGGTCAGCTTCGTCGCAATGCTTGGAACACTCGGTGCGTGGGTTCTCGTCATTTGGCGCGAGGCGCGCGTCGGGTACACGACCCTGCAGAACCAGTTCCGACACCTACCGCAGCTCGATCCCCGTTCGGGGTGCATCCTCCGGGAGGCCGGTGCGCCCTACCTCCCCTTACGACAGAAGGGTGCTCGATGACAGACGGTCTTATCGTCGCCGCCGGTGCAGGATTTCTTTGTGTGTTCGGAGTGGCCTTGCTGGTGTACTACATTTTTCTGAGGCTGCTGCTCCGAGCTCAGTACGCGGTCTTATCCGCTCAGATTCCTGGCGCGATTATCACTCCGTGTTCCGCGGCGTTGGTCACGCGCTTGGCTCTACGACGGATTGGCGAAGCTACAGGAAACTCTTTCGGTTCAACTGGACCTGTCTACTCCGTCGCCGCTTACCCGGGTCACCTTCGCGTTCTTCGCGGAAAGTCGGCTGTCGTGGTTGCGGAGTTCGGACAGGAAGAGATCAGCGATGTTCGAGTGGGCACGACGTCCTTCCTGTTGGCGGATTTCACCACGCTCTTCGTCGGTATCAGGGCGGCGGGCACGACGTTCGAGCTTCCCATTCGAGTGAACGGTCCGCACTCAACCTCGATATACACCGCACGTCGGGACTGGGCCGCCGAGCGGGGCAACTCGATGTTGAAACACATTGGCGCCCCCACGTGACTATCAACTCAGTTTGCTTACTGACCAGAGCACGCCCTGTCGGAGGAACGGAAGGAGCCTGACCCGGTTTCATGAGCGAATTTCTCGTGTGGCGGGGCTGTCGGTCCGTCGGGTGTTTACGTCGATTACACGCGTGATCTCGCTGGTCTTCAAAACATTGGCGGTGGGGTGGCCGTGTCGCGCGTCAGACTTAGTGGCAGGGGTTGTTAGTTGCTGAGGCAACGCCCC
>NZ_CAMFLC010000069.1 GCF_945957465.1 uncultured Leifsonia sp.
GCTCGCGCCGCGGCAACCACGAGGTGATGATCCGCGGCACCTTCGCGAACATCCGTCTGCGCAACCAGCTCCTCGACGGTGTCGAGGGTGGGTACACGCGTGATTTCACGAAGCCGGACGCTCCGCAGTCGTTCATCTACGACGCGTCGCAGAACTACCAGGCGCAGGGCATCCCGCTCGTCGTCCTGGGCGGCAAGGAGTACGGGTCCGGATCGTCGCGCGACTGGGCGGCCAAGGGCACGAGCCTGTTGGGCGTGCGCGCCGTGATCACCGAGAGCTTCGAGCGCATCCACCGCTCGAATCTGATCGGCATGGGCGTCGTCCCGCTCCAGTTCCCGGCCGGTGAGACCATCGAGTCGCTCGGCCTCGACGGCACGGAGTCGTTCTCGATCACCGGGCTCGAAGAGCTCAACGAGGGTCGCACACCCAAGACCGTGCGCGTCGTGGCCGAGCCCACGGAGCACTCGCCGGCGGGCAAGCAGGTCGTCGAGTTCGATGCGGTCGTCCGGATCGACACCCCCGGTGAGGCCGACTACTACCGCAACGGCGGCATCCTGCAGTACGTGCTCCGGAGCCTCGTGTAATCAGACCGTTGTCAAGGGGAGGCTCGGGATCGCTGGTTCCGAGCCTCCTCCGATTCAGACGGTCCTACACTGAAATGCATGAGCATCCTCGAAACCATCCACGGGCCGCGTGATCTCGACCGGCTCACGGACAAGGAGCTCGATCAGCTCGCCTCCGAGGTGCGGGCCTTCCTGGTCGCCAACGTCGCCAAGACCGGCGGTCACCTCGGGCCGAACCTCGGCGTCGTCGAGACGACGATCGCCATCCATCGGGTCTTCGACTCGCCGCGCGATGCGATCGTGTTCGACACCGGTCATCAGTCGTATGTGCACAAGCTGCTCACCGGGCGGCAGGACTTCTCGCGCCTGCGGCAGAAGGGCGGCCTCGCCGGCTACCCGCAACGCTCCGAATCCGAGCACGACATCGTGGAGAGCTCGCACGCCTCCTCGTCGCTGAGCTGGGCGGACGGGATCTCGCGCGCCTTCGGCATGACGGGTCAGGACGACCGGCACGTCGTCGCGGTCGTCGGCGACGGCGCGCTCACCGGCGGGATGACCTGGGAGGCGCTCAACAACATCACCGACGACAACAACCGTCGGCTGATCATCGTCGTGAACGACAACGGGCGCTCGTACGCTCCGACCATCGGCGGAATGGCGCGGTTCCTCAACACGGTGCGCACGCGTCGCGGTTACCGCAACCTGTACCTCACCAGTCGCAAGGCCTTCGACAGACTGGGTACGCCGGGGCAGTCGTTCTACCGGGGCGTCCGCGGTGGTCTGCACGGGTTCCTGAGCCGGTTCTCCAACAACGAGGCGCTGTACTCGAACCTCGACATCAAGTACATCGGTCCGGTGCACGGACATGACATCCAGGCGATGGAGGAGGCGCTGCGCCAGGCGAAGAACTACGGCGCCCCGGTCATCGTGCACGCGATCACGCAGAAGGGCCGTGGTTACGAGCCGGCGCTGCGCGATGCCGCCGACCAGTTCCACGCGGTCGGCCAGATCGATCCGGAGACGGGGGAGCCCGTCGAGAGCTCGACGAAGCAGAGCTGGACCGGGGTCTTCGCCGACGAAATCGTGAAGCTCGCTGAGCGGAATCCGAAGATCGTCGGTATCACCGCCGCGATGCTCCGGCCCACCGGCCTCCACACGTTCGCCGAGCGGTTCCCCGACCGGGTGCACGACGTGGGCATCGCCGAGCAGCACGCGGCGACGAGCGCCGCGGGATTGGCGTACGGCGGCCTCCACCCGGTCGTCGCCATCTACGCGACCTTCATCAACCGGGCGTTCGACCAGGTGCTGATGGATGTGGCCCTGCACAAGGCGGGCGTGACGTTCGTGCTCGACCGCGCCGGTGTCACCGGCCCGGACGGCCCGAGCCACCACGGCATCTGGGACCTGGCCATCCTTCAGGTGGTTCCCAACATCCGGCTCGCGGCGCCGCGCGACGGCGCGCGCTTCCGCGAGGAGCTGGCCGAGGCCGTGGCCGTGGATGACGGGCCCACGGTGCTGCGCTTCCCGAAGGGGAGCGTGCAGGCGGACATCCCGGCAGTGCGCCGCCTCGACGACGGCGTCGATGTGCTGCGCGAGTCCGACGCACGCGACGTCTTGCTGGTGACGGTCGGGCCGATGGCCGAACTGGGTCTGAAAGTCGCGGAGCGGCTCGCCGCGCAAGGCATCGGTGCGACGGTGGTGGACCCGCGCTGGGTGGTCCCGGTGCCGCGGAGCATCCTCAGCCTCGCCGCCGACCACCGCATCGTGGTCACCATCGAGGACGGCATCCGCGTGGGCGGCATCGGCACCCGCGTCCGGCAGGACCTGCGGGAGGCGGGGATCGACACCGCCGTGGACGAGCTCGGGCTGCCCGACGCGTTCCTCGAGCACGCGACGCGCGACGAGATCCTGGACGAAGCCGGGCTCACCCCGCAGAAGATCGCCCGAGACCTGGTCGCCCAGGTGCTCGGCAGCCGCATCCCGATCGCCCGGCCGCTGCCCGCGGAGGAGCCCGCCGCCGAGGGCGTCGACGCCAAGAAGCGCCGCGCATAACCGACCGGCCGACGTTCCCCGGTCGCCGACGCCCGGGACGCCCACGTGGGACCCGCTTCTCGGCGAGGCTCGGGAGGCTCAGGCGAAGCGGTAGACGTGCTCGATGCTCCCTGACGGGAACGTCTTGCTGCTCGACAGCACGAGCGGGCGGCTGGCTTCGGCGACCGGCAGCAGCGGCTTGCCGGAGCCCACCAGCACGGGCACGTAGGTGACGTGCAACTCGTCGATCAGCCCGCGGTCGGCGAACTGAGCGGCCAGCGCGCCACCGCCGACCAGCCAGACATCGCGGTCGTCGGCGGCTTCGCGCACCTCGGCGTCGAGCTGGTCGACGTCGCCGGCGAAGAACGTGATCGCGGCGCCCTCGATGGTCGGCAGCGCGCGGTGCGTGACGACCCAGGTCGGGATCTCCGCGTACGGCCAGGCCCCCTGCGCGAGCACGAATTCGTACGTCGTCGCACCCATGACCAGGGCGCCGATGCCGGAGAGGAACGCCTGATAATGCTCGTCGAACTCGTCGAAGCCGAACTGCTCCAGCCATTCGATGCGATCGTGGACGTCGGCGATGAAGCCGTCGATGGAGGATGCGACGTAGTACTTGGTGAGGGCCATGCCGTGACGGTATCAGGAGGGTCGGACACGGGGTTATCGTGACGGTATGGCATTGATGACGATCACACTCGGAACGGAGAAGCTCGAGGTCTCGCGGCTCGGCCTCGGCTGCATGGGCATGAGCGCCTTCTACACCGGAGCCGGCAGCGACGACGCCGGCTCGATCCGGACGATCCACCGGGCGATGGACCTCGGGGTCACCTTCTTCGACACCGCCGAGATCTATGGGCCGTACGCGAACGAGGAGTTGCTGGCCCGCGCGTTCGCCGGCGGCCGGCGCGACCGCGTGGTCATCGCGACCAAGTTCGGAACGATCCTGCACCGTTCGAAGGGCGAGCGCGGGCTGGACGGTTCGCCCGAGAACGTCCGTCTCTCGGTCGAGGGTTCGCTGCGACGCCTGCAGACCGATCACATCGATCTCTACTACCAGCACCGGATGGACCCGAACACTCCGATCGAGGAGACCGTCGGCGCCCTCAAAGCGCTGATCGACGAGGGCAAGATCCGCCACTACGGCCTCTCGGAGGCCGCGCCGGAGACCATCGTGCGCGCGAACGCCGTTCATCCGGTCACCGCGGTGCAGACGGAGTACTCGCTGTGGTCGCGCGATCCCGAGTCGGAGGTGCTGCCCACCGTGCGCGAACTCGGAATCGGCTTCGTACCCTACTCGCCGCTGGGCCGCGGGTTCCTCACCGGGTCCATCCGGTCGCTCGACCAGCTCGCCGAAGACGACTTCCGGCGCTTCAACCCGCGGTTCGAAGGCGACAACCTGGAGGCCAACATCCGGATCGTCGAAGAGGTCGACGCCGTGGCACGCGAGGCCGGTGCGGCACCCGGCCAGGTCGCGCTCGCCTGGTTGCTGTCGAAGGGCGACGACCTCGCACCCATCCCCGGCACGCGACGTGTCGAGAACCTGGAGCAGAACGTGGCCAGCTCGGCGCCTCGCTGCAGACAGAAGCCAAACTGGCCGCGCACGGCCGGCGCCGCCCCCAGGGGGGACCGCTCCGCCGAATTGCGCCCGCTCAACTGTTTGTCCGCGCCGCAGTGGGGACGCGACGCGCGGTTACGACCCGTTCGAAACGGCGAGTCGCGTCCCCTCCGTCGCGCTCAGGCGCGGAAGCGCAGCCGCAGCGTGCGGGCCTCCGGCCGCAGCGCGAACGCAGGCCATACGTCCGGCCCGCAGGCGCGCGAGCCGAGGCCGTGCTGGGCGGCGTCGACGAACAGGTACGTCGTCTCGGAGGGCGGCAGCTCGTGCGGGTGGCCCGCGGCCGCGACCTGCTGCGGCGTGTGCCGCGAGAGCGAGAAGCCCGGGAGGCGGCCCCGCCCATCGGGGATCGCGCTGAAGCCGAAGGCGCCGAGGTCGACCTCCCGCACGGCGGAGCGGTGACCTGTCTCCTGCGGGCGGGCGTACTCCACGTTCAGATCGTCCATCCCGTCCCCGCGGCTCAGCGAAGCGCGGAAGCGGCCGACGCGGGCGGCGTGTGTGCTGTCGGGGTACGACTCCAGCGGGCCGGTGCCGAACCACTCGGCGGTGTCGATCCGCCGTTCGCCGTCAGGGAGGTCGAAGCGGATGCCGATGCGCGGCCAGACGGTCGGCCAACCGGACGAGGGCTCGATCTCGACGCGCAACTCCAGCTCGTCGCCGATCACCGACCAGACCGTCTCGACCGTGACCGAGCTCACCGCGTTCGCCGCCGAGACCCGCGTCAGCGTGCGGAGCGCGCCCGGCGCCTCCTGCACCGACAGCAGCCGGTGCGTCAGTCGGTCCAGGCCCTGTTCGCGCCAGAGGCGGGCGCTGGACACACCAGCGACGCTCGCATCGCTGAACACGGGATCGCCGGAGGCGGCGCCTTCGTCGTTGTCCGTCGGCGCCCGGAAGAGCTCCAGGCGGGGGCCGGCGGCCGCCCGGCCCGCGAGACGGACGAGCCGGCCGCGTTCGAAGAGTGCGAGACCGAGGTCGGTAGTCCCGGCCGACGATCGCCAGTCGGCGGCCGGTGCTCCCGCGGAGGGCCGAGCCGGGCGGTGGGCGCTCCGGTCGAGCTGGCCGCGCGCGACCACGTGCCCGGCGGGCGCCCACGGCGCATCCTCGGTGAGCACTGCCTCCACCGTGAGCCACGTCTCGCCCGTGTCCGCGGTCGGGATCACCGGCAGCGGCAGTCGTTCCGTGGCGCCCGCGGCGATCTCGGGCGCGTCGAGGACACCGGCCGCGGCCTCCCGGCCGTCGTGCTCGACCCGCCAGCGCAGTGTCAGGTCGGCACTGCTCGAGCTGTGTCGCCGGTTGGTCACGACCAGCTCGTTCCCGTCTGCGGTGAAGGAGAACGCGAGCGGCTGCGCCACTGCGGCGAACTCGTGGAGGCCCGGTGTCGGCTCGTCGTTCGACAGGACCATGCCGTCCATCACGAAGTTGCCGTCGTGGACGACCTCGCCGAAGTCGCCGCCGTAGGCATAGAAGGGCGTCCCGTCGGCGCTGCGGGTCAGGATGCCGTGGTCGCGCCACTCCCACACGAATCCGCCGTGCAGTCGGGGGTGCGCATCCACCAGGGCCTCGTACTGGTCGAGCGCGCCGGGGCCGTTGCCCATCGCGTGCGCGTACTCGCACAGCAGGAACGGCTTGCTGCGCTGGCGGGCGCCCTGCGCCGGTGTGCAGTTCAGCAGGGGAGCGGGCGAGCCGTCGACGCCGATCTGCTCGGTCTCCGGCACCGAGGAGTACATCCGCGAGTACACGTCGGAGTACTCGCCGGTGTAGTCGCCCTCGTAGTGGACCGGCCGCTCCGGGTCGCGGGCGTGCACCCAGGCCGACATCGCCGCCAGGTTGGCGCCGGTGCCCGACTCGTTGCCGAGCGACCACATGACGATCGAAGGGTGGTTCTTGTCGCGTTCCACCGTGCGCCGGATCCGATCGAGGTACGCCTCGCGCCAGCGCGGATCGTCGCTCGGGTTATCACGCCAGCCGGCCGCCTCGAAGCCGTGCGTCTCGAGGTCGCACTCCAGGATGACCCAGAACCCCAGCTCGTCGGCCAGGTCGAGCAGCCGGGGGTGCGGCGGATAGTGGCTCGTCCGGATCGCGTTGACGTTGAACCGCTTCATCCGGATCAGGTCCGCCCTGGCGTGCTCCTCGTCGAAGACGCGGCCGCGCTCGGGATGCGTCTCGTGGCGGTTCATCCCGTGGAAGACGACCCGGCTGCCGTTGACGAGGAAGCGGTCACCGCGGATCTCGACCGTGCGGAAGCCCACGCGCAGAGACACGGTCTCGCCCCGGGAGGCGACGATCGCGTCGTAGAGGCGTGGTGACTCCGCAGTCCACGGGTCGACGGCGCCCACGGCCACGGGTCCGACGTCGGCCGGCGTCTGCCAGGCGACCTCGACGCCGAGTTCGGGGAGCCGCAGCGTGACAGGGAAGGCGGCCCGCGCCGCGATCACCTCTGGCACGATGGTGCCGTGGCCGTCGGCGAACCCGGTGCGCAGCCAGACATCCTCCACCCCGTCCGCCGGCCGCGCCGACAGAGTCACGTCCCGGAAGATCCCCGGGAGCCACCACTGGTCCTGGTCCTCCAGGTAGCTTGCGGGCGACCACTGGTGCACGCGCACGGACAGCAGATTGGCGCCGTCGTGCACGAGGTCGGTGACGTCGAATTCGTGGGCGAGGCGGCTGCCGCTCGCCGAACCGGCCTCCGTGCCGTTCACCCACACCCGGTAGAGCGACTCCACGCCGTCGAAGCGCAGCAGGATGCGCGCGTCGTCCGGCCAGCCCGCCGGAAGGTCGAACCAGCGACGGTAGTCGCCCGTCGGGTTGTCATCGGGCACGAACGGCGGCTCGATCGGGAAGGGGTATTGCACGTTGGTGTAGATCGGCCGCCCGAACCGGCCGTCGCCGTGGAGGACCCAGTGGGCCGGAACCGGGAGGGTTTCCCAGGCCTCGTCGTCGAGTGACGGCGACGCCACGTCGTCGGGCAGGTCGGCGGAGGCGGAGAGCCGGAACCGCCACTCGCCGCCCAGCGAGACCGCGGGAGCGTCGGAGTGGAGCCAGGAGCGGGCTGCGCGCACCGCGCCGTGGGCGGGCGCGGTGTCGGAGAGGAGTGCGGAAGTGGGCACAGAGGCTCCTTGCGGTTCGTCGTGGTCGGTTCGTCCACGGTTGGTGCTGGGATAGCATCGACCGTAGTCGAAATTCGTGCGACTGACCTAATTTGGAGGATGACCGTGCCACAACGCGACGACGAGGGCGGCCGACCCCGCCGACGCGGTCCCTACGCGAAGACGGCCGAACGACGGCAGCAGATCGTCGACGAGGCCTACCGCGTGTTCGCCACGCGCGGCTATCACGGCAGCTCGCTGCGCGAGATCGCGTCTGCCGCGGGCATCGGCCTCAGCACTCTGCAACACCACTTCGCCGGCAAGGAGGAGCTGCTCGTCGCCGTGCTCGCGCGCCGCGACGAGCTCGGCGGCGACCCTGAGATCGGCGGCGACGGGCGCGCCCCCTTCGCCGGCCTGTCGTTCGCCGACGGAATCAGCGCGCAGGCCGAGCGCAACGAGCGCATCCCCGGTCTCATCGCCCTGTACAGCGTGCTCGCCGCCGAGGCGGCCGATGCCGCACACCCCGCGCACGACTACTTCCTCGGCCGCTACGAGACCATGCGCGAGGCGTACGTTCACGAGTTCTCCGCGCTCGCCGCTGCGGGCCGTCTGCGCGACGGCGTCGACCCGGCTCTCGCCGCGGCGACGGTCGTCGCCCTGTGGGAGGGCATCCAGGTGCAGTGGCTCTACGATCCGCCGCGCATCCATGCCGCCGAGGCTCTGCGCGGCTACCTCGAGCTGGTCATCCTGCCCGAGGAGCCCTAGAACTCGACCGCGTCGCGCAGCAGCGGGCACGTCATGCAGTGTCCGCCGCCGCGGCCGCGGCCGAGCTCCGCGCCGACGATCGGGATGACCTCCACTCCGGCGCGGCGCAGTGCATCGTTCGTCGCGGTGTTGCGGTCGTAGGCATAGACGACTCCGGGGCGCAGAGCCACCGCGTTGTTGCCGCTGTCCCACTGCTGCCGCTCGGTCTCGTAGTTGTCGCCGGCCGTCTCGATCACCCGGAGGCGCGGGAGGCCGAGAGCCGCTGCGACGACGTCGACGAAGGCGCGGTCGCCCTCGTCTCGCACGTCGACGCCGGAGGAATCGCCCGGCCGGAGGGTGAACGTGTGCACGCGGTCCATGATCGCGGGGTAGAGCGTCACCAGGTCGCGGTCGGCGAAGGTGAAGACGGTGTCGAGGTGCATGGCCGAGCGCAGCTTCGGCATGCCGGCGACGATCACCTGCTCGGCGGCCCCGGCCGCGAACAACGCGGCGGCCGCCTGCGTGATCGCTTGCCGGGACGTGCGCTCGCTCATCCCGATCAGCACCGCGCCGTTGCCGACCGGCATCACGTCGCCGCCTTCCAGCGTGGCCTGGCCCCAGTCCTGCTCGGGGTCGCCCCACCACACGGTCGCGCCGGCGAAGGCGGGATGGAACCGGTAGATCGCCTTCATGAGCAGCGTCTCGTCGTGGCGGGCGGGCCAGTACAGCGGATTGAGTGTGACGCCGCCGTAGATCCAGCATGTCGTGTCGCGGGTGTAGAGCGTGTTCGGCAGCGGAGGCATCAGATACTCGCGGATGCCGGTCGACTCCCGTGCGAGAGCGAGGTAATCGGTGCGGTAGTCCGCGGGCAGGTCGACGGTCGACAGGCCGCCGATCAGGTACTCGGCGAGCCGATCCGCCGGCAGCGAATCGAGGAACGCGCGGGTGCCCTCGACGAGGCCCGGCCCGACCTGGTTGGGGACGACCTTGCGGTCGAGCAGCCAGGCCCGGGCCTCTGGCTGCGCCACGGTGTCCGCCAGCACCTCGTGCAGCTCGAGCACCTCCACGCCGTTGGAACGCAGATCGGCGACGAAGGCGGCGTGGTCGCGCTTGGCGTTCTCGACCCACAGGACGTCGTCGAAGAGCAGCTCGTCGGCGTTGGAGGGGGTGAGCCGGTGGTGCGCGAGGCCGGGGGAGGCGACCAGGACGCGCCTCAGCTGCCCGACTTCCGAATGCACGCCGAACATCGTCTCTGTCATGGTTTGCCCTTCTTCTCGCCTTCGCTTCGATGAATCCGCCTGGGCGGAACGATCACAGGTGGATCCAGCCCGCCGAGAGTGCGACGATGCCCGCGACCGCTCCGAGGATCGAGACGGCCAGGATGACGAGCTCACGGCCGCTGAACCATCGGCGGCCCTGCTCGCGGCGGACCATGACGAACAGGATGGAGGCGGGTGCGTAGATGATGAACGACAGCAGCACGAACGTCAGCCCGGCCGCGAACAGCAGGAACGCCGTGTAGACCGTCGCCAGCACCGCCACCACGAGGTCGCGCCCCCAGCCGCGTGGAGCGTCCCGGTAGGTGTCTCTGGTGATGACGAGTTTGAGCGCGTAGAGCGCTGCCAGGAAGAACGGGATGAGCGTCAGCGCGCTCGTGAGGTCGAGCGCGAGGTTGAGCGCGTCGTGGGCGAAGTAGATGATCACGAGAACGGCCTGTACGAAGAACGCCGTCAGGAGCAGCGCGTTGACCGGCACGTCCTGGCTGTTCGATTTGGCCAGGAATCGCGGCATGTCCTGGTCTTTCGCCGCGACGAAGAGCACCTCGGCCGCCATCAGCGACCAGGCCAGATAGGCGCCGAGCACGGAGACGATCAACCCGATGCTCACGAACCAGGCGCCCCACTGCCCGACCGCGGCCGCCAGCACCCCGGCCATCGACGGCTGGCGCAGCTTCGCGATCTCGCCCATCGGGAGCACCCCGTAGGAGACGATGGTCACCGACGCGAAGACCGCGAAGACGCTCACGAAGCCCAGGATGGTGGCGCGACCGACGTCCTCCCGTCGCTTCGCGTGCCGGGAGTAGGTGCTCGCGCCTTCGACGCCGAGGAACACGAAGACCGTCACCAGCATCGTGTTGCGCACCTGGTCGAACAGCGAGCCGGCGTAGTCGGCCCCTCCCCAGTTGGCGGCGAACACGTCGGGTTTCAAGACGAACAGGGCCAGAAGGATGAACACGACGATCGGCACCAGCTTGGCCACGGTGACGATCCGGTTGATCGCTGCGGCCTCCTTGATGCCGCGCCGGATCAGCAGGAAGAACCCCCACAGGGCGGCCGACGAGAGCACGATGGCGATGATCGTGTCGCCCTCGCCGAAGGCCGGCACGACAGCGCCGATGGTCGAGAAGATGAAGACCCAGTAGAAGACCAGGCCCACGGCGGCGCTGGCCCAGTAGCCGAACGCCGAGAAGAAGCCGAGGTACTCGCCGAAGCCGGCCTTGGCGTACGCGTAGACACCGGCGTCGAGCTTCGGCTTGCGGTTGGCGAGCAGCTGGAACACGAACGCGAGCATCAGCATCCCGAGGCCGGCGATCGTCCACGCGATCAGCGCGCCGGCGACACCGGTCTCCTGCGCGAAGCGCCGGGGGAGGGAGAACACGCCCGCCCCGACCATGCTGCCGACGACCATCCCGGTCATCGTGATCATGGAGAGCTTGACGGGTGCCGCCTGCGCGGGCGTCGTCGTGGTCGTCTGCTCCGTCACTCGGTCCCCGTCCCGTCGACACCCTGCTGTTAGGTGAACGCTAACGAGGGCGTTCTGCGACGGTCAAGACCCGGCGCGGGTGAAAAAGCGAGACCGCCGAGGACGCGGATGAGCTGCGTTCTCGGCGGTCCGGCCGTGCGGGGCGGTGCGGCGATCGCTACGCGACGGCCTCCACCTCGGCGGTGACCCCGCGCACCGGCGGGTGGTGGAAGGTGTCTCCGAACACGCGCTGCGATGCTCCGACCCGATCGAGGTACGGGGTGATGCCGCCCATCTGGAACGGGAAGCCCGCCCCGAGGATCATGCACAGGTCGATGTCCTCCGGCGCCTCGACGACGTGGTCGTCGACGAGCATGCGGTGGATCTCGTCGGCCAGGCCGTCCTCGAGGCGGCGCAGGATGTCCTGCTCGCTCCAGGGGTTCTTGCCGCCCGCCAGAATCTTCGCCGCGCCTTTGTCGAGGCCCTTCACCTTGCCCTTGCCGTCCTTCTCGAGCAGCGTGCCGTGCTCGGCCAGCCGGTGGAGGTTCTCGCTGCGGTAGAACCGGTCGGGGAACGCGGCGTGATGCGTGTCGAGCACGTGCGCGCCGACCTTCAGACCGACCAGGTCGAGCAGCACGGACGGCGCCATGGGCAGGCCCAGGGGAGCGAACGCCTTGTCGACGGTCTCGAACGGGGTGCCGTCGTCGACCGCGTGCATCGCCTCGCCGAGGATCTTCGCCAGCACGCGGTTCACGACGAACCCGGGGGTGTCGGCGGTGATCACCGCGTTCTTCTTGAGCGCCGCGGCGGTGACCATCGCGGTGGACAGCGTCGCGTCGTCGGTGTGCGGCGTCTTCACGACCTCGATGAGCGGCATGACCGCGACCGGCGTGAAGAAGTGGAAGCCGACCAGGCGCTCGGGGTGCTTCAGCTTGGCGCCGATCTGCTCCACCGATAGGGAGGAGGTGTTGGTCGCGAGGACGGCCTCGTCGGAGAGGTACTGCTCGACCTCGGCGAAGACGTCCTGCTTGACCGTCAGCTCCTCGAACACGGCCTCGATGACCCAGTCGCAGTCCGCGAAGTCGGCCTTGTCGGTCGTTCCGGTGACCAGTGCGCGCAGGCGGTTGGCCTCGTCCGGGTTGATCCGGCCCTTCTCCTGCAGCTTGCCGATCTCGTCGTGGATGGAGGCGACGCCCTTGTCGACGTGCGCCTGGTCGAGGTCGGTGATGACGACCGGCACCTTCAGGCGGCGCACGAACAGGAGCGCGAACTGGCTGGCCATGTAACCGGCGCCGATGACGCCGATCTTGGTGACCTTCTTCGCCAGCTTCTTGTCGGGAGCCCCCGCCGGGCGCTTGGCGCGCTTCTGCACGAGGTTGAAGGCGTAGATGCTGGCCTGGAACTGGTCGCCCGAGATGAGCTCGGCGAGCGCGTCGTCCTCCAGCTCGAACCCGGCGGCGCGGTCGTTCGACTTCGCCGCCTTGAGCAGGTCGAGCGCCTTATAGGGCGATTTGGGCACGGTGCCGATGCGGCTCTCGAGCATCTTGCGGGCGATGCCGATCGCAGCATCCCACTTGACCATCCGCTCGACCTTGCCCGGCACGTTCGGCCGCTTGACCTCGATCGCGCCGGTGAGCACCGCGTCGGCCCATTTCAGCGAGTCCTCGAGGAAGTTCGCCGAGTCGAAGATGGCGTCGGCGATGCCCAGCTCGAACACTTCCTGCGGCTTCAGCATCCGGTTCTGCTTGAGCGGGTTCTCGATGATCACCTTGAGGGCGTTCTCGATGCCGATCAGGTTCGGCAGGATGGTCGCCCCGCCCCAGCCGGGGATGAGTCCGAGGAAGACCTCGGGAAGGGCGAACGCGGCCGCGTTGCGGTCGATGGTGCGGTAGTCGGCGTTGAGGCCGATCTCGACCCCGCCGCCGAGCGCGAGCCCGTTCGTGAACACGAACGAGGGAACGCCGAAGGTCGCCTGCTTGCCGAGCACGTAGTGGCCGAGCTGGGGGAGCAGCTTGGCGACCTCCACGCTCGGGATGTCGCTGACCCGGCTGAGGTCGGCGCCCGCTGCCAGGATGAACGGTTTGCCGGTGACGGCGACCGCGTCGATCTCACCTCGGGAGGCGCGCGCGGTCAGCTCGTCGAAGGTCTTCCCGAGCTCCAGGAGGGTCGCCGGGCCCATCGTGTTCGGCCGGGTGTGGTCCCGGTCGTTGTCGAGCGTGACCAGGGCGAGGGTCTTGCCGCTGGGCAGCCGGACATCCTTCACATACGAGTGGGTCACGACCTCGTCGCTGGTGAGCTCGACGAGGGGGGAGAAGTCGATGGTGCTGTAGTCGGTCACGATTCTGTCTCAGCCCTTCTTCGCCGCGCGCTTGCTGTAGTGGGGGTTCTCCCAGATCACACTGCCGCCCTGGCCGAGGCCGACGCACATCGCGGTGAGTCCGTAACGGACCTCCGGGTGCTCCTCGAACTGCCGGGCGAGCTGGATCATCAGGCGCACGCCGCTGGCGGCGAGCGGGTGGCCGATCGCGATCGCGCCGCCCCACTTGTTGACCCGCGGGTCCTCGTCGTCGATGCCGAAGTGGTCGAGGAACGACAGCACCTGGATGGCGAACGCCTCGTTCAGCTCGAACAG
>NZ_CAMFLC010000070.1 GCF_945957465.1 uncultured Leifsonia sp.
GTCGTCACGTAACGCGGACGCACCTCGCCGTCCACGACCCACGGCTTCTGCTTGATCGTGCCGAGGGCGACGATGCCGACCTCGCCGGGGTTCAGGATCGGGGTGCCCGTGTCCATCCCGAACACGCCGATGTTCGTGATGGTGATCGTGCCACCCGCCATGTCGGCCGGGGGAGTCTTTCCCTCGCGCGCGACCAGGGTCAGGTCCTCGAGCGCCTTGGCGAGCTCCAAGAGCGACATGCCCTGCGCCTCCTTGACATTCGGGACGATCAGGCCGCGCGGGGTCGCCGCCGCGATGCCGAGGTTCACGTAGTGCCGGACGATGATCTCGTCGTCGGTCCACGTCGAGTTCACCGTCGGGTTGCGGCGCACCGCCCAGATGATCGCCTTGGCGACGATCAGGAGCGGGGAGATCTTCACGCCGACGAAGTCGGCCGAATTCTTGAGGCGCTTGACGAACTCCATGGTGCGCGTGGCGTCGACATCCACGAACAGGCTCACGTGCGGGGCGCTGAACGCGCTGTTCGTCATCGCGGTCGCGATCGCCTTGCGCACGCCCTTGACGGGGATGCGGTCCTCGCGGTCGTCGGGCCACGCGGGCGTCTGGATGTTGCGGAACACGCTCGCCTGGGTCGCCTCGCGCAGCACGTCGTCGCGCGTGATGTCGCCGATCGGACCGGTCGGCGTCACGGTGGTGAGGTCGACCCCGAGGTCTTTGGCCAGCTTGCGGATCGGCGGCTTGGCGATCACCGGGGCGCTTCCGACCGGCGATGCGCCGGCGGGCGCAGCAGCGGGCGGCGGCGCCACGTCCGGCGCGGCCGCCCGGACCGCCTGCGCCGTGGCTGCGGGAGCCGGATTCTGGGCGGCGGGCGCGGGAGCCGGGGGCGTGAAAGCGATGGGGATGGACGCCGTGCCCGGATGGGTGACCCGGCGTCGGCGGCTCGTGCCGTGACCGGCTGCGCCGTACCCGACGAGCACCGCACCCGCCTTCGGCTCGTCGGCCTCGTGCGACACGGTCTGTGCCGCGTCGGCCTCCGCCTGCTCGACCTCGCTCACCGGGGCGGAGGGCGCGGCGGCGCTGTCGCCGGCCGTGACCGTGATGATCGCGGTCCCGACCTCGACGGTCTGACCCTCCGAGACCAGCAGCTCACCGACGGTCCCCTCGAACGGCGACGGCAGCTCGACGAGCGACTTGGCGGTCTCGATCTCGACGATCACCTGGTTGACCGCCACCGGCTCGCCCGGCGCGACCTTCCACGAGACGATCTCGGCCTCGGTCAGGCCCTCGCCGACGTCGGGCAGCAGGAACTGGGACTCGCTCATGTGCGACTTCTTTCGTTCGGCGCTCAGTAGGCGAGCGCGCGGTCGACGGCTTCGAGGATCCTGTCGGCGTCCGGCAGGTACACGCCCTCGAGCTTGGCCGGCGGGAAGGGGGTGTCGAAGCCGGCGACGCGCAGCACCGGCGACTCCAGCGAGTAGAACGCCTTCTCGGAGACGGCGGCCGCCACTTCGGACGCGACCGACACGGTGCCGGGCGCCTCCTGCGCGACGATGAGCCGCCCGGTCTTCTGCACCGACTGCACCACGGGACCGTAGTCGATCGGCGACAGCGAGCGCAGGTCGACGACCTCGATGCTCCTGCCCTCCTCCGCTGCGATCTCCGCTGCGCGCAGGGCCACGGGCACCATGCCCGCCCAGGCCACGACCGTGGCGTCGGTTCCGGTGCGGACCACGCGGCTGGCGTGGAGGGGCACACCGTTCTCGACGGTGTCCACCTCGCCCTTGGGCCAGTAGCGGCTCATCGGCTCGAAGAAGATGACCGGGTCGTCGGAGGCGATGGCCTCCTGGATCATCCAATAGGCGTCGTGCGGCGTCGATGGTGCGACGATCCGCAGACCGGCGGTGTGCGCGAAGTACGCTTCCGGCGCCTCCTGGTGGTGCTCGACGGCGCCGATGTGACCGCCGTGCGGGATGCGGATGACGACGGGCATCGACACCGCGCCCGAGTGCCGGTTCGTCAACTTGGCGAGCTGCGTCGTGATCTGGTCGAAGCCGGGGAAGACGAATCCGTTGAACTGGATCTCGACGACCGGCCGGTAGCCGCGCATCGCGAGACCGATCGCCGACCCGATGATGCCCGACTCCGCGAGCGGGGTGTCGAGCACGCGCTTGGTGCCGAACTCGGCCTGCAACCCCTCGGTGACGCGGAAGACGCCGCCGAGCGGGCCGATGTCCTCGCCCATCAGCAGGACCTTCGGGTCGTCGGCCAGGGCACGGCGCAGACCGGCGTTGAGCGCCTTCACCATCGGCAGCGACTGGAGGCGCGGGCCGTCTGCAACGCGTTCGGGCTGCGGTGCCGGGGCGGCGCCTGCGGCGTCCGAGCCAGCCGTCGTACCGTGCTCGTCGCCCGGCTCGTCGTGCTCCCCGGCCTCGGCGTCGGTGCCCGCGTCGATGTCGGCTGCCCCCACGAGCTCGGTCTCCGGCACGGCGGCCGACCGGTCTTCGATCGCGAACTCGCGGGTCCACTCCTGCTCGGCCACGTGCTCTTCGAGCACGAGGGAACCGGGCTCGCTCTCCACGATCTCCACGACGTCGATCGCCTGGGTCTCCGTCGCGGGCTCATCGTTCTGCATGGTCTCGTCGTCGATCAGCTCGGCCTCGACGTAACCGGTCTCGCCTCTGAAATCGCTCATGCGTCACCTCCGAACGACGCTTCGTACTCTTCGAGCCATCGCCTCTGCTCGTCCATCACGGGATGCGGCTCACTGTAGACGTGCTCGAACAGGCTTGCAGCGGGCGGCTCCGGGAGTTGCATCGTGCTTCGGCGCACGTCGGCGGCCAGATCGGCCGCCTCCTCCTGCGCCGCGTCGAAGAACGCCTGGCCGACGCCCTGCTGCTCCAGGAAGATCCGGAAGCGCAGGATCGGATCGCGCTCGGCCCAGTAGGCCTCCTCATCGGCGGTGCGGTATTTGGTCGGGTCGTCGCTCGACGTGTGCGCACCCATCCGGTACGTCAAGGCCTCGATCATGCTCGGGCCCTCGCCGTTGCGGGCGTCGTCCAGGTGCTTCGCGGTCACCGCGTAGGCGGCGAGAACGTCGTTGCCGTCGAGCTGCACACCGGGGATGCCGAAGCCGCTGGAGCGCAGATAGAGCGGCGTGCGCGACTGCGTGGTCACCGGAACCGAGATGGCCCAGTGGTTGTTCTGCAGGAAGAACACCTGCGGCGTCTGATAGCTGGCCGCGAAGACGAAGGCTTCGCTGACGTCCCCCTGGCTGGTCGCTCCGTCGCCGAAGTAGGCGATGACCGCCTCATCGGTGCTCGCGTCGCCCGTGCCCACCTTGCCGTCGAGCTTCACCCCGAGCGCGTAACCGGTCGCGTGCAGGGCGTGCGAACCGATGACGAGCGTGTAGAGGTGGAAGTTGCGCACGGCCGGGTCGGTCGGGTCCCAGCCGCCGTGCGTCGTGCCGCGCAGGAGTCCCATGATGCCCACCGGGTCGATGCCGCGGATCATCCCGACGACGTGCTCGCGGTACGAGGGGAAGAGGCTGTCCTGCGGCTTCGCGGCGTGGGCGGAGCCGACCTGGGCGCCCTCCTGACCGCGACTGGGGACCCAGAGGCCGAGCTGGCCTTGACGCTGGAGGTTGGCGCCTTCGTTGTCGACGGCGCGCACGCGCACCATGTCGCGATAGAACTCGCGGTAGTCGTCCTCGCCGAGTCGCTCGAGGTACGGGAGGTACTCGCCGGCCAGATCGCTCGGCTGGAAACGGCCGTCAGCGGTCAGCAGCTGGACGGTGTTCGCCGGGCGCGGGGTATCGTTCGTCGCAACCACCGTTCTAACCTAACCGCTTGCCCGGGTGCCCATTTGGTAGGTTCCGCACAATATCCGCGGCGACCTGCAGGAGTTTATCCACAGATTCCTGCTCCCCCACACTGATCCGGATGCCCTCCGGCGGGAATGCTCGGACGGTGAGGCCGGCATCGAAGAACGCGTCGTTGGCTGCGGCTGTCTGCTCTCCGGTCGGCAACCACACGAAGTTGGCCTGCGACACGGGGACGTTCCAGCCCTGCTCCACGAGCGCTTCGCGAAGCTTGTCGCGCCGCATGGCGATGCGGGCCACGCGTTCCATCAGCTCGTCCTCTGCCTCGATGGAGGCGAGCGCCGCGACGCGGGACGCGTCGGTCACCGACAACGGGATGGCCGCCGACCGCGCGGCGTTCAGGACGGCGGCGGGGCCGACGGCGTAGCCGATCCTCAGCGCGGCCAGGCCGTACGCCTTCGAGAACGTGCGCAGGACGACGAGGTTCGGGTAGCGGGAGAGCAGTGGAATCCCGTCGACGGACTCGTCGTCGGTGACGAACTCGTAGTAGGCCTCGTCGAGCAGCACGAGGAGGTCGCGGGGGACCCGCGCCATGAACGCTTCGAACTCGGCAGCGGTCACGACCGGGCCGGTCGGGTTGTTGGGGGTGCAGACGATCACGACGCGCGCGCGGTCGGTGATCGCGTCGGCCATGGCCGGCAGGTCGTGGCCGCCGTCCGGCCGGTTCGGGACCTGCACGCTCGTGGCACCCGCGACGGTCACCAGCCCCGGGTAAGCCTCGAACGACCGCCACGAGTACACGACCTCGTCGCCGACACCCGCGGCCGCGGAGATGAACTGCGCCAGCAGGGCGACCGAACCGCTGCCGAGATGCACCTGCTCGAGCTCGACGCCGTGCCGGTCGGCCAGCCGCTGCCGCAGGTCGGCGCCCCCGGCGTTCGGATAGCGGTTCAGGTCACCGAGCGTCGCCGCGACGGCCTCCACGACGGAAGGCAGCGGGGGATAGGGGTTCTCGTTGCTGGACAGCTTGAAACCGTCCGCGGGCGCCGGCCGGCCCTGCTTGTAAGCGGGGACCGCCACGATCTCGGGCCGCAGCCGCACGCCGTGCGCGTCTTCGTCAGTCACAGACCCAACTTAGTCGCGGCTGCATGCCGTCGGGAGAATTCCTCTCGTTCGCCCGGCCCCGCGCGACTCCAGCGGCGAGCCCCTGCCGCGCACGCCTCCGCTTTGGGAGGATGTCGGCATGCGATTCCTGCTCAAGGTGATCATCAATGCCGTGGCTCTGTGGCTGACGACCTTCATCGTCTCAGGTGTCACCGTCGTCCCGTACGCCCAGGACGGCACGGCGACCGTTCTGACCTATCTGCTCGTCGCGCTGATCTTCGGCGTGGTCAACGCGGTGGTCGGGACCGTGGTCCGCGTCATCACGTTCCCGCTGTACATCCTCACCCTCGGCCTCATCTCGTTCGTGGTGAACGCGCTGCTGCTGCTCCTGGTGTCGTGGATCAGCAGCCTGATGGGATTCGGCCTGCACGTCGACGGGTTCTGGGCGGGTCTCTGGGGCGCGCTCGTCCTCGGCATCATCGGGTGGCTCATCGGCCTGATCTTCCGGCCGCTCACGCGCGATCGGTGACGGGCGGCCACTGAGCTCCACGCGAGTGCGGGAGAATAGGAGCGATCCCACCACGCCGATACCGCGAGGAGCCCCATGACCGCCCTGCCTCCCCAGCCGCTCAGTCCTCTGGACGGCCGTTACCGCTCAGCGGTCCTCGGTCTCGGCGACCACCTCTCCGAGGCCGGCCTGAACCGGGCTCGCGTGCAGGTGGAGGTCGAATGGCTGCTCTATCTGACCTCCCACCGCATGTTCGGGTCGAACCCGCTCACCGACGAGCAGGCGCGCCAGCTCCGCGCGCTCGCGGACGACTTTGGTCAGCCTGAGATCGACCGGCTCGCCGAACTGGAGGCCACCACCAGGCACGACGTCAAGGCCGTCGAGTACCTGGTGCGCGAACGACTCCACGCGCTCGGACTCGACCGCATCGCCGAGCTCACGCACTTCGCCGCCACGAGCGAGGACATCAACAACCTCTCCTATGCGCTGACCGTCAACGCCGCTGTCGCGCAGGTCTGGCTTCCGGCATTCCGTGCGGTGATCGCCGAGTTGCGCGCGCAGGCGCTCCAGTACCGCGACGACGCGATGCTGGCGCGCACCCACGGCCAGCCGGCGACGCCGACGACCATGGGCAAAGAGCTCGCGGTCTTCGTCCACCGTCTCGAGCGCCTGCGCGCTCAGATCGACGGCACCGAGTACCTCGGCAAATTCAGCGGCGCGACCGGCACGTTCGCCGCCCACCTCGTGGCCGACCCCGACGCCGACTGGCCGCGGATCTCACGCGAGTTCGTGGAGAGCCTGGGCCTCGACTGGAACCCCCTCACCACGCAGATCGAGTCGCACGACTGGCAAGCCGAGCTCTATTCGCGCATCTCCCACGCCAACCGCGTCCTCCACAATCTCTGCACCGACATCTGGACGTACATCTCGCTGGGCTACTTCCGGCAGACCCCGGAGCCCGGGGCGACCGGTTCGTCCACCATGCCGCACAAGGTCAACCCGATCCGCTTCGAGAACGCGGAGGCGAACCTGGAGCTGTCGAGCGCCGTGCTCGACTCACTCGCTTCGACGCTGGTGACCAGCCGCCTGCAGCGCGACCTCACCGACTCGACGACCCAGCGCAACATCGGGGTCGGCCTGGGCCACTCGCTCCTCGCCCTCGACAACATCCAGCGCGGCCTCGCGCAGATCTCGCTCGACCGCGACGCCCTCGCCACGGACCTCGACCTCAACTGGGAGGTGCTGGCCGAGGCCATCCAGACCGTGATCCGTGCAGAGGTCACCGCCGGCCGTTCCACCATCTCGGACCCGTACGCCCTGTTGAAGGAGCTCACGCGCGGCAAGCGCGTCGATCACGAGGCCCTCACCGCCTTCGTCGACGGCCTCGACATCGGTCAGGCCGCCAAGGACCGCCTGCTGGCGCTCACTCCCGCCGCGTACGTCGGACTCGCGTCGCAGCTGGTCGACCGGCTCTGACCGAGCGGCCGGCCGCTGCCGGTGAGGGGCTGCGCGGAGAGCTCAGTGGCCGGTCGGCCGGTCCTCCTCCGGGGCGTCGCCCCTGCTGTCGTCGGCCTCGGATGCGGCGGTGTCCGCGGACTTCTCCGCTGCCTTCTCCCGAGCTTCCACGTCCTGCTCGTGGATGTCCTCCACCTCGGCCGCCGTGGGCTTGAACGCAAGCGCGAACAGTGCCATCAGGACGAGCGAGAGGATGAATGCGACCCCGAGTGCCACGGCGGCGAGGATGAACTCGCGCGTCGCGATCAACACGATGAGCCCGACGAAGACGCCCAGGCCGATCGAGATACCGAGGAGCTCGGCAGGCAGGAAGCGGTCGCGTCGAGTCGGCTGGAGGCTGTTGGTCACACTGAGGTCTTTCTTGTCGCGCTTGGTCACGATCCGCCTTCCGCGCGGCCGGTGGCCGCGGCGCTGCGCGCTGCCGAGCGCAACGATGCCGCACCGATTCCCTGGAAGACGCCGACGATGACCGCCCAGGCTCCGAAGAGCCCGATGGCGAGCACGGCGTCGGCCGGGACGATGAGGAGCGCCAGGGCGAGGATGGCCGTCAGCGCACCGGTGATGAGCCAGTCGCGGGCGGCGGCGTCCCGCCGACGCTCGCGGACCCAGCTGTAGAGCTCGAGAACGCCCGTGAGCGCTGCCCACACCGTCACGAGATAGAGGAAGAGCCCGAGACCGCCGCCGTTGAGCGCGAGGGCGACCACGCCGGCGACCACGCCGACTGCGCCCTGCACGGCGAAGAGGGTCTTGGTGAGACCGGGAGCGCCGAAGAGGACAGTGAGGACACTGGTCGCCAAGCCGTCGAGCACGGCGAACAGGCCGAAGACGATGAGACCGAACTGAGCCGTGTGAGCGTCCCGGGTGAACGTGACGGCGGCGGCGGTCGCGAGCGCCACGAGCGCGCGCACAGCGGGGACGACCCAATAACGGCTCGGGTTCGGATCGCCCTGCTTCTGGGGAACGGCGGGTGCCACTCGGCGACCTCTCTCAGTCAGGATTCGCTCCCCAGTCTAGTCAGGGGCTTCCTGCGCGTTTGCCGCGCGCGGCGGCCTCCCGGTGTCCCTTCTCGAATCGTTGCGGGAGGTGATCGCGGTTACACGGAGACAGAGTCGGCGGCGGGTTCGACCCGCGCCCAGCCGATGAGCGCGGCGAGCGCGCCGACGACGAGGACGAAGGCCCCGGTCGGGAGGATCGTCGCTGCGACCGCGTGGTGCCAGCTCAGCGAGATGAGGATGCCGGCGACGCCACCGAAGACGGCGACGATCGCGAAGGCGGCCGAGACGACCCGGGCGACTCCGGTCTGCAGCGCCGCCCGCAGGGCGAGGGCGGTGGCGACGATCGCCCACGTCGCCACGACCGGCAGTGCGACGATGGTGCCGAGCTCACCGGCCAGCAGCAGACCCGGTACGACGTACACCACGGCGCTTGCGAGCAGCAGGGCCGCGCCGATACCGGCGAAGGCCGCCAGGCGCGAGCGTTCGGCGCCGAGCCGGGCGACGGGCTCGATCAGGCTGGGCCACGTGAACGCGAGAGCGAACGACACCACCGCGAGCGCGACGGGGCCGGCGCCCTGCAGCAACGGGATGAGGATGGTGTTCATTGTTCCATTCCAGGCGAACCCGACCGTCGGCGCGTCAGCCCTCAGGATGATTCCGCGCGTGCGCCCGCTCGCCTGCGTTCATTCGCTCCTGGCGAGCTCCGCCCGCGCATAGCCCACGATCGCGTTGGCGTGCCCGTGACCCATCCCGTATTCGGACGTGAGCCACGACACGACCGCCATGTGCGATTCCCCGCCATCGAGGCGTTCGACCGTCAGGTCGAGCCACTCCGGGGCGCTCGTCCAGAGAGCTCTCGCTCGTGGTGCCTCCCGTCTCCGGTTCAGCGGGATCCCCTGCGCGGGCGACGAGGCCGAATCCGCTGCTCGACGACGTGCCCATCCGCGCGAATGGCGCGCTCGGGTGACAACGCCCGTGCCTGTCGAGGTGGTCTGGAGGGGTCCGTGCGGCGTCGAGCCGACGATGGGCTGTCCGTCTTCGTCGACGACGATCAGGCCGAGGAGCTTGCGGCGAGTGTGTCAGTGGAAGCGAGACACGATGAAGACGATCGCCCAGAACAGGAACCCCGCGGCTCCGATGATCATGCCGGCGAGGGCCAGGCCCTTCCCTCGGGCGCGACCCTGTGCCGCCGCCCGGAAGCCGCGGCCCGAGAGCGCAGCCCCCATCGCACCGATGAAGCCGAACACGAACAGGCTCAGACAGGAGATCACGAATCCCCAGATGGCCAGCTGGCTGAACGGCGGCCGCTGGACCGGCTGCGCGGCCGTCCCCTGCACGTCCGCCTGCTGACCCTCGACCAGCTCGTCCTCATCCACCGTGGCTCCCCCTCCTGCGACGCACCGAGTCGGCTGGCACGACTGTAGCGGGATGCGACGCACCTGCGTGATGTGAGCGACCCAGGATGAGAGCACTCTCAGCACCGCGGCGCGCGCGCCCGAGGTAGCGTCACGGGATATGGCGACCCTCTGGCATCGGCTGACGGCGTGGTGGAGGCGTGAACGCGCGTACGAGCCTCCGTCGGGACGACTCACCACGGACCCGGTGAGACGGCTCCCGAGCGGCGGGACGATCCAGCGCCTGCCGGGCGACGACGCCGCGCCCGGCGCGCCGGGCGCCCGAGCGGATGACCATCGGTGAGTTCGGAGGAGGGCACGACGGCGGCTGTCCCCGACGTGGCACTGCTCTTGGACGATGTCGGCTGGCACCAGGGCCGAGCGTCCCGGCAGGCCGTTCTGGCCTTCGTCGCATTGGGTGCGGGCATCGTGCCGATGATGCGCCTCGTCCTTGGGTTGCGTTCGTCGCCGGCGGCGGAGGATCCCTGGGGTCCGATCGACGGGGTGGTCATCGTGGCAGGGCTGCTGCTCTGGTGCGCGGCAGCGGTCTCCTTCTCGGCCGCGCGACGACATGCGCGCCTCGCGGCCGTTCTGGCGTCGTGCCAAGTCGTGGACGGGGGCGGTGCCCGGGTTCGCGACGCCTCGCGGGCGCGAATTCTGCGGCGCCAGGTGGAGAGTGGTGCGTGGCGGGTGCTTCCGGTCGACGCCCTCCTGGACCGGGACCGGTACTTTCAGCTGCTCATCGCCGCCCGTAACCGGCCAGGCAGCCGGCACGAACGGCTCCAACGGTTCGGACGACAGCTGGCCTCTCGCTACGGGCGGGCCGTTGTCATCCGGCGCCTGGCGCTGGGCGTGCTCATCGCGGTCGCGATCGGCGCAACGGTCCTGGGCGTGGTCGGGATCGTCGCAGGAGGCACAGGCCGGCACGCGCTGGTGACGACGGCCGTCGCCACCCTCTTCGCCGTAATAGCCGTGTCCCCCGTGGTCGGTATTCTGCTGCGACGAAGTCCGGTCGGTCTCCTGCACCTGGCGGACCCGCTCTTCGTGCGGTTGCGGGAACAGGATCCCCGACTCACCCGCGGCCAGGTGGCCGCGATGCTCAGGAAGCCACGGCTCTATGACGTCTGGCTCGGCGTGCGGGTTCGGAGCGACGACGAGTCGGACGGTGCTGGGTCAGGGAGTGAGCTCTGATCATTCCGTCAGGTGCGTGGCGGAGTGATCGAGGCACTTCCGAGGAAGTCGGCCGGCCCGGGCCAGCGAGTCGAAATGTCCAAATAGACATGGCCTGGACATTCTGAGCGAGAAATGGACATTTCTCGGAGGAACCTACACGGCTCCGCACCGATCAGATCGGCGCCATGTCGGTGAAGCGGGAGTACATCCCCTGGAAGGCGACCGTCACGGTGCGGGTGGGGCCGTTGCGGTGCTTGGCGACGATCAGGTCGGCCTCGCCCGCGCGGGGGTTGTCCTTCTCGTAGGCGGACTCACGGTGCAACAGGATGACGACGTCGGCGTCCTGCTCGATCGAGCCGGACTCGCGGAGGTCGCTCAGCGCCGGCAGCTTGTCGGCCCGCTGCTCCGGTCCACGGTTCAGCTGCGACAAGGCGATCACAGGGACCTGCAGCTCTTTGGCGAGCAGCTTGAGCGCGCGCGAGAACTCGCTGACCTCCTGCTGACGGCTCTCGACGCGCTTGCCGCTGGTCATCAGCTGGAGATAGTCGATGATCACCATCTTGAGCCCGACGCGCTGCTTGAGCCGGCGGCACTTGGCGCGGATCTCGACCAGGGTCATGTTCGGGCTGTCGTCGATGTAGAGCGGCGCGTCGTTGATGCGGCCGCGCGTCGAGGCGATGGTCGTCCAGTCACGGTTGTCCACCGTTCCCTTGCGCATGTGCTGCAGCGGGACCGTCGCCTCGGCCGAGAGCAGACGCATCGCGATCTCGCTGCGCCCCATCTCGAGCGAGAAGAAGATGGTGGGCATGTCGTGCTTGATGGCGGCCGCGCGCGCGAAGTCGAGCGCGAGCGTCGACTTTCCGAGCGCCGGGCGCGCGGCGACGATGACCATCTGACCCGGGTGGAGGCCGTTGGTCAGTTCGTCGAGCTCGGCGAAGCCGGTGGGGACACCCGTCATCGAGCCGTCCTTGTGCTTCGCCGCCTCGATCTCATCGATGGCGACGGTCACGGCCTCCGTCAGCGGGACGTAGTCCTCGGCCTCCTGAGTGCCGGTCACGGAGTAGATCTCCGCCTGCGCGTTGTTGACGAGGTCGAGCACCTCGCCCTCGGCCTTGTAGCCCATCTGCGTGATGCGGGTACCGGCCTCCACCAGGCGGCGTAGGAGCGCCTTCTCGGTGACGATGTTGGCGTAGTAGCCGGCGTTGGCGGCGGTGGGGACGAGGCTGGTGAGCGTGTGGAGGTACTCGGCGCCACCCGCCCGCGAGAGCTCGCCGAGCTTGGTGAGCTCGTCCGTGACCGTGATCACATCGGTCGGCTCGCCGTGCGAATACAGCGAGAGGATCGCGTCGTAGATGATTTCGTGCTTGGGAATGTAGAAATCGGTGCCGCGCACGACTTCGACGACGTCGGCCACGGCGTCCTTGCTCAGCAGCATGCCGCCGAGGGCGCTCTGTTCGGCGAGGAGGTCGTGCGGAGGGGTGCGCTCGGGGGAGCGGGCCTCGCCCGGTTCGCGGCTGTCTGCGAGACCGATATGGGCGATCGACACGTTCTCTCCTCACTTCTCCTGTTGGGTGCGCACCGTCGGGTGCGCCGCCTCCAGCCTGCGCCGCCTCGGGCTCGGCGGTGCGCGGGCACGCCGATGAAGGCCGCTCCGGGCGTGTCGGAGAGGCCGCACCGAAGCGCGCCCGATCGCAGACTACGGACGGCCACCGACAACGTCCCGCATCATCGTTCAGCTCTGTGCGGGCCGATCCTCGGCGGTCTTCCGTCGACGTCGCTCCACCCTATGGACCGGCCCCCGTCCACCACAACTCGGCCTGTGGATAACCATGGGGATAATCTGCGAGAAACGCCGACGCGTCTGTGCAGAAGATGTGGGAACTGCTGTGGAAAACGATTCGGTTTCTCAGACAAAAATAGCTTTGACCAGGGACTTTACAATCCACAGGCTGTGTGTAGAAATCTCTTCTCGACCTGTGGTCGAACCTCGTCGGCGGTTCATCGCGACTGTGGATGGAGCCGGGGAAAACTCCCTTAACGAGGTGTAGCGGCGGACCGAAGCCCGCCGCTACACTGTGCTGTTTCTGCAACCGCTACTTGGCGGCGACCACCTGCAGCGAGATGACCGCCGAGAGGTCGTCGTGCAGGCGCACGGTGGCCTCGTGGTCACCGGTCACCTTGATGGGGCTGGGGATCTCGATCTTGCGCTTGTCGAGTTCGCCGATGCCGGCGGCCTTGACAGCGTCCGCGACGTCCCCGGTCTTCACCGAGCCGAACAGACGGCCCTCGCGGCCGGCCTTGACGACCAGCTTGACGCGGGTGGCCTCGAGCTTCGCCTTGAGGTCATGAGCCTGCTCGATCGTGTGCAGTTCGCGAGCGGCGCGAGCCGCCTTGATCTGCTCGACCTGCTTCTCGCCACCGCGGGTCCACGCGATGGCGAAGCCCTGGGGAACGAGGTAGTTGCGTGCGTAGCCGTTCTTGACGTCGACGACGTCACCGGCCGAACCGAGGCCGGTGACCTCGTGCGTGAGAATAACCTTCGACATTCTGTCTCTTCTCCTTAACGGCCCGAGCCGGCGTAGGGGAGGAGGGCCATCTCGCGCGCGTTCTTGACGGCGCGGGCGATCAGGCGCTGCTCCTGGACGGAGACACCGGTGATGCGGCGGGCGCGGATCTTTCCGCGCTCCGAGATGAACTTCCGCAGGGTGGCGACATCCTTGTAGTCAATGACGCCGACGCGGACGGACTTCGCCGGTGCGGCGTTCTTCCCGTCCTTGCCCTTGCGGATCGGCTTGCGGCGGTCGCCGCTCGACTTTCCAGCCATGATTTCCTTTGCTTTC
>NZ_CAMFLC010000071.1 GCF_945957465.1 uncultured Leifsonia sp.
CGGCAGGCGCCGGCGGCTCGGCAGGCGCCGGCGGGACAGCGCCGGCCGGCTCGCCGCCCCCCGCGGGCCGCGGCGTGTTCTCGTCCTCAGGAATGGTCATGCCGCGACGATACTGGAATCGACGTGGTCAAGCTATAGCCGTCCGGGCGCGGCGCGCTGATCCAGGGCGGACTCCTTCACGCGTGGCCCAGCGGTTCGACGGCCGGGCCTTCGAGCACTGCGCCGTCCGGAGCGAACCGGGAACCGTGGAGCGGGCAGTCCCACGAGTGCTCGGCGTCGTTCCAGCGCACGATCCCGCCGAGGTGCGTGCACACGGCGCTGAGGGTGCAGGTGCTTCCGTCGACGGTCGACGCCGCGACCGGCGCCACCCCGTGCCGGCCGACCCGTCCCGTGCCCTCGGCGGGAGGTTCGCCGCCGAGAGCGCGCGCGACCTCGGCCGCAGCCCAGCCCTTCGCGGCCTCTACCCCAGCGGTCGCGTTCACGCGCGCGCCGTCCGCCAGGTCGATCGGGCGCGTGACGCGATGGTGGAGCGTCGCCGCCCACGCGGGCGGTTCGGCGCCGGTCAGGTCGGCGGTCAGGCTGATCGCCGCTGCGACCGCGTTCGTCATCCCCCACTTGTCGTAGCCCGTGGCCAGGTAGACGCGTCCCCGTCCGCGCGGCAGCCAGCCGACGAACGGCACCCGATTGACCGAGCGGTAGTCCTGCGCCGCCCACCAGGTCGTGCGCTCGGCGCCGGGGAAGGTCTGCTGCGCCCAGGTCGTCAGCTCCGCGACGCGAGCCGCCGTGGAGCCGCCTCGGCCCGCAGGATGCCCGTCGCCGCCGACCAGCAGCAGCTCGCCGTCCGCATCGCGGGCGGTGCGCAGCGACCGGGCCGGGGTCTCGGCGGAGAGATGCATGCCCTGCGGAACCGGCCCCGGCACCCGGAACGCCGCGACGTACGACCGGTACGGTTCGGTCTTCGCGAAGTAGAGGCCGCGGTCGAGGATGGGCGTGCCGGTCGCGAGGACCACCGCGTCCGCGGCGGTCCGGCCGGAGGTGCTGGTGATCTGGGCGGGGTCGGCGGTCGAGACCGAGGTGACGCGTTCGCCCTCGACGAGGCGGCCTCCCAGCCGCCTCAGCTCGTCGGCCAGGGCTGCCAGCACCCGCACCGGATGGACCTGAGCCTGGTGGCGCAGGAGCAGCGCGCCCTCCACCGCGAACGGCAGCTCGCACGCACGTTCCTGCGACACCGGCAGGCCGGCGGCGCGCGCGGCGCGCAGTTCGGCGTCCAGACGGTCCAGTCCGTCGAGCGTCGTCGCGAACGTGCAGGCGTCGCGCACGTCGTACGGCACCTGCTGCTCCTCGAGGAAGTCGAGAAGCCAGCCGCGGCCCGCCGAGTTGCCGTCGACGTAGGCGGTCATGACGCGCTCTGACGAGAACCGCTGGATCCGGGACAGCTGGGTCCCCTGCAGCAGGCTCACCTTGCCCGTCGTGTTGCCGGTGGTCACCGCGCCGACGGTGCGCGCCTCGAGCACGCACACCCGAGTGCCGCTGCGTGCGAGCATGACGGCCGTCGCGAGGCCGGTGAGGCCGGCCCCGGCGATCACGACGTCGTAGCGGCCATCGCGCTCGAAGGGATCCGTCGCGATGACGGGAGCTGTCTGGAACCAGAGCGAGGTCGGCATGGTCCGAGCCTCGGGCATCGTGAGTGCGGCCGGAAGAGGTTGACTTTCAGAGGGCGGCGGTCACTCGGTCAGGTGAGCGAGTCGAAGTCGAACCAGAAGGAATCGTCCTCCTCGTGTTCACCCGCAGCGACCGGTTCGCGCGGGATGCTGGCGGTCTCGATGCGCACGCGCGTCTGGCTGGTCACGAAGATCTCGCTCGGTGGTCGGCTCGACTGCGTGATCGCCACGAAGTCTCCCGCATTGCGGCTGGCCTCGATGATCCGCCGCTTGAGTTCGTCGACCGGCTCGCGATCGACGAACGTGAAGCGCAGCTCGTCGATGTAGACGTGGAACACCTGCATGTGCTACTCCCCGGAATCTCGCCCTCCCGCCGCATAGTACGCGGCCTTCGGCCGTGCGCCAGTGCATCCGTGTATCGGGCCACTGCGTTGCTGTATCGGGTGGGCGGTTCTCACAGAAGCTCGATGTCGAGCCCGTCGACCTCTTCCGTGCCCTCGTGCACGAAGGTCGCCCGCCGCGGTCCGAGGGCGGCCATGCGCTCGTCGAGTTCTGCCACGAACGACTCGCCCCGCAACTCCGAGCCGTCGTAGTGCTCGGTCTCCACCAGGATCTGGCTGGCCGGTCCCAGCAGCATCAGCGCTTCTCCGACCTCGCCGTCGTCGAGGATCGCCGGTGCGTGGACTTCCGCGGCCGTGGCGTTCTCGGCGAGGATGGCCGCGAATCGCACCACGGCGTCCGCGATCGCGTCGCCGGTCAGCAACGATCCGCTAGCGTAGTGGATTCTCTTCATGAACCATTCGTACGAGCCGTCCTCCGCGAGGTCAAGAACAGGGGTGGGGGGGTTGCGCATCCGCCGATTCGTGCGTCGCCCGAGCCTGCCCCGGTCGTCGTGCCTCTAACATGAGGCGGTGGGCGAACAGGGCGGCATCGAGGCGATCGTGGCACGCTTGCGCGCGGCCGGCTGCGTGTTCGCCGAGGACGAGGCCGCCCTGCTGATGGAGGCCGCCCGCTCCGATCGCGAGCTGGAGGAACTGGTCGAACGTCGGGCGGCGGGCGAACCCCTGGAGCCCCTGCTCGGGTTCGCCGAGTTCGGGGGCCTGCGCATCCATGTGGATGCCGGCGTGTTCGTCCCCCGGCGACGCACCGAGGCGCTGGCCGCGCAGGCGGTAGGGCTGACGCGCCCGGGCGACGTGGTGCTCGACCTGTGCTGCGGCGCCGGGGCGATCGCCGCGGTCGTCGCCGAGCGCGTACCGGGTGCTGCGGTCTACGCGGCCGACGTCGATCCGGCCGCCGTGCGGACCGCGCGTTCCAACGTGCTCGCGGAGCGCGTCTTCCAGGGCGACCTGTTCGCTGCGCTGCCGGAATGGCTGCGGGGCGCCATCGCTGTCGTCGCCGTGAATGCTCCGTACGTCCCGACGGCCGCGATCCCGTTGATGCCGCCGGAGGCGCGCCTCTATGAACCGGCCGTGGCGCTCGACGGCGGCGAGGACGGTCTCGACCTGCACCGCCGCATAGCCGGAGAGGCGGGGTCGTGGCTCGTACCGGGCGGCTCCGTGGTCATCGAGACCAGTCGGGAGCAATCCGAGCGCACCGCCGCCCTGTTCTCGGCCTCCGGCTTCACGACCGACATCGTCGAGGACGACGAGCTCGACGCGACCGTCGTCGTGGCCACGCGCGCTCCGTAGGGAGGCGGGTGCGCGGCCCAAGGGATCCGCAACAGCGGAATCAGGGCTACCGTGTGCGGCATGACCAGCCTGACCCGAAGGCTGCCGCTCAGGACGACGCGTCCGACCGCGGCGGACCGAGTTCGGCAGAGCGGCGTGATCGCGGCGACCGTCCTCGCGATCGCCGCGGCCGTCTACGGCTCCGGGTTCGCGGGCGGCCGCCCGATCCCGGAGGTCGCCGGCGGCGCGCTCGCTCCCGACGCGACACCGGTCGCCCCGGCGGGCCCGGCGTTCGCCATCTGGTCGGTGATCTACGCCGGCCTCGTGGGCTACGCGATCTGGCAGGCCCTGCCGTCACAGGCGGCGCGCCGGCGCCAGCGAACCGTCGGTTACTGGATGATCGCCTCGCTGCTGCTCAACGCCGCGTGGATCGTCTGCGTCCAGGCGGGGTTGCTCGCGCTGAGCGTGCCCATCATCGTCGCTCTGCTCGCCGTGCTCGTGGTCGCGTTCGTCCGGCTGCGCCGCGAGCCGGGAGAGTCCACAGCGGACGCCGTGCTGCTCGACGGAACGGTCGGGCTCTACCTGGGCTGGGTGATGGTGGCCACCGTGGCGGGTGTCGCCGCCTGGCTGCGCGCGGCCGGATTCAGCGGGTGGGGGGTGGCTCCGACGCTGTGGGCCATCGCGCTGCTCGTCGTGGTCGCCTGCCTCGGCAGCGCGCTCGCCCTGTGGGATCGCGGGAGGCTCGCGCCGGCACTCGCAACGGGCTGGGGTCTCGTCTGGGTCGCGGTCGCGCGAGCCGAAGGCGGCCTCCCCGAGGATGTCGTGGCGGTCACCGCGCTGGCCGCCGGCGTCCTCATCGTGCTGGTCGCTGTCGCGGTTCGGGTCGCCCGCGGTGGGCGGGCCAGGCGAAGCTGAGCCCCGCGAACCCGCGAAACCTGAGGTCTGACACACAGGAATCCTGAATGCCTGGCGTCGTAAGCTGTGCAGATGCCAGCCGAACGCCGACTCCGCGTCGCGGCGATCGCGGCGCTCGCCGGCTACTCGGTCTTCGTCGCCGTCATCGGGCTGTGGCCCTCGCCCGTCGACCGGCCGCTCGATCCTGCGCTCTTCCGCGTGCTCGTCGCGCTGAAAGGCATCGGCATCCGGCCCGGCGACGCCTACAACGCGATCGAGTTCACGGCGAACGTGGCGTTCTTCGTCATCCCGGCGATGCTCCTGGTCTTCCTCGTCGGACGCAGGCGTTGGTGGATCGCGCCGGTGCTCGGCCTCCTGTGCAGCATCGCGATCGAGCTCGCCCAGTTCCTCCTCCTGCCGGGCCGCTTCGCCACGGTCGGCGACGTCATCGCCAACACCCTCGGGAGCCTGGTCGGCTGCGGGATCGGCGTGCTCGCGCTCAGCCGACGGCGCACGTCCGGGGCGCGGATGCGACGATCGGCCCGCGGCCGGCACCGCGCCGTTGCACGCGATCCGCGGAGTTCTTGACAGGATCGACTGTGCCCCCACACAGCGCGGGGCGCGGTCGAGGGGAGGTGGGACGGCGATGGCGGGAGTGCTGACCGGGTTCGGGATCATCGCCTTCGTCATCCTGGTCGGCTACGTCGCCGGGCGGTTCGGCGTCGGCGGTCCGGCCGCCCCGTACGTGCTCAACCGCATCGCGTTCTTCATCACCAACCCGGCTCTGCTGTTCGTGACACTGGCCCATGCCGACCTCACGGTGGTCTTCTCGACGCAGTTGCTCGTGGCCGCCATCGCCGCCGTCGGGTCCGCCGGACTCTTCCTCGTGCTCTCCCGGCTGTTCTTCCGGCGCCCGGCTGCGGAGACGACGATCGGCGCTCTGGGCGCCGGCTACGTCAACGCCAACAACATCGGCCTGCCGGTCGCGGTCTACGTCCTCGGCAGCGCCTCCTTCGTCGCGCCGGTGCTGCTGCTCCAGCTCATCGTGTTCGCCCCGATCGCGCTCACGGTGCTCGACGTCACCAGCCGGGGAACCGTGTCCGTGTGGTCGATCGTCACCCAGCCCGCGCGCAATCCCATGATCATCGCGTCGGTGCTGGGAATCCTCGTGGACGTGTCGGGCATCCGCCTGCCGGATGCCGTGTACCAGCCGTTCGAGCTGATCGGCGGTGCGGCCGTTCCGCTGGTGCTGATGGCGTTCGGGATGTCGTTGCACGGGTCGCGGCCGCTTCAGGCAGGTCGCGGCCGGGCGGAGATCGTCTCCGCGGTCGCGCTGAAGTCGGTGGGCATGCCGCTGATCGCGTTCCTCGCTGCCCGACTCGTGTTCGGTCTGGAGGGGCACGCGCTGTTCGCGGCTGTGGCGCTCGCCGCGCTGCCGACCGCGCAGAACGTCTACAACTTCGCGGCGCGCTATGAGCGCGGCGTGCCGGTGGCCCGGGACATCGTGCTGCTCACCACCCTCTTCGCGGTACCGGCGCTCCTCCTGATCGCCGCCCTGCTGGCGTGAGTCACGCGCGGTCGAGCGAGCGCAGGTATTCGGCGTTGCCGCGCAACGCGGCCTCGTAACGCAGCAGGTCGGGGGTGCGGATGCGGTCGGCCGCGACCTCCATCAGCTCGGCCACGGCGGCGTCGCTCCGGCCGGCCGCGTGCAGCGACAGCGCGTGCCACACCTGCACCGACTCCGAGTCGGGGAACTCGGCCCTGGCCCGATCGAGCACGGCCAGCGACTCGTCGAAGCGGTCCAGGTTGCGCAGGGTGCTGCCGTACTGGAGCAGGCATCTGCGTCGAGCGTCGCCGTCGAGCCCGGCGTCGAGCGCGCGCTCGTAGTACGCCGCGGCCGTGTCCTCCTCCCCTGCGGTGTCGTACGAGCCGCCGACCTCGTACAGCACGTGAGGATCGTCGGGATGCTCGGCGAGCACGGCCTCGAAGGCGGCGATGGTGGGCGCCATGTTCTCGCGGTCGCGCGCGGCGAACAGGGCGGCGAGCCGATCGAGCAGCTCGGGAGAAGTGGAGGACATCCCCTCACCCTAAACGTGCCGGTCGCTGCGCGACGGCGACAGGTCGTCGAGCAGCGCGGTCAGCGCGCGGCCCAGGGGCAGAGGAAGCTCGTGAGCGGGGAGTTCGGCGGTCAGGAGCCGGCCGTACGCCTCCTTGCGGCCCGACGTCGTGCCGAGGAAGCGATGCAACTGAGCTGCGACGTGCCTGCCGCGCTGGGCCGGCTGCCGCTGGAAGGTGCGGAACAGGCCGAGATCGCCCTCGCGGGCCAGAACGGACTCCACCCGCGCGGTGCCGAGGGCCCGCACGAGCTCGCCTTCGAGGTCGGGGCGGCACACCGAGATCTCGCCGTCCTCGAGACCCGCCCTGCGGAAGAAGGCGGCCTCCGCCTCGTCGCACAGCCCGTGGAGGCGCACTCCGGCCGGCGCCAGCCGGTCGACGAACCACCGCACGCTCATGGCGCCGCCCATCGGGAGGATCGCCACGCCCGCCGCCGCGGGATCGACCCCGAGGCGCCCTGCTGCCGCGTGCAGCGCGGCGCTGTCGCTCACCCCCTCCACCAGCACCGCCCCCGTGAACGCTGCCGGGAGGCCGGGCAGCGGCGCGCCCTGCCGGCGGTCGCGGCGCGCAGTCCAGGCCGCGACCGCCCGCTCATAGGCGGTCACGGTGTCGTCCCCGGTGGCCGGCGGTCGAGTCACGACGCTCATTCTGCCCCTGTCGCCACCGGCGTCGCGCGCGTACGGTGCAGCGCATGAAGGTCATCATCTTTGTCGCGGGAGTCGCCGTCGGGTTCGTGATCGGGTCGCGCGCCGGCCGGGGCGCCTACGAGAACATGCGACGCAAGTGGCAGGGCATCTCCGAGTCCGACCCGGTTCAGAAGGTCAAGGGCGACGTGCGCGACCTCGCCGGCCGTGCGGCGTCCGACCTGGGCGACAAAGTGTCGGAGGCCGTGGGGAAAGCGTCGGACAAGCTCGACGAAGTCACCGGGAAGACCGGCGCGACCGGCAGCACGACGACGCCGACGGAGGCCTGAGCCGTTCGTCAGGCTCCCTCGGGCGGGTGCGTCAGCAGGTCCACGCGCTCGGCCAGGTAGGCATGGAAGTCCACGGTCTGGTCGGAGGACGCGCTCCAGCGCACGAGCGGTCTGCCGTCGCGCAGGATCAGCGGGCCGGAGCCGCTGCGCAGCGCCTCCGCCGTCAGCTCGATCACGGGAGCGTCGAAGTCGACCGTCTCGCCGTCGCGGAAATGCCCGCGTTCGGCGGCGGCGCGATAGGCACGCCGGGTCTCGGCCGACACCGACACGTACTGGGTGCGGCCCGGCGGCGTGGCCCGCACCAGGCGGCCAGTCGCGTACAGCGTGCCGTCGGTTCCGAGGAGCAGCACGCCCAGCCGCCAGACCCGGCCCGTCGGCTTCAGCACGGGTTCGCGCGGGATGCCGAGCGTGCGGCGGCGAGGGATGAGCACGGCGAGGGCCTCGTCGCGGGCGTCCGCGTCGACCAGCCGGCGCACCGCCTCGTCGAGCGCGCTGCGGATGCCGGCCAGGGCATCCGCGTCGGCGCGCTGTTCATCCACGCATCCGAGGATACGGCTCGGGGGCGGCCGAGCCATGGTCCGTCGTCGTCGCCGGACGGATGGAGAACGACCTGTCGTCGGTCACCATCAGCAACTCCACGCCGTGCGCGTGGCGCAGCACCACGAGGGCGGACGAGTCCGATTCCACCACCTTCTCGACCTGGCGCAGGAAGATGCGCGCCATCTCGTCGCTCACGCGGAAGTCGCGGCCCAGTGCGTGCACCACGAAACCGTGGCTCTGCGGGGGCCGCCGGCCGAGCTGCGTCTCGTGCCGGAAACCGTCGACCGCCGTCCTCGCCGCTGCCGTCGTCGTCATCGGTCCCCTCCCACCGTCAGCCGGGCGCGATCCCGGACTCCGGACGCTAGTCTCATCGCCCGACCTTTCCAGGGGGTTGACGAGGGGGTGGATGGGGACGTCGGGACGGTGACGGTCTCCGGTGGCCGATCCGTCGTGGGTCGCGTTACGTACCCGCCGGTATGTCCGTGTAACTGCGGCGGGGTGCTATGTGGGCGCGGTCGTCCGGGATACGTTCGAGGGCGTGGACGACGACCGGCTGAGTGCATGGCGGCGCCTGGTCGCGCGGGTGCGGCTGCTGCGCGTGGCCGGCGTGCGGCAGGGGCTGGCGCGTCCCGCGGACTCGCCGCAGGCCTTCGTCGCCGGCCGCTCGAGCCTCCGCGTCCTCCTCGCCGGCTCGGGCCCGGTGGTCGGCTGGGGCGTCGGCAGCCACGACCTGGGGCTGCCCGGCGCCGTCGCCCGGGCGGTCGCCGCGACGACCGGGCGCGGGGTCGTCGTCGACGTCGTCGCCGATCCGTCCGCCGGCGTGCGGCGGCTCGTGCACCTGGTGCGTTCCGCCGATGCGGGGCGCTACGACGTGGTGATCCTCAGCGGCGCGCTCGCCGATGTCGTGCGGATGGTGGAGCCGACGCGCTGGGGCGAGCGCGTCGAGGCCCTCCTGCGCCAGGTCCGCGCGACCGGCGTGCCGATCGTGGCGTGGCTCGGCGCGCAGCCCATCCGCTCGGTGCCGCCGTTCGACGACGCGTTCGGCTCCGTCGTGCAGGAACACGCTGAGCGGCTGAATCGTGCGGCCGCCGCAGCGTGCCGTGCAACGGGAGCGACCTTCGTCCAGCTGCCGTCATCGCCGAAGGCGGAGGGCGGGCGGCACCGCAGCCCCGCCGGCTACCTCTTCTGGGCACGGCGCATCGCCGACGCACTCGCGCCAGCGCTCATCGGCCACGCGATCGAGGACGAGCACCACGTGTCGGAGCCGGAGGACCGCGTGGCGGCGATCGAACGGCTCCGCCTCGCCGAGCACAAGCGGGACGGGAGGCTGGCCGGGCTGGTCGGCACCGCTCAGCGCACCCTCGGAGCGGAGATCGCCATGTTCACCGTGCTCGACGACCGCGCCGAGTGGCCGCTCGCCGCGGTCGGCGCGTCGCTCACCGAGATCCCGATCGAGCAGTCGGCGTGCCTGCACACCCTCCAGGCGCCGGATGGCATGGTGGTGCCCGACGCCGAGCAGGACGAGCGCTTCGCATCGAGCGCGCTCGTGACCGGCCCGGCCCACCTGCGCTTCTACGCCGGCTACCCGGTGGAGGCTCCAGACGGAACACGGATCGGCGCGATGTGCGTCTTCGGCCGCACGCCGCGCCGCGCGTCCGAGTCGGAGGGCGACCTCGACGTCCTGCGCGAGCTCGCCCTTCTGGCGCAGCGCGAGCTCTGGCGCTGGGACCCCGCCGCCTCCTGACCGCGGAGCGGTTCGAAGTGCGCGTGAATCGCGCGAAGCGGCGGAGAGTGCGCCGCCTCGCGGGGTCAGGAGGACGCGCTGCCGAGGGCCGCGAGGGCGCGGTCGAGCGAACCACCGAGTCCCCAGCGGTCGGCGAGGGCGTCGAGGGTCGCGCGCTGTTCGTCGGTCGGCACCCGCAGCCGGGCGTCGTCGGCGGCGACCGGGAGGTCGCGGAGGACCTCGACGACCCGCGGCGCCACCGCGAGGTATTCGTCGGCGGCGGCGAACCGGGCGCGCACCGCGGGCTTCAGCGCGGAGTCGGGCTCGGCTGCGGCCGCCGCGATCCCGGCGAGGTCGCCGTACTCGGCCAGCAGTGCGGCGGCGGTCTTCTCGCCGATGCCGGCCACTCCGGGCAGCCCGTCGGAGGTGTCGCCTCGCATCACGGCGAAGTCGGCGTACTGATGGGCGTGGATGCCGTACTTCCCGACGACGACGGCATCGGTGAGCACCTCCAGGTTGCTCATGCCGCGCGCCGTGTAGACGACGCGGACGTCCGCCGCGTCGTCCACCAGCTGGAACAGGTCGCGGTCGCCGGTCACCACGTCCACGGGCCCGGCGGCCCGGGTCGCGAGCGTGCCGATCACGTCGTCGGCCTCGGCCTCCGCCGCCCCCACGACCGCGATACCGAGCGCCGCCAGCACCTCGCGGATGATCGGGACCTGCGCGACCAGCTCGGGCGGCACGTCTTCGATGTCGACTCCGCCCGGCACGAGCTGCGCGACGCGGTGCGCCTTGTAGCTCGGGATGAGCTCGACACGCCAGCGGGGCCGCCAGTCGTCGTCCCAGCAGGCGACGAGCGACTCCGGGCGGTATTCCGTCACCAGCTTCGCGATGATGTCGAGGAATCCGCGGACCGCGTTGACGGGGGTGCCGTCGGGCGCGCGCACCGTATCGGGCACGCCGTAGAAGCCGCGAAAGTAGAGGGATGCGCTGTCGAGGAGCATCGTTCGCCCGGTCACGTGCCGATCATGCCATGCCGCTCGCGTGCGCGCATCGACGGAGGTCCTAGACAGGAGCAGAGGAGTCGCGAGACGCTGTGCGGGTTGGCAGAGCAATCGACGCGTCGTGCCGCGCTGCTCGGTGCGACCTGGACCTGGAGACTGAGATGGCTTTCGTGACCACCGATGACGGCGCAGAAATCTACTACAAGGACTGGGGAAGCCCGGACGCACAGCCCATCGTGTTCCACCATGGCTGGCCGCTGTCCGCCGACGACTGGGACGCCCAGATGCTGTACTTCCTCGCGAAGGGCTATCGGGTGATCGCCAGCGACCGGCGTGGTCACGGCCGGTCGTCGCAGATCGGCACCGGTCACGACATGGACCACTACGCCGGCGACGTGTCGGCCGTCGTCGAGCACCTCGACCTGCGCAACGCGGTCCACATCGGGCACTCGACCGGAGGCGGACAGGTCGCACGCTATGTCGCCCGGTACGGAGAACCGCAGGGGCGCGTCGCCAAAGCGGTCCTGGTCGCCGCGGTGCCGCCGCTGATGCTGCAGACGGACGCCAATCCGGAGGGCTTGCCGATCTCGGTGTTCGACGACTTCCGCAACGCGCTCGCCGCCAACCGTGCCGACTTCTTCCAGGCCGTGGCCTCCGGCCCGTTCTACGGGTTCAACCGGCCGGGAGCCAGCGTCTCCGAACCGGTCGTCGCCAACTGGTGGCGTCAGGGGATGATGGGCAGCGCTCTCGCGCACTACGAGGGCATCAAGGCCTTCTCCGAGACGGACCAGACGGAGGACCTGAAGGCGATCTCGGTGCCGGTGCTGGTCTTGCAGGGCGACGACGACCAGATCGTGCCCTACAAGGATGCGTCGCTGAAGCAGGCCGAGCTCCTCCCGAACGCCACGCTCAAGATCTACGAGGGGTTCCCGCACGGGATGCTGACGACCCACGCCGACGTCATCAACCCGGACATCCTGGCGTTCATCCAGGAGTAGTCGCCCTTCGGCCGACGGCGCGCCCGGCACGAGCCGGGTGCGCCGCCCGCCGGGGCCGTGCAGTCAGCCCGCCAGGTACGTTCCGTGCCCGCGGGTGACGAGCTCTCGGTCGAACTCGAGCACCTCGCAGACGACCCCGCCGCTCTGATTGCGGTAGCGGATCACGATGGTGCTCGCGCCGACGTAGTGCTCGAGCACCTCGAATCGCAGGTCGGGGAGGGCGGCCAGCCCGGCCGTCCAGTAGCTGCGCAGCGCGTCCTTGCCTCGAGCGACGCCGTCACTGCCCGGCAGCAAGCGCGCGGCCAGCGGCGACGTGAAGACGACGTCGTCGGCATAGTGGGAGAGGAGGGCGTCGAGGTCGTGAGCGTTCCAGTCGGCGACCCACTGGTCGACGAACCGGCGAGCGTCGTCTGCCATGATCATCCCCTCAGCTTGGCAGGGGCGTCCGGTGCCTGCACAGGTCGGTAGCGTGGACGCATGACGTTGCCTCCCCTCTCGGTGTCCGCGGTCGCGCTCGTGCGCGAGCGGCGGGTGCTCATGGTCACCGCTCGCGGACGCGACGTCTACTACATGCCGGGCGGCAAGATCGACGCGGGTGAGACCGCCGCCGAGGCCGCGGCTCGCGAGGCTCACGAGGAGGTCTCGCTGACGCTCGATCCCGCCGGCCTCGACGAACTGTTCGAGGTGCGCACGCAGGCGCACGGCGAACCGGACGGCCGGATGGTGCACATGGCCGTGTTCCGCGCCGAGACCGACGCGGATCCCGCGCCGTCGGCCGAGGTGGGTGCACTGCACTGGGTGACCACGGCCGACGCCGACCGCTGCCCGCCGGCCGGCCGCGCTGTGCTCGCGCGCCTCTCCGCCCTCGGCCTCATCGACTGAGCCTCCGCCCGCCGCGCCCGCGCGCCACGCCGAGGGGCGCCTTAACGCCCCTAAAACCGCGGAATAGGGGCGTTTACGCGCCTTTCGAGTTGGAGGCCTCCGCCTCATCGCCTGGGCCGCGGCGCATGCCACCCGAGGGGCGTCTTAACGCCCCTAAACCCGCGGAATGGGGGCGTTTACCCGCCCCTCGCGGTGCAGAGGCCTCCGCCTCACGGCCTGAGCCTCTCCGCATGCCACCCGAGGGGCGTCTTAACGCCCCTAAACCCGCGGAATGGGGGCGTCTACGCGCCCCTCGCGGTGCAGAGGCCTCCGCCTCACGGGCTGCGCCCCCGCGCATGCCGCCCGAGGGGCGTCTTATCGCCCCTAAACCCGCGGAATGGGGGCGTCTACGCGCC
>NZ_CAMFLC010000072.1 GCF_945957465.1 uncultured Leifsonia sp.
CCTGGATCGCGTTGATCGTCTTGCCCTTCGGGCCGATCAGCTCGCCGATCTTGTCCACCGGGATCTGGACCGAGATCACGCGCGGCGCGGTCGGGGCCATCTCGTCGGGGGTGTCGATCGCGGCGTTCAGCACGCTGAGGATGGTCGTGCGAGCATCCTTCGCCTGCTTGAGCGCGCCGGCCAGCACCGACGACGGGATGCCGTCGAGCTTGGTGTCGAGCTGGATCGCGGTGACGAACTCGCTGGTGCCGGCGACCTTGAAGTCCATGTCGCCGAGCGCGTCCTCCGCGCCCAGGATGTCGGTGAGCGCCGCGTAGCGGGTCTCACCGTCGACGACGTCGGAGATCAGGCCCATCGCGATACCGGCGACCGGGGCGCGCAGCGGCACACCGGCGTTGAGCAGCGACAGGGTCGACGCGCAGACCGAGCCCATGGAGGTCGAACCGTTGGAGCCGAGAGCCTCGGACACCTGGCGGATCGCGTACGGGAACTCGTCGCGGCTGGGCAGCACCGGCACGAGCGCGCGCTCGGCCAGGAAGCCGTGCCCGATCTCGCGACGCTTCGGCGAACCGACGCGACCGGTCTCACCGGTCGAGTACGGCGGGAAGTTGTAGTGGTGCAGGTAGCGCTTCTTGGTGACGGGCGACAGCGAGTCGATCTGCTGCTCCATCTTGAGCATGTTCAGCGTGGTGACGCCCAGGATCTGGGTCTCGCCGCGCTGGAAGATCGCCGAACCGTGGACGCGCGGGATGACCTGCACCTCGGCGTCGAGCGGACGGATGTCGGTCAGGCCGCGCCCGTCGATGCGGATGCCCTCGCGCAGCACACGGCCGCGCATGACCACTTTGGACACCGACTTGTAGGCGGCGGAGAACTGCTCCAGCGTCTCCGCGGGCACGACGCCCGCCTCCACCTTCTCGGTGAGGGCGACCTTGACGCGCTCCTTGAGGGCGTCGTCGGCGTTCTGGCGCTCGATCTTGTCGGCGATCTGGTAGACGTTCACCAGCTCGTCGTAGGCCAGGCCCGCGACGTTGTCGTAGGTCTCCTGCGAGTAGGGCAGGAACACCGGGTAGTCGGCGATCGCCTTGGCGGACTGCTGCGCGAGCACGTTCTGCGCACCCACCAGCTGCCGGATGAACGGCTTGGCCGCCTCCAGGCCCTGGGCGACGACCTCCTCGTTCGGCTTGACGGCGCCGCCCTGGATGAGGTTCCAGCTGCCCTCGGTGGCCTCCGCCTCGACCATCATGATCGCGACGTCGCCCTCGGAGCCGTCGTCGTTGGTGAGGACGCGGCCGGCGACGACCAGGTCGAAAACGGCCTCCTCGAGCTGGGAGGCCTTCGGGAACGCGATCCACTGGTCTTCGTGCTGGCCGTTGCCGGGGATGAGCGCGAGGCGCACACCGGCGATCGGGCCGGAGAACGGCAGGCCGGAGATCTGGGTGGAGGCGCTGGCCGCGTTGATGGCCAGAGCGTCGTAGAACTCGTCCGGCGCGATGCTGAGGACGGTGATGACGATCTGGACCTCGTTGCGGAGGCCGTCGACGAACGACGGGCGCAGCGGGCGGTCGATCAGGCGGCAGACCAGGATCGCCTCGGTCGAGGGGCGGCCCTCACGACGGAAGAACGAGCCAGGGATCTTGCCGGCGGCGTACGAGCGCTCCTCGACGTCGACGGTCAGCGGGAAGAAGTCGAAGTTGTCCTTCGGGTGCTTGCTGGCGCTCGTCGCGCTCAGCAGCATGGTCTCCTCGTCGAGGTAGGCGGCGACGGCTCCCTGCGCCTGCTGGGCGAGGCGTCCGGTCTCGAACCGGACGGTGCGGGTGCCGAAGCGTCCATTGTCGAGGACGGCTTCGGCGAACTTGATTTCGGGACCTTCCAAGAGGTCTTTCTCCTTTGTTTAACGTCGCAGCCCCGTCTGGGCGCGACTCCACAGTGCCCACCCGCGCGGAGTGCGCGGCGGACTCGGAGCGAGCAGGCAGTTCGACACGGCTGTCCGTGTACGCGGCATCCCATGCGGGTGCGTGGGCTGAGCCCGTCTGGCCATCAGTAGAAATACACGGTTGCGTTCCCGTGCTCATCCGCACCGGGGCATCCGGATACCACCACCGAGGACCAGCTCCTGCCAGCCTGCTCCATCGGCCGGCGTTCGGCCGACCAGCAGAATCCTATCAGTCGCACCGGCCGAAGCGCCGGAATTCGGCCGATCAGAGCGCGAGAGTCGCCCGTGCGGCCTCCGCCAGCGCCTCGCCGTAGGACGGCCCGTGACCGGCGGCGTGCACGGCGAGCGGATGCAGCTGGTGCAGCGGGATGCGCTCCCGCCAGCCCGGCCGGAGCGGGCGCGCGCGGCCGTACGCCGTGAGGATGTCGTCGAGGTACGGCGCCCCGAACAGGGCGAGCATCGCCAGGTCGGTCTCCCGGTGGCCGCCGTGGGCCGCCGGGTCGATGAGGACGACGCCGTCCGGCGACCAGAGCACGTTGCCGGTCCAGAGGTCGCCGTGCAGGCGCGCGGGAGGCTCGTCGTCGTCGAACTCGCCCGCCTCGACCCGTTCGAGCGCGTCCTCCACGACGGCGCGCTGCCGCGCGCCGAGGTTCCCGGCCTGCACCGCAGGATCGAGGTAGGGACGCACACGGTCGCGCGCGTAGAACCGGCCCCAGCTCACCTCGTGCGCCACCGGAAGCGGCCGCCTGCCGATGAAGAGCGGGCCTCCCCAGCCGTCGGGCGGTGCGCCGAACGCGAGCGCGCCCGCCGCATGCGTGGCGGCGAGCGCAACTCCGAACCCACGCGCCGCGGCCGCGGTCGGCCGAGTCTGCTCCACCCGCTCCAGCTCAATTCGGCCAGGGCCGACGCCGGCGACGCGCACGACGCGGGCGCCGCCGCGCCGTGCGGCTTCGCCCAGCCAGCGCAGGCCCGCAGCCTCCGCCTCGAAGAAGTGTTCCGGCGCGTCGGGGCGTTCCTTGACGATCGTGCGCATCGTTCCACCGTACTCAGGCCGGTGCGCACCGCGTACGATACAGCGCATGGACGACGCCGTCGACGCGATCGCCGGTCACCACCCTGGCCTGCGGCCGGTGGTCGACGCCTCCTGGCGCCGCGCCGAGCAGGCGCGGCTCGACCCGGGCGTCGCCGCACCCCTGGTGCTCGACGGCCCCGGTCTCGAGGACGCGCGGCGCTCGCATCCGATCGCGGCGGCGTTGCCGGTGATCCGGCAGCTGCTGGTGCGCGACGCCGAACCGGACAGCCGGGTCGTGGTCGCCGTGGGTGACGCGCGCGGCCGGTTGCTGTGGGTGGAGGGCGACCCGGTGCTCCGGCGGAGGGCGGAGTCGATGCTCTTCGTCCCGGGGGCCGCCTGGGCGGAGGGCGACGTCGGCACGTCCGCGCCGGGCACTGCCTTGGCCATCGGCGACGGGGTGCAGATCCGCGGCGCCGAGCACTACGCGGAAGACGTGAAGCCGTGGAGCTGCACCGCCGTGCCGGTCCGCGACCCGGAATCCGGCGAGATCATCGGCGTCATCGACGTGACCGGCGGAGACCAGGTCGCGGAGGCGCACGTGCTGCCGCTGCTCGAGGCGACCGCCGCGGCCGTCGAGCGGGAGCTGCTGATCGAGCGGCTGCGCGCGGCACGCACCGCGGCCGGTCCGCACCGCGAGCGGGCCCGGCCCGCCATCGCCGCGCTGCGCGTTCTGGGACGGGACACCGGCGAACTCTCCGGCGCCGACGGGCGCAGGGGCACGCTGAGCGCACGTCACAGCGAGCTGCTGGCGCTGCTGTCGTGGCACCGCGACGGACTGTCGGCCGAACGGCTCGCCGAGCTGGTCTACGGCGACCCGTCGAGCACGGTGACGGTGCGGGCCGAGATCGTGCGGCTGCGCAAGGCGATCGCCGCGATCGCCCCCGAGCTCGGCCCGCTGGCGCGCCCCTACCGGCTGGCGGCACCGCTCGAGACCGACCTCGGCGCCGTGCTCGACCTCCAGCGCCGCGGCGCTCACCGGGCTGCGATCGCGTCCTACGGCGGCGGTCTGCTGCCCGGGTCGGACGCTCCGGGCATCGAAGAACTGCGCGACGAGGTCGTCGCGCGGCTGCGCGAGGCGCTGTTGGAGTCGGGCTCCGCCGACCTCCTGATCGCCTGGGGCGAGACCGAGCGCGGCGCCGCCGACGCGGACATCTGGCGGGCGGCGCTGCACGCGCTGCCGCCGCACTCCCCGCGACGGGCGCAGGTGGTGGCGCGGCTGCTGGCCCTCGAGTCCTGACGGCGACGGCTGCTCGCAACCGGATGCAACCTCCCGCTGCGTAGCCTCCGGGACCAGAGGCGTGCGGTGGGCGCACGCCCGTACCAGTCGAAGGAGACTCGTATGACTCTGAGCCCGGAACAGACCTCCGAGACGGCCGCCGAGAGCACGGCCACGACGGAGAAGCCGAGCGTCTACGCCCAGCCCGGAACGGCGGGATCCGTTGTGAGCTTCGCCACCCGGTACGACCACTACATCGGCGGGCGGTACGTCGCGCCGGCCGGCGGTCAGTACTTCGAAGACGTCACCCCCGTCACCGGCAGACCGTTCACCGAGATCGCCCGGGGAACGGCGGCGGATGTCGACCGCGCGGTCGACGCCGCCTGGGCGGCCTTCCCCGAGTGGAGCGCGACCTCCGTCGCCGAACGCGCGCTTCTGCTCACCCGCATCGCGGACCGGATGGAGGCCAATCTGGAGCTGCTCGCGGTCGCCGAGACCTGGGAGAACGGCAAGCCGGTTCGCGAGACCCTCGCTGCGGACATCCCGCTCGCGATCGACCACTTCCGCTACTTCGCCGGGGCGATCCGGGCTCAGGAGGGCGGCATCAGCGAGCTCGACCACGACACCATCGCGTACCACTTCCACGAGCCGCTCGGCGTGGTCGGGCAGATCATCCCCTGGAACTTCCCGATCCTGATGGCGACCTGGAAGCTCGCGCCCGCGCTGGCGGCGGGCAACTGCGTCGTCCTCAAGCCCGCGGAACAGACACCCGCCTCCATCCACATCTGGCTCGACCTCATCCGCGACCTGCTCCCGGACGGCGTCCTCAACATCGTCAACGGGTTCGGCTTCGAGGCCGGAGCGCCACTCGCATCGCACCCGCGGATCCGCAAGGTGGCGTTCACCGGGGAGACGACGACCGGCCGCCTGATCATGCAGTACGCCAGCGAGAACCTCATCCCCGTGACGCTGGAGCTCGGCGGCAAGAGCCCCAACATCTTCTTCGAGGACGTCGCCGCCGCCAAGGACTCGTTCTACGACAAGGCGCTGGAGGGCTTCTCGTTCTTCGCGCTCAACCAGGGCGAGGTGTGCACGTGCCCGTCGCGGGCGCTCGTGCAGCGGTCCATCTACGACGGCTTCGTGGCCGATGGGCTCGAGCGCGTCAAGCGGATCAAGCAGGGCAACCCGCTCGACGTGTCGACGATGATCGGCGCGCAGGCCTCCAACGACCAGTTGGAGAAGATCCTCTCGTACATGGATATCGGCAAGAAGGAGGGCGCGAAACTCCTGATCGGCGGCGAGCGCGCCGACCTCGGCGGCGACCTCGCCGGCGGCTACTACGTGCAGCCGACCGTCTTCGAAGGGAACAACTCGATGCGGATCTTCCAGGAGGAGATCTTCGGCCCGGTGCTCGCCCTCACGAGCTTCACGGATTTCGATGACGCCATCGTCACGGCGAACGACACGCTCTACGGCCTGGGGGCCGGCGTGTGGAGCCGCGACGGGTCCCGGCTGTACCGCGCAGGCCGGGCCATCGAGGCCGGTCGCGTCTGGTCGAACACCTACCACCAGTACCCGGCGCACGCGGCGTTCGGCGGCTACAAGCAGTCGGGCATCGGCCGGGAGAACCACCGGATGATGCTCGACCACTACCAGCAGACCAAGAACCTGCTGGTGTCGTACGCCGACGGCCCGATGGGCTTCTTCTAGGCCGATGGAGCGCGTGAGGTCACGCGTGGGCGTCTCGCCGGCCGCTGCGCGGATGCTGCAGCGGCTGGCGGAGCACCACGGTCCGCTCATGTTCCACCAGTCCGGCGGCTGCTGCGACGGCTCCTCGCCGATGTGCTACCCGGTCGGGATGTTCCGGCTCGGGGCTTCCGACGTGCTGCTGGGCACGTTGGAGGTCGACGGGATCGAGCCGGTGCGGGTCCACATGTCGGCGTCGCAGTTCGAGTACTGGAAGTACACCCACCTCACGATCGACCTCGTCGACGGCCGCGGCAGCGGGTTCTCTGTGGAGGCTCCCGAGGGCAAGCGCTTCCTGATCCGCTCCCGGATGCTCGACGACAGCGAGCTGGAGGCGTTCGGGCTGGCCTGACGGTCGCGGCGGCTACGAGCTGCGGGAGGGCGCCGCATCCGGGCGCGACCGGCGCCCCCCCGCGATCACCACGAGAGCGACCCCGATGATCGTCCCGAGGCTGTTCGCGACGATGTCCCTCGCGTCGCTCACGCGCGCCGGCTCGAACAGCTGGACGAACTCGATCACCAGCGACGCCGCGATGCCGAGCGAGACGGCGAGCCAGCGGCGGCCGCGGCCGAAGAGCACGGCGAGCAGCACCCCCATCGGCACGAACAGGACAATGTTGGCGGTGAACTCGACGACGTCGTAGCCGATCCAGGCGAGCAGCGGAGTCGCGGCGAACGACGCGAGCAGCCCCTCCAGGAAAGCATTGCGCTTCGGATCCCCGGGGATCGGGTTCAGCGTGATCCAGGCGACGGCGAGCAGGTAGAGCCCGGTGACGGCGAGGAGGAGGCGATGGCGCATCCTCCTATGCTTGCGCACATGAGCATCGCCTTCCGCATCCCGATGTCCGGACGCTCGACCGATGAGCAGCACCGCGTCTCCAGCCCGCTCGAACTGCTCTTCGACCTCACGTTCGTCGTCGCGATCGCCCAGGTGTCGGCGCAGCTCGCGCGCGCCGGCGAGCACGGGCACATCCTGGAGAAGCTCGGGCCCTATCTGATGGTGTTCTTCGCCATCTGGTGGGCGTGGATGAACTTCACCTGGTTCGCCTCCGCGTACGACACCGACGACGTGCCGTACCGGCTGATGACGCTGCTGCAGATGGGCGGCGTCCTGGTGCTGGCGGCCGGGGTGCCCGGTGCGTTCGAGCTCGCGGATTTCACCGCCATCATCATCGGCTACGTGATCATGCGGCTGGCGATGGTCGCCCAGTGGGTGCGGGCGGCGATCGAGCATCCGGACGGTCGAGCGACAGCGACCCGGTACGCCGTCGGCATCGCCGCCGTCCAGGTACTGTGGGTCGCGTGGGGCTTCCTCCCCGTCGGGTGGAAGCTCGGGACCTTCGTGCTCGCGGCTCTTCTGGAGCTGCTCGTGCCGGTCTGGGCCGAACGGCCGGGGATGACGTCGTGGCACCCGCACCACATCGCCGAGCGTTACGGACTGTTCACCATCATCGTGCTCGGCGAGTCGGTCTCGGCCTCGGCGATCGGCGTGCAGGGCGGGCTGGCTGCCCACGGCGTCTCACCGGCCCTGGTGGTGATCGCTGCGGCCGGGCTGGTGCTGCTCTTCGCTCTGTGGTGGCTGTACTTCCTGGAGCCCGCGGCCGAAGGCCTGCAGACGAATCGCCAGAGGTCGTTCTACTGGGGGTACGGCCACTACTTCGTGTTCGCCTCCCTGGCCGCGCTCGGTGCCGGGCTGGAGGTCGCGGTGCAGCGCGGCGCCGAACACGCGCACGTCTCGGATCTGGCCGTCGAGTACGCCGTCGCAGTGCCGGTGGCGGTGTTCCTGATCATGCTCTATCTGCTGCATGCCCCGCTGGTTCCGGAGGTCGTCATCAGGCCGCTGAAGACAGGTCTCGCCGTGCTGCTGGTGCTGGCCGCCCCGCTGGCCTCCCCCGTCATCGGCCTGGGGGGCGTGACGGTCGCGATCGCGCTGGTCGCCGGGGCGCTCGTCGCCGCCACGCTGGTCGACCGGATGGTGGCCGCACGACGCGTCACACGGAACGCCGATGGCTGAGGTCGTGCAGTGTGCATGACCTTCGTGACGAATGTCGCGATTCGTGGCACGAATCCCGTGATTCGTCACGAATGTTGCGCACACGCGAAACGGGCCGCCACCCGGAGGTGACGGCCCGTTCGCAAGAAGATCGCGGTGTCGATCGAACCCGCGTTCTCGACGCTGTCGTTATCGACGCAGCCCCAGGCGCTCGATGAGCGCACGGTAGCGGTTGATGTCGATGTCCGACAGGTAGCCGAGGAGGCGGCGACGCTGACCGACCAGGAGGAGCAGCCCACGACGCGAGTGGTGGTCGTGCTTGTGCTCCTTGAGGTGCTCGGTGAGGTCCTTGATCCGCTTGGTCAGGATGGCGACCTGAACCTCGGGGGATCCGGTGTCACCGGGGTGGGTCGCGTACTCGTCGATGATCGCCTTCTTGGTCTCTGCATCCAGTGCCATAGAGGGGATCCCCTTTCTCTCGTTGCGCGGTGCCCGGGGCCGTGTGCCTGGGCTCTCTTTATCCGCGGCCGTTGGACGGCAACCTGAAGAGTCTACCAGAGAGCCGGGCCCTCAACCGCGCCGCGGCGGGCGGGCGGGCGGGCGGGCAGCGTTCCGAACGGCTGACCCGCACGGCGCCCGCGGCCGGGACGGCGCTCAGTCCGGCAGCCCGCGCAGCACCTCGTCGAGCGCCGCGACGGCGGTCGCCGCCGGGTCGTCGTCCGTCGTCCGCGTCGCCCACCACAGCAGTGCCGAGAAGTTCGCCGAGCTGATCGCGTCCGCGAGCACCTGCGCGCGCAGCGAGTCGCTCGGCACACCCAGCCGACGGGCGATGAACTCGGCGAGGATGTCGCGGTTCGCGCCCAGCCGGGTGACGCCGAAGCCGATCAGGGTGGGATCGGAGGCCATCAGCCGCAGGCGCAGCCGGGTCGCCTCGATGTGCTCGGCGTCGAGGTCGAGCGACTCGGCCATGGCGCGCGCGATCACATCGCGTGCGGACTCGTCGGGCGGAGCGGTCTCGAGGACCCCGCGCATCCGCCCGACCACGGGCTCCAGGCCGCCCCAGACCAGGTCGGGCTTCGACGGGAAGTAGCGGAACAGTGTGCGCCGGCCGATCCCGGCGATCGCGGCGATCTCGTCCATCGTCGTCGTGTCGTAGCCGTGCTCGGCGAAGTGGCGCAGGGCGAGCAGCGCGACCCGGTCGGGGTCGACGTCGGCGGGCCGGCCGCGCCGGCGCGGGGTGGTCTCGGCTTCCAGCGAACTCATGGTCTCCATTGTGGCACTGAGTGTTATAAATACTGCGACGCTTGTTCGAGCGCCGACGATGTCATCGACAGTCAAGGAGTACAGCAGTATGAGCAGCAATGGAACCGGCCGCTTCGCCGGCAAGACCGCGATCGTCACCGGAGCGGGCTCCGGCATCGGCAAGGCGACAGCGCTCCGCCTCGCCTCCGAGGGCGCGCGGGTCGTCGCCAGCGACATCTCAGCAGAGCGACTCACCGCACTCGTCGAGGACAACCCGGGGCTCGATCTCGTGACGGTCGCGGGCGACGTCTCCAGTGCGGAGACCATCGCGGCGATCCTGGAGTCCGCGGGCGGCCGCGTCGACGCGCTCGCCAACATCGCCGGCATCATGGACGGCTTCCTCCCGGCCGCCGAAGTCGACGACGCCACCTGGGACCGCGTGTTCACGGTCAACGTCACCGCCATCATGCGCCTGAGCCGCGCCGTTCTCCCGCTCATGATCGAGGCCGGGAGCGGTGCGATCGTCAACGTGTCGTCGGAGGCCGGGATCCGCGGGTCCGCCGCCGGTGCGGCCTACACCGCCTCCAAGCACGCCGTGATCGGACTCACCAAGAGCACGAGCGTGTTCTACGCGCCGAACGGCATCCGGACCAACGCCGTCGCACCCGGCGGCGTGGTCACGAACGTCGACGGCTCCTTCAAGTCGCAGCTGGCCGGCGAGCGTCTCGGCCCGATCATGCAGACCAACGTGCCGCCGGTGGCCGAGCCGGAGCAACTCGCCGCGGCGATCACCTGGCTGCTGAGCGACGACTCGGCCAACATCTCCGGTGTCGTGCTCGCCTCCGACGGCGGCTGGTCCGCGATCTGACGACCTCCGGTCCGAGGCGGTCGGCGGCTATCCGCTGTGGGTGCGGCCGACCGCCTCCGCCAACAGCCGCATGCCGTCGGGGATGTCGTCTGCGGCGATCGAGCCGAATCCCAGCAGCAGGCCCTCCCAGCCCGGCGTCAGCGCGAAACGCGGCAGCGGCTGGACGGCCACCCCGGCGATCGCCGCAGCCTCCGCCACCCGGGTGGAGTCGAACAGCTCGCGATCGCGGGGCAGCAGCGCCAGGTGCAGCCCTGCCGCCGAGGGCACGACATCCAGCCGGCCACCCAGCAGGGCCGCCGCCTCCGCACCGACCCGCGCGTGCCGCTCCTCGTACGCGCGGCTCGCCCTGCGCACGTGCGACGCGAACGCACCGGAGTCGAGCAGGCTCGCCATCGCGGTCTGCGTGACGACGTCGTTGTGCCAGTCGGTCAGCCGTTTGGCGCTCCGCAGCGCGGGCACCAGAGACGGTGGCGCCACCACGAACCCGAGACGAAGACCGGGGAGCATCGTCTTGGAGAAGGTCCCGACATAGACGACGCGGCCGTCGCCGTCGAGCCGCTGCAACGGATCGAGCGCGCGGGCGCCGAAGCGGAACTCGCTGTCGTAGTCGTCCTCGATCACGACGGCGTCGTGGCTGCGCGCCCAGTCGAGCAGCGCCATGCGCCGCTCCAGCGACAGCACTCCCCCGAGCGGGAACTGGTGCGACGGCGTCACGTACACCAACCGCGCGGGCGGCAGCCGGTCGACCAGCAGGCCGTGCTCGTCGACCGGCACCGGCACCACCCGGGCGCCGAGCTGCTCCAGCAGCTGCCGCACCGGCGGGTAGCCGGGATCCTCCACGGCGACCGTGTCGCCCGGCCGCAGCAGCGTGCGACCGAGCAGGTCGAACGCCTGCTGCGCCCCGCTCGTGACCACGACGCTGTCGGGAGTCGCCACGACCGACCGTGACAGCCCGAGGTGACGTGCGATACCGGCGCGCAGGCGCTCGAGACCGGACGGATCGGCGTAGTGCGCGCGGCGCAGGGCGGGCCCGCGCAACGCCGCGGCCACGCTGCGACGCCAGGCGTCGCCCGGGAAGAGCGCGGGATCCGGTGACCCGACGCTGAAGTCGTACGCGATGGCGCGAGGCTCCGACCAGAGCGGGTCCGGCAGACCCCGCCACGCGGGCGCCGGGAGCGCAGCACCTCCGCTGCGGGAGGCCGAGGCTGCGCGCGCCGAAGCTGCCGCGGCCACGGCCGCAGGGAGCGCGACGAAGGTGCCGGACCCGACACGGGCCACCAGGTAGCCCTCGGCGGTCAGACGCTCGTAGGCGGTCGACACGGTGCTGCGCGAGACGCCGAGCCGCGCCGCGAGCTCGCGCGTCGCCGGCAACCGCTCGCCGCGGCGCAACCGGCCGTCGAGGACGGCGTCGCGCAGGTGCCGGTACACGCGCTCGGCGCGGTCGCCCCTGCCGTCGATCGCGACATGGATCTCCACGGCGCGCCTCCCGCCCGTCACGAATGGTCTGATCAGAACCGCACGAATTGGAGCTTACAACACACCAATAGCGCCTCTACGGTGGAGCCATGACCGACACCGCAGAACACGCCACCGCCACCGGGCACGCCCCGACCGAACGCCTCCAGCTCTCCGCCGTCGCCCCCGAGGGCTACCGCAAGGTGATCAACCTCGACGGCTACGTGGGCAACGCCGTCGAAGCACCGCTGGGCGACCTGATCAAACTCCGCGCCTCCCAGATCAACGGCTGCACCTACTGCGTCGACATGCACTCCGTCGACCTCACCGACAGCGGCTACCCGCTGCGGAAAGCGTTCGCCGTCTCCGCCTGGCGCGAATCACCGTGGTTCAGCCATCGCGAACGCGTCGCCCTCGAGCTCACCGAAGCGGTCACCCTCATCCACCAGGGCGGCGTGAGCGACGACCTCTACGAGCGTGCCGTCACCGAATTCGGCGAAGAAGGCTACGCCGACCTGATCCTCGCGATCGGCACGATCAACATCTGGAACCGGATCGCCATCCCCACCCACATGCAGCCGCCCGCTCTCTGAACACGCCGCAACGCCGGAAGGGCACGCATCCAACGGATACGTGCCCTTCTGAGTGAGGAACCGACCTCAGCTGACGCCGAGCAGGTCGATCACGAAGATCAAGGTCTTGCCCGACAGCGGGTGACCGCCACCAGCAGGGCCGTACGCGAGCGCCGGCGGAACCGTGAGCTTGCGACGGCCGCCGACCTTCATGCCGGGAATGCCGTCCTGCCAGCCCTTGATCAGGTTGTTGAGCGGGAAGTTGATGGACTGACCCCGGCTCCACGACGAATCGAACTCCTCGCCGGACTCGTACTCGACGCCCAGATAGTGCACGTCGACCTTCGAACCGGGGAGGGCCTCCGGACCGGAGCCCTCGACGATGTCGACGATCTCGAGCGACGTGGGAGCCGGGCCCTCGGGGGCGTCGACTTCGGGCTTCTCGTTGGTGTTCTCTGCCATGAGACCATCCAACCGTCGCGGACGGCTTGCGTCAAAAGCCTTGCGCTCCCGCCGAGCCTGAGGCAGGCTATACGCATAACTCGACGACCCGGGAGCGTTGCAGGCATCGCCGCACCACCGGGCGTCGAGTCTTTTAAGCGCCGGAAGGCGCTTCGCTTTCCTTTAGCCCTCGGCGTTTATTGTCGGTGCTTGCCGAAGTGGAGACTCCCAGCCCCGCTGAGGCGCTTCG
>NZ_CAMFLC010000073.1 GCF_945957465.1 uncultured Leifsonia sp.
GCTCCGGCTCCGGCCGCTGCTCCGGCTCCGGCCGCCGCTCCCGCTCCGGCCGCCGCTCCCGCTCCGGCCGCGGAGGCCCCGGCAGCCGCTGCTCCGGCCGCGTCGTCGGGCGCGCACGCCGGCAACGCCGGCTACGTCACCCCGATCGTCCGCAAGCTCGCGAGCGAGCAGGGCGTCGACCTGTCCACCGTCACCGGCACCGGCGTCGGCGGACGCATCCGCAAGGAGGACATCCTGTCCGCCGCCGCTCCCGCGGCTGCCGCTGCGGCCCCGGCCGCGGCCGCGCCGGTCGTCGAGGTCTCGCCGCTGCGCGGCACGACCCAGCAGATGACGCGTCTGCGCAAGGTGGTCGCGGAGCGCGCCGTCGTCTCGATGCAGTCGACCGCGCAGCTGACCACGGTGGTCGAGGTGGACGTGACCAAGGTCGCCGCCCTCCGCGACAAGGTCAAGGGCGACTTCCTCGCCAAGACGGGCACCAAGCTCTCCTTCCTGCCGTTCTTCGCTCTCGCCGCCGCCGAGGCGCTGAAGGCCTACCCGGTCATCAACGCGACGGTCGACGGCGACAGCATCGTCTACCCGGACCACGAGAACATGTCGATCGCGGTCGACACGGAGCGCGGTCTGCTGACCCCGGTGATCCGCAACGCCTCCGACCTCGACATCGCGGGCCTCGCTCGCGAGATCGCCGACCTGGCCGAGCGCACGCGCGACAACCGCCTCAAGCCGGACGAGCTGGCGGGCGGGACGTTCACGCTCACCAACACCGGTTCGCGCGGCGCCCTGTTCGACACGCCGGTGGTCTTCCTCCCGCAGGTCGCGATCCTGGGCACCGGAATCGTCACGAAGAAGCCGGTCGTCATCACCGCCGACGGCACGGACTCCATCGCCATCCGCTCGACGGTGTACCTGGCTCTCTCGTACGACCACCGCATCGTCGACGGTGCGGACGCCGCTCGCTTCCTCGTCGCGGTCAAGAACCGCCTCGAGGGCGGCGCGTTCGAGGGCAGCCTCGGCATCTGACGCACGCGCGACGCCTGTCGTCGCATCGACTCCGAGTCACAGGCTCCACGTCACAAGCTCCACGTCACAGGCTCCGAGTGATCACAGTCCGGCCCTGTTCCGCCTGCGCGGAGCAGGGCCGGACTGCTTCGTCCGAGCATGCTGCTGTCCGCCTCATCCGTCGATGGCATGAGGAGGAGTGCCAGCAGAGCGCACAGCAACGGGACCGCCGCGACGCCGATCAGGAGAGGTCGCTCAGCGATCCAGGTGCGTCCCGCGTCGAGCGCACGGCCGACCGGGCGGTCGCCGATGCCGTTCAACAGCCGCTCCAGGGTCGCCAGCGCGCGATCGTTCCTCGCCGGATCGCCGACGGTACCATCGGACGTCCGTCGAGAGGGTGGACGGGGCCGCCCGCGGGACGGCGCCGTCTGCGATCGCTGTGTGGGCCCGCCCCGCGTCGTCGCCGCCACCCCGTCCGTTACCGAGCCGGTCGCTGCGCCCGCTTGTGGCAGCCGGGGACCACCCGACGGTGCGATCGAGCCACTGCTCGGCGCGTCTGCCGTCTGCGCCAACGCGCGCACCGTGCTCCGCAACAGTGTTGCTTCGGGGTCCCACAGATGGTCATCGTGCCGCCTCGGGTCGAAGGGAAGCTGCCCGGCCCCCGGCATCGCCTCCGCCGACGCGGGGACGAAGCCCCGGAGCACCGTCGCGTCCCGTTCCGATGACCGACCGAGGGGCGCTGCGGTGGGCTCCGCGTGCGTCGCTGCCGGCGTCCAGGAGATCGCGCAGGGGTCGGCAACCTGCAGTACGGCTCGAGTGACGTCCTCCCACGATCGGTGACCGACGGCGGTCGCGGCGGCAAGCAGCAGCGCCGCCGGTTCGCCCTTCAGGGCCGCGCACACCCTGGTGGCGAGAGCGGCATAGGAGGCGATGTCGGCCCGCGCTGCTGCATGGTCGAGAGGCCGGAACGCGACCGCGCCCGTCAGGACCGGACAGCCGTCGTCGCGGAACCCGATGTCGCGCGTGCCGAGCGCCGCACCCGCCCGGCCGCCGGCGTGGAGGTCCGCCAATCCGCGGGCGACCGAGGCCAGCACGGTCACGGCCTCCCCCGGGGCGAGCGCGGGATCGCGCGCCATCAGCTCGTGGAGCGTTCCTCCCGCGGGGTGCTCGACGAGCTCGATCCGGTGCGTGCGGAGCTGCGCCGGACGCAACACCGGTGCGCGGAGCCGTCGCGGGAGGTGCTCCGACACAACGTCCGCGGCCTCGGATCGCGCGGCCGAGCGCCGTTCGTCCGATGCGCGGAACTCCTCCGTGTCGCGCAGCGCGATCGTCAGCAGCGCCTCTCCGCTCAGCTCGCCACCGCTGACCACGAGCGCCACGCTCGCACCAGCCTCCATCGCGGCAGGGTGCGCGGGCACCACCGGGCCTCCCGCGTCGCACCGGACGACACCCCGGTGGCGCTCCGGCTCCTCCAGCCACCGCTCGATCGTCCACCCTTGGCGGGAGGCCAGGGCCTCCGCCAGCCGGGCCGGGTCGATCGGACGGCGCGTGAAGATGCTCATACCCCATCTCATCCGCATGTCGAAGGCACACAGCGGCGGAGACCGACAATCGGTGGAAAGCCCGCCGGCACGCAGCCCTGTGAAGGAGTTCGCCGACGAGATCACGGGTCGGTTCGAGTTTTTGTACTGAGTACACATAAGATGCTCGCATGACCGTCTTCGATGTCTCCGGCGTCGGCTCCCGCCACATCCCCTACGACGAAGCGCTGCAGCGCCAGCGCTCCGTCCACGCCGCGGTGGCCTCCGGCAGCGCTCCCGACACCATCCTGTTGCTGGAGCACGCACCCGTCTTCACGGCGGGCAAGCGCACCTCGCCGGACGAGCGCCCGACCGACGGAACCCCCGTCGTCGACGTGGACCGCGGCGGGAAGATCACGTGGCACGGACCGGGCCAGCTCGTGGGCTACCCGATCCTGCGGCTCGCCGAGCCGATCGACGTCGTCGGGTACGTGCGCTGGCTGGAGGACGTCCTGATCGGCGTGCTGCGCGGGCTCGGCGTCGACGGCCGCCGCGTCGAGGGACGCTCCGGCGTCTGGCTGCGCGGCGAGGCGACCGAGGCGGGCGGACCCGGCCGCGACGAGAAGATCGCCGCGATCGGCATCCGCGTCGCGGAGGGCGTGACCATGCACGGCTTCGCCCTCAACTGCTCCAACAGCCTGGACGCCTACGACGCCATCGTCGCCTGCGGCATCCGCGACGCCGGCGTCACGACCATCTCGCGCGTTCTCGGTCGCACGGTCACGCCGACGGACGTCGCTCCCCTGGTGCAGGCCGCGCTCGACCGGGCACTGGCCGATCCGTCGTCCAGCCCGGCGGCGGCGACTCAGCGGAGCGCGACCACCACACGGGAGGTCGCCGCGTGAGCGCGCCGGTCGAGGGCCGCAAGCTCCTCCGGCTCGAGGTCCGCAACGCCCAGACGCCGATCGAGCGCAAGCCCGCCTGGATCAAGACCAAGGCCAAGATGGGCCCGGAGTACCGGCAGCTGCAGAACCTGGTGAAGTCTGAGGAACTGCACACGGTCTGCCAGGAGGCCGGCTGCCCCAACATCTACGAGTGCTGGGAGGACCGCGAGGCGACGTTCCTCATCGGCGGTTCGCAGTGCACCCGGCGTTGCGACTTCTGCCAGATCGACACCGGCAAGCCCGCCGAGTTCGACCGGGACGAGCCGCGGCGCGTCGCCGAGTCCGTGGCGCGGATGGGACTGCGCTATTCGACGGTCACCGGGGTGGCCCGCGACGACCTCGAGGACGAGGGGTCGTGGCTCTACGCCGAGACCATCCGCGAGATCCATCGGCAGAGCCCCGGCACCGGCGTCGAGATCCTTGTGCCCGACTTCTCCGGCGACCCCGAGTATCTCGGCGAGGTGTTCTCCGCGCAGCCGGAGGTGTTCGCGCACAACGTCGAGACCGTCCCGCGCATCTTCAAGCGCATCCGCCCGGCGTTCCGGTACGAGCGGTCGCTGGACGTGCTCACCCAGGGGCGCACCGCCGGGCTGATCACGAAGTCCAACCTCATCCTCGGGATGGGCGAGGAGCGCGCCGAGATCAGCCAGGCGCTGCGCGACCTCCACGACGCCGGCACCGACATCATCACGATCACCCAGTACCTGCGGCCGAGCCCGCGGCACCTCCCGGTGGCGCGCTGGGTGCACCCCGACGAGTTCGTCGAGCTCAAGCAGGAGGCGGAGGAGATCGGGTTCCTCGGTGTGCTCTCCGGGCCGCTCGTGCGGTCGTCGTACCGCGCAGGCCGGCTCTGGGCGCAGTCGATGAAGGCCAAGGGACGCCCGGTTCCCGCCGAGCTGCAGCACCTGGCGGACGCATCGGCGGGCTTCGCGCAGGCCGTCTCCTGACCACCGCGGCGACGACTCCCGGCCGGCGCTACGCCGGCCGTGAACAGGTCATCCGGGAGTCGGGCGAGCCGGTATCCTTGTGACTATGGCACGCAAGGACAAGTCCACCAAGGAGCCCGGTCGGCTGAAGCAGATGTGGCAGGTCTTCCAGATGACCCGCCGCTACGACGACCGCGCCGTGCTGTACATCGTTCTGGGCGTCGTCCTGCCCATCCTCGCCGGCATAGCCCTGGCCCTGTTCCTCTCGGGCGGCAACGTCTTCACGATGGTGCTGTGGATCGTCGCGGGCGTGCTCGCGGGCGTGCTCGTCGGCCTCATCATCCTCGGCCGCCGGGCCGAGCGCGCCGCCTACTCCCAGATCGAAGGGCAGCCCGGTGCCGTCGGCGCCGTGCTGCGCAGCTCGCTCAAGCGCAGCTGGCGCGGGTCCGAGATGCCGATCGCGGTCAACGGCAAGACGCAGGACGCCGTCTACCGCGCCACCGGCCGCGGCGGCGTGGTGCTCATCAGCGAGGGTCCGAAGACCCGCACCCAGCGCATGGTCGACGAGGAGCGCCGCAAGGTCACCCGCGTGCTGCCGAACGTCCCCGTCACCACGATCTCGGTCGGGCCCGACGCCGATTCGGTGCCGCTCCACAAGATTCCGCGGACGCTTGCCAAGATCAAGCCGACGCTCACCAAGGCCGAGGTGCTGGCGATCAGCAACCGTCTGCAGTCGCTCGAGAACCCGATGCCGATCCCCAAGGGCATCGACCCGATGAAGGTCCGCGCTCAGCGCGCTCGCTGACCCGGCGAGGTCAGGCAGACGCTCGGCCGGCACGACGGTCGAGGACGTGCTCGGCGACGACCACCGCGGCCAGCACGACGTTGACCGTCCACACCACCGCCGGGGTGGGCAGAAGTCCGGCCACCGGCCAGAACGCCGCGATCACCACGGCACCGACGACGACTGTCGACGACCAGCGCATCCCGGTCGCCCGTCGGAACAACAGCAGCCCCACCAGATAGACGATCGCCGATCCGCACGACAGGCCCGTCATCCACGGCGTGGGCGTTCCGATCGGGCGCTGCAGGACGAGACCGTCGGCGACCGCCGAGAGCACGATCCCGAGCACGAGCAGCAACGGGATGTACGTGAACGCCGTCTGAGCGATCCTCCCCCGCTCCGATGCGTTCTCGATGTACGCGCTGGCCCGCTGTTGGGCGTCCGAGAAGTAGAGGAGCCAGAGCAGCACGGTGCCGGCGAACGCCGCGAGGAAGGCTCCCAGGTGGACCAGGTCGAGCGGGGCGGCGGAGAACGCCGCCCCGGTGACCACGATCGACTCGCCGAGCGCGATGATCAGGAAGAGGCTCACCCGCTCCGCCATATGCGCGCCGGAGATGTTCCAGCTGGAGAGCTGCGACCCACCCATCCCCGGGACCCAGAATCGTAACCGGGGGCCGACGTAGTCGACGACGAGCGCGATCACCCAGACGACGAGTCTCGCCTGATCGGGCAGGAACGCACCCGCGATCCAGATGACTCCCGCCAGGGCGTGCCAGAGGACGATGCGGACGAAGTTCGCGGCGTGCTCCCGATCCCCGCCCTGGCGGAACGCGACGAGCGTGAAGACGCTCCTGCTCAGCTGCATGAGGACGAGACACACGGCGAAGAGCACCGCACGGTCGCCGAACGCCTCCGGGATCGCCGAGGCGAGCAGCAGCCCCAGCATCATCAACGCCACGAAGAGCGTCCGCACCGCTCCGCGCTCCGGGTCCAGCCAGCTGGAGGCCCAGGTCGTGAACATCCACACCCACCAGACCACCATCGCCAGAATGACGGCGTGCAGGAGGGCCAGACCGGACTGCTCGTGCAGAAGCACGTGTGAGACCTGCGTGACGGCGAACACGAAGACCAGGTCGAAGAAGAGCTCGGTGTAGGTCACGCGGTGGGCGCCGTCGGCATCCGACCGCAGCACATCGCGCGTGAAGCCGGAGGCGCGCATGGCAGGAGTGTAGCCGTGACGCGCACGCAGCGCGGGTTCAGGCCCGGATGAGGACCGTGCCCGCCACCTTGTCGTGGAATCCGCGCTGGTCGGAATCCCAGACGAGCGCGGGGATCACGATGCAGAGCAGGACGGTCCGCACGATCGGCCGCCACACGCCAACCCATCCGCCCGCGACCGCGACCACACGCATCCCGAACACCCGGTGGCCGATGCTGCCGCCGATCGTGGGGATGAAGACGATCTGCATCAGGGCGAAGACGCCGAGCGTCGCCCACTGGTCGTAGTGGAAGAAGCCCAGCGAGATCAGGGAGGCGACAGCCCAGTCGACGACGATCGCACCGAGCCGGCGGCCGAGACGCCCGATCGAGCGCGGGCCCGCCTCCGGCAGGCCGAGTCGTTCACCCGGGTAGCGACTGGGCGCGATGTCGCCCGAGCGGGACGACGGGGAGTTCTGCGGCACCCGTCGAGTGTAGCGGTCGGGCATGCACGCTTTCCGAGGCCCTCCCCCGCCTCGTGCCCCCGACATGGCCGGCACGGCGTAACATGCCGGAAACATTTGTGTCACCGGAGGGAAACGGCGCCCCCCTAGCGTGTAGCTTGGGCTGCAGGCGCAGTTCCTCACCGCAAAGCCATTGGGAGTCCTCCGTATGTTCCGTGATTCTTCCGAGGTGCTCAAGTTCATCAAGGACACCGACGTCAAGTTCCTTGATATCCGCTTCACCGACCTGCCCGGTGTGCAGCAGCACTTCAACATCCCCGCAGCGACCGTCGACGAGGAGTTCTTCTCGGTGGGCCAGCTGTTCGACGGCTCTTCGATCCGCGGCTTCGCGTCGATCCACGAGTCGGACATGCAGCTCATCCCGGACGTCTCGACCGCCTACGTCGACCCGTTCCGGGCCGAGCGCACGCTCATCATGGTCTTCGACATCTACAACCCGCGCAACGGTGAGATCTACGCGAAGGACCCGCGCCAGGTCGCCAAGAAGGCCGAGAAGTACCTCGCCTCGACCGGCATCGCGGACACCGCGTACTTCGCTCCCGAGGCGGAGTTCTACATCTTCGACGACGTGCGCTACGAGGTCAAGCAGAACTCGAGCTTCTACTCGGTCGACTCCGAAGAGGGCGCCTGGAACTCGGGCCGCGTGGAAGAGGGCGGCAACCTCGGCAACAAGACCCCCTACAAGGGCGGCTACTTCCCGGTGAGCCCTGTCGACAAGCAGGCCGACCTGCGCGACGACATCTCGCTGAAGCTCATCGAGGCGGGCCTCGTGCTCGAACGCGCCCACCACGAGGTCGGCACCGGCGGCCAGGCGGAGATCAACTACCGCTTCGACACCATGGTCCACGCCGCGGACGACATCCTGAAGTTCAAGTACATCGTCAAGAACACCGCCAACGAGTGGGGCAAGACCGCCACCTTCATGCCGAAGCCGCTCTTCGGCGACAACGGCTCGGGCATGCACACCCACCAGTCGCTGTGGAACGACGGCAAGCCGCTGTTCTACGACGAGGCCGGCTACGGCGGCCTGTCGGACATCGCGCGCTGGTACATCGGCGGTCTCCTCAAGCACGCCCCGGCGGTGCTGGCCTTCACGAACCCGACGGTGAACTCCTTCCACCGTCTGGTCCCCGGCTTCGAGGCCCCGGTCAACCTGGTCTACTCGGCCGGCAACCGCTCGGCGTCGATCCGCATCCCGATCACGGGCACCAACCCGAAGGCCAAGCGCATCGAGTTCCGCGCGCCTGACGCCTCGGGCAACCCCTACCTCGCGTTCGCCGCCCAGCTCATGGCCGGCCTCGACGGCATCAAGAACCGCATCGAGCCGCACGAGCCGGTCGACAAGGACCTCTACGAGCTCCCGCCCGAGGAGGCCAGGAACATCCCGCAGGTCCCGGCGTCGCTGGGCGAGGCCCTCGACGCTCTCGAGGCCGACCACGACTTCCTCACCGCGGGCGGCGTGTTCACCCCGGAGCTCATCGAGACCTGGATCGAGTACAAGCGCGAGAAGGAGATCAAGCCCCTCGCGCAGCGCCCGCACCCGTTCGAGTACGAGCTGTACTTCGGCGTCTGACGACCGCAGGCACCAGTGGAGGGGCCGCATCCCGTCGGGGTGCGGCCCCTCCGGCGTCCGATGCGCACCCGGTCGCAGGTCGCTACGGTAGATGCTGCGGCCCGTCGTGGCAGCGGACGCGAGGAAGGCATCCATGAGCGACAGAGATCTGAACGACGTTCTCGACGAGATCGACAGTGGCCTGGCCGGTCCGGCGTGGGCGCGCATCCGCGCCGATGATCGCGCCGAGTGGCTCGGGCACTTCATCGGCGGCATCGCGCTCGCGGTCGGGCTCCGGCCGATCGAACATCTGGACTCCGGCGTCCGGCTCGACGACGGCGGTGTGTTCTCGGCGAAGGTCGTCGTGTTCACCGACAGCACCATCGTGTTCGCGGACGCGAGCGGCGCCAGCACCGCGCCCTATGACGTCACGACCCTCGTCGTCGCGCGGCCGCGAGCGGGGCTGACACAGCTCACCATCTCCGACGCGAACTCCGCCTACCGGCGTGACGTGCTCGATCCGTGGCCCGGCGACTTCACAGTGACCGCGGAGTGGTCGTACGGGGCACGGGTGACCTTCCCGCTCAGTCCGATCGAGACGGACGAGCACCGGCTGCGATTCAACCGGTTGTACGCGGCTCTCATCGACAGCCTCGGCGAGTAGTGATCGATTGACGCGCGGCGCTCCCCCAGACGGCAGCGCGTCGACGGAGTCCCGGGACGACGTCAGCCCGTGGGCGCCGGCCGCTGCGGGAGGCCGTAGAACGAGCGCTCGAAGACTGCCCGTGCCCGTCGGGTGACGGCGAGGTAGTCCTCCTCGAGCCGGCTCGCCGACCCGGGTGGATACTCCAGGAGCCGGGCCACCCCCTCGAGCGCCACCCGGTCCGACGGGAGCACGTCGGCTGTCTTGTTGGTCCAGAGCGTCATCGCCGAGCGCGCCCGAGAGGCGAAGAGCCACGCGTCCTGTAGCTTCGCGGCGTCGTCCGCGTCGATGAAGCCGTGCTCGACCGCCACCGCCAGCGCCTCCAGCGTCGAGGTCGTGCGTAGCGCGGGGATCGCCGCGGCGTGCTGCAGCTGGACCAGCTGCACGAACCACTCCACATCGCTCAGCGAGCCGCGGCCCAGCTTGAGATGCCTCGACGGGTCGGCCCCCTGAGGGAGCCGCTCGTTCTCCACGCGCGCCTTGATGCGCTTGACCTCGCGGACCTCCTGCTCGCCGATGCTCGCGGGGTAGCGCACCTCGTCGGCGACGGCCTCGAAATCGGCCAGCAGCGCGGCGTCTCCGGCCACGCCGCGGGCGCGCAGCAACGCCTGGGCCTCCCAGGTGAGCGACCAGCGCCGGTAGTACGCGCGGTAGGCCTCCAGGGAGCGCACCGCCGGCCCGTTCTTGCCCTCGGGCCGCAGGCCGATGTCGAGGTCGAGCGGAAGACGATTGTCTTCGGTGAGGCGGTTCAGCTCGGCGACGATGGCGAGCGCAGCCTTGTGCGCGGCGTCCTGATCGGCCGCGAGGGGCCGGAAGACGTACATGACATCGGCATCGGAGCCGAATCCGAGCTCGCGGCCACCGAACCGCCCCATGCCGATGATCCCGAACTCGAGCTGTTCGGCGTCACCGCGTTCGGCGCGGATCGCCGCGAGGACGCCGGCGATGACGTTCTCGGTGACGGCGGTGAGACCGCGGGCCAGCTCCTCGATCGTGCAGAACCCGAGGATGCCGGAGAATGCCAGCCGCAGCACCTCGCGCCGGCGCACGGCGCGCAGCGAGGCTGCAGCGGTCGCCGCCGACTCGTGCCGCGCCAGGATCGCGGCGGTCTCCTCGTGCAGCAGCTCGGCGCTCCGTGGTCGCAGGTCCTCCTCCGACTCGAGCCAGGCGACGGACTCCGGGATGCGACCGAGCAGCTCACCGGCGAAGCGCGAGCCCGACAGCACACGCGTGAGCCGTTCGGCGGCGCCGGTCGAGTCGCGCAGCATCCGCAGGTACCAGTGCGTCGAGCCCAGGTCTTCGCTGAGCCTGCGGAACGTGAGCAGGCCGTAATCGGGGTCGGCGCCGGCGGCGAACCACTGCAGCAGGACGGGCAGCAGGTGACGCTGGATGGTCGCCCGGCGGGAGACGCCGGCGGTCAGAGCGGCGATGTGCGCGAGCGCTCCCCGCGGGTCTCGGAACCCGATCGCGGCGAGACGGGCCTCCGCCTGTTCGCTGGTGAGTCCCGCGCCGCCCTCGGCCGTGGTGCCCGCGAGCCCGCTGTCGGCGTTCGTCGCCGCCACGGCACTCAGCAGCGGACGGTAGAACAGCCGTTCGTGCAGGCCGCGCACCCGGTGCTTGATCTCGTTCCAGCGCACGAGCAGTTGCTCGGCGCTCGTCGCGAGACCGGTCGCCCGCGCCAGGACGCGCACATCGCCTTCGTCTCGCGGCATCAGGTGGGTGCGGCTCAGGTGCCGCAGCTGGAGGCGGTGCTCCATGAGCCGGAGGGTGCGGTAGTCCTGCGAGAACGCGGCGGCCTCCTCGCGGCCGATGTAGCCCTGCGCGGCGAGGGCGGCGAGGGCGGACAGCGTGTCGCGCTGGCGCACCCGCTCGTCGGTCTGGCCGTGCACGAGTTGCAGCAACTGCACCGTGAACTCCACGTCGCGCAGCCCGCCCGGCCCGAGCTTCAGCTGGTAGTGCACCTCGTCGTCGGGGATGTTGTCGGTGACGCGTTCGCGCATCCGCTGCACCGACTCCACGAAATTCTCGCGCGATGCGCTGCCCCACACCCGGGGAGAGAGCGCCGCGACGTAGCGGTCGCCGAGGTCGACGTCGCCCGCGAGCGGGCGCGCCTTGAGCAGAGCCTGGAACTCCCAGCCCTTCGCCCACCGGTCGTAATACGCGATGTGCGAGTCGAGCGTGCGCACCAGCGCGCCGTCCTTGCCCTCCGGACGCAGATTGGGGTCGACCTCCCACAGCCCCGGCTCGATCGCCGGTTCGTGGATTCCGCGCTGCGTCAGCATCGCCAGCCGCGTCGCGATGTCGACCGCGCGACCGGCGCTGAGCCCGGCGGGCTCGACCCCCTCGGTCACGTAGATGACGTCGACGTCGCTGACATAGTTGAGCTCGCGCGCACCGGCTTTCCCCATGCCGATGATCGCGAACGGAGTGGCCCGGACCTCGGCCTCCGGGAAGCGGCCCGGACCAGACCCGATCGTCTGCTTCCGGGCGACGGCGAGCGAGGCCTCCAGCGCGGCCGCCGCCAGGTCGGAGAGGGCGGCGGCGACCGCATCGAAGCCCGAGACCGGGTCGTCCTGTTCGAGATCGAAGCTGGCGATCTGGATGAGCCGGCGACGGTAACGGACGCGCAGCGCGACACGCGCCTCGTCGTCCTCGATGGCCGCCACGCCGTCGACGGCGCCCACCGAGTCCAGCAGGTCGGCGCGCAGTTCGTCCGCGGTGGGCAGGGCGGAGACCGGATAGTCGAGCGCGCTCAGCTCGATCGGCCGGCGCAGGAAGAACTCGGCCGCCCCCTCCGAGGCTCCGATCACCCGCAGCACGCGCCGGGCGTCGTTGCGCGACGGCACGTACCGGGCGGTCTGCACGGGCGCATGCCGCAGCAGCCGCAGAGCGAGCGCGAGCGCGTTGTCGGGATCGGCGGCGGCGGACAGTGCGGGAAGCAGGTCGTCGACCTCGAAGCCGGTCAGCTCAGCGAGCTCCTGCAGCTGCCCCCGCACCGAGCTCAGCCCCACGAACCCGGCGCGCGCGAGCGCGGTGAGGGAGAGCTGCTCGCGGGTCACGACGTCGTATCAGAGGATCTCGAGGTTGGTGCGGAGCTCGTACGGAGTGACCTGGGCGCGATACTCCGCCCACTCCTTGCGCTTGTTGAGGAGGACGTAGTTGAACACCTGCTCGCCGAGCGTCTCGGCGACCAGCTCCGAGTCCTCCATGAGGGAGATCGCGTGGTCGAGGCTTGCGGGCAGCTGGTTGTATCCGAGCGCCCGGCGCTCGGCGTCCGACAGGGCCCAGACGTTGTCCTCGGCCTCCGGCGGCAGCTCGTACTGCTCCTCGATGCCTTTGAGGCCGGCGGCCAGCATCAGCGAGAACGAGAGGTAGGGGTTGGCGGCGGAGTCGATCGCGCGGTACTCGACGCGCGAGCTCTGACCCTTGTTGGGCTTGTAGAGCGGCAC
>NZ_CAMFLC010000074.1 GCF_945957465.1 uncultured Leifsonia sp.
TGAGGGCGCCGATCCCCGGCAGGGAGAAGATCTGCTCCACCACGATCGCGCCGCCGAGCAGGCCGACGAACATGAGCGCGAGCACGGTGAGGGAGGCCGGCGCCGCGTTGCGCACCAGGTGCACGACGACGCGCCGCTGCGAGAGGCCGCGCGAACGCAGCGTGCGGACGAAGTCCTGATTGTCGGTGGAGATGATCGCGTTGCGCAGCTGCTCGGCGATCATGACGATCGCCCCGAGCGAGAGCGCCACCGCGGGCAGCGTGATCGAGCGCAGCCACCCGTCGACGCTCACCTGCGGCTGCACGTAGCCGACCGCGGGGAACCATTTGAGGTTGACGGCGAACCAGATCACCAGCACGAGGCTCACCCAGAAGCCCGGAAGCGCGAACAGGATGACGGACGCGGCCTTGATCACCTTGTCCAGGACGCTGCCGGGACGCAGGCCCGCGAGCACGCCGAACAGGCCGCCGAAGAGTGCGGAGAGCAGGGTCGCGGCGGTGACGACGGAGAGCGTCACCGGGAGCTTGATGGCGATCTGCGCGTTCACCGGCTGGAAGTTGCGCCAGGAGTCGCCGAAGTCGCCGACGATCGCGTGGCTGCCCCAGTCCCAGAACTGCACGAGCAGTGGCCGGTCGGTGCCGATCTTGGCGGCGAGGGCCGCCTGCTGGGCCGGGGTCGCCGAGCTGCCGAGCAGGCCCGCGGTCGGGTCGCCGATCGCGGCGTGGGCGAGGAAGAAGGTGCCGATGGAGACGGCCAGCAAGAGGATGACGCCCGAGACGAGCCTCTTGACGGTGAATCTGATCATGTGCGGGGTTCCTGCCGGTCGGGTGGAGCGGGGGGCGGGGGAGGGGCGGGTCGCGCCGGCTGCGCGACCCGCCCCCGGCGGGTCGTTCTGCGCTGGGCTACTTGACTGCGATCTGGCGCAGCGTGGGGAACATCATCCCGACCACCGGGGTGATCCGGATGTTCGAGGTGGAGGTGTAGCTGTTGTCGGCCTGGTACCAGATCGAGAACCACGCCTTCTGGGTGACCAGCTTGTTCAGCGCCTCGATCTGGTTGAGCTGGTCGCTCGGGTTGGCGGTCAGGACCTTCTGCACGGCGGCCTGCACGTCGGGGAACTTCTCGACCTGCGGGGTCGGGTTGTACCACTGCGGCAGGTTGATCATGCGCTGCACGGTCGCGACCGGGTTGGAGTCCATCGACAGGAACGAGACGAACATCGGGTAGGTCGGTGCGTTCTTCTGGTAGTCCATGTACTGCATGTCGTCCCAGGTGACCTTGATGCCGAGCTGGCCGAAGGTCTGGTCGACCACCGGCTGCCAGACCTGGAAGACCTGCGACATCGGCAGGTGCAGCGAGAACCCGTCCGCGTATCCGGCCTCGGCCAGCAGCGACTTGGCCTTGCTGATGCTGTACTTGTACATCGAGTTCAGCGACGTGACGTTGCCGGGCATCCCGGCCGGGAACACCTGGTTCGAGACCTTGCCCGCGCCGTTGCCGACGGACTTGAGGATGCTGGCGCCGTCGAACGCATAATTGAGCGCCTGGCGCACCTTCTCGTCGCCGAGCGGCTTGAACTTCTCGCCGGCCCGGTCGGTGAACTGCAGGCCCACCCAGCCGGAGACCTTCTGCGCCACGTTCCAGCCGTTCTGCTTGGCCTGCTGCAGGGCGGTGTCGTCGGCGTAGTTGACGTTGATCTGGCCGGACATCATCGCGTTGTCGCGCGCGGTGGCGTCCTGGATCGGGTAGATGGCCAGCGGGTCGAAGGGGAACTGCTTGGCATCCCAGTGGTTCTTGACCTTGGTGAAGTGGTACTCGGAGCCGGCCACGCTCGTGGACGCGAGGGTGTACGGACCGGAACCGACCGGCTCCTTGGCGAGGGTGCCCGCGTCGATCGCCTTCGGCGCCATCATGTAGCTGCGGCCGATGCCCATGAAGTAGAGCAGTGTGTCATCGCGCTCCTTCAGGTCGATCTTCACCGTGTCGTCGCCGACCGCCTCGAACTTGTCGACGCTCGCGTAGGCCTCGCCGCTGCGGGCGCCCTGCTTGAGGTAGTTCAGGCTCTTGACGGCCGCTGCGGCGTCGAACTTCTCGCCGTCGGAGAACTTCACGCCGGTGCGCAGGGTCAGGGTGACGGTCTTGTAGTCGGCGGAGGTCTCGAACTTCGTGGCGAGCGCGGGCACGGGCTTGCCGTCGCCGTCGACCGCGATCAGCGGGTCGTAGACCGCCGACAGGTAGGGGCCGTCGAAGCCGACGTCGGCCAGGGACGGGTCCCAGCTGGTGACGTCGGCGAAGTTGCCGATGTTGAGCGGACCGCCGGCCGCCGCCTTCGTGGATGTGGTTTCGCTTCCCCCGGAGCCGCAGGCGCTCAGCGCCAGCACGGTCACCGCGGCCACGGCCGCTGTGATCAAGGCTTTCTTCATGGTGTCTTCTCTCGGTTCGCAAGGCAGGGAGTGGAACTCGAAACAGCAGACGTCGATCGATGATCGGCTGACACTCCGCTGTGCCGTGGCGGTAATTCTACAGTTGTTGACAAGAAAGGCAACTAGTGGAGAAAAACGATGGGAGAAGCCTGACATGGCGCGGCTCGCGCGCGAAATCGGCGGGGCGTGGGCGCGCCGTCCGGCGTTCGGGGGTGGCCAGGATGTACGGGATGATATACGATCCACACGGGGCGATCGGCCCCACTCCTTACGCCGTCGAAGGGAGCCATCGGTGCTCGACAGCCCGACCATCCAGGCCATCGCGGACGAACTCGCGACCGCCGAGCGGGACCGGACGACCGTCCCCCTGCTGACCGCCCGCCACCCCGAGATGACGGTGGAGGACTCGTACGCCGTGCAGCGCGTCTGGGTCGAGCGCGGTCTCGCCGCCGGCCGCCGCCTGGTGGGCCGCAAGATCGGCCTGACCTCCAAGGTCATGCAGCAGGCGACCGGGATCACCGAGCCCGACTACGGAGCGATCTTCGCCGACATGGTCTACGAGACCGGATCGGTCATCCCGTTCGACCAGTACTCGAACGTGCGCATCGAAGTCGAGCTGGCATTCGTGCTGGCGCGCCCCCTCGAGGGGCCCGATGTGACCCTGTTCGACGTGCTCGACGCCACGAAGTATGTCGTGCCCGCACTCGAGATCCTGTCGTCGCGCATCGAGCTGCAGGGGCGGACGATCGTCGACACGATCTCCGACAACGCCGCGATGGGCGGCATGGTCGTGGGCGGCCGACCGGTCGCCGTCGACGCCGTCGACCTGCGCTGGGTCGGCGCGCTGCTCTACCGCAACGAGACGATCGAGGAGTCCGGTGTGGCCGCCGCCGTGCTCGACCATCCGGCGTCCGGCGTGGCCTGGCTGGCGAACAAGCTCGCGCAGCACGGCAGCCGCCTGGAGGAGGGTGACATCGTCCTCGCCGGATCGTTCACGCGCCCGATGTGGGTCGAGCGCGGCGACACCATCCACGCCGACTACGGAACCCTGGGAGCCGTGACATGCCGATTCAGCTAGAGCCGACGCCGACGTTCGCCGACCGCCTCGCCGCTGCCGACCGCACCCTGTACGGGATGTGGTCGTGCGGCGGGAGCGCCCTGATGGCGGAGATCTGCGCCGGAAGCGGCCTGGACATCCTGCTCATCGACGGGGAGCACTCGCCGGTCGGGCTGGAGTCGATCCTCGCCCAGCTGCAAGCCGCCGCCGCCTACCCGGTGACGCCGGTCGTGCGCGCACCCTCCGGCGACGTCGTCATCCTCAAGCAGCTCCTCGACCTCGGCGCGCAGAACGTCCTGGTGCCGATGGTCGACAGCGTCGAGCAGGCGGAGGCGATGGTGCGGGCCGTGCGCTACCCGCCCCTCGGCGTGCGCGGCGTCGGCAGCGCGCTCGCGCGGTCGTCGCGGTGGAGCCGCATCCCGGACTATCTGGCCCGCGCCCACGAACTCGTCTCGCTGACGGTGCAGATCGAGACGGGGGAGGCGCTCGCCGTGGCCGGCGAGATCGCCGCGGTGGACGGGGTGGACGCCCTGCTGGTCGGGCCGGCCGACCTGGCGGCCTCCCTCGGCCTGCTGGGGCAGCAGAACCACCCGGATGTCGTCGCGGCGGTCGAGAGCGTGATCCGGGCCGGGCGCGCTGCCGGAACCCCGGTCGGCGTGAACGCGTTCGACCCGGCGACGGCCGACCGGTACGCCGAGGCCGGGGCGGCGTACGTGCTGGTGGGGTCAGACGTGACGCTGCTCGCGCGGGCGTCGGAGGCACTCGCCGAGCGGTTCCTCGGGGCCGACGGCCCGGAGGCCGCGAGCTACTGATGGGGGCTGTGCGTGCTTGCCCCAGCCCCGACAGATCGTATACAATCGTGAATACGTTCCGCACATCCCCGACGACGAGGAGCCGCCACCCGTGAGCGCCATCAGCCTGCCAGGCAAGATCATCGCGGTGCACCTGAACTACCGCTCGCGTGCCGCCCAGCGCGGGCGCACGCCCGCGCAGCCCTCGTACTTCTTCAAGCCCTCCTCGTCGGTCGCCGCGAGCGGCGGCGAGCTGGAACGACCGGCCGGCACCGAACTGCTCGCCTTCGAGGGCGAGATCGCCCTGATCATCGGGCGCCCCACCCGCCGGGTCGCGCCGGAGGACGGCTGGGCCGCCGTCTCCGGCGTCACGGCCGCGAACGACTTCGGCCTCTACGACCTGCGGGCGGCCGACAAGGGCTCCAACGTCCGCTCGAAGGGTGGCGACGGCTTCACACCCCTGGGCCCGGAGGTCATCCCGGCCTCTGCTGTCGCGCCCGACGCCCTGCGCGTGCGCACCTGGCTGAACGGCGAACTCGTGCAGGAGGGCACGACCGACGACCTGATCTTTCCCTTCGGTCAGCTGATCGCCGACCTGTCGCAGCTGATGACCCTCGAGCCGGGCGACGTGATCCTCACCGGCACCCCGGCCGGCTCGTCGGTCACGCAGCCGGGCGACGTGGTGGAGGTGGAGGTGGACGCCCCGACCGCTCCGGGCGCCCCGACCTCCGGCCGCCTGGTCACGCGGATCACCGAGGGCACGGTGGCGTTCGGCGACTTCGGCACGAAGCCGAGCGTGGACGACCTGCAGCGCGCCGAAGCGTGGGGCACGCCGCCCGAGCCGGCGTTCGCGTTGACGGACGACCTCCGGGCGCGGCTCGCCTCCGTCGCCACCGCCACCCTCAGCTCCCAGCTGCGCAAGCGCGGCCTGGACAACGTGAGCATCGACGGCCTGACCTCCACGCGCCCCGGCACGAAGGTGATCGGCACCGCGCGCACGCTGCGCTTCGTGCCCAACCGGGAGGACCTCTTCGCCAGCCACGGCGGCGGCTACAACGCCCAGAAGCGCGCGTTCGACTCGGTCGGCGCGGGCGAGGTCCTCGTCATCGAGGCGCGCGGTGAGCGCGGCAGCGGCACCGTCGGCGACGTGCTCGCCCTGCGGGCACAGGTCAACGGCGCCGCGGGCATCGTCACCGACGGCGGTGTGCGCGACCTCGCGGTCGTCGCCGCCCTCGACATCCCGACCTACTCGGCCGGGCCGCACCCCGCGGTGCTCGGTCGCAAGCACGTGCCGTGGGACACCGACCTCACGATCTCCTGCGGCGGCGCGACCGTGCAGCCGGGCGACGTGATCGTGGGCGACGCCGACGGCCTGCTGGTCATCCCGCCCGCCCTCGTCGAGGAGGTCGTGGCCGACGCGATCGCGCAGGAGCGCGAGGAGGAGTTCATCGCCGAGATGGTCGCCGCGGGCGAGAAGGTCGATGGCCTGTTCCCGATGAACGCCGCGTGGAAGGAGAGGTACGCCGCATGGCTGACACAGCAGTGAGGCCGGACACGAACGGGAAGACCGTCGCCCCGAGCAAGTCGCAGCTCGCCTACGAGTTCATCCGCGAGCGGATCGAGGACGGCCGGTACGTCTCCGGCTACCGACTCGTGCTCGGCTCGATCGCCGGCGAGCTCGGCATCAGCGTCGTGCCCGTGCGCGAGGCGATCCGCCGGCTGGAGGCCGAGGGCCTGGTCACGTTCGAGAAGAACGTCGGCGCGCAGGTCGCCTTCCTGCACCCCACCGAGTACACCTACACGATGGAGACGCTCGCGCTGGTGGAGGGTGCGGCCACGCAGCTCTCCGCGCCGCGGCTCACCGCCGAGCACCTGCGCCGCGCCCGCCAGGTCAACGACGCGATGATCGCGAGCCTCGACGGGTTCGATCCGCACCGCTTCACGCAGCTCAACCAGGAGTTCCACTCGGTGCTGTTCGAGGAGTGCCCGAATCCGCACATCCTCGACCTCGTGCACCGCGGCTGGAACCGGCTCGCCGTGCTCCGCGACTCCGTCTTCAGTTTCGTGCCCGGCCGCGCCCGCGCGTCGGTCGCCGAGCACGAGCGCATCGTCTCGCTCATCGAGTCGGGCGCCGAGCCGCTCGAGATCGAGCTCGCCGCCCGCCGGCACCGCCTGGCGACCCTGGACGCCGTCCACGATTACCAGCGCAGTCACGCGTCGCACGACGAGCGCGCCGACCACTGATCCGACCCCGCCACACGCCCGCCAGCCCCAAGGAGGCCCGCATGCCGCAGCACTACATCCCCGAGAACCTCCCCACGACCATCCAGCACTTCATCGACGGGAAGTTCGTCGACAGTGTCTCGGGCAAGACCTTCGATGTGCTCGACCCGGTGTCGAACCAGACCTACGTGCAGGCCGCGGCCGGGCAGAAGGAGGACATCGACCTCGCCGTCGCCGCGGCGACCCGCGCGTTCAAGGAGGGCCCTTGGCCGCGGATGAAGCCGCGCGAGCGCGCCCGGGTGCTGAACCGCATCGCCGACGCCGTGGAGATCCAGGACGCCCGCCTGGCCGAGCTCGAGACCTTCGACACCGGCCTGCCGATCACGCAGGCGCTCGGCCAGGCGCGCCGGGCCGCCGAGAACTTCCGGTTCTTCGCCGACCTGATCGTCGCCCAGGCCGACGACGCCTACAAGGTGCCGGGCAGCCAGCTCAACTACGTCAACCGCAAGCCGATCGGCGTCGCCGGCCTCATCACGCCGTGGAACACGCCGTTCATGCTGGAGAGCTGGAAGCTCGCCCCCGCGCTCGCGACCGGCAACACCGTGGTGCTCAAGCCCGCCGAGTTCACGCCGCTGTCGGCCTCCCTGTGGGCGGAGATCTTCCGCGAGGCGGGCGTGCCCGACGGCGTCTTCAACCTGGTGAACGGCCTGGGCGAGGAGGCCGGCGACGCGCTCGTGAAGCACCCGGACGTTCCGCTCATCTCGTTCACCGGCGAGAGCCGCACCGGGCAGCTCATCTTCGCCAACGCCGCGCCCTTCCTGAAGGGCCTGTCGATGGAGCTCGGCGGCAAGTCCCCCGCCGTGGTGTTCGCCGACGCCGACCTCGACGCCGCGATCGACTCGACCCTGTTCGGGGTGTTCTCGCTGAACGGCGAGCGCTGCACGGCCGGTTCGCGCATCCTCGTGGAGCGGGCGATCTACGACGAGTTCTGCGAGCGCTACGCCGCCCGCGCCGAGAACATCGTGGTCGGCGACCCGCACGACCCGAAGACCGAGGTCGGTGCGCTGGTGCATCCCGAGCACTTCGACAAGGTGATGAGCTACGTCGAGATCGGCAAGGGCGAGGGCCGGCTGCTCGCCGGCGGCGGCCGCCCGGCGGGCCTGGAGCACGGCAACTACGTGGCGCCGACCGTGTTCGCCGACGTGAAGCCGGACGCACGGATCTTCCAGGAGGAGATCTTCGGCCCCGTCGTCGCGATCACCCCGTTCGACTCCGACGAGGAGGCGCTGGAACTCGCCAACGGCGTCCGCTACGGTCTCGCCGCCTACCTCTGGACCAACGACCTGGAGCGCGCGCACACCTTCGCCCAGAACGTGGAGGCCGGGATGGTGTGGCTGAACTCGCACAACGTCCGCGACCTCCGCACGCCGTTCGGCGGTGTGAAGGCGTCCGGCCTGGGCCACGAGGGCGGCTACCGCTCCATCGACTTCTACACCGACCAGCAGGCCGTGCACATCACGCTCGGCCCCGTCCACACCGCCCGGTTCGGCGCCACGGTCCACCAGCCCGAGGAGGCCGACGAGGCCGCCGACGACGCCGGCGACGCCTGACACCTCCAATCGCTCGACACAAAGCAAGGAAGCTCTGACATGACATCTCCCATCACTCCGGACGCTCCGGAGCCGGTGACCACCGCCGGCGACCCGATCCCCGCACCGACCGACGCCATCCCCACCCCGAAGGCCGCCCCGCCGGATGTCGTGCGCTGCGCGTACATGGAGCTCGTGGTCACCGACCTGGAGGCCAGCCGCAACTTCTACGTGAACGTGCTCGACCTGGTCGTGACCGAGGAGGACGAGAACACCGTCTACCTGCGCAGCTTCGAGGAGTTCATCCACCACAACCTGGTGCTGCGCAGGGGCCCGGTGGCCGCCGTCGCCGCGTTCGCCTACCGGGTGCGCACCCCGGAGGACCTCGACCGCGCGGTGGAGTTCTACACCGAGCTCGGCTGCCGGGTGGAGCGTCGCGCGGAGGGCTTCACCAAGGGCGTCGGTGACAGCGTCCGCGTGGAGGACCCGCTGGGCTTCCCGTACGAGTTCTTCTACGAGGTCGAGCACGTCGAGCGCCTCGCGTGGCGGTACGACCTCTACACCCCGGGCGCGCTCGTGCGCCTCGACCACTTCAACCAGGTCACGCCCGACGTGCCGCGCGCCGTGAAGTACATGGAGGACCTCGGCTTCCGCGTCACCGAGGACATCCAGGACGAGGCCGGCACCACCTACGCCGCGTGGATGCGACGCAAGCCCACCGTGCACGACACCGCCATGACCGGCGGCGACGGCCCGCGCATGCACCACGTCGCCTTCGCCACCCACGAGAAGCACAACATCATCGCCATCTGCGACAAGCTCGGCGCCCTCCGCATGAGCGACGTCATCGAGCGCGGTCCCGGCCGTCACGGCGTCTCCAACGCGTTCTACCTCTACGTGCGCGACCCCGACGGCCACCGCGTCGAGATCTACACGCAGGACTACTACACGGGAGACCCGGACAACCCGGTCGTCACCTGGGACGTGCACGACAACCAGCGCCGCGACTGGTGGGGCAACCCGGTCGTGCCCTCCTGGTACACCGACGCCTCCCTCGTGCTCGACCTCGACGGCAACCCGCAGCCGCTCACCACGCGCACCGACGACTCCGAGATGGAGGTCACCATCGGCGCCGACGGCTTCTCGTACACCCGCAAGGACGACGAGGCCCGCGGCTTCAAGCTCGGGGCCCAAGTCTGAGTCTCCCCGTCGCCTGAGCCGAGGGGCCGCCGAAGGGCGCCCGAACGCCCCTAAAACTCCGTTTTAGGGGCGTTTACGCGCCCTTCGGGCTCCTCGCGGGGCTCGGAGTGGGGAAGAGGGCGGGGGTGGGTGGGCTAGCGTTCTCTTGAGAACGACGAGAGGAAGATGCGCGATGATCGCAGGGATCGAGACCGGCGGAACGAAGATCGTCTGCGGTGTCGCCGACCGGGAGAACCTGACCGAGCCGACCTCTGTCACGCGGTTCCCCACCACGACGCCGGAGGAGACCCTGGGCCGCATCGCCGACTTCCTCGCGGAGGTCGGACCGGTGGAGGCCGTCGGCATCGCCTCCTTCGGCCCCGCCGACGCCGACCCGGCGTCGCCGACCTACGGCTTCGTGACCTCCACCCCCAAGCCGGGCTGGAAGGACACGGACGTGCTCTCCGCGGTGCGGGCCGCCGCCGATGCACCTGCGGCGTTCATCAGCGACGTCACGGGCGCCGCGATCGGCGAGTCCCGCGCGGGCGCCGGGCGCGGCGCACGCAACGTCGGGTACGCGACGATCGGCACCGGTGTCGGCGTCGGCCTCGTGGTCGACGGTCGCCCGCTCAGCGGCAACGGCTGGCCCGAGCTCGGGCACCTGCTGGTGCGTCGCCACCCGGCCGACCGCTTCGAGGGGCACTGCCCCTACCACGGCGACTGCCTGGAGGGCCTCACCGCGGGCCCCGCCGTGCTGGCCCGCTGGGGTGAGGACGCGTCGTCGTTCCCGGCCGCCGAGAAGGACGAACGGTACGAGATCCTCGCCTACTACATCGCACAGCTCGCCTGGACGACGGTGCTGACCCTCGGCCTCGACCGCCTCGTCCTCGGCGGCGGCGTGATGCTCGCCCCTGGACTGCTCGAGCGCACCTGGCCGGCGCTGACCTCCATCGCCGGAGGCTACGGGCCGCCCCAGGTCGCGACCGGCGACCCGCGCGACCTGCTCGTCGCGCCGGGGTTGCCGGGAACGTCCGGCCTGGTCGGCGCGCTCAGCCTGGCCGCCGACCTGGTGCGGTGAACCGGGTCTGAACGCCTCCCACGATTGAGAGCGGTTCGACAGCGTACTGTCGGCGGGCGGACAGCGGTTTCCCTGCCGGGCGGCCTTATCTTCCCGGTATGGCAGGTTCCATCTCCTCCCTCGCGTCGCCGGTGCGGTCTGCGCGACAGCCCCACGCCGAGCTGTTCCGCTCGGCGCACGATGACGCGGTCATCGCGGTGGCGTGCCAGTGCCTGATCGGCCGCACGCACTCGCACGGGGAGTGGCGGCCGGAGTTCGACAGCGACGCGGCCGTCGTCGACGAGCGCGACGGCGACTCCGGAGTCTGACCTCGGCCCTGCCTCGCGGACCCGCGCGTCCGCAAACTCTGTGACGTGTATTAACAACCGCAACGGTTTGTGACGGCGGCGGGTGCGTGCGCGCCCCTGCCGGTCCTAACGTCGGCGACGCACCCCTCCCGCGTCATCGTCAGCCCGATGTGAAGGACACAGCCATGAAGAGAACCCTCCGGAGCGCCGCCGTCGTCTCCGTCGCCGCCCTCACCGTCGTGGGACTCGCCGCCTGCGCGAGCGACTCGTCCGCCGCGACCGGAGGATCCTCCAGCGGCAAGAGCACCGTCTACTTCGGCGTCTCCGCGGCCGAGACCGGTCAGTACGCCGCGTACGGCGAGCAGTTCAAGGAGGCGTTCGACCTCGCCGTCGAGCAGGTCAACGCGAAGGGCGGCATCAACGGTCACCCGGTCGCCCTCACGTACGAGGACTCGCAGTCCGACCCCAAGCAGTCGGTCGCCGTGGCGCAGAAGTTCGTGGGCGACGACAGCATCAGCCTCGTGTTCGGCGACTACTCCTCGGCGGCCTCGATCCCGGCCTCGCCGATCTACACCGCGGGCAAGCTGCTGCAGTACGGCTTCAACAACTCGAACCCGGACTTCACCGCCAAGGGCACCGAGTACCAGTGGTCGACCTCCATCACCACGAGCGCCACCTACACCTGGACGGCGGACTACATCAAGAAGCAGGGCGTCAGATCCGTCGCAGTGACCTACCTCAACACCGCCGACTGGGGCATCCCGGCGTTCACCGCGTTCAAAACCGAGGCCAAGAAGATCGGCCTGAAGATCACCGACGCCGAGGGCGTCCTCGACACCTCCGACGACTACCGCCCGTCGCTGACCAAGGCCGTCGCCGGCAAGCCGGAGGCATTCGTGCACATCGGCTACGGGCCCGACGCCGCCAAGCTGGTCACCCAGCTGCGGGCGATCGGCTACGACGGCACCTTCTACGGCGGCCAGGACGAGCAGTCGTTCGACGGCACCAAGGACGCCGAGGGTGCGATCAACGGCGCCGAGTTCCTCGCGTCCAACCCCGCGAAGGAGGTGCAGGACTTCGTGAAGGCGTTCACGAGGAAGTACCCGAACGAGTCCGAGGTCACCGGCTTCGAGGCCGGTGCCTACGACGCGCTCAACGTGGCGGTGGCCGCGGCGAAGATCGGCGGCACCAGCCGCGAGGGCATCCTGGCCGGCTTCAAGAAGCTCAAGAACGTGCCGAGCGTCGTCTACGGGACGATCACCTTCGACCAGTCGACCCGTCGTGTCGCCTCGCCGCAGCTCACTCCGAGCATCCTCAAGGACGGGAAGTGGGTCGCGTACAACGGCTGAGCCGCTGAACCGCACATCATGATCGACACACTGATCGCCGGCCTGCTCCGAGGGAACGTCTACGCCCTCGGAGCGGTCGGCATCTCCCTCGTCTTCGGCGTCATGAACGTCGTCAA
>NZ_CAMFLC010000075.1 GCF_945957465.1 uncultured Leifsonia sp.
AGGCCGGGGACGAACCACTTGAAGCCGACCGGGACCTCCCACAGCCGCCGCCCGATCGACTCGGCGACGCGATCGATGATGGACGACGACACGAGGGTCTTGCCGACCGCCGCGTCCTCCCGCCAGCCGGTGCGCGTGCGGAACAGGTAGTCGATCGCGACCGCGAGGTAGTGGTTGGGGTTCATCAGCCCGCCGTCGGGCGTAACGATCCCGTGGCGGTCGGCGTCGGCGTCGTTGCCGGTGAGGATGTCGAACTCGCCGCTGCGGGCGACGACGGAGGCCATCGCAGACGGGCTCGACGGATCCATTCGGATCTTGCCGTCCCAGTCGAGCGTCATGAAGCTCCAGGTGGGGTCGACCTCCGGGTTCACGACCGTGAGGTCGAGCCCGTACGTGTCGGCGATCGCCTGCCAGTAGTTCACGCTCGCGCCGCCGAGCGGGTCGGCGCCGATGCGGATCCCGCTGCTCTTGATCGCCTCGACATCGATGATGTTCTTCAGGTCGGCCACGTAGTTGCCGCGGAAGTCGTACGTCTCGACGCCGCTCGGCTCGGACATCCGCACGTCGCGCATTCCGTCGGCGATGATCTCGTTGGCGCGCTTCGCGATCCAGCTGGTCGCGTCGGTGTCGGCCGGGCCGCCGTGCGGCGGGTTGTACTTGAACCCGCCGTCGCGGGGCGGGTTGTGGCTGGGCGTGACCACGATTCCGTCGGCCCGGTCGGGGTGGCCGGCCTTGTTGTAGGCGATGATCGCGTGCGACACGGCCGGTGTGGGCACCCAGTCGTCGAACTCGTCCACGAGGACGCGCACCTCGTTGCCGACCAGCACCGAGAGCGCCGTCGTCGTCGCGAACTCGCTGAGCAGGTGGGTGTCGGCGCCGATGAACAGCGGCCCGGTGACCCCCTGCGCGTTGCGGTACTCCACGATCGCCTGTGTCGTCGCCGCGATGTGGTTCTCGTTGAAGGCGGTGTCGAGCGACGAGCCGCGGTGGCCGGAGGTGCCGAACACCACCCGCTGCTCCGGGATGCTCACGTCGGGCTTCAGCTCGTAGTACGCGCGCCGCAGGGCGTCGACGTCGATGAGGTCGGAGGGCTGCGCGGGAGTGCCTGCTCGTTCGTCCATGGGACTACTCTTCCACGGCAGTGAGGATGGGGCGAGGAGTATTCGCAGCCCCCGATGATATTGATGATTGCAGATCGCACGCTACCGTCGGGGGGACCATGTCAGGCCACGATCATGTCGAAACGAGCGTCGGCGCCGTCGACGGCACGCGACCCGCGGCGGAGCCGCGTCGACGCAGACGAAGGCGCATTGCGGCCCTCGTCGTCGTGAGTCTCCTCGTCGTCGCGACCACGGCGACGGTGTTGTTCAAGGCCCTTCCGGCGAGCTCGTACCAACGCCTCGACCGAACCGATCGGACGGCGTTCGACCAGCTCGCCGACGTCTTCTCCGCCTCCGCGGCGCTTCCCGATCGCCTCTGGACCAGCGACTACCGGTATGACCGCCAACCGCTCGTGCTGCTCCGCACCGACGGCGCGAAGAGCCCGCTCTGGCGCTACGCCTACCTCATCAACATGAGCGAGGTCGTCGACACGTCCGGGATGCAGAAGGTGAGCTTCCCCGACCACGCCGCTCTGCGCGACGTCTACGTGAGCAACACATTCGGCCTCGCCACGCCGGGTCTCTGGATGCCCGGCGATTTCACCTGGCTGGACGTCGGCGGCATCGAGGTCCTCGGCTTCAAGTTCCACGACGGGATGCTCGGCGACGATCCGCCGGCGGGTCTGCCTTTCGCGACGTTCGCAATGCACGAGGCCTTCCACGTGGGCAAGCAGGCCGGTTGGAGGTACGACGTCGATGGCGACCCCGCTGTCTTCGACTTCCCGCACACCCCCGAGCACCGTCGGCTTCTGACGGCCGAGTTCGCCATCCTCGACCGCGTGTCGACGGCTGATGCCGCCGAATTCCCGCAGCTGGCGGCCGACCTCGCGGCGATACGTGCCGCGCGGTATCAGACGTGGCCGCAGGTGAAGGCCCAGGACGACGTCGAGGCCATCGAGGGAACGGCAACCTACTTCGAGAGGGCGTACCAGCGGATCGCCGCGCCGGATTCGGCGGAGGCGGGGGTCACGTTCGTCGACTGGCTCGAGTCGGCCTGGCACGAGCCGGTCGACGACTCGGGCCTGACGCGCAACGTCTACTACGCCACCGGTGCACAGCTCGGTCTCCTGCTCGACCGGGTGGCGCCGTCGTGGAAGCGTGACATCGAGCCCTCGCCGAGCGGGCGAGGATGGACGCCGGGCGAGTCGCTCCGGCAGGCCACAGGCGTGACGACCGCACCCGGTGACGCGGCCGTCGCGGAGATCACCGCGCGATACGCTCCGACGCCGGGCGGGAGCTGAGCCGGGCGGCTCTCGGTGAGCTGCCGCGCCTCTATAGGCTAGGGGCCATGTCCAGCGCCCCCGCCGACCCCACCGCCGAGCTGCCCGCCTCCGTCGACGAGGTCTACAGCTTCCTGGGGCCGTCCGGCACCTTCACCGAGGCCGCCCTCGCCCAGGTGCCGGAGGCCCGCGGCAAGAGCTGGCGCGCCGTCAACAACGTGGGCGAGGCGCTCGCCGACGTGGTCGCGGGCCGGAGCGTCGCCGCGATGATCGCCATCGAGAACTCGATCGAGGGTGGTGTCTCGGTGGCGCAGGACGCACTGGCCACCATCCCGGGGCTGCGGATCATCGGCGAGTACCTGGTGCCGGTCGACTTCGTGCTGGTCGCCCGCCCCGGCACCACGCTCGCCCAGGTGCGCACCGTGAACGCGCACCCCGTCGCCTATGCCCAATGCCACCAGTGGCTGGACGCGCACCTCCCCGCGCACGGCCACCTCCCCGCCTCCAGCAACGTCGCCGCCGCGGCGTCGTTGTTCGAGGGCAGCACCGCCGACGCCGCGATCGCCCCGCCGGGGATCGTCGACCACCACGATGTGACCGTGCTCGCCGAGCACATCGGGGACAACCCCAACGCGGTCACGAGGTTCGTGCTGGTGAGCACCTCCCGCAGCGTGCCGGCGCCGACGGGCGCCGACAAGACCAGCCTCATCGCCGAGCTCCCGGACGACCGCCCCGGATCGCTGCTCGACCTCCTCGAACAGTTCTCGACGCGGGGGATCAACCTCAGCCTCATCGAGTCCCGACCGATCGGCGACGCGCTCGGCCGCTACCGGTTCGTCATCGACGCCGACGGCCACGTCCACGACGAGCGCGTCGCGGACGCACTGCTCGGCCTGCGCCGGTTCAGCCCCTCGGTGATCTTCCTGGGGTCGTACCCGCGGGCCGACGGCGTGCGGGTCGAATTCGACCAGCGCTACCGCGACGACGTGTTCACCGAGGCGCGCGAGTGGCTCGGGGCGCTCGTCGACGACACCGGTGCCGGTTCGACGCGCCGCGGGTAAGCTGCCCAGCAGGAGGTCGGGATGATCGTGGACGACGAGCAGAAGGACGCGGCGCGCAGCTTCGATCCCCGCTACGACCCGGCGTTCCAGCGGGGCTACCGGCCGCAGCCCGGCGAGCGTCCGCGCACCCGGGTGCGGACGGCGTCGGCCGCTGCGCCCGACGCGGGAGCCGAACCGGTGCGCGCGCGGCCGCGAACAGACGACGGCGCCCCCGCGGTGGAGGCTGCGGCGCTGTCCGTGGATCCGGTCGCCCTGCCGCCCAGCGCTCCGAGCGCCGCCGAGATGGCGAGCCGCACCGCCGTGGACCTCGGCCAGTCCGCCGACCGTGCCGATCTCGACCGTACTGATTTCGACCGTACTGATTTCGACCGTACTGATCTCGTTCGCGCCTACGCCGTGCCGGCCCCTGGCCTCCTCGACCGGCTCGAGCTGTCGCCGCGTCGCAACCCGCTCATGCTCGCGCTCTGGATCGTCGGTGCCGGGCTCGTGGTGCTGGGAGTCGTGCTCTACTCCGTCTCGGTCAGCCTCTCGTACACGGGCTCGACGCCGTCCACCGACGTCGGTTCGCTCGTGATCTCGCAGCTCGGCTGGATGCTGGCCGGCCCGATGATCACGATCGGGCTCGCGACCCTCGTGGCGCTGCTCTTCCTGACGGCGCTCGCCGGGCGACGCCCGCGGTCCGTCTCGTACGCCGACGAATCCGTCGACGGCCGTCTCGGCGACGACGGCGAGCGGTAGGCCCGACGCGAGGCCTGCGCCGACTCGTCGCACGAGAACGCCGGGAGGGCGCCCGCTTCGCGCGGACGCCCTCCCGGCGTCGATCGGACCGGATCGGTGATCGATCAGGCCTCCACTCGGCGGCGGCCCGTGCAGAGCAGCGCGCCGAGGGCGATGATCGCCGCGCCGGCGAAGGCGGCGCCGGCGATGTCCGTGTCGCGTCCCGTCTCCGCCAGCTCCTCGGCGACGTCGGAGGCATCGGCGCCTGCCGGCCGCGTGGTGTCGACGGGAGCGGCGGCCTGGGGCGCGATCGCGACGCCGCCCTGCGACGGGGTTCCGGGATCGTCCTGCGACGGCATCGGCGCCGGAGCGTGCTCCGGGTCGGGAGCCGGCGCAGGCGCCGGGTCGGGGGCGGGAGCGGCGGGCGCCGGCAAGACCGGGATGCCGTAGTAGCCGCTGCCGACGCCTCCGGTCGCATCGCCGAGCATCGCCGCGAGCGGAGTCGCCGTGACCGGTCCGGTGGACGTGCACGACCAGCTGCCGTCGCCATCCGCCGTCGTCGAGCAGACCTCTGCTCCGTTGCCGTCGAGCACCACGATCGCGGCGCCGGCGGCGCTCAGCCCCGCGCACGTGACGATGCCACCGGCGGCCGACTCGCAGCTGATCCGGCTGGGAAGCGTCGGCAGCGCGACGGGCGGCGACATGGTCCCGGTCCGATCGGTCGACACGGCCGTCGTCGGCAGCTCGGGACCGGGTGAGACGCACATCCACGTGCCGTCGCTCTGCACGGTCGTCTCGCAGACGGTCGTCCCGTCCGCGGTTTCGATGTGCAGCCCTGCGCCGGGTTCGCCCGAGCCGAAGCAGGACACGCTGCCGCTCGGATCGGTGAAGCACGTGATGTCGCTCGGTGCGACGCGGGGGATCTCGCCCACGGCCAGGGTGGCGACTTCGGGGTCCGGGGCGGTGGCGTGCGCGGCGTGCGCGGCGTCGGTGGTGTCCTCGGCGCCCGGGGTGTCTTCGGCGCCCGGGGTGTCTTCGGCGCCCGGGATGTCCTCGGCGCCCGGGATGTCCTCGGCGCCCGGGATGTCTTCGGCCGCAGCGCCCTCCACCTCGCTGGAGTCATCGCCCTCGGCCGACGACTCGGCGTCGCCCCTGCCGGCTTCGCCGGGCTCCTCGCCACCGGTCTCCTCGCCACCGGTCTCGCCGACGCCGGGCTCCTCGCCACCGGGCTCCTCGCCACCGGTCCCGTCCTCCACGAGCCCTGTGGTGCGGTCGTCGGCGGAAGCGATCGTTCCGGACGCGAGCCGCTCGTCGGTGTCGCCGGAAGCGAGCTCGACGCAGCTCGCCGCGGGAGTGCAGGTCTCGTCCGCGTACGCGCCGCCGACTCCGGCGAAGGCGCTCATCCCGGCGATGGCGCCGAGCGTCGCACCGGCCCTCCACCTGAGCATCGTCCTCGGCCCCGATCCCGGCACGCGTGCCGGTGAGATTCGCTGGTTCGTCATGACGTGGTCCCTCTCCTGTTCGACGGAGCGTGTCATGCTGCGTCGAAAATGTCAGTTACAAGCATTACAAGTATTGATGCTGGTGGAGGGCGCCCAGGAGGACAAGATGAAGAGAGGGTGAAAGGTGCTGGGCGGCCGCTCAGCGCGGCACGCGGACGCGCAGGCCCTGCGGGTCCACGGTCAGCACGAGCCCGGTCACGTCGCCGAAGCCGTCGCCGTCGATCTCGAACGGCTCCGGCTCCTCCAGCTGCACGGTGACGGAGCGTCCACGCAGATAGCTCAACCGGGTACGCCCGGCCCGGTCCGTGATGCGGATGATCTTGCGTCCGAGGGCGCTCTTGCGCAGCACCCGGTTCTCCCACGTGATCGTGCGCCAGATCGCCAGCCAGCCGAACACGGTCGCCGGCTGCAGCACCGCGATGTCGAGCAGTCCGTCGTCGATTTCGCTGTCGGGGATCAGCTCGAGATTCCCGGGAAGGGTTCCGCAGTTCGCGAAGAGGATGGTGCTGACGTGCGCCGTGCGCTCGCGGTCGTCGTCGATCCGGAACCGGACGCGCACCTTCTTCGACCGGGGGAGCGCCCGGAACGCCGACTCGACGTAGGCGACCCAGCCCAGCCGCTTCTTGAGCTCCGGCCGGGCTGTCGCGATCATGCGCGCGTCGATCCCCATGCCGGCCATGACCAGGAACGCGTGCTCGGTGCGTTCGCGGCCCGGGCGCTCCGCCACGGCCACACCGATGTCGATGCGACGCGTGACGCCCTCGAACGCGACCGCGCAGGCCTCCTCGAGGTTTCCGTACGGCAGGCCGATGTTGCGGGCCAGGAGGTTGCCCGTGCCGCCGGGGAGCACGCCGAGCGTGGCGTCCTGGTCGCGCAGCGCCTCGGCGACCGCGCGGACCGTCCCGTCGCCGCCCGCGGCGAGCACCAGCTCGGCGCCGCGATCGAGAGCCTGGCGCGCCTGGCCCTGGCCGGCGTCGTCGGGAGTCGTCTCGAGCCAGATGAGGTCGACGTCGCCGATCGCCGCCGCGCGGGCCTCCACGGCCGCCCGCACGCGCGGCACATCGACGCGGACCGGGTTGTAGACGACCGCCACCGTGGTGCCGGGTGACCCCTCCCGATCGCTCACGGGATCACGTTACCCGACGGCGATAAGCTGGGGCGGTGATCGATCCCGTCCTCCTGCGCGAGCATCCCGATGTCGTCCGACGTTCCCAGGAGGCGCGCGGCGACTCCGTGCAGCTCGTCGACGAAGCGCTGCAGGCCGACGTGGAGCGTCGCGCCGCGATCACGGCTTTCGAAGAACTGCGCGCGGAGCAGAACGCCTTCGGCAAGCAGGTGGCGCAGGCGCCCAAGGACCAGAAGCAGGCCCTCGTCGCGCAGGCCCAGCAGCTCGCGGGCCGGGTGAAGGAGGCGCAGCAGGCGGCCAACGCGGCTGAAGCCCGTTTCGACGTCGTGCTCCGCCGTATCGGCAATCCCATCGTCGAAGGCGTCCCGAGCGGCGGCGAGGACGACTACGTGGTGCTCAAAGAGGTCGGCGGCATCCCGGAGTTCGACTTCGAGCCGCGCGACCACCTCGAGCTCGGCGAGCTGCTCGGCGCGATCGACATGGCACGTGGCGCGAAGGTGTCCGGCGCCCGGTTCTCGTTCCTTCGCGGCGTCGGTGCGCGTCTCGAGCTCGCGCTGATGAACATGGCGCTCGACAAGGCCGTGTCGAACGGGTTCGTGCCGATGATCACGCCGACCCTGGTCAAGCCCGAGGTCATGCAGGGCACCGGCTTCCTCGGCTCGCACGCCGACGAGGTCTACCACCTCGGCAACGACGACCTCTATCTCACCGGGACGAGCGAGGTCGCGCTCGCCGGTTACCACGCCGACGAGATCCTCGACGTCGCGGAACCGCTGCGCTACGCCGGCTGGTCCACGTGCTACCGGCGCGAGGCCGGCTCGGCGGGCAAGGATACGCGCGGCATCATCCGCGTGCACCAGTTCAACAAGCTGGAGATGTTCGTCTTCACCCTCCCCGAGAACGCGGAGGCGGAGCACGCCCGGCTGCTGGCGTGGCAGGAGGAGATGATGCAGGCCCTCGGGCTCAGCTACCGCGTCATCGACACCGCCGCGGGCGATCTCGGGTCGAGCGCCGCGCGCAAGTACGACGTGGAGGCCTGGATCCCGACGCAGGGCCGCTACCGCGAGCTCACCTCCACCTCGAACTGCACGACGTTCCAGGCGCGCCGTCTGGAGATCCGGTACCGCACCGAGAGCGGCAAGACCGCGCCGGTCGCCACCCTGAACGGCACCCTGGCGACGACCCGCTGGCTGGTCGCCATCCTCGAGACCCACCAGCGCGCCGACGGATCGGTGCTGGTCCCCGAGGCGCTGCGTCCGTACCTGGGCGGCCTCGACGTGCTGGAGCCGATCGCGTCGTGAGCGCTGCAGCCGAGAGCGACCGCCTGCTGATCGCGCTCGACGTGGACGGCACCCTCATCCACGAGGACGAACGCGTCGGCGACGCCGTCCTGGAGGCCGTGACGCGGGTGCGCGAGGCGGGCCACGAGGTCATGCTGGCGACCGGCCGCAGCTGGGAGACGGCGCGGCCGATCCACGAGAAGTTCGGTCTGACCAGCCGGTTCGTCGTCTGCGCCAACGGTGCGCTCACGATGATGCGCGATGAAACCGTCGAGGGTGGTTATCGACGCGAGTTCATCGAGACGTTCGATCCGACCGAGGTGCTGCGCACCATCCGGCCGCACCTGCCCTCCGGCAGCTTCATGGTCGAGGACCCGACCGGCTTCCGGCGCTACACCGAGGGCATGACCGACTGGGAGCTCGTCAACGCGCAGCAGGTCGAGTTCGACGAGCTCAGCGCACATCCGGCCACCCGCGTCGTCGTCGTCTCGCCGCAGCACGACGAGGAGGAGTTCCTCGCGATCGTCGACCGCATGGGGCTGCAGCGCGTGAGCTACTCCATCGGCTGGACGGCCTGGCTCGACATCTCTCCGGACGGGGTCAGCAAGGCCACGGCGATGGAGCGCGTGCGGCACGCTCTCGACATGCCGGCGTCGCGCCTGGTCGCCGTCGGTGACGGGCGCAACGACCTCGAGCTGCTCCAGTGGGCGGGCGCCGAAGGCCGGAGCGTGGCCATGGGGCAGGCTCCCGACGAGGTCAAGGCGGTTGCGACCGAAGTGACCGGCACGGTCGCCGACGACGGACTCGCCGCCGTTCTGCACTCCCTCTGACGTCGCGGCGACGCGCCGAGTGACCAGGGACTTCTCTGCCCAGACCATTGCCAGGCGGATATGTCAGACTGGGTGATGGTGTGCGCTTTCTCATGCGTCGCCGTTCCGCTGTCGTCCGACGAGAGGGAGTGAATGGACGAGTTGCCCACCCGCGCTCAGGCGCGAGCTCAGGAGAAGTCCGCCGGCCCGTCCGTCGCCCGGCACGGACGCCTCAAGCGGCACCACCCGTTCAAGACGATCGCCGCCCTCCTCGCGGGCGTTCTCGCCGTCGCCGGCATCAGCACCGCCGGCGTCGCGGCCTACGCGGCGTACGACGTTGCGGCCAGCCTCAAGCCCGCCGTCAAGCTCGTCGACTCCAAAGGCAAGGTCGTCACCCCCGGGCTCGGGGCGATGGACGGCGCCTTCAACGTGCTCCTGGCCGGCAGCGACTCCGGCGGCGGCAACGCGGCCTACGGTGAGCGCGGCGAGAACCTCAACGACGTGACGATGCTGCTGCACGTCTCGGCCGATCACAAGAATGCGACCGTCGTCAGCTTCCCGCGTGACATGTACGTCCCCATCCCGTCGTGCCCCGATCCCAAGGGCGGAAGCTTCGACGCGATGAGCCGCCAGAAGATCAACAACAGCCTCAGCTACGGCGGTCTCGCCTGCACCGTGCTCACGGTCGAGAAGCTGACCGGGCTCGACATCCCCTATGCGGGCGTCATCCAGTTCGACGGCGTCATCGAGATGTCGAACGCCGTCGGGGGAGTCCCGGTCTGCGTGGCCGGCGACATCTCCGACCCGTACACCGGGCTAAATGTGAAGGCCGGCGAGAACACCCTGCAGGGCCCGCAGGCTCTCGCCTTCCTCCGCACGCGCCACGGCGTCGGCGACGGCTCCGACCTCGGCCGGATCAGCAATCAGCAGGTGTTCCTGTCGTCGCTCGTGCGCACCATCAAGAGCGCGGACACCCTCGCCAACCCGGTGAAGGTCTATGCCCTCGCCAAGGCGGCGACGAGCAACATCTCCCTGTCGGAGAGCCTCAACAACCCGACCACCATCGCGTCGATGGCCATGGCGCTGAAGAACATCGACGTCGCGAAGGTCGTGTTCGTCCAGTACCCCAACCACTACGAGGGCGACGGTGTGGCTCCCACGAAGGACGCCGCCGCCACGCTGATGCAGGCGCTGCAGAACGACAAGCCTGTCACGCTGACCGGCGACACCGGTGTGGGGTCGGAGGCCGACCCGAATGCGCCGGCGCAGACTCCGGCCACCCAGGCGCCCTCCGACGCGTCGGCGACCTCGCCGGCCGACGGATCGACCCCGGCTCCGACGGATGGCTCGTCGGTCGAGCTCCCGTCGGACGTGCACGGCCAGACGGCGGCGCAGGTCACCTGCTCCAAGCCGTTCCAGGACTGACGGAGCGGTGCTCGCAGCGCTCGACCGCGAGCTACCCGGAATGATCCGCGGTGGTGCACACTTGAAATAACAGGAGGTTCGTCCTCCGACATCGTTCCATCGTGTATCTACCTCGCGCCGGCTCGCCCGGCGGACCAAGGCGGCACTCGCAGCCCGCGGTCCGCCGCGGAACACAGAAGGCCTGAGTCACGCATGACGCGAACCGCACCCGACCGGCAGACGGAGCAGCCGACCACGCTGCTGCGCGCCGCCGGCTTCTCCTACTTCCCTGTCGCCCTGCTGGCGCGCCTGCCGTACGCCATGATGGTCGTCGGCGTGCTGACCCTCGTGGTCTCCGCGCGCGGCGAGCTGTCGCTCGGCGGTCTGACCTCGGCGATGGTCGGCGTCGGCACCGCGATCTTCGGCCCGCTGATCGGCGCGGCGGCCGACCGCATCGGCCAGCGAGGTGTCGTGCTCGCGGCGGGCGTCGCGAACAGTGTCGCGCTGTTGGCGATGGCGTGGGTGGCGTTCAGCGCGTCGCCCGACTTCGTCGTCCTGATCGTGGCGTTCGTGATCGGGGCGACCGCACCGCAGGTCTCACCAATGTCGCGCAGCCGACTGGTGGGCATCATCGCGAACCGGCTGCCCGGTGACCGCCGCGCCGCCGTCCTCAACGGAACGATGGCGTACGAGTCGGCCGCCGACGAGGTGGTCTTCGTCTTCGGCCCGTTCATCGTCGGCCTCCTCGCGACGACGCTGAACCCGGCCGCGCCGATCATCGGCGCTGCCGTGCTCACAGTCGTCTTCGTCTCCGCCTTCGCGCTGCACCGCAGCGGCGGGGGGCGCCCGACCGCCGGCGACGGCCTCCCCGTCCGCCAGGCTCCCGCCCGCGAGCTGCTCCGGCCGGGGCTCGTCGCCGTCACGGTGGGCGTGCTCGGGATGGGCCTGTTCTTCGGGGCGATGCTCACGGCCCTGACTTCGTTCCTGTCCGACTTCGGCCACCCGGAGCAGGCCGGCCTGGTCTACGGCGTGATGGGCGTCGGGTCGGCGGCCCTGGCACTCGGCGTCGCGTGGTTCCCGCTCCGTTTCGCCCTCCGCTGGCGCTGGCTGACCTTCGCCGTCATCCTGGTGGGCTCGACCCTCGCGCTGCCGTTCGCGACGACGGTTCCCGGGGTGGTCCTCGTCCTGCTGATCGCCGGCTTCGGGGTGGGCCCGACGCTGGTCACGCAGTACAGCTTCGGCGCCGAGCGCAGCCCGGTGGGCCGTTCGGCGACGGTGATGACGATGCTCGGTTCGGCGGTCATCGTCGGCCAGTCGGCGTCGTCGGCGCTGGTGGGTGCGTTGGCACAGAGTGCAGGCACGCACGTGGCGATGTTCGCCCCGCTCGTGTCGGCCCTGATCGTGCTGCTCGCCGGTGTCGCGAACGTCTTCCTCACGGGTCGCCGCGCCCGCTGAGCACCGCCACAGTGCCCCGCGTGGGGCCCGCGAGGGCCCCAGGGATTCGTCACGAATGCCGCGATTCGTGCCACGAATGACGACATTCGTGACGAATCCGGGGGCCTGTAGACTGCAACGGCGCCGTTCGCCGGCGCCGGGAGGGCTGTCCGAGCGGCCGATGGAGCCAGTCTTGAAAACTGGTGGGCAGAAAT
>NZ_CAMFLC010000076.1 GCF_945957465.1 uncultured Leifsonia sp.
ACCATCCCCAACTTCGAAATCGAAGAAACCCTGCCAACTACTTGACGCGGGACACATCGGCGTGGGCGGCGGCGCAGATGGGAGCGGGGCAGGCCAGCCATGCGACCCAGGTGCAACGGGAGCAGCCCTACCTTGAATCAGCGGATGGTCATGTTCAAACGACTAGTTCTTGCATGGGAGCCATGGGCGGGTGAAACAGGCGCGCGTTGGGTCGCACGTGCACACAGCCCATTGTTGGTCGTACTCATCACCCTCGTCGCCGGATGGCCGGTCGGGGTCCTACAGGCCACCATGAGCGGACCCGGAGCGCATGCCATTCTGAGCGTGGCAAACGGTCTCGTATTCCCTGTGGTGATTTGTGAATGCGTGTGGTGGGCCGTCCGGTTGCGCAATCGGCGTCGCACGTTACGGCGGATGTTGGCCCGGGAGGGACTCGAGCTCGATCGAAACCCTGCGATCCTCTCGCCAACGAGGTTTGCGTCATGGTGCGCTTCGGAGAAACTCGAACGGGAGACGGTGCGCTCCGCGATCGAAGCGGGCTTCGACTCTCACAGTGGCTTTTGACCGTTCGCAGTGGGAACCTTCCCGGAGGGCGGGCCGGCCGACGCCGGCCGCCTGAGCCGTCTGCAGGGCGCGACGGTAGGGGGAGCTGAACCAGTCGGCCTCCGAAGCATCGCGATCGCGCACCGCCTTCGCCAGCGTCGCCGCCTGCGCCCGGCCGAGCGGCGAGAGCGGAACGTCCGCGTCCCCGGCCTCGACGGCGATCGCCTCGGCGCCCACGGCCTCCGCCTCGGCGGCCGGGACGTTCGCCGTGCTCTCACCGTGGCGGATGAGCAGCAGCCGCGCCGTCACGAGCGTCCCGCCCACTCCAGCACGCGCAGCGCACGCAGCGTGTTCCACCTGCTCGGTTCGCCGACCGTCTCCATTCCGATCAGGGCGCGCCCGGAGTGCTCGTGGTCGAGCAGCCAACGCCCGTCGATTTGCCTGCGTGACGCCACCACGTCGACCGCCTCCGTCACCCGCGCGTCGGCGGGGACTCCGGCCGCACGCAGATGGTCGAGGCCGCGCAGCAGATCGAACGCCCAGTAATACGGGAAGCTGAACACCAGCCAGCCCTCGTCGATGACCGAGCCGTCGCGGAGCCGTCGCATCAGACCGCGCGACAGCAGGTACTCGTGCCCGCGGTCGATCGCCGCCGACACGTCGGTCGGCCCACCGGCATCGCGGTAGGCGACGAGCCCCTCCAGCGCACAGATGGTGCTGTGGAACGAACCGGGATCGTCGCGGGTCTCGGCGTAGCAGTTCCAGCCGCCGTCGGTCTGCTGCTCGTTCAGCAGACGTTCGACGATGAGGTCGCTCGGGTGGCCGAAGCGGGACCCGGCGACGAGGACGCGCCCGTTGATGCACGGCTCCACCTCGCCGTCGAAGAACGGATGGTTCCACCATTCCTCGCCCCAGTCGACGTTGCGCACCACCCGGTCGACCGCGATGCGGGTCCGCTCGCCGTCGGCCGGCGCGCCGAGGAGGGCGAGCAGCAGCATCGCATCGTCGACACCCAGCCGGTCCTCCGGCGTCCACACGCCCGCGCCCCAGGTGCCGTCCTCGCGCTGGAGGTCGAGCAACTCGGCGACCCAGCCCTCGGTTTCGACCTTCGCGCGCTCAGCGGCGACGACGCCGTCCGGTTCGTGCAGCAGGTCCCGTCTCACCTGCCAGCGGATGGCCGGGTCGCCGTCCAGAAGCCAGTCCAAGACGTCCACGGAGCACACGGTACTCCGTCGTCTCAATTGCTGGAGCAGGCCGCCGGCGCGACCGCTGGCGGCAGGGAGTCCTGCGCGCACACCTGCGTGCGGTCGCGCAACTGCCAGGCGCCGTTCACCCACTGGAAGACCGAGGTTGTCTGCGATTCGGGATGGTTCACTCCCGCCGCGGCCCAGCCGCCGCTGCAGACGAGGTCGGAACCGATCGTGCCTGTGAGGCCGGCGGCCGCGAGAGCCCGCTGCAGCGCCGCCGAGCTGCAGTCCGGCGCGTCGGCGCCGGGAGTGGTCACCGGCGCCGTTGCGGTCGGAGCCGGAGTCGGCGATGAGGGCGGTGTCGGGCCAGGCGAGCCGGTGGGCGGGCCGGCCGATCCGGCTGCGACGCTCCCGTAGGCGAGCGCGCCGAGCGGCCCGTCGATCCGGCCGACGGTCCTCCAGGTCGTCCCGTCGTCGCTCGAGGTCACCTGGGTGCTCGCGATCGAATGGGCCTGATTCAGCAGCTCCGCATCCTCGCTCCCCGCGAGCCAGCGGCCGCCGCCGTACGCGAGACCGTGCGGCAGTTGCTTCTTCAGCGACTCGGGGCCGGAGGTCGACCATGCGCTGCCGTCGGCGGCGGAGTCGATCAGCGTGTCATCGATGGCGGGCTGGCCCGTGGCGGCGTCGGCCGGGTATGTCGTCGCGGCGGCGATCCGCCAGGTCCCGGCACCGTAGGCGACCGTTCCTTGGGCCTGGTCGGCGATCGGGGTGCCGGCGACGGTCCAGTTGCTCGCGTCGGTGCTCTGGTAGACGGGCACCTCGCTCTTCGGCTCGTACATGGCGTACGCCGTCGTCAGCCACCGGCCGCCGCCGTACGCGACCGACCAGAAACCGTCGAGCCCGGGTGTCGTGACCGTCGCCGTCTTCGTCCACGTCGTTGCGTCGCCGCTGGAGTACACCATCGCTTGACCGCTCGCCCCGGACAGGCCCACGGTGTCGCTGTATCCGGTCGCCGGATCGCCGACCGCCAGCCACCGCCCGGCGCCGAAGGCGACGCCTCGGAGTCTCCCGTCTACGGTCGCCGCGGTCGTCCACGCCGTGAGGTTCGAGGAGGTCAGGACCTCCGCACGGATCGACGACTGGTCGTCACGCTGCGCGACGGCGACCCAGAGGCCGTCTCCCCAGGCGAGTCCGTCGACCAGCGTGTGCTGGATCGTGGCCGCGTGCGTCCAGGAGCTGCCGTCCGCGCTCGTCCACAGGTCTGTCTGGTCCACCAGCCCGATGTCGGCGGAAGAGCTCCAGGTGGCGGCGGCCCAGATGCTCGCCCCGGCTCCGACGGGCTGCCGGTAGACCCGGCCGGTCGTCAGATCGACCAGCGGCAGGCTGCCGTTCGCAGCTCCCGGAGTCACCATGATCACCGAACCCGCACGGTAGCCGGCCCAGCGCGTGCCGGTCGTGGCGGTCGACGACACCGAGAGCGGCTGAGGCTCGGTGAGCGGGTTGCCGCAGTTGCACTTCACGCGCGGGAACCCGGTCGCGTCCACCAGCACGGCGGTACCGGCCTGCAGGATCGCCGGGAAGGAGGTGGCGGCGCCCGAGCGGTAGCCGTGGTTCTGCACGAGCGTGTCGCTGCCGAGGACCGCCGGCGTCAGGCCGGCCACATACGACGCGATCTTCGCGGGGGCGATGCCGAGCACCCGTGCCCACGCCGCCGCCTTCGCCGGTGCGCCGCCGAGGAACGTCACGAGCTTCTGGGGGTCGCACACCTGCGCATCGCCGCTGCCTCCGTAGAGGCCGGGGGTCGCACCTCCGGCGACCGGCGTGCCGGTGCCCTCGGCCTTGGGGAAGGACGCGCGGAGCCCGGCGGTCTTCTCGGCCACCGCTCTGCTTGCGGCCGGTGCGGGGTCGCTCTGAGTGGACTCGGTGAACGGGTTCGGACCGGCGCTCCCTGCGGCGACCAGCGTGAGCGGGGCGGAGGCCGCCGAGCGCCCGATCGCGATGCCGCCGAACACGGCGGCAGCGATCACGACGACGGCGGCGACGATGCCACCGATCAGCCACCGGCGACGTCGGTTGCGTGGGCCCGGAGCGGCGGCGCCATCGCCCGTCGGTGCTCCCGGGCCGGAGCCCTCAGACATAAATATGAGAATAGCTCAGATACACCGGGTCGTACCAGTGGACATGTCGTTTCGCGGCCCCGAAGGGCACGTAAGTGCCCTGATTCCCCGGCCTTGAGGGCGTCTACTCGCCCTTCGGCAGCCCCTGGAGCGCAGCGCTCACGCGAAGGACTGGGTGCCGAGCACCGAGAGCAGCGCCAGCTTCTCGGCGGCCTCCGTGCGCGGCGCCGCGGTGAGCACCAGCAGGCACTGCGAGAGGTCCTCGGTGAACAGCGCCTGGCAGTCCAGCTCGATCGCACCGAGCTCCGGGTGGAGGAGCGTCTTGTGATCCTCGAACCGCCGGGCGACCTCGTGCCGCTCCCACAGGGCGGCGAACTCGGGGCTGCGCTCCAGGAGCGCGCGCACGAGTTCGCCTGCTCGCGACTGCGGACCGAGCGCGCCGTAGGCATCGCGCAGCGACGCGACCTGCGCCCGGCTCTGCCGATCGCGATCGGCCTCCGGATACATCGCCCGCGCGGTCTCCGGATCGGTGAACCAGCGGTAGTACTCGCTGCGCTCCAACCCCGTGTAGCCGGATCGGTCGCCGAGCAGGGCGACGGCCAGCCGGTTCTGGAGCAGGGTCTCGCCGAGGTTGGACAGCACCAGCGCCGGAGTGTCGTCGAGCCGGTCGAGCACGCGCTGCAGCGCGGGAGGAACGTGTGCGCCGCCGAGGCGGTCCGGGGTGTTGTGGCCGGCGATCCGGTAGAGGTAGTCGCGCTCGTCGGCGGTCAGCCGCAGTGCCCGCGACAGGGAGGCGAGCATCTGGTCGCTCGGCTGCGGACCGCGCCGCTGCTCGAGACGCGTGTAGTAGTCGTTCGACATCGCCGCCAGCAACGCGACCTCCTCGCGCCGAAGGCCGGGAGCGCGTCGCCGTGGTCCCGACGGCAGACCCACGTCCTCCGGGCGCAGCGCCTCGCGATGGCGGCGGAGGAAGTCGGCGAGGGCGATACGGTCCATGAGTCCATCATGCGCCGCCGCGCGCCGGTCGGCCAGGGATCGCGGATCCCCCGATGGACGCTCCGCTCCCGCCGCCGTGCGGACGCCAGCACAGTGGAGGCATGGACATCACAGGGAACACCGTCTTCATCCCCGGCGCGACCAGCGGAATCGGTCTCGCCCTCGCCGTGGCACTGCACGAGCGCGGCAACACCGTCATCGTGGGAGGCCGCCGCGGGGAGCTCCTGGAGCGCATCGCCGCGGAGCATCCCGGCATCGACACGGTCGGCATCGACACCGCCGATCCCGACAGCATCCGCCAGGCCGCGGACACCGTGCTCGCGGCTCACCCCGAGCTGAACGTGCTGATCGCCATGGCCGGCATCATGCGCGTCGAGGACTGGCACAGCCCCGACGGCTTCCTCGCCTCCGCCGAGTCGATCGTCACCACCAACGTGCTCGGTCCGATCCGGTTGATCGCGGCGTTCGTCGAGCACCTGCAGACCCGGCCGGCCGCGACCATCGTCACCGTGTCGTCCGGCCTCGCATTCACCCCGCTGAAGGTCACGCCGAGCTACAACGCGAGCAAAGCGGCCATCCACATGCTGAGCGAAAGCATCCGGCTGCAGCTCGCGGACACGTCGGTCCGGGTCGTGGAGCTGGAGCCGCCCGCGGTGCGTACCAGCCTTCTGCCGGGTCAGGAGGAGAGCGAGTTCGCGATGCCGCTCGATGAGTTCGTCGCCGAGGTGATGCAGCTCATCGAGACCCAGCCGGACGCGACCGAGCTCCAGGTCGAGCAGGTCAAGTTCCTCCGGTACGGGGAGGCCCGCGGCGACTACGACCGCGTCGTCGAGATCCTCAACGCGTCCGACCCGCACGCGCGCGAGTCCGCCGCCTGAGGCGCGGCGGCCACCCGGGCGGCGCGGGTCGGGCGGAGCCGCGGAAGCGCCTCAGGACGGGTACTCCGGGGTGAGCGAGAGCCAGGCGGCCAGGGCGTCGATCTCGGCGCGGACCGCGTCCCGTACGTCCGGCGCGAACGGCTCGTCCTCGTGCAGCGCGGCGACGCGGAGCACGCCGGCCGTGCGGTCGGCGGCCGCATCGAGCTTGCCGATCAGCCGGTCGCCGTGCAGGATCGGCAGCGCGAAATAACCCCAGCGGCGTTTCGCCGCCGGCTTGTACATCTCGAGCACGTACTCGAAGCCGAACACCTCCTGCGAGCGCACCCGGTCGTGCACCAGACGGTCGAAGGGCGAGAGCAGCGCGGTGCGTCCGATGAACGGGAGGCCGACCGCCTGCGGGTCCACGCGCCACTCGCGCGTGCTCCCGTCGACCCGGGCCGGCTCGCCGGCGTCGCCGACGAACGCGCGCCGGGCGATCCCGAGCGCACGCAGCCTCCGCTCGTCGCGCAGGCGGCCGGCCTCGGCCTCCGGCACGATCTCGGTGCCCGCCGGGTAGACACGCTCGCCCAGATCCCAGGTGCGCTGGCGGCCCACGCGGCCGGCGACCGCGACCTCCCCGCGGCCCTGAAGCAGCTCGAGAAGACGGGTGACGTTCTGGTTGTGGGTCCAGCCGGTCGAGCTCCACGGCACCGTGGCCGTGTCCGGGATGTCCTTCGACAGGGTCGGGCCGTTGTCGCGCAGCACGGCGAGCACGTCGCTGCGGAAGCCGTCGTTGGCCTCCAGCCAGGCGGCGGCACGCGGCAGCCCTTCGGGCCAGCGCGACATCCGGTCGAGCTGCAGTCCGAGATCGGAGACCGGCCGGACCATGGCGAACGGCGGGGTGATCGGGTCGTCCATCGCCTTGACCTCGTAGAGAAGCCGATCGCGCTCGAGTGCGTCCACGAGCTCTGCGGGTCGGTAGCCGGAGCCGAGCCTCGAGTAGGCGATGAGGTCGGCGCTCGGCGCGATCGCCGCTGTCGGGTCGAGTTGCAGGAAGGTCAGCGACTCGACCAGCGGGACGAGCCCGGTCGGCCGGTCTGCCGCGAGCCGCTGCGCCCGGACGGCGATCCTCCGTGCTTCATCGCGGTCGAGCGTGAGGGTCATGCCCCCACGCTAGCGGGAGGCCGCCCGCCCCGGCCGCCCTGTCCTCACGAGTCGACGCGGGCGCGACGCCGGCGCAGTGCGATGGCGCGGACGAGCACGGGTCCGACCGACAGCACCACGATCGCGATGAGGACGAGGTCCAGGTACTTCGACACGAAGTCCGCGACCCCGGGGATGTGACCGAGACCGTATCCGATCAGCACGATGGCGGCCGCCCAGATCGCGGCGCCGATCACGTTGAAGGCGCTGAAGACGCCCCACCGCATCCGCCCGACACCGGCGGCCACCGGGGCGAACGTGCGCACCACCGGCACGAAGCGGGCCACGACCACGGCGCCGGAGCCCCAGCGGTCGAAGAAGCGCTGCGTGCGGGCCACGCTCGCCCGGCTGAACAGCCCGGACTCCCGCCGCTCGAACACAGCGGGTCCCGTCCTGCGGCCGATGAGGTAACCCACCTCCCCTCCGGCGATCGCGGCGATCGCGACGGCGACGATCACGAGCCAGAGCGGCTGCGGGATCCGCCCGGTGAGCGTGAGCACGCCGGCGAAGAAGAGCAGGGTGTCGCCCGGAAGGAAGAAACCGAGCAGCAGCCCGGTCTCGGCGAAGATGATCGCGCAGACGCCGAGCAGCGCCCACGGACCCGCGGCCTGGATGAGGCCCTGCGGGTCGAGCAGGCCGGAGTGGAGGAGGGACAGGGAGGTCATCGGGTCCTTTCGTAGAGCGCCACGAGAGCGTGGTGGGTGGGGATGCGCGTGGTGGTCTCGTGGAAGCCGAGCGCCGTGAGGTCCGCCACGCCGTAGGTGTCGGGTGTGGAGGGTGTCGCGGCGTACTCGACGAGCCAGACCCGGTCGATTCCGTCGAACCGGCCGAGCTGGGCCGCCCGCCGCACAGAATACGCGCTGTCGCGCCACGTCGTGCGCGTGGCGAACGGCGCCGCGAGCGTGACGTCGGCGGTGGCTGCGAAACCGGCCGGATAGGTGTGCAGGGCGAGCCGGGGGAGCCGGGACGGGCGGGTGCTCTCGTCGAACACCACGGCGTCACCGGGAATCGCGTTCGCGCCGACGGCCGCCGAGACTTCCGCCCAGTCGCTTCCGTTCTTGGCGTACGGGGTGCGCTGGTCCAGGTAGGCGGGCACGGTCAGGGCCACGACGAGTGCGGCGGCGAGGAGACCTGCCCAGCGTCGCCACCGCAGCAGGTCGTCGACACCGCAGGCCATCAGGAGCGCCGCCGCCGGTGCGCAGAACGACACGTACCGAGCGGTGAAATCGGGCACGACCTCCTGCACCGCGATCAGGATGCCCGTCGGAAGCGCGAGCCAGACGAGGGCGAGGGGCACCAGCGACGGCAGGCGGGTGGCGGACAGGAAGAAGAGGCCGCCGCCGGCGGCCCGGGCGACGAGCACCCGCTGCCGCGCTTCCGTCACCACCGCGAGCGCGATGAGGGCCCACGCCACGATGGCGACCGGCCACGCGTCCCCGAACCAGAGTCCGCTGAAGAGTGTCTGCGGTGCCAGCTGGGGGATGGCTCCGAGGTAGGCGATCTGGTGGTGCTGGCTCACCGCGACCACGATGAGCGGTGCGGACGACAGTAGGCCTCCCGCCGAAGCGAGCGCCCAGCCGGCGACCACGCGGCGGGGTGCCCGCGACGCGGCCACGACGACGCCGTGCACCACGACGAACAGCACGGTGTAGAGGAAGACGTAGACCCCGACGGTGAGGAGCGCGCCGTAGCCGACCCACCATCCCGCGCGCGGGTGTTCCCGGTCGAGGATGGCGATCAGCAGCACGGTCAGCCAGGCGACGATCGCCGCCGAGAACGCGAACGACCGGGCCTCTTCGCCCATGTAGGTGACGCGGGGGAGGACGGCGCACAGCAGCCCGGCGACGATCGCGGCACGCGTTCCGCGCAGGCGCGCGGCCAGGAGGACGACGGCCGCAGTGGCGAGGCCGACGGCGACCGCGCTGGGCAGCCGGACGGCGAAGGGGGAGAAGCCGACGAGGCCGCCCCACGCGTGCAGACCGAGGTAGTACGTGCCGTGCACCGCGTCGACGTGGCCGAGCATCCGGAACAGCGACGGCACCGGACGCTGCGCGGACATGATGCTGGCCGCTTCGTCGCCCCAGAGCGACGGGATCCAGGAACCGGCCGCCGCGAGAGCCGTCGCGAGCACGCCGAAGACCGCCGCGAGGGTCGCGGGGCGGGCGACGCGGGCGATCCCCGAGGAGGGAGCCGGCCGCAGCATCGTGACAGACAGGGTCGGCACCGTCCTCTCGGTTCAGCGTCCGAGCCCAGTCAATCCACGTCGTCCCCAGAAAGGTCCAAGACGAGCGTGAACGGCGGGAGGACTCTCGGTGACGTTTCGCAGGCCGCGCTCCCGATCGCATGCCCGGGAATAACAGGCACACCCCGGTGTTGAACTTGAGTGCAAGTAGCTCAACTTTGAGAAACTGGAGATCAAGTGCCCGAGAACTTCACCCCCGACGGTAGCGGCGACAACTCGTTCGACGAGTTCCTTTCGCGCTACCTCGCGGGCGAGCGCGCCCGCGCCGCGCGCTCCATCGACATCAGCCGCTTCCTCAGCCGGCGCACCCAGGAACTCCTCGCCGAGGCGGGCCGTTACGCTCTCGAGCACGGCCACCGCGAGCTCGACTCCCTGCACATCCTCCGCGTCATGGCGGGGCAGGAGCCGGCGTCCGACGCCATGCGCCGGATCGGCGTCGACCCGAACGCGGTCGCCGCTGCGGCCGAGCAGCGCCTTCCGGCCTCCGGCGAGCCCATCGACGCCGACGGCGCGTCGATCACGGCGTCCGCTCAGCGCGCGCTGTTCCACGCCTACCAGGTCGCCCGCGCCTCGGGATCGACCTACATCGACCCCGAGCACCTGTTCTTCGCGCTCGTCATCAGCCAGGACGCCCCCGCCGGGCAGGTCCTGCAGGCGGCAGGCGTGACCCCGGACTCGCTCACCAACGCCATGCGTCAGGCCGCCACGGTCGGCGCGGGAGCCGAGACCGCCTCCGACGCGGCCGCGGGCGACTCCGCCACTCCGATGCTCGACAAGTTCGGCACCGACCTCACCGCGCTCGCGCGCGACGGCGGGCTGGACCCGGTCATCGGCCGACTCGACGAGATCGAGCAGACCGTCGAGATCCTCTCCCGCCGGACGAAGAACAACCCCGTGCTGGTGGGCGCGGCCGGCGTCGGCAAGACCGCGATCGTCGAGGGCCTCGCCCGCGCGATCGTCGCCGGCGACGTGCCCGAGCAGCTACGCGACAAGAAGGTCGTCGCGCTCGACCTCGCGGGGATGGTCGCAGGCACCCGGTACCGTGGCGACTTCGAAGAGCGGCTCACCACGCTCATGGACGAGATCAGCGCAGGCAAGGACGAGCTGATCGTGTTCGTCGACGAGCTGCACACCGTGGTCGGCGCCGGAGGGTCCGGCGAATCCGGCGGGATGGACGCGGGGAACATCTTGAAGCCCCGGCTGGCCCGCGGCGACCTCCACCTGGTGGGGGCCACCACGCTCAAGGAGTACCGCCGCATCGAGAAGGACCCCGCCCTGGAGCGCCGCTTCCAGCCGGTGACGGTCGGCGAGCCCGGTGTGGAGGACGCGGTGCTCATCCTCGACGGCCTGCGCGCCGCCTACGAGGAGCACCACGGCGTCAGCTACACCCCGGAGGCGATCCGCGCCGCCGTGGAGCTGTCCAACCGGTACATCTCGGACCGCTTCCTGCCCGACAAGGCCATCGACCTGATCGACCAGGCGGGCGCCCGGCTGCGCCTGTCGCTGGGCAAGCGCGTCGACGTGTCCGAGCTGATGCAGAAGCTGGCGACGCTGGAGTCCGAGAAGAACTCCGCCGTGGCGAGCGAACACTACGAGGAGGCGTCCCGCCTGCGCGACGAGATCGAGGCCGTGCAGCGCTCGATCGACGAGCTCGGGTCGGCCCGGCACGCTGCGGCCGTGGACGCCGTCGTCGACGAGGCGGAGATCGCCGCGATCATCTCCCGGGCGACCGGCATCCCGGTGTCGCGCATCGGCGACGCCGACCGCGAGCGCCTCGCCGCGCTCGAGTCGGAGCTGCACGAGCGCGTGATCGGCCAGGACGACGCTGTGACGGCGGTCGCGAAGGCGGTGCGCCGCAACCGCACCGGTCTCGGCGACGAGCGCCGGCCCGTCGGGTCGTTCCTGTTCCTCGGCCCCACCGGTGTCGGAAAGACGGAGCTGGCCAAGTCGCTGGCCGCGTCGCTGTTCGGCGACGACAAGGCGATGATCCGCTTCGACATGAGCGAGTTCGGCGAGCGCCACACGGTCGCACGCCTGGTCGGCGCCCCTCCCGGGTACGTCGGCTACGACGAGGCCGGTCAGCTGACCGAGCGCGTGCGCCGCAACCCGTACTCGGTCGTGCTGTTCGACGAGATCGAGAAGGC
>NZ_CAMFLC010000077.1 GCF_945957465.1 uncultured Leifsonia sp.
GAGGTCTACGACTTCCTCGAGCGCCACGCGCCGGCCTCCGGACCGGCGGCCGCGGGGCGCCCAAACGCCCCTAAACCGGCGGTTTAGGGGCGTTTAGGCGCCCCTCGGCGGCCCTTCGGCACGCGTCGGCAGGAGGGCGGCCGATCAGATGTCCTTCATGATCCACTTGTCGACATGCGGGGCGTCGGCGGTGCCGGACATGGAGCAGATGATGGCGATCGAGCCGACACCTTCGATCGGGTGGGCCGGAGCGACGGCCACGATGACGAACGTCTTCCCGTCGCCGTCGGTCTGCAGTGTGGTGGTCTCCGAGAACGGGCGGATCGACGACCCGTCGTTCTTGTCGACGTACTCGGTCTGGGCGACCTGCGCGCAGGCGTTCCACGCACTGCGGGCGTCGAGCGGCGCGGGCGTCGCCGGCGTCGACGACGTCGTTGCAGCCGACGCCGCGGCGGTCGGCGACGCGGCCGAAAGCGTCTCGGCCGGCGCCGGCCCCGACGAACAGGCACTCAGCGTCACGGACACGAACAGTGCGCACGCGAGAGCAGACGACGCCGCTCGATTCCCCCGATTCGACATGCGCACACCCTACCAGTCCAGTACCACGAGGGGCTGCTGAGGGGCGCCCAAAGGCCCTCAAAGCCGGGTTTTGGGGGCGTTGGGGCGCCCCTCGGCGGCCCCTCAGTCGAGCACGAGCTCGCGGACGGCGACGCCGTAGGGGTCGAGCGTCAGCTCGGCGGCGGGCTCGCCCGTCAGCGTGCGCAGCTCGCCCGCCACCTGCGGCCGAACGGTGGTCGGCGTCGGGTGCTGCGAGACGAACACGACGAAGCGGCGGCCGTCGTCGTGGACCAGCGTGTCCACGAACACACGCGGATCGTCGAGGCGCACATCGCGCTCGACGTCGGCCAGTTCGGCGAGCGCCGCGTACAGTCTCCAGGTGTCCTCCGGGTTCGCTCGCGCCCGCGCGGACGCGAAGAACTCGATCGGGTAGGTGCAGAGCACCGCACGACCCGCGCCATGCTCCTTCACGACGATCGCCGGGCGGCCGTGGGCGTCGACCGCGACGACCGTGCCGGAGGTCGCCCGCACCGGCAGGAACGTCCTGCTGTTCTCGCTCCCCGCCGCCGGGAAGAACAGGGTCGCGCCGGTGGGCAGGCCCGCGAAGTCCTGTACGAAACGCAGCGTCGCGACCTCGTCGGTCACCGGCTCGGCCAGGCCGTAGGAGCTGTCCATCCGCACACCGAACAGCTCCTCGGTGTTGGTCCACCACGGTCCGCGCTGCACCCCGCTGTCGCCGTGGGAGTACGAGGCGTAAACGGTCGCTCCGCCGCGCGCGAGGTCCTCCAGCTGCAGCCAGGAGGTCGCGCAGAGCTGCTTGACCGACGGCAGCAGGTAGAGTCCGTAGCCGGCCGGGATGCCGCCGTCCTCCCGCTCACGGACCACGGCTACCGGGATGTGGGACTCGTGCGCCGCGAGATAGGACTGCTCGCCGGTGACAACGATGTGTGCGCGCTCGGCCTCCTGGGTGAACGGGTAGTCGGCCTCCAGGTGCGAGGGCACCACGATGGCGGCGTCGACGGGGCTGCGCCGCGCGCGGGGCAGGTCGATCGCGGCCAGGTCGGCGGCGAACCGGGCCAGCTCGCGCAGCGGCGGCTTGGGGGCGCCGGTGCGGTCGGTGATGCCGAAGTGCATCTCGAACGGGTGGTGCGAGTACGGCCGCTGATCGGCGAGGTCGTCGTAGTCGGTGTTGTTCCACGCGATCCACCCGGTCGCGCCGGCGAGGAGCGTCGTGTACAGCAGCAGGCGGTAGTAGGACGCAGCACCCTGGTCGGAGACGAAGTCGCTGGTGAGGCCGAACTCCTCCATGATGACCGGGAGGCCGCCCACGCCCGCCAGCTCGGCGATGTAGGCCGCCTTGAGGTGCTGCCGGGTCTGGTCGCTCTCCATCCGGTAGACGTGCGGTCCGACGAAGTCGGTGTAGCGCGCGAGGTCGCGCACCGAGAAGCCGTTGTCGTGGCCGGTGGTCTCGATGCCCCAGGCGCCGTCGCCGACGGACACCGGCTGGGTGCCTCCGCCCGCCCGCACGGCGTCGACCAGCAGCGACGCCCAGGCGTCGACGATCGGCCGTGGCGCTTCGCCGCCGTAGATGGGCACCTCGTTCGTCAGCAGCCAGCCGGCGATCGCGGGATGGGCCGCGAACCGCGCCGTGAGCTCGCGGACGTACCAGGCCTGGCGGCCGACGAACCAGACATCCCGGTAGAGGTCACGCCCCTCCCGCCAGGCCGGATCCCAGTTCTCGCCCGACATGTGCCCGACCAGGAAGGTCGGAACGGTCGTCATCCCCGCCTCGGTGTGCGCGTCGAGGAAGTCGGCGAAGTTGGCCAGGCACTGCTCGTCGAGCGTGTCGGGTGTGGGGTGGAAGTCGGGCCAGTAGAAGAACGACCTCGTCATGTTCAGACCGTGGTCGGCCAGCACCCGCAGCTCTTCTCGGAGGATGGCCGGGTCGTAGCGCTTCCACATCAGCGGGCCTCCGGTGCGCGACCAGAAGTTCGCTCCCAGCCAGACGACGGGAGCATCGCCGACCGTGAGAACAGGAGATGGACGATCCATGCTTCCTTCCGGGGTGCGGGGGCTCACTTGACCGCCCCAGCGGTGAGGCCGGCGACGAAGTTGCGCTGCAGCAGCAGGAACGCGACCACGATCGGGATCGACACCACGAGGGAGGCCGCCATGATCTGGTTCCAGTAGACGTTGGTCTGGGTCGAGTAGAGCTGCAGGCCGACCGCGAGCGTCCGGTTCTCGTCCGTCGTCATCACGGATGCGAACAGCACCTCGCCCCAACTCGTCATAAACGAGTAGATCGCGACGGCGATCAGGCCGGGCCGCGCCGCCGGGAGGACGACGTGCCAGAGCGCGCCCATCGGCCCGGAGCCGTCGACCTTGGCCGCCTCGTCGAGCTCGCGCGGGATGCCGTCGAAGTAGCCCGCGAGCATCCAGATCGAGAACGGCAGCACGAACGTGAAGTAGGTGATGATCAAGCCCCACCGGGTGCCGACGAGCTGGATGCCGACCGCCTGGTTGATGTTGACGAAGATCAGGAACAGCGGCAGCAGGAACAGGACGCCGGGGAACATCTGCGTGGAGAGCACGGTGGTCGTGAACACGTTGCGGCCCTTGAACCGGTAGCGCGACACCGCGTACGCGGCGAACACCGCGATGACCAGGCTGATGAGCGTCGCCGCGCTCGACACGATGAGGCTGTTGACGAAGTACGACGCCAGCGGCACGGTCGTCCACATGTCGATGAACGGCTGGAAGGTGATGGTCTGCGGCCACCACGTGAACGCGCCCTGCACCTCCGACAGCGGCTTCATCGACGAGGTCACCATCACGTAGAGGGGCACCACCGTGAAGATCGTCAGGAAGACGACGACGACCCAGCGGAAGACGTGAGAAGAACGGGTTTCACGCATCGCGGTTCCTCCGGTTGACGGCGAGCAGGTAGACGCCCGTGACCACGAGCAGGAACAGCAGCAGGAGCACGCTCATGGCGGCGCCGGAGCCGAAGTTCCAGGTGAGGAAGGAGGCGTTGTAGATGTGGAACGAGATCAGGTCGCCCGCCGCCGGCTGCGCGGTGCTGCCGAACAGCACGTACGGCGTGTTGAAGTCGTTGAACGTCCAGAGGAACATCACGAGCAGCAGCACCGAGTTGACCGGGCGCAGCATCGGCACGGTGATCGAACGCCACTGCCGGAACGGCCTGGCGCCGTCGACGGCGGACGCTTCGTAGACGTCCGAGGGGATGGACTGGAGTCCTGCCATGAGCATCAGGAAGGCGAACGGCCACAGCCTCCAGATGGCGACGACGACGATCGCCCAGAAGGCGTTGCCGCCGATCAGCCAGAACGGCTTGTCGCCCGGGAGTCCGAGGTTGTCGAACAGGAAGTGGTTGATCGCGCCCGTGTCCTTCTGGAACATGAACTTCCACGTGATGATGCCCGCGTAGAGCGGGAGGGCGTAGGGCACGAGGAACAGGGTGCGGAAGAGCGCGCGGCCCCGGAAACGGCCCTGGAGCGCCACGGCCGCGGCCATCCCGAGGACCCACGAGAGCCCGACCACCAGGATGGTGAAGCCGACCGTCACGAAGAACGACTGCAGCAGGCCCGCTCCCACCGAGCCGTTGAAGTCGAGCGCGACCTGGTAGTTCTTGAAGCCGACGAAGGGCGCCTCGCTCCAGTTCGCGATGAAGAACTTGGTGAGCTGCAGGAAGCTGATCCAGATGCCGGTGAGCATCGGCACGACATGGATGAGCAGCTCGAAGATGATCGCGGGCGCGAGCAGGACGAACGGGAGCCACCAGCCCTTGGGGCGCTTCCGTCTCGGTGCGGGCGGAGCCGGGGCCGGCTTCTGCGCGGCCGCCGGTCCGCGGACGTCTGTCGTCGTCGACATGGGTCTCCTTCAGGTGGTACGTGCTCGCCGGGCGGGATGCGCACCCGCCCGGCGAGCGTGTCATTCAGAGCGTCAGCCGCCGATCGACTGCTTGACCTGGTCCTGCGCCGTCTGCAACGCCGACTTGATGTCGGAGCCGGAGACCGTGCCGCCGGTGGCGATCTTGGCGAACATGGCGTTCATCGCCTTGCCGACGGTGTTCTCGAACTGGTCCTCCGCCGGCACCAGCGGCAGAGGCTTGGACATCTCGTTGTAGATCTTCTGGAACGTGGCGGCCTCGTCCGCGTTGTCGGTGAAGTTCGGCTTGGCGCCCTTGAGCACCGGAAGGGTCGCGTACGGCTTGCCGAGCGTGGACTGGACCGACTCGCTCGTCATGTACTTGACGAACTCCAGGGCGGCGTCCTTGTTCTTGGTGTTCTTGAAGATCGACAGGTTGATGCCGGCGACGTGGCTCGCGACGGGCTTGCCGCCTGCGGGCGCCGGGAACGGCACGACCCCGTACGCATCGGACTTCATGCCGTTGGCGTTGATCGACGAGTCGGCGTTGTTCTGGCTCAGGATCATCGCGACCTTGCCGGTGGCGAAGTCGTTGACCGCCTGGACGCCGTTGTCGTACTGCGCGTTGGAGGTGTTGACGACCTTGTCGGTCTGCATCAGGTCGAGGTAGCGCTTGATGCCGTCGACGTTCGCCGAGGAGGTGAAGGTCGGGTTGCCCTTGCTGTCGAACCACTCACCACCGTTCTGCGCGGAGTTGATGAACGCGAAGTGCGCGTTCTCGGTGTAGCTGCCGGCCGCGAGCGAGAAGCCGTACTGGGTGCCGTTGGTCAGCTTCTTGGCGTCGGCGACCAGCTCCCCCCAGTTGGTGGGAGGCTGCACCCCGGCGTCCGAGAACATCTTCTTGTTGTAGTACAGCCCGTACGCGAGACCGTAGAGCGGGACGCTGGTGGGCGTCTTGCCCGCCGCGCCCCCGGTGTCGAGGGCGGTCTTCACGAACTTGTCGCTGCCTCCGATCGCCTTCATCTCACTGTCGCCGAACGGCAGGAAGGCACCGGTGGCCTGCAGCGAGGCCGCCCAGGTGTTGCCGATGTTCAGCACGTCGGGCCCCTGCCCGGAGGTGACGGCGGTCTGGATGCGCGTCTGCAGATCGTTCCAGCCGATCACCTCGAGCTTGACCTTGACGCCGGTCTTCTTGGTGAAGTCGTCCAGCACCGGGGTGAGGACCTGCTTGTCGTTGGCGAGGCTGGTTCCCTGGTTGCTGGCCCAGTACGTGATGGTCGATCCGCTGGCCGACGATGTCGAACCGCTGCTGCTGCAGCCTGCCGCCACGAGCGAGATCGTGGCCGCCAGCGCTGCCGCGGCGATGACGCGTTTCCTCATTGTGACTCCTTCGTCTCTTGATGGGCGCTTGCCGCTCCCGTCCCCGGGGAGCGCACGTCGCGCCACCGCGACTATAACTGAACCGGTTCAGTAATTCCAAGCGTTGACGGCCGCGGAATCGGGTGTATATCGGATACGTTTGCGAGACACGTCGGGCTCAGCGTCGACGCGCGCGCACGCTCGTCGACCGCACGATCAATTCGGACGGGCGGGCCGCGTGCGTCGGAGTCACGACGCCGGCGAGCCCGTCGAGCAGCATCCGGGTGGCGCGCCTGCCCTGCTCCTCGGGGAAGCGTGCCAGCGCGGTCAGCGGACGCGACCCCAGCCGGCAGATCAGCGAGTCGTCCCAGCTCACCAGGGCGACATCCTCCCTGCCGTGCCGCGACAGCGCGACCTGCGCGCCGAGCGCGAGCAGGTCGTTCGAGGTGACGACGGCCGACAGGTCGGGGTCGTCGGCGTGCGCTGCCGCGATCCGCTCGCCGGCCTCCATCGAGTAGTCGGACGGCTCGGAGACCGCCTGCATGCCATGGTCGGCCGCGAAGTGCGCGATCGCCTCCGCGCGCTCCTGCTCGTGCTCGAACTCGTCCGGCCCCTGGATGTGGAGGATGCGGCGATGCCCGAGCGCGTGCAGATGATCCACCAGCATGCGCGCATCGCCGCGCGCGTCATAGAGCAGGACGCGGCCCGGCGCCACCCGCTCGTCGTTGCCGTGCAGCACGAAGGCGAGACCCAGTTCGTCGAGCAGCGCCGGCCGCGGATCGCCGACCACGATGTCGAACAGCATCACGCCGTCCACACGTCGCTCGGCGCTCCACCGGCGGTAGGCGGCGAGGTCCTGCCCGCCGGAGCCGCCGACCATCCTCAGCAGCAGCGACTGGCCGCTCTCCGCCAGTTCGGCCTCCACACCGGCCAGCAGGCTCATATAGTACGGTTCGGTGCCCAGCAACCCCGGGTCGCGCCGCAACACGATCCCGATCGCATCGGACCGCGCGCGGGACAGAGCGCGCGCGCTCGAGCTGGGATGCCAGCCGAGCTCCTCCGCCAGGTCGAGCACGCGCCGGCGGGTGTCGTCGCTCACACCCGGCTGTCCGTTGAGCGCGTACGAGACCGAGGCCTTGGACAGCCCGAGCCGGTCGGCGAGGCCGCCGATCGTCACCCGCGTCGCTGACACCATCGCCGCTCCCTTCGCACGCCGGACTGGGCAAGGTTACCGCGGACTGAAGCGGTTCAGCGCGCACGAAAACGCCGGACGCTTTGCACGGAGCCACCTCGGATTCCTGACGAACGGGCGGCCAGTGACCGGCGAGAATTGACGGAACCCGTCTCCAGGAAAGGTCTCACGTGCCCAGCACTGTGTTCGAACGTCAGCGTCCCGACGCCTCGGTCGTCGCCCATGCGCTCGCTCCCGCGCGGCAGCAGGTGTACTGGATCGAGGACGCCCCCAGCGACCCCTACCCCCGCCTGACCGGGGATATCAGCTGCGACCTCGCCGTCGTGGGAGGGGGCTACTCCGGCCTCTGGACGGCCCTGCTCGCCAAGCGGGAGAACCCGGAGTCCCGGGTCGTGCTGCTCGAAGGCAGGCGCGTCGGCTGGGCGGCCTCCGGGCGCAACGGCGGGTTCTGCGAGGCGAGCCTCACGCACGGCGACGAGAACGGACGCAGCCGGTTCGCGGAGGAGTTCGACCTCCTCCAGCAGCTCGGCATGCAGAACCTCGACCAGATCGAGGCCACCGTCGCCGAACTCGGCCTCGACGCAGAGTTCGAGCGCAACGGCGCCATCGACCTGGCGACGGAGCCGCACCAGGTGGAGTGGCTCCGGGAGGCCGCCGCCGATGGCGGCGCCGCGAGCGGTGTCCGCTTCCTCGACGCGACAGCCGTGCAGGCCGAGGTGCACTCCCCCACCTATCTGGGCGGCCTGATCCGCACCAGGGATTCCGCGCTCGTCCACCCCGCCAAGCTGGCACGGGCACTGGCCCGTGCCTGCGAGGCCGTCGGGGTGGAGCTCTTCGAGCACAGCCCGGTGCAGGGCATCGGCGACGGCACGACGCTGTACACGCCCGACGGCGTGGTCCGCTCGAAGCGCACGGCGTTGGCGACCAATGTGTTCCCGAGCCTGCTGAAGCGCAACCGGCTCGCCACGGTCCCCGTCTACGACTACGTGCTGATGACCGAGCCGCTCACGGCCGAGCAGCTGGCCTCGATCGGCTGGTCGGGACGCCAGGGGCTCGGCGACTCGGCGAATCAATTCCACTACTACCGGCTGACCCGGGACAATCGCATCCTCTTCGGCGGTTACGACGCGATCTACCATTTCGGCGGTCGCGTCCGCGAGCGCTATGAGAACCGGCCGGAGACCTTCCGCCGCCTGGCGAGCCACTTCTTCACGACGTTCCCGCAGCTCGAGGGGCTCACCTTCACCCATCGCTGGGCCGGCGCGATCGACACCTGCAGCCGCTTCTGCGCGTTCTTCGGCACCGCCCGCGGCGGCACGGTGGCGTACGCGACCGGCTACACCGGCCTCGGCGTCGCCGCCACCCACTTCGGCGCGCAGGTGATGCTCGATCTGCTGGCGGGTCGTTCGACGGAGCGCACCGAACTGGCGATGGTCCGCAGCCGGCCGCTGCCGTTCCCTCCCGAGCCCGCTGCGGCGATCGGCATCAACCTGACCCGCTGGTCGCTCGACCGCGCCGACCATCGAGGCGGGGAACGCAACCTCTTCCTCCGCACGCTTGACGCCGTCGGGCTCGGCTTCGACTCGTGAGCGCGGCATCGGCGCCGCGTTCGCTCCTCTCCTGCCAGAGAGGACATCGCTGTGACAGCAACCACCGTGCCCGTCGTCTCCGCCGCGGAGACGGCGAAGACCCCGGCGAGCGCGTGAGAGCGCCGCGAGACACCCGAGGAGGACGACGATGGACATCCTGAACGAGACGGTGAGCGTGCCGGCGCTCGGGCTTCCGCTCGCGGCGGTTCCCGGCGACGGGCTCACCGCCCTGGCCGAGCTCGGTCGCTTCGGCGGCCTGGAGATCGGCGTCTGGGAGATGGCGCCGGGCACCGCTGCCGACGTCGAGGCGGACGAGGTGTTCGTCGTCATCGCCGGACGCGCAGACGTGGAGTTCCCCGAGACCAGGCGCCGACTGACGCTCGGAGCCGGCGACGTGGTCCGCCTGACGGAAGGCGACCGCACGGTCTGGACCGTGCACGAGACCCTGCGCAAGGTCTACCTGGCGCGCTCCTGACGCCGGCTCAGCCCCGGACGCGGCGCGCCAGCACCGCCGTGTGCAGCGCGCCGATCGTCTCCCCGTCATCCAGGTCGAGGCCCAGCAGATCCTCGATCAGTGCGATCCGCTGGTAGAAGACCGACCGCGAGAGGTGGCTCGCCGCCGCCGCGCGCGTGCGATTGCCCGGGTGGCTGAGGTAGGCGCGCAGCACCTCCACGAGGTCGCCGTCGTTGGCGAAGTCGTACTCGATCAGTGGGCGCAGCATCCGCTCGGAGTACTCCTGCAGCCGGGGGTCGTCGCCGAAGGCGGTGACCAGCCGCAGCAGGGGGCGGCTCTCCGCCCGCTGGACCACCGCGTGGCGGCCACGTCCGCCCGCGCCGCGACCGCTCAGCTCCACGGCCTCCTCGATCGAGGAGAGCAGCCCGGGGATGCCGCGGGCGTCGGACCCGACGCCCACGACCGCGGCGTCACCGCGCGCAAGCGCGTCCGCGACCGCGTCGGCGGCGGAGTGTCCGGCCCGCGCCGAGACCGCCAGCACCAGGAGCCCGGGGGCCGACGGGTGCGCCGCCGCGATGGCGAGCGCGCCCACCGCGGTCGCGGCCTCCACCGCACGCGCGACGGCGCCCTCCTCGACGCGGCCGGAGCGGCTCCGAACCGCCACACCCGCGAGCACGCGTCCCGCGACGGGGAATCCGGCGGCCTCGAAGCGCGCGGCCATTCCGCCGTCCCGAGCGAACCGGCGCCCGAGGAGAGCTGCGAGCAGCGCGTCGTGGCTGCGCCGGATCCACTCGTCGTCGTCGCGGTCGGCCAGCCGGCTGAGGGCGAGCGCGACCGCGGCCTGCTCGAGCACACTGGAACGACCGGCCGGATGCGGTTCGCCGGGGAGGGCGACGAGATGCCCCCATCGCATCCCCCGCGCCTCCACCGGTGTCAGCGTCCAGCCCGGCTCGCCCACCCCCCGGTGCGCCGCGCGCGACCGTTGCTCCCAGCGCTCCAGCTCAGCCTCCCCGTCGCCGACGTTCTCGGCCACGAGCACCTGATGGCCCGTGTCCTCCAGCACTACCGGGCAGCCGAGGGCGCGGGCCGCCTGCGCCACGATGAAGTCGGCGGGACTCCCGCGCAGGCTGAGACCGGTGAAGAGCTCCCGGATCTCGTCGCGCGCGCGCAGGGCGACGGTCTGGTCGTCGATGATGCGTGCGTGCACGGCCTCGGTGATGGCGACGAACCGCGCCTCGCGGTGCAGGACGACGAACGGCAGGCCCGCCGCTCGGAACTCGTCGACGAGGGGCTGCGGCGCGACCGGGGTGCGGTCGCCGAGCTCCAGCACGAGGCCCGCGATCTCCGCCTCCGCGAGTTCCCGTCCGAGGCTGCGGAGGCCGCGAGCGTCGCGGGGCCAGCCGAGGCCCGTCGCGAGCAGGAGCTCGCCTCCCGAGACGAGCCGCGCGACGTCCGCGGTCTCCGCCACATGGACCCACCGCACCAGCACGTCGAGGCCGCCCTCGCCGGCGAGCACCTCGGGCAGGGCGTCCGCCATCGGGTCCATGCGCAGGATCTCCCTGACGGTGGGGAGAAGGAGGCGCTCGCCTCCCGGACGGAATGTATTGTCTTGCCCGAACGCCCGACGATCTGGCATCACCGATCGCTCCTCTGCTCTGTGATCATGGGGATTGCAAGCCTACTTCCCCGCCGGGCATTCCGTCCGGCTCAGCAGCTCCAGGAGGACCTCGTGGCCCTGATCCGCCACTACGTGAACGGTGAGGAGACCGGCGAGCCGGCACGCCTCGGACCGGTCTTCGACCCCGCAACCGGCATCCGGCAGCACGACGTCGCGCTGGCCTCAGCCGCCGAGACGGAGGCCGCCATCGCTGCCGCCAAGGCCGCCCTGCCGGGGTGGCGCGCGACGAGCCTCACCAAGCGCGCCGACGTGCTCTTCCGCCTCCGCCATCTGCTCACCGAGCGCCGCGACGAGCTGGCCGCCATCGTCACGAGCGAGCACGGCAAGGTGCTCTCCGACGCCGCGGGCGAGATCGGCCGCGGGCTCGAGAACGTCGAGTTCGCCTCCGGCCTCATCGACAAGCTCAAGGGCGAGTACAGCGAGCAGGTCTCCACCGGCATCGACGTGCACAGCGTCAAGCAGCCCGTCGGCGT
>NZ_CAMFLC010000078.1 GCF_945957465.1 uncultured Leifsonia sp.
GTAGGTGTCCAGATCTCAAAGAGCGAATGTGTTCAGTTCCTCACGAGCGCTGACAAACTAGCCGCTGCGCGGCGATGGTTCTCGACATCTCTTCGGGGGTCCATGTATCCGCTTTGGGTCGCGAAGGGAGGCCGACGACCACAGGCATACGAGCACCCCGGACGGGGTTCGTCGGTGCGAAATGCTCTGAGACGGCGTACTCGAAAAGAGCGGAGAGGGTGACTCTCATCCGGGTAACAGTTGAACGCGCGAATCCGTCGGCTAGCAGACCCGCTAGCAGGTCGTGTACATCGGATGCGGTGATCGTGGATACCGGTCGACGCAGCCACGTCGAAGGCACGTGGCGAAGGTTGTCCGAGTCGGTGCGCCACGTGTGCGGAGAAACCCGCGTCTGCCGGGCGCTGAGAAACCGAGTGATCAACCCGGCGACGGGAAGCAGCGACAAGGAAGGGGACGGAATCCCTCCCAGCGAGAGAACGCGATACTGCTCCTTCTCCCAGGCTTGGGCGTCCGCCTTTCGCTCGAAGGATCGAGTGCCCACCACTACGTGGTCCAGGAAGACGCGGACGCGATATTTACCTGATGGGCGCTTATCGATTGCCATTACGGCATCACCACATGGGAACCCGTCAGCTCCTCGACGTCCGCTAGCCGGTACCGACGTATGCGCGGCGTGAGGTTCACCGGGCTCAGCGGACAAGTCCCTTGATCGACCAGGCGCGCGAGTGTGGTCCGGTCGATTCGGAGTATCGCTGCCGTCTCTGCTTCAGTCAGAAGCAGTGGTGCAACGGTATTCGCGTTGCTTCGATCCTGACCCTTACTGCTGTTCATGTCGCCTCCATCTGCCTCTACTTTGGTCTGTGCGCTCATGTCATTGGCGATCGATCATTGAATGTCTCTCGAGTCGACATTTGGGGCGCCAGCGCTTCCAACTCGTAACGCGCGGCCTCGAGGCAGAGAGCGATCTGTTGTGCTTGCTCTGCGGCCCTTCGGACCAGGCAGACAATAAGTCGTTCGCGAACGGTCTGCCAGACCGGCGGGGCTGTTGTCGACCTGAACGCGCTTAGCATGGCGACGTAGGGGCCCCCACCGATGATGTGCGGACCATCGCGAGACCAGCGACGGTCGCGACGGCGCCGGCGGCGACAAGGTAGGTCGGTGGGCCACCGGTCGCGTTCGAGCGGCTCCAGCCGAAGGTCGGGGACTCAGCATCAATCAGGTTGCCTCTGGCCCGCGAACGGTTCGAGTGGCACCTCGCGGGACGCCTGCCTCGACGATGTCCACGACTCAGAGCGGGACGATCGCTCCTTTGGAACCGATAACGCGGCCGGCGAGTGCCTGTGCGGACCGAACCGCATCCTGCACGGTGAGTCCGCGTGCACGGTCGAGGAGGTAGGCGGCGTTGAAGGAGTCCCCTGCCCCTGTCGTGTCGACGGGAGCGGGGTCGATAGTACCGGGGAAGGTGCGCAGTTCGCCCGCGGCCCAAACCTGTGTCGGAGCGGACCCGTCCTTGACCACGATCTCCTTCACCCCTGCGGCGCGGTAGCGCTCGATCACATCGCCGTATCCGACTCCGGGGTGGAGGAACCGTTCGTCGGCCAGCGATGGGAGCGCGATGTCCGTCACCCGGGCTGCCGCGTCGGCAGCTCCTGCAGCGGCGTGCGCGGACGGCCACCCCGCAGCCCGGTAGTTGCTGTCGAACGCGACGCGGGCACCCCGTGCCCGGGCGGATCGCACGTGCGCGAAGAAGCGCGTGCGTGCCGACGGAGTGAGCAGCTGCAGGGTGATCAGCGAGAAGTACACGATATCCGCCGACGCGAACGCCGACGTGTGCGCCCCATCGACGCCGTCGGCGAAGAGGTGCCGGACCGGGGAGGCGTCCCGGTAATACGTGAAGGTGCGTTCCCCACGCTCGTCCGTGTTGACGATGTAGAGCGCAGGGGATGCTCCGGACACCACTCGGGGCTCAACGACGAGCCCCTCGCGTTCGAGGTGCGCGCGCAGCATGGTGCTCTGTTCGTCGTCGCCGATGGCGGTAACGTAGTGGACGTCGGCGTATCCGCCGGCGAGCCGTTTGAGGTAGATCGCGGTGTTGGCCGTGTCGCCGGCGTAGCCGAGCGCCATGATCCGGTCGTCGATCCTGGTCAGCTCGATCATGCATTCGCCGACGACGGCGAGCCGGATCATGCCGGCGCTCCCTCGGACACCTGGCGTGCGAGTTCGGCGATGGCCGCGTCCAGGTCGGGCGCTCCGTAGAGATCGCCGCCGACGCCGACGGCGGTCGCGCCGGCCCGGAGCCACGACGACACCTCGTTCAGCCGGATGCCGCCGGTCGGCATGATCCGCGCCTCGGGCAGGATCGCGTGCAGTGTGCCCAAATACCCCAGGCCTCCCAGATGCGCGGGGAAGAGCTTGCAGAGGCCGTGGCTGCTCGCCTCCGCGATCTCGGCCGGAGTGCAGCCGCCGCCGATGAAGAGCACGCCCTCCCGGTCGGCCACCGCCCTGGCCTCGTCCGCGGGGAAGGGGCTGACGAGGAAGCGCGCTCCTGCCGCGCACGCCTTCTCGGCCGCGTCCGCTGACACGACAGTTCCCATCCCGATCATCGCGTGCGGCAGGTCGCGGCTCACGGCCGCGAGGGTGTCGTCCCAGCGGGGGATCGTGGCCGTCAGCTCGATGACGTCGATGCCGGCGGCGACCAGCCGCTCGCACAGGACGTAGGCCTTCTCCGGGTCGGCGGCCCGGATGACGGGGATCGCCCGCTGGCGGACGATGGCGAATTCGACGATGGTCATGGTGGTGGGACTCTCTTCAGTGTGGAACATCGGGTGACGGGGGTTCGCGTGGGAATCTGGGTTCGGGGGTCTAGCGGTTGGCGTGTTGATCTTCTCGAGCGCGCATGTAGTCGCCCGGCTCGTGGATGATGACGTCCTGCTCGACGATCACCCAGCCGTCGTACTCCGATAGCGTCAACCTGACGAACTCCAGGGCACTTCGAACCGCGCCCTGGGCGAAGAAGCCGACGAAGCGAGTCGCGATCAGCAGGCGCCTGGCGGTGGTGAAGGGATGGCGTTCACCGGCCGCAGCAGCCGTTCGAGTCGACCGGTAGGTCCTGACCTCGACGCGGAGCGGCCGAGTTCGTCAACGAAGCTTTGTCGTCGCTCGTGCGTGGTCTGGATTGCGTGCCGGGCCCCGAGAAGCGCGATGCGACGAGGGCTGTGATCGATGAGGTGACGCGGGGCGAGCGCGGCACAATCGACATTGCTAGTCGGCCTGGTTCGGATGTGACCGACTTTACCGATTCGAATGAGCCCTCTCATAACGCGCTGCGGATCTCGCGTCGCTATGCGAGTTCTCTGATGGAGCCGATCGACAGGTTCGGCACTCCGGTTAGTCGGTGGATCGCGTCGGTGTCCCACGCGACCCCCAGCCCGGGCTGGTCCGGGATGGCGAGGAATCCTTCAGCGTCGAGGCTCCAGGGGGTCGCGGGCAGGTCGTCGATGTAGGCGGATCCGGTGCAGTACTCGATCAGGTCTGTGTTGGATAGTGCGGATGCGATCTGCAGGTCGGCGGCGAGGCCGATCGCGGTGTTCCAGCCGTGGGGGATGAGCTTGATTCCGAGGTCCGACGCCTGCTTTCCGATACTGATGCTCTCGCTGAGCCCGCCGACTTTCGTGACATCAGGCTGGACGATGTCGAACGCAGCGGCACGCAGGAACGGTGTGAAACTCTGGCGGCGGGTGAGCGTCTCACCACCGCTGATCGGGACGGGGGAGTGCTCGCGCAGTTTCTTGAACCCGGCGAGGTCGTCGGGGTTCAGGGCTTCCTCGAACCAGGCGACGCCGTAGTCGGCGAGCATCTTCGAGGTGTTGAGGGCCCACTTATAGCCGTTGTGCCAGTACGCGTCACTACCGCCGGCGTCGACCGCGAGGAGTGTGTCGTCGCCGACGGCGTTGCGAGCGGCGGCGACGATCGCTTCGTCGAGGGTCGCATTGACCCGCCCGAAGGGCCCCCAGCCGATCTTGAAGGCCGTGAACCCCTGCCCGCGAAGTCGGAGCAGCTCGGCCTCCAGGGGCTCAGGATTCTGCATGAGGAGCGAGGCGTATGGGCGCACCCGGTCACGGTGCGCGCCACCGAGGAGCCTCCCGATCGGCTGGCCGTAGGCCTTGCCGGCGATGTCCCACAGCGCGATGTTGATGCCGCTGATCGTGTGGGTGATCGCGCCACCGCGTCCGAACCAGAAGGTGTTCTGATGAAGCTTCTCGGTCACCCGCTCGGTGTCGAGGGCGTCCTCGCCGAGCAGCAGATCCCGTAGGACCAGGAGCGACGCCTTCACCAACGGCTCGGTTGTGAAGACGCTGCCGATTCCGGTGAGGCCTTCGTCGGTCGTGACGAAGACCAGGGTGTGCGCCGAATCCTCCGGCTGCAGCTCCTGAGTCCATCCGCCGGCGGGGGTAGCGCCGCGGAGGCCCGCAGCGGTGACGTCGGTGATCTTCATTACTGTCCTCATACTCTCGAAATCGCAACGTGAAAGGCGTATTGCTGACAATCTACAATCACTTCGGTGGTGCAATTCGTGGATCGTCGACAATTTACAATCCAGAAACAAAACACGTAGTCAATTGTTAACAATTGTTCCTAGTCTCGATGCAACGCCGCCGAACGACCCATGGGTCGCAAACCCGCACCTTCCCCATTTTTGCGTCGGCGGCCCTCGCATGGAATGCATCTCGTCCCATGCCCAACCGACTCACGAAGGGCTTGACTAATGCGTAGACAATCCACGGAGGCGATCTCTGTGACACCACACAAGACCCACTCGCTCGAAGCAGGCGCCGTGCCCCTGCCCGGGATCCTCATGCAGGCCATCACCCATATCGGCCCTGCTGTCGGGATTATCTTCTCGATCCAATCGATCACCGGCGTTGCCGGGCTGGCGAGCCCGTTCGCCTTCGTCGTCGCTGCGATCGCGATGAGCACCGTCGCGGTCTCGGTGATCCAGCTCTCGAAGAAGATCTCCTCCGCCGGTGGCTACTTCACCTGGGTGAGCCAGATCATCGGCCCGAAGAGCGGGTTCTTCACAGCCTGGGCCTTCCTCCTCTTCGAACCGATCGGCGCGGGGATCAACCTCTCCTTCGTCGGAGGGACACTCGAGACATCGCTCCAGTCCGCCTACGGCATCGATGTGCCCTGGTGGATCACCGCCGCCATCGGTGGGGTGCTGCTGACGATCATCTCCATCCTCGGGGTGAAGATCTCAGTCCGTGTAATCGTCGCTCTCGGTGTGTTCGAGATCCTCGCCTGCGTCGCGCTCGCTGCCACAGGACTTGCGCACCCAGGGCCCGGTGGGCTCGGCTTCGCGCCGTTCAACCCGGCAAACGCGACCAGCTTCGGCGGCCTTTTCCTGGGCATCGTCTTCTCGATCTTCGTCTTCTCCGGATTCGAGGAGGTCGCGCCGCTGGCCGAGGAGAGCCACGAGCCGAAGAAGAACCTGCCTCGGGCCGTCATCCTCGCCTTCACGATCATGGGCATCTTCTTCCTCTTCACCTCGTGGGGCTTCCTCGTCGGCTGGGGAACGAACAACATCGACAGCTTCGTCGCCTCCGGCTCCGGAGTGATGGAGCTCGCGCACCGCCTGTGGGGCAACGGGTGGATCCTCATGCTGGTGGCGCTGGTGGTCTCCGTCATGGGCGTCGGCGTCGCGGTTCAGAACGCGTCCTCCCGCGTGATCTTCGGAATGGCCCGTGCCGGTGTGCTGCCGGCGGGCCTGGCCAAGATCGACCCGAAGCGGCGCACACCGGTGAACGCAGTCTGGCTGCAGTCGGCGATCACCCTAGTCGTGGCGCTCGGCGGTGGCGCACTCTTCGGCGCCACCGGCCTGATCGCCTTCGCGGCGATCATCATCACCCTGCTCATCATCGTCGTCTACACCTTCGGCAACATCTCGGTCTGGCGTCTCTACTCGCGCACGTACCCGAAGGAGTACAACCGCTTCACCCACCTGGTCATCCCAATCTTCTCGACGGCCGTGCTGCTCTTCGTCGGCTACAACACCCTCTTCCCGCTTCCCACCGGTATCAACGGATTGGCCCCGATCGTCGCGGTCGTCTGGCTCGCGATCGGGCTGATCGTTGTCGCCGTGCTGTCCCGCAAGGACAAGAACGGCTGGATGCTGAAAGCCGGCGAGGCCATGTCTCCAGAGATCACGGAGGAGAACCTCGACTCGACAATCATCACGGAGGACTGACCGTGACGACCAGCGTGCAGGTCAGCGTGATCAGAGGATGGGACGTGGTCACGTTGCGGTCCGATTCGATCGCCGTGCAGGTGCTCCCGGGCAAAGGCGGTGACATCCTCAGCGTGAAGCGCCGCGCCGACGACCTGGAATTCCTCTGGCAGTCGCCGTGGGGACTTCGCGAACGCGGAGCGTTCGGCGCCGCATACGAATCCGAGGGCCATCTGATGGAGGCGTACGCCGGAGGATGGCAGACCGTGTTCCCCAACGGCGGCGACCTCGTCGACGTATACGGAACGACGTGGGGAATGCACGGAGAAGTCTGGCTGACCCCCTTCGACTGGGAAATCCTCGACGACGCGACGATCCGGATGACCTGCACGCTGGTCCACAGTCCCTTCGATCTGATCAAGTCGATCACCGTCACGGACACCACCGTGACGGTGACCGAGACCATCACAAACACCGGCGGGGTGGCGGTAGACACCATGTGGAGTCACCACCCCGCCTTCGGACCTCCTTTCCTCTCAAAAGACACTCAGATCATCAGCTCCAGTCGACAGGTGCGGGTCGAGGAGAGGACGCTTGAGGGGACAACCGATCTGCGGCCGGGCGCGGAGGCGTTCTGGCCACTGACCCCAAGCCTGCTCGACGGCGTGATCACCGACCTGAGCAGGCTCCCAGCCCCGGACGCGGCGATCAACCGTATGGCCTACCTGGACGACTTCGACACAGCGGAGATCACCCTCCTCAACCCAAGCCTGGATGCCTCGGCCACGCTGACCTGGACGACGGAGCTGTTCCCGTACGCCTGGTACTGGTTCGAAGGCCGCAGCATCCGCACGGCCCCCTGGTTCAGGCGAATCTACGCCCTCGGCATCGAACCGGCCTCCTCCATACCGGGCAACGGCCTGCTCGCTGCCCGCGACGCCGGCACGACCATCGAGTTCGCGCCCGGTGAGACGAAGACGGTCACAGTGTCGTTGACAATCTGCAATCCGGGCGGGTCTGGCACGATGAGTCCATAGCCGCCGAACCCCGCAGACTCACCCGATGGAGGACCTCTCATGTCAGCAGCACGCTTCCCACGACTGGAGCGCTCGCGTTTCACCATCAGCAAAGAGGTGACCGAGGTACTTCGCTGGAAGATCATCGACGGGACCATCCCGGCCGGCAGCCGCCTGACCGAGGAAAGCATCTCCAACGACATGGGAATCAGCCGCGGTCCAGTGCGCGAAGCGCTCCGCGACCTAGAGAACGAGGGCCTCATACGCGTCGAGGCATACAAGGGTGCGGTCGTTGCCGAACTTACGGCGCGAGAACTCACCGACGTCTTGATGCCGACACGGTGGATCCTCGAACGCCACGCGATGGAGTCCCTGATCCCGAACCTCGACGACGAGACAGTCGCACGGCTGGAAGGAATCGTCGAACAGATGGAGAGAGCCGCGCGCACTGCGGACGACGACACAGTGCGTGAACTGGTGGAGTTGGACATCCGGTTTCACCGAGCCGTGTTCGAGGCGGCCGGCGAGTTCCACACCGAGCAGCTCTGGCGCGTCATCCAGCCTCGCATCCGGGTCGGCTTCTACCAGTTGAGCCTGGAACAGCCCTCCCCGATGGAGATCGTATTCGAGCACCGGCAGCTCCTCGACGCGATGAAGACCCGCAGCCTCGAAACAGCGCTCACGGTGCTGGAGGACCACGTCGTCACACAACCGCTGCGCTTGCTCGCGGCAGTCACCCCGACACCCGCCACGAAGGATGGAACATGAACGACGTAACCTACTCAGACCTCCGCTCGAAAGTGATCCTCGTGACCGGTGGAAACAGCGGGATCGGACTGGCTTGCGTAGAAGCGCTGCTCTCGCAGGGCTGCGCTATAGCGGTCGGAGACCTCCACCGCAACGCACTGGATGAGCTCGCCTCGACCCTTCCCGAGAGCGAACGGCATCGGCTCACGGTCTCACGCGTGGACGTGTCGTCGCAGGAATCCGTCGACGACTGGGTGCGGCAGACCCGTGCCACGTTCGGGAGCGTGGATGGCGTCGTCGCCTCGGCCGGGATCGAACCCATCGCCGACCGCGAAGTGCACCTGCTTCCCGAGGACATCTGGTCGCGCACCCTCGGCGTCAACCTCACCGGGGTCTTCCACACCTGCAAGAGCGCCGTGGCGACGATCATCGAGGACGAGAACCCCGCGAGCATCGTCATCATCGGTTCGCCGACCGGGTATTTCGGGGGCGAGCTCGGTCACCACGCCTACAGCGCAAGCAAAGGCGGACTCGTCGGCCTCGGCAGGGTCATGGCCAACGAGTACATTCAGCGCGAGATCCGGGTCAACATCGTCTGGCCCGGCCTGATCGACACCCCGATGAACGAGTTCATCACCTCCGACGCTGCGGTGTTCGAACGGGAGATGTCCCAGATCCCGCGCCGGCGTCCCGGGCGCCCCGCGGAAATCGCCGCGATGGTCCGCTTCCTCCTCAGCGATCAGGCCAGCTACTGCGTCGGAGGCATCTTCACCGTCGACGGCGGCCTCACCGCGGTCTAGCGGCTCGATGGTGCGTATCACGCCAGCGACGAGTGTCCGATAGCCGGAAGGTTCATGCTGATGGTTTCATGTCTTTTCCTCGCGGCTAAGGGAGGATGATTCAAACAGCCTCCGCTGCCGCGAATAACGCCGTTCCTGGGCGGCGAGCTCGACCACATCGACTACGGCTTCACCACCGGCAACGCCTACGCGACCAACGCCGCCTCCGGCAAGATCGTGTTCGGATACGACACCTACGGGCGCTGCTCCGACACCACCCACGCCAACTGCACGGCAGAGCCCATCAGCGGCAACGCCACCGCGCCCGCCCACCCGACCTACTACCCAGACGTCCCCTTCGACCAGAACTGCACCACCGGCACCTGCGCAGGTCTTCTCTCGCCCACCTTCTGGTCGACGGGGATGCTCGCCACTGTCGCCACGAAGGCACTGGTCTCAGGCGCCTACACGAACGTCGATGTGTGGACGATAGGGCACTCGTTCCCCAACCCCGGCGACAGCACCAACGCTGCGCTCTGGATGTCTCAGATCGGCCACACCGGCTACCAAGGCAGCAATACGGCCACCGAACCGCCGACCGTGTTCAGCGGCATCACCATGCAGAACCGGGTCTGGGTGATCGACGGGCTGGCCCCGCTAGACAAGTGGCGGATCAGTTCCATCCAAACCTCACTTGGCGCAAAGATCGCTGTTCAATACTCGGCACAGGAATGCACCCCCGCCACAGCTCCCGCGATCGAGGCGAACCCGCAATCGAACACGGCCCGCTGCTTTCCGCAATGGTGGACCCCACAGGTCACTCCACCGCAGCCGGCTCAAGAAGACCTGTTCCACAAGTACGTCGTCACCAGCGTCACCACTGACCCCTATACCGGGGGCGGCAACGACCAAGTGCAAGAGACCGACAACTCCTATGGCACGCCGGCGTGGCGCTACGAGACGTCCCCGCTGATCCCCGACGGCAAGCGCACCTGGAGCGTCTTCGCCGGCTACAACACCGTCGAAGTCCGCAGCGGCGACCACAACACCCCCGCCGCTCAAGGCGTCACCGACTACACCTTCTACCAAGGCATCGATGGCGACCGCGCTGCACCCTCCGGCGGTACCAAGACCGTCATGGTCACTGGGAGCACCACCCTGCCTGACTCCCGCTGGTTCGCCGGCACTGTCCGCGAACAGAAGACGGTCGGGGGTGTCGGCGGTAGCGTCCTCACCGACACGGTCACTACGCCGTGGGCGTCGGCGATCACCGCTAGCGACGGCACCACAACCGCACGAATGACCGGCGCGAGCGACGTCCTTCAAACCCAGCCGATTTCAACCGGGGGCACCCGCAGCACCGAAACCATCACCACTTTCGATGCCGGAACCGGCCTCCCCACGCAGGTCAACGCCGTGCACTCCGACGCTGCATCGACGTGCACCACCACAACGTATGCACCCGCGAACACCACGTCATGGATTATCGGCAAACCCGCGAAGGTCATCGCCCTGGACCTTGACTGCAGGAACGCTGCCAACCCCACGTATCCGGACGACGTGATCAGCGACGTGCGAACCAGTTACGACGGCCAGTCGTGGAACGCCGCACCGACCAAGGGCGACCCCACCCTCGTCGAAACAGCGAAGGCGTTCGGCGGATCCACGGAATCCACCGCCACTTGGACACCCACCGCAACGACCGCCTTTGACGCGCTCGGCCGCGTAGCCAGCGTGAAGGATGTCCTCGGGCATCTCGTCTCCACCGCCTATACCCCAGCCGCCGGCGCCGCGGCCGGAAGCGGCGGGACCACCTCCGTCGTGACAACGAACCAGGCGCCCTTCGGCTGGACGACCACAACGAAATTCGACCCAGCTCGCGGCACCGAACTGTCCGCAACGGACGAGAACGGCCACGTCACCACCGCCGCGTACGACGCCCTCGGCCGTCGCACGTCGGTGTGGCTGCCATCGCGCGCGCAAGCCACCTACCCGACCAGCCCGTCCGTCGCCTACGCCTACACCCTGTCGCAGACCGCTCCCTCCGCCGTGCAGACCATCACCCTCAACGGCGGCGGCGCCATGACCAGCTACACGCTCTACGACGGCCTCGGCCAACCAGTGCAGACCCAAGCCCGCGCAGAAGGCGGCGGAACCGCTTTGACCGACACCGCCTACGACAGCCACGGCCGAGTCTCCTTCACGGACAACGCCTACTTCACAAGGGACTGGTGCAGCGGTAGGTGACAACTGACTTGTGGTGCCACGTGCATCGCG
>NZ_CAMFLC010000079.1 GCF_945957465.1 uncultured Leifsonia sp.
CCGTGCCGAGCTCGACCATCGTGCGGGCGAGCTCGCGCGACTTCTCGATGTCCTTGAGGAAGGCGCCTGAGCCGAACTTGACGTCGAGCACCAGGGCTCCGGTGCCCTCGGCGATCTTCTTGGACATGATGGAGGACGCGATCAGCGGGATGGCCTCGACGGTTCCGGTGATGTCGCGCAGCGCGTAGAGCTTGCCGTCAGCAGGGGCGAGGCCCGAGCCGGCCGCGCAGATCACACCGCCCTGGTTGCGCAGCTGTGCGAACATCTCCTCGTTACTGAGGTTGGCGCGCCAGCCCGGGATGCTCTCGAGCTTGTCGAGCGTGCCTCCCGTGTGCCCGAGCCCCCGGCCCGACAATTGCGGCACGGCGACGCCGAAAGCGGCGACGAGCGGCATCAACGGCAGCGTGATCTTGTCGCCGACGCCGCCGGTGGAGTGCTTGTCGGCGGTCGGCTTGCCGAGGCCGGAGAAGTCCATCCGCTCGCCCGACGCGATCATGGCCAGCGTGAGGTCCTTGATCTCGCGGCGCGTCATGCCGTTGAGGAAGATCGCCATCGTCATGGCCGACATCTGCTCGTCGCCGACGTAGCCGCGGGTGTACGCGTCCACCAGCCAGTCGATCTCGGCCGTGCTCAGCTCGCCCCGGTCGCGTTTGGTCCTGATCAGGTCGACGGCGTCGAACGCCTCGACCGCTCCTGCGGTGCTCACGAAGTGGTGTTCCTCTTCAGTCGTTCGTATGGTGTTCGTCTGCCATGTCGGCGTCTGCCCGGTGCTCGTCGGCGTAGGCGGCGAGCTGCCGCGGACCGAAGGCGTCCGGCAGCACGTCGTCGATGGTGCGGATGCCCGACACCGTCTCCAGCAGCATGCCCTCGGCCGAGTGCTCGTAGAGCAGCTGCCGGCAGCGCCCGCACGGCATCAGCGTGTCGCCGTCGCCGTTGACGCAGGTGAAGGCGACGAGGTGGCCGCCGCCGGTCATCGCGAGCGACGACACGAGCCCGCATTCGGCGCACAGCGTGATGCCGTAGCTGGCGTTCTCGACGTTGCAGCCGCTCACGATCCGACCGTCGTCGACGAGCGCGGCGGCGCCCACCGGGAACTTCGAGTACGGCACGTAGGCGTGCGTCATCGCCTCGTTCGCCGCCGCGCGCAGCGCGGCCCAGTCGATCTGCGCGCCGGTCATGACTTGATGTAGGGCTTGCCGTCGGCTGCCGGTGCGCGCGACATCCCCACCAGCCCGGCGACGGCGAAGATGGTGACGACGTAGGGCAGCATCAGCATGAACTCGCTCGGAACCGGGGAGCCGATGGTGCTGAGCACGTTCTGCAGGTTCGTCGCGAAGCCGAACAGCAGGGCCGCGAGGGTCGCCCGGATCGGGTCCCAGCGTCCGAAGATCACGGCGGCCAGCGCGATGAAGCCCTGACCGGCCGTCATCTCCTTCGAGAACGCGCCCACCGAGCCGAGCGTGAAGTACGCGCCACCGAGACCGGCGACGGCTCCCGCGAGCGAGACGTTCCAGAACCGGGTGCTGTTCACGTTGATGCCGACGGTGTCCGCGGCCTCCGGGTGCTCGCCGACCGAGCGGAGGCGCAGGCCCCAGCGGGTCTTGAACAGCCCGAACCACACGAGGAACACCGCGATGTACATCAGGTACTCGATGATCGACTGGTCGAACAGCACCTTGCCGATGACGGGGATGTCGCTCAGCAGCGGGATCGGCCAGCTCGGCAGCCGCGGCGGGTGGTTCAGCGCCTGCGGGTCGGCGGCGAGGACCTGCGAGTACAGGAAGTTCGTCAGCCCGACGACGAGGACGTTGAGCACGACACCGACGATCACCTGGTCGACCAGGTACTTGATCGAGAAGGCGGCGAGCACGAACGAGACCAGCACGCCCGCGACCATCGCGGCGATGAGCCCGACCGCCCAGCTGCCGGTGAACGACGCGGTCATCGCCGAGACGAAGGCGCCCGAGAGCAGCTGGCCCTCGATGGCCACGTTGACGACGCCGCCGCGTTCCGAGATGACGCCGCCGAGCGCACCGAAGACGAGCGGCACCGCCAGGCTGATCGTCCCGAGGAACAGCCCGGTGATCGGGACAGGGTACGGGCTGCCCGAGTCCGCCCAGGCGAGGAAGCCGAACATGAAGATCAGCGCGAAGAGCACGACCATCCAGATCGGAGTCTTGCGTGCGCGCCACGAGTACCAGGCGCTGGCCGCGGTGAGGATCACCAGCAGGATCGTGACCAGGATCGTCGTGACCCGGGTGTCGACCGTCAGGTTCGGGAGCTTGATCGCATCCGTCGCCTCCGACCACCGGAAGGAGCTTTCACCGTTGCGCGGGAAGCCGAAGAACAGGATCAGGCTGATGACGACGAAGACGCCGAAGGCGATGGGCGCCTTCCAGGACCGGATCTCCGCCTTCTCGAGAGCGCTGGGCGAGGAGTCGGGGACGACGGGGGCCGTGGTGGTCACTTGGCCGCCACCTCCTTCGTGACGATGGGACGCTGTCTCCGGGGGGCGCTCCCCGGTGTCGGGAGGCGGAAGATCGCCCGCACCAGCGGCGGCGCGGCGACGAACAGGACGATCAGCGACTGCATGACCAGCACGATGTCGATCGGGATGCCGCCGGCCTGGATCGTGTAGCCGCCCGCCTTGAGCGCGCCGAACAGCAGCCCGGCGATGAAGACGCCCCACGGCCGCGACCGGCCGAGCAGCGCCACCGTGATCGCGTCGAAGCCGATGCCCGCGTCGACTCCGGAGCTGATGCCGGCGGGGAAGACGCCCAGCGCCTGGCTGGCGCCGGCCACGCCGACCAGCGCTCCGGCGAGGAGCATGGCGTACACGTAGACGTTCTTCACGTTGATGCCCGCGACGCGTGCAGCGTTGGGGTTCTCGCCCACCGCGCGGAAGCGGAAGCCCAGGCTCGACCGGTTGATCAGCCACCACACGAAGACGGTGGCGGCGATCACCACGACGAATGCCCAGGTGAGGTTATACTGCACGCCCAGCAGCGGCGGGAACACCGCGTTGGCGTGGATCGGCGGCGCCTTCGGGTTGTTCGACCCCGGCGCCTGCAGCAGGCCCTGCGTGCGCAGCATGTAGGAGATCAGGTAGAAGGCGATGTAGTTGAGCATGATCGTCACGATCACCTCGTGCGCGCCGGTGCGCGCCTTGAGCAGGCCGACGATTCCGGCCCAGACGGCCGCGCCCGCGATGCCGGCGAGGACCGCCACGATCAGGTGGATCACCGGCGGGAGGTTGAACGAGAAGCCCACCCACGCCGCCGCGGCGGCGCCGATCAGCAGCTGGCCCTGGCCGCCGATGTTGAAGAGCCCGACACGGAACGCCAGGGCGACGCCGAGACCGGCGACGATCAGCGGCGTCGCGAACGCCAGCGTCTCGGTCAGCGGGCGGATGCCGGCGGAGAACGTGGGACGGGCGAAGTTGTAGATCGCACCCTGGAACATCGAGGTGTACGCGCTCGACACCGAGTTCCAGATGGCGATGAACGTGTCTCCCGGCCGGGCGAAGAAGTAGGCGGAGGCCTTCTGCACGCCCGGGTCGGTGAAGGCGATCAGGATGGCTCCGACGATCAAGGCCAGCACGACGGCCAGGATGGAGATGACCACCGGGCCGCCCATGATGTCGCGGACCGCCCGGTTCCAGCGGTCGTCGTTCTCGGGCTTCGCGGGCGGCAGGCCCGGCTCCGGGGCCGACGTCACGGTCTGGCCGGGAGTGGGGGTGGCCGTCATGCTGCTGCTCCTGCCTGCTCCGGCGACTCGCCGGCCATCATCAGGCCGAGGACGTCACGCGACGTGTTCCCCGGCACGATTCCTACGATCCCCCCGCGGTACATCACGGCGATGCGGTCGGCGAGCGCCGCGACCTCGTCGAGTTCGGTCGACACCACGATCACCGGCACGCCGGCGTCGCGCGTTGCGACGATGCGCTTGTGGACGAACTCGATCGAGCCGACGTCGAGGCCGCGTGTCGGCTGCGCCGCGACGAAGAGGCGCAGGTCACGGCTGAGTTCGCGCGCGAGCACGACCTTCTGCGCGTTGCCGCCCGAGAGCCGGCCCACCTTGGTGTCGATGGACTGGGTGCGGACGTCGAACTCGCGCACCTTCTCTTCGGCGAAGTCTTTGAGATACGAGAACTGGATGCTGCCGCCCTTGACGAACGGCTCACCGGTCGAGCGGTCGAGCATCAGGTTCTCCTGGATGCTGAACTCGCCGACCAGGCCGTCCTCGTTGCGGTCTTCCGGAACGAACCCGACGCCGGCGTCGAGCACCGTGCGCGGGCTGCGGCCCTGGAGCGGCTTGCCGTCGAGGAGGATCTCGCCCTCCACGCGCGGCTGCAGGCCGAGGATGGCCTCCGTCAGCTCGGTCTGGCCGTTGCCCTGCACGCCCGCGATCGCGAGGATCTCGCCGGCGTGCACCTCGAAGCTCACCTTGTTGACGACGAGCTGACCGATCGGGTCGATCACCGAGAGGTCGTTGACGACGAGCGCGGGCGCTCCCGGTGTCGCCTCCGCCTTCTCGACGGTGAGCGAGACCGCGCGGCCGACCATCATGGAGGCCATCTCGGCGTTGGTCGCGGTGGGCTCGGTCTCGCCGACCACCTTGCCGAGCCGGATCACCGTGATCCGGTCTGCGACCTCGCGCACCTCCCGCAACTTGTGGGTGATGAACACGATCGCGGTGCCCTGCTCCTTGAGCTGGCGCATGATCGCCATCAGCTCGTCGGTCTCCTGCGGGGTCAGCACGGCGGTGGGCTCGTCGAAGACCAGCACCTTGGCGTTCTGCGAGAGGGCCTTGATGATCTCCACACGCTGCTGGACTCCGACCGGCAGGTCCTCGACGAGCGCGTCGGGGTCGACGTGGAAGCCGAAGCGGGCGGAGATCTCGCGCACCTTCGCGCGGGCCGCGTTCAGGTCGAGCCGGCCGCCGAACTTCGTCTGCTCGTGGCCGAGCATCACGTTCTCGGCGACGGTGAAGACGGGGATCAGCATGAAGTGCTGGTGGACCATGCCGATGCCGGCCTTCATGGCATCACCGGGGCCGGAGAAGTGCTGGACTTCGTCGTCGAGCAGGATCTCGCCCTCGTCGGCCTGGTAGAGGCCGTAGAGCACGTTCATCAGGGTGGATTTGCCTGCGCCGTTCTCGCCGAGCAGACAGTGGATCTCGCCGGGTTCGACCGTGAGATCGATGTGGTCGTTCGCGACCAGGGCACCGAACCGTTTGGTGATGCCGCGAAGTTCGAGCTTCATTCGGGTGGGTTCCTTCTCTACTCGCCCGGGGTGAGCACAGAGCCTTGGGGTGAAGGCACGCGACAACGGCCGATGGCCACGATGCGCATCCTCACCCTACCTTTCTGCGCATATGTCAGTGTGTGCTCAAACGAGCGCACGGACAAGACGGGAGCGGCGCGACCGCGACCGGACGTGCGACGGGGAGGCCAGCTCTGCGCTGACCTCCCCGTCGAGTGCTGTCGTGCCGGTTACTGCTTGGGCGACGACGGCGAGGTGACCTTGATCGAGCCGTCGATGATGCCGGCCTTGATCTTGTCGAGCTCGCCCTGCAGGCTCGAGTCCACCTTCGAGGCGAAGTCGTGGAACGGAGCGAGACCGACACCCTCGTTCTTCAGCGTGCCGACGTACGGCGTGCTGTCGAACTTGCCCTTGGCGGACTGGGTGACCACGTCGTTGGTGGCCGGCTTCATGCCCTTCATGACCGAGGTGAGGAGCAGGTCCTTCACACTGGGGTCGGACTGGTACACGTCGGCGTCGACGCCGATCATCGCGATCGGCTTGCCCGAGTCGCGGATCGCCTGCGCGGCCGACTGGTAGATCGGGCCGCCGACCGGCATGATGACGTCGGCGTTCTGGTCGATGACGCCCTGAGCGGTGTTCTTCGCCGTCTCGTTGGCGTCGAAGCCGCCGGTGAAGAGGCCGTTCTGCTTGTCGACGTCCCAGCCGACGACCTTGACCGACTTGCCCTTCTGGTCGTTGAAGTACTTCACGCCGTCCGCGAAGCCGTCCATGAAGATGGTCACGGTCGGGATCTGCATGCCGCCGAAGGTGCCGACGATGCCGGTCTTCGTGTAGCTCGCCGCCGCGTAGCCGGCGAGGAACGCCGCCTGGGCGGTGTCGAAGATGATCGGCTTGACGTTCTTCGCCTGGATCGAGTTGTCGTCGATGATGGCGAAGTCGACGTCGGGGTTCTGCGCCGCAGCCTTCTTGGTCGCGTCGGCGAGCAGGAAGCCGACGGTGACGATCAGGTTGCAGTTGGCGTCGACCATGCTCTGGATGTTCGGGGCGAAGTCGTTCTCGCTCTTCGACTCGGCCTTGTTGTACTTGACACCGAGCGTGCCGGCGGCCTGCTGGAGGCCCTCGTAGCCGAGCTGGTTGAACGAGTGGTCGTCGAATCCGCCGGAGTCGGAGACCATGCAGGGCAGGAACTTGCTGTTCGCCGCGGCCGTGGACGAGTTGTCCGACGGGGCAGCCGAACACGCGGCGAGCAGCGCGACGACGCCGGTCACCGCCAGGCCGACGAGGCCGGCCTTACGGGCTGTGATTGTCAAGGTTGTCCTCCAAGATGCAGGCCTCCCGCTGGTGCCGGGAGGCCACTGTATGCAATGCACGTTACCGAATGTGACGAACGGCTCTGATCGAAAATCCGGCTTCTTCATGCAAGCGTTACAAACGCGCGCGCCGTTGGCACCTGCTCATTTGAGCAGGTGCCGACGGCGATGCGCGCCCGGCGACCCCCGGACGGGAGCAGACCTCCCGCTACATCCACCCGCGCTTCTTGAACACCACGTAGAGCAGCGTGCTCAGACCGACCATCGCCAGCACGGCGAGCGGGTAGCCGAGCGGCCATGCCAGTTCCGGCATGTTGTGGAAGTTCATGCCGTATACGCCCGCGATGAGCGTCGGCGCGAACAGGATCGCCGCCCAGGAGGAGATCTTCTTGACCTCTTCGCCCTGCCGGTGGGTGGAATGCGCCAGGCGCGTCATCTCCTCGTTCTGGCGCTCCGAGACGAGCGTCGAGTTCACGGTGAGGATGTCGCGCAGCAGGTAGCGGAAACCGTCGACGCGCTCGTTCACCTGGGTGAGGTGGTCGGCGACGTCGCGGAGCCGGCGTTCGAGCTCCTCGGTGACGCCGTATTTGGCCGAACCGCGTTCGAGGGCGACCATCACCGCCGAGAGCGGGTGCGTGGCGCGCTGGAAGTCGATGACCTCCCGCGACAGCTCGTAGATGCGCCGGGAGACCAGCGCGTCCCCGCCGAACACCTGGGTCTCGATCTCGTCGATGTCGTTGGCGAGACCGGCGACGACCGGGCTGTAGGCGTCGACGACCGCGTCGATGATCGCGTAGAGGATGGCCTGCGGGCCCAGGGCGAGCAGGTCGCGCTCCCCCTCCATCCGGTGGCGCACGGTCGACAGATCCGGCGACTCGCTGTGGCGCACGGTGATGACGAAGTTCGGACCGACGAACAGGTGCAGCTCGCCGAAGTCGACCTCCTCCGGGACGTCGAGGTAGTTCGCCGCCTTCAGCACCACGAACAGCACGGAGTCGTAGCGCTCCAGCTTGGGCCGCTGATGGGCGACGATGGCATCCTCGATCGCGAGCGGGTGCAGGCTGAACTCCTCCGCCAGCGACATCAGCTCCTGCTCGCTCGGCCGGTAGAGACCGATCCAGGCGACTCCTCCGGGCGTCCCGTCGAGGGCCCGGTAGGTCTCGGCGAGGGTGCGCGGGGAGGCCACGCGCACGCCGTCGGCGTAGATGGCGCTGTCCACCATGCTGTTGCGGGCTGCCGGCCGCGGCTCCGTCAGCACCGGAGCGGGCGAACTGGGAGGATCGACCCTCCGGGCTCGGGACACGAAGGGCATCGGGATGCCGCGTCGGTTCGGGTTCGCCATGGTTCACCTCCTGGTGCGAGCGGATACGTCAGGCGGCCCCCGGCGCCCCGCGACCGGTGCCGCCGGGCCGTGGAGCCACCTAACTGTACGCGCGCTGCCCGCCAGACCGCTGGACGTCGCGCGCGGCGAGGCCCCGGCGACCCGGGTCGCTGCAGGCGTCGAGGATGACGCGCTCGTAGTGCCCGACGAGCTCGGAGCACAGGACGTCCCAGCCCCTGCCCAGCACCCGGCGTCTACCGGCCTCGCCCATCCGCAGCCGCAAGGGCGCGTCGGCCGCCAGCATCGCGACGGCGGCGCGCAGGGACCGGTCGTCCGACGGCGGGAACAGCAGGCCGTCGACGCCGTGCTCGACCAGGTCGATCGGTCCGCCTGCGCGCGGGGCGACCACCGGGAGGCCGGAGGCATGGGCCTCCTGCACGGTCTGCCCGAACGTCTCCTCCGAACCGGTGTGCACGAACACGTCGAACGCCGCGTAGGCGGCGCCGAGGTCGGCTCCCCCGAGCCTCCCCAGCCACGTCGTCGGAACCCCGCGCAGCTGGCGCTCGACCGCGTCGCGCGCCGGCCCGTCGCCGACGATCGCGACCGATACGCCCGGGAGGTCCCTCAGGACCCGCAGCCGTTCCACCTGCTTCTCGGGCGCGATACGGCCGACGTAGCCGACGACCACTTCGCCGTCGGGTGAGAGCCGTTCGCGCAGTGCGGCCGCGTCCGGCCGCCGGCGATTGTTGGGGTGGTAGCGCTCCAGGTCGACGCCCCGGCCCCAGCGGGCCAGCCGGCGCACGCCCGCGTGACGCAGGTCGTATTCGCTCGCCGACGAGGGCACCAGCGTGACGTCGGCGCCGTCGTGCACCCACCGCACGTACTTCCAGGCGATGGCCGCGGTCATCCCGAGGCCGTTGCGGCGGGCGAATCCGGCGACATCGGTCTGGTACACGGCGACGGAGGGAACGCCGACCCGGTTGGCCGCTGCGATCGCCTGCGCACCGAGGAAGAAGGGGGAGGCCGCGTGCAGCACGTCCGGTCCGAACTTCGCCAGGATGCGCTGCACCTGCGGGCTCGGCAGCCCGACCGGGAACTGCCGGTACGCGATCGAGGGCACCTGGTGGATGCGGAAGCCCGCGTACTCCGTCGGCGCGCCCGCCTCCGGGCAGATGACGATCGCCTCATGGCCGCGCTCCGCCAGGTGGTCCAGCACGCGGAGGACGCTGGTCGTGACCCCGTTCACCGTGGGGAGGAAGCTCTCGCTGACGACCGCGACCCTCATGTCCTCAGTGTCGCCGGGCGGAGTGACCCGGCTGTGAACAGAAGGTGACCAGAACCGCTCGGTATCCTTTCGCCATGACATCTCGCGGCGTGCTCGACCGGTTCTACAGCATCATCCCGGCCGGTGGCATCGGTTCCCGGCTCTGGCCGCTGTCCCGGGCCGACGCCCCGAAGTTCCTCCACGACCTCACCGGCTCCGGGCAGACCTTGCTGCGCGACACCTGGGACCGTCTGGCCCCGATCTCGGGCGAGCAGCGGATCATGGTCGTCACCGGTCGAGCGCACCGTGCCGCAGTGGAGGCGCAGCTTCCCGCGCTCGCCGACGCCAATGTCGTCCTCGAGTCCGAGCCCCGGGACTCGACCGCGGCGATCGGTCTGGCCGCCGCCATCCTCGAGCGGCGTGAGCCCGGGGTGATCGTCGGATCGTTCGCGGCCGATCACGTGATCCGCAACCAGCGCCTCTTCGCAGTCGCCGTGAAGGAGGCTCTGGCCGCCGCCGACGAGGGCTACATCACGACCATCGGGATCAAACCCTCCGAGCCCGCGATCGGCTTCGGCTACATCCACTGCGGCGGAGCACTGACCGTGGAGGGCGCCCCGAGCGCCCTCGCCGTCGACTCCTTCGTCGAGAAGCCCGACCTCGCCACCGCCGAGAGCTACCTCGACAGCGGATCGTACCTGTGGAATGCAGGCATGTTCATCGCGCGTGCGGATCGCCTGCTGGAGGAGATCGGGAAGTCGAAGCCGGAGCTTCTGAGCGGCCTGCTCGAGCTGGCCGCCGCGTGGGACGATCCCGCGACCCGTGGTCCGGCCGTCGACCGCATCTGGCCGAACCTCGAGAAGATCGCCATCGACTACGCGGTCGCCGAGCCCGCGGCCGCGGCCGGCAGGCTCGCCGTCATCCCCGGCTACTTCGACTGGGACGACGTCGGCGACTTCGCCTCCCTCTCCAAGCTCAACTCGGGGGGCCGCACCACCGACCTGGCGATCCTCGGCTCCGACGCGCGCGTTCTCGCCGACGCCTCCAGCGGCATCGTCGTCAGCCAGACGAAGCGGGTCATCAGCCTGATCGGGGTGAAGGACATCGTCATCGTCGACACCCCCGACGCCCTGCTCGTCACCACGACGGAGAACGCGCAACGCGTCAAGTCGGTGGTCGACGCTCTCAAGATCTCCGGGTCGACAGACGTCCTCTGAGCCTGCGCCGGCTCAGTCCCTGCTGCCGCCCATGATCGGTTCGTCCTGCGTCATGCGTGGGACGGCACCCCGCGCGGCCGCCCGGTCAAGCGGCCCCGGCGACGCAGTTATCTCGACGTCGAGATAACCAAGGGCAGCCTAAGCAGCGCGGAACCGGCACGCGGCATAGACTTGCCACGCGCTTCGTGCGCGTTCTTTCAGCGATCGCAACCAGGGAGGGTTGTTCGTGCCAGAGCAAGCGGCAGGGACCCTGCAACCGACGACGTCGAGGCCGGGCGGCACGCTGTACCGCGGCCGGGAGGGCATGTGGTCGTGGGTGCTTCATCGCATCACCGGCGTCGCCATCTTCTTCTTCCTCCTCGTCCACATCCTCGACACCTCGCTCATCCGGGTCAGCCCGGAGGCGTACAACGCGGTGA
>NZ_CAMFLC010000080.1 GCF_945957465.1 uncultured Leifsonia sp.
ACGGCTTCTCGCTCCACACGTGCTTGCCCGCGTCGAGCGCCTGCAGCGCCACCTCGACGTGCACCTTGGGGATGGTGAGGTTCACGACGATCTCGATGCCGTCGTCGGCGAGGAGCTGCTCCACCGTGCCGGAGTTCGGGACGCCGTACTTGTCGGCCTGCGCCTTGGCCCGCTCGAGGTCGATGTCGGCGACGAAGCGCACGTCGAGGTCGGGGAACGCCGTGAGGTTCTCGAGGTACTGGTTGCTGATGACGCCCGCGCCGATGAGGCCGACGCCGACCGGGCCGCCGGTGCGCTCGGCGCTCATGCGAACGCCTCCGAGGTCAGGAAGGCGTAGCTGTCGGCGACGGCCTGGAAGCGGTCCCCGCGCGAGTCGTCGAGCTCGATCACGCGCAGCGCGTCCGGCGCCGCGGCGATGATCTCCGCGATCGGCAGCGCGCCCTGGCCGACGGCGACCTGGTCTTTGGTCTCGGTCGTGCCGGCGCCGTCCTTCACATGGAGCGCGACGACCCGGTCGCCGAGCTTCGCGAGCAGCTCCACCGGGTTCTTTCCGCCGACGACGACCCAGTAGGTGTCGACCTCGAGCACGACCTCCGGGTCGAGCTTGCCGGCGAAGTACTCCAGGGCCGTGACACCGTCGATGGTGCTTTCGAGCTCGTGGGCGTGGTTGTGGTACCCGACGCGCACGCCGTGCTTCGCTGCGATCTTCGCGGCGGCGTTGAGCTGTGCGGCGGTCTCCTCGACGTCGGCGGCGGTCTGCCAGCGCTCGGCCGGGACGTGCGGGTCGATGACGGTCTCGATGCCGAGCTCGGCGGCGGTGCCGAACACCGTCTCGAGGAACGCCTGGTCGCGGCCCAGGTACCCCTGGTGCGTGGTCGGCGCGGTCAGGCCCGTCTCGGCCAGACCCTGCCGGAGACCGTCGGCGAAGTCGAGGAGGCCGAAGGGCTCGACCTGGGTGAATCCGATGTCAGCGATGCGGCGGAGCGCCCCGACCGTGTCCTCGGTCAGGAGCTCTCGCACCGTATAGAGCTGCACGGAGAGGTTTGAGTTCGACACTGTTCTCCTCGGTCGAAAGATGGGATGCGAACGCACGATGCGGCGTCCATGCTCATTCAATCGCCACTTCTGTCGAATGTCAATCAAAAGTCGACGGCTGGTCGTCGATCTTTGGACTGCTGGACAGCGATGTGGTTCAATACGTGCATGACCGACAGCGTCCGGGAGCCCGGCATCGTCGCTGCGGACGCCACGGACCTCCTGGCGATCCTGCGCGACGGCGTGCCGCGCACGCGCGCGCAGCTGGCCGAGCTGACCGGGCTCGCGCGCTCCACGATCGCGGTGCGGATCGACACCCTGACGGCAGCCGGACTCGTCGCGCCGGCGGGCGACGACGTCTCCACGGGAGGCCGGCCCCCTGCCCGGATCCGGTTCAACCCGGACTCGCGGGTCGTGGTCGCGATCGACCTCGGCGCGACGCACGGCGTGGTCGCCCTCGCCGACCTGGCCGGGGCGATCACGACGAGCGAGTCGCGGCGGCTGCGCATCGCCGACGGCCCCGAGCGCGTGCTCGACTGGGCGCTCGAGGCCGCCCAGCGGCTGTTCGCGGCCACCGGGCGCCCGCTCGGCGATCTCGTCGGCGTCGGCATCGGCGTGCCCGGGCCGGTCGAGCACTCGACGGGCCTGCCGGTCAACCCCCCGATCATGCCCGGCTGGGACCGCTTCGACGTCCCGGCTTATGTGCGCCGGGTCTTCGACGTCCCCGTGCTGGTCGACAACGACGTGAACCTCCTGGCCCTCGGCGAGCACGCCCTCGCGTGGCCCGACAGCTCCGACCTCCTCTTCGTCAAGGTCGCCACCGGCATCGGCGCCGGGATCATCAGCGGCGGGCGCCTGCAGCGCGGAGCGCAGGGCTCGGCGGGCGACCTGGGGCACGTCCGCGTGCCGTTCTCGAGCGAGACACCCAGCCACGGCGCCCGCGACGCCGACCTGGAGGCGCTCGCCAGCGGGCCGGCCATCGCCGCCGCGCTCACCGCCGCCGGCATCCCCGCCGAGACCAGCGACGATGTCGTCTCCCTCGCCCGCACGGGCAACCCGCAGGTGCTCCAGGCGATCCGCCAGGCCGGCCGCGACCTGGGCGAGGTCGTCGCGACCTGCGTCAACCTGCTGAACCCGTCGCTCGTCGTGGTCGGCGGCAGCCTGTCCCGCGTCGGCGAGCAGCTGCTCGCCGGCGTGCGGGAGGTCGTCTACCAGCGCTCGACGCCCCTGGCCACACAGCACCTCACCATCACCGAGTCCCGCTCGGGTGAGACGGGAGGTGCCATCGGCGCCGCCATCATGGTCATCCAGCACACGCTCGGCCCCGGCGTCCCCTCCCGGCCCCTCCCCCGCTGACTCCCTGCGCGGTCGCCTCGGCCGCGCAGCATCGAATCGATTCGACCTCCCATCGACCACCGCAACACCCCGCACCACCGCGGTACCACCCCGCACCACCCCACGAAAGGATCGCAGTGACCACCCCATCCAAGAACCTCCGGGCCGGAGTCGTCGGCCTCGGCTGGGCCGGCCAGCAGCACATGGACGCCTACGCGAAGCTCCCCGGCGTCGACCTCGTCGCCATCGCCGGGATGGAGGACGGCCCGCGCGCCGAACTCGGCGAGAAGTACGGCGTCGACCGCCGTTACAGCGACTGGCGCGAGCTGGTCGCCGACGGCGACCTCGACGTCGTCAGCGTCGCCGTGCCCACCTTCTTGCACGCGCCGATCACGGTCGGCGCTCTCGAAGCCGGAATCCACGTGCTGAGCGAGAAGCCGATCGCCCGCACGGCGACCGAGGCGCAGACGATGGTGGATGCCGCCCGACGCTCGGGCCGCGTGCTGGAGGTCGCCTTCAACCACCGCCGCCGCGGCGACATCGAAGCGCTCAAGGCGGCGATCGACGACGGCCAGATCGGGCGCCCGTACCACGCCAGGGCGGTCTGGCTCCGCCGCGCGGGCATTCCGGCCCTCGGCAGCTGGTTCACCAACCGCGAGATGGCGGGAGGCGGCCCCCTGATCGACATCGGCGTGCACGTGCTCGACTACGCCCTGCACCTGTTCGGCGAGCCGAAGGTCACCGCCGTCTCGGCCGTCACCCACTCCGAACTCGGCGTTCGCGGCCGCGGCGGCGCGAAGAGCGACAAGCAGCACGTGGGCTCCGCCTACGAGGTCGAAGACCTGGCCAGCATGCTCCTGCGGCTCGAGGGCGGCGGTTCGATCGTGCTCGAGACCAGCTGGGCCGCCTACCGTCCCGCCGGCGACGAGTTCGGGATCACCCTCTACGGAACCGAGGGCGGCGCCGACCTCCGGGTCGTCGACTACGCGCCGGCCGGCGAGCTGACGATCTTCACCGGCGAGGGTGAGGAAGTGGAGGACATCGCTGTCACCGCCGACGCCGGCAGCGGCCACACCGCTGTCGTCGAGACGTTCCTCGAGCACGTCGCGGACGAGGCGAACTGGTCGCACTGGGACGGCTCGCTCGCGCTCGATCGCGCGCGCGTCATCGATGCGGCGTACGAGTCCGCTCGACGCGGCGCCGAAGTCCGGCTGCACCCGGCCACCGCGGGACTCGACGAGGCGGATTCCGCCACCACGACCACCACCACCGACACGGAGGCATGACCATGACCGCACTGCGCGTGACCGTGTGGAACGAAGGCGTCCACGAGACCACCCAGCCGGAGATCGCCGCGATCTACCCCGACGGCATCCACGGCGCGATCGCCGCCGGCCTGTCCGAGCTGCTCGGAGACGAGGTCGCCGTGCGCACGGCGACGCTCGCCGACCCCGAGCACGGGCTGACGGAGGAGGCGCTCGCCGAGACGGACGTCCTGCTGTGGTGGGGCCACATCGCCCACGAGCAGGTGTCCGACGCAGTGGTGGAGCGCGTGCGCCGCCATGTGCTCGGCGGCATGGGCCTGATCGTGCTGCACTCCGGGCACTTCTCGAAGATCTTCATCCGGATGCTCGGCACGACGTGCTCGCTGCGCTGGCGCAACCCGGAGGGCGGCGAGCGCGAGCTGGTCTGGACCGTGAACCCGACGCACCCGATCGCCCAGGGGGTCGAGCAGCCGATCGTGATCGACGCCCAGGAGATGTACGGGGAGTTCTTCGACATCCCGACGCCGGACGACATGGTGTTCATCAGTTCGTTCACCGGAGGCGAGGTGTTCCGATCGGGAGTGACGTTCACCCGCGGCCGCGGGAAGATCTTCTACTTCTCGCCCGGCGACCAGGAGTACCCGGTCTACTTCCACCCGCAGGTGCGGCGCGTGCTCGCCAACGGGGTGCGCTGGGCCGCTCCGGTCGCCGGGGTCCGCCAGGCTCCCGAGGTCTCGAACCCGCAGCCGGTCTGAGCGCAGCCCGTTCCTCCCGCTCGAGGGGTCGCAACACGCCGCTACACCCCATCCCATGACGGCGTGTTGCGACCCTTCGGGTCGGGTCGGGGCGCGGAGCGCGCCGGCGGGACAGGGCAGACTGGGGGGATGACCGCGCTGTCCCTGCCCTCGCCCCGCTTCCCCGATCCGGCCGACGCGCCCGCGCTGCGCTGGGGCGTGATCGGCCCCGGCGGGATCGCCGCCGACTTCACCGACGCCCTGCACGCGCACACGACGCAGCGGATGGTCGCCTGCGGCTCGCGCTCGGCGGATCGGTCCGCGGCGTTCGCCGCCGCCCACGGCGTCGAGCGCGCCCACGGCTCGTACGACGCATTGGTCGCCGACCCGGAGGTCGACGTCGTCTACGTGGCCACACCGCACAGCGAGCACCTCGAGCACGCGCTGCTGGCCATCCGCGCGGGAAAGCACGTGCTCATCGAGAAGCCGATCGCCGCCACCGCCGAGCAGGCCCGCGTCATCGCGGAGGCCGCACGGCAGGCCGGAGTGTTCGCGATGGAGGCCATGTGGACGCGCTACCTGCCGCAGACCGATATCGTGCGCCAGCTCCTCGACAGCGGCGCGCTCGGCGAGGTGCGCGTCGTCACCGCCGACTTCGGAGGCCGCGCGCCGTTCGACCCGGCCGGCCGGCTCTGGAACCCGGCGCTCGCCGGTGGCGCACTGCTCGACCTCGGGGTCTACGTCGTGTCCTGGGCCTCGTTCGCGCTGGGCGCGCCCGCCGGCATCATCGCGACGGGGACGCTGGCCCCCACCGGCGTCGACGAGCAGGTCGCGCTGGTGCTGAGCTCGGCCCGCGGCGGTCAGGCGCTGCTCAGCACCGGCCTCCTGGCGGGCACGCCCTCACTGGCCACGATCGTCGGGACGGATGCCCGGATCGAGATGGCGAGCCCGTTCTGGGGGCCGAGCGGCCTCCGGCTCCACGGCGCCGACGGCAGGGTCGATGCGGAGTGGACCGACCCGTACGGCCGCCCGCATCGTCAGGGGATGTCGTACGAAGCCGCCGCGCTCGCACGCTACGTCGCCGAGGGCCGCACCGAGTCGCCGCTGCACTCGCTCGACGAGGCGGTCTCCACGCTGGCGACGATCGACGAGGCCCGCCGCCAGCTCGGCGCGGCGGGCGTGGGGTGACGACCCTCGTCGGACGGGCGAGGCAGAATGGTGAGGTGTTCGACAGCTCCGCCGCCTCCCCCGCCGCATACCGTCAGCAGGACGGACCCCGGCACGACGGCTCCCGGCGCGAGCTCTACCGTCCCGGGGTCCTCGCCGACCTCGGACCGCGCACGTCGGCGCCCGCACCGCGCCCGGTGATTCCCGCGGTGCCCGGGGCGGAGGGGCACTTGGCCCGGGTCGTCGCGTCGTCGAGCGACCGGGTGGGCTGGCTCCGTGCCCGCAGCCGCGGCATCACGGCGACGGACGTCGCCAAGCTGTCCACCCAGCAGTCCCTGCGAGCTGCGGTCTACGACAAGCTCAACGGGTCGGGCTTCTCCGGCAACAGCTTCACGCAGCACGGTCGTGTCCGCGAGCCGGAGATCGCGGCGTGGGTCGCCGCGACCCACGGCATCCAACCCTCCGATCTGCTGTTCCACGCCGAGCGCGACCGCCGCCATCTGGCCACCCCCGACGGGCTGGCCCTCCGCACAGGAGGGCGCATCGAGCTCGCCGAGATCAAGACGACCAACAAGCCGTTCAACAGCATCCCGCGTCACTACCTGCGCCAGATCTGGTGGCAGCAGTACGTGCTCGGAGCGGAGCGGACGCTCTTCGTGTGGGAGCAGCACGACCGGTTCGTTCCCGTGCACGAGGAGCCGCAGTGCCAGTGGGTCGATCGCGACGACCGCGAGATCGCCCGGCTGGTCGCGCTCGCCGGCGAGCTGATCGAACTGCTGGCCCAGGCGACGGCACCGCGCGTGCAGCCGGCGCAGGCGGCCCACGCCGCGCGCACGGCCTGATCAGTCCGCGAGCGGCACCCGCGCCAGCGCGAGCGAGTACACGGCGATCCAGGAAACCGCGACCGTCGTGCCGATCAGCTCGAGCCAGGCTCCGACGTCGGTCGCCACGTGCACGATCGCGAGGAGGCCTCCCACGATCGTGATGGCCGCCACCGCGACACAGCTGACCAGCGAGTAGCGCGCGACGCGGGGCAGCCGTGAGGCGAACGACACCTGCAGCATCGCGAAGCACGCGGCAGCGAAGCCGAGGACGGCCGACACCGTGTGCACGAGGTCCTGGACGGTCGACCTCGGGTCCACGAGCGGCACCGGGCAGTACGACGTGCACGTCACCTGCGAGGCGAGCACGAAGCAGAGCGCCGCGAAGCCGAGGCTCGCCGCCGGAGCCCACCGGTCGAGGAGCCGGTGCGACGAACGCACGTGTCCGCTCGCGACCGCGACGGCGAACCCGCCCGCCGCGATCAGCAGAAGGGCGATCGCGAAGGGCTCGGCCGTCGGTGCACCGACAGCGCCCAGCTCGCTCACGTACACCGGGTACGGCACCGTCAGCCGGGCGGCCCAGATGATCGTCAGACCGCTGAGCACGCACACGGTCCCGACGGCGAGCAGCACGGGGACGGCGCGCTGCCAGCCGGCCGCCAGCAGCGGCTGGGCGAACGGCTGGCGGACGATGCGCAGCAGTCGTCGCACGGCAAGCTCCTCGGATGGTTCGGGTCGAGGGATTCTACCCGGAGCCACCCTGCGAACGCCCTGGAAGCGGACGCCCCGCGGCCGACCGGATTCGCGGCACGACCGTCAGCCCGGCACGCTCACCTCAGTGCGCGCTCCATCACCCAGTCGTGCTCCAGGCGGTCGCCGACCAGGAAGCGCTTGGCGCCGACCCGGCCGAACCCGTGTTTGCCATAGAAGCGCTGGGCGCGCTCGTTCTCCTCGTTGACTCCGAGCCAGACCCCGGCGGCGCCGGCATCGGCGGCGGCGGCCAGACTCGCCTCCATCAGCCGACCGGCCACCCCTTCCCCGTGGTGGCCCGGCAGCACGTAGCACTTGCTGAGTTCCGCGGTCGGTCGAGCGGTGACGGCTGCGCGCACGTCGTCGTCCGTCGGCTCGCTGAGGTTCAGCAGCGTGTAGCCGATGATCTCCCCGCGGTCGTCCTCCGCCGCGAACAGTCGACGATCAGGGTCGCTCGCATACTCGGCGAACCGCTCCGGCGAGAGCACGGTGGCGATGAACGCGGCTTTCGCGTGCTCCGTCGTGTGCGGAGGGCAGGCCAGCGGGAAGGTGATCGCGGCGACCGCAGCGAGAGCCTCGGCGTCGGTTGCGGTCGCGGCGCGGATCACGAACGTCATCCCGCCAGCGTAGCGGGACCGGCCGCCCCCGAGGGAGACGGCCGGCCCTGTGCACCGCTCGGCTAGTGCCTGCCCTGTGCCACCAGGTGCAGCAGGTTGAACGAGACCCCACCCAGCCCGGTCACGTCGTCATAGCCGCGCGCCGTCGTGAGCGAGGTGTCGTGATCGAGCGTGATGAAGTAGGTGTTCCCGCTGATCCTGCTGGTGTAGACCAGCGCCTGCGGCGGGTTCTGCGGCACGACGTCGCGGAACGCGCTCGGCAGCACGCGCTTGACGGCGTAGAGCGTCGGGTTGGCGAACCCGATGGTCTTGCCCGTCGCCTGCTGCACGATGGCGATCTGTGCGGCCACGATCGGCGAGGCCAACGAGGTTCCGCCGTACGTCTCGTTGACGTAGTCGCCGGTCTCCAGGGTCGTGTCGTCGATGATCGGGCGGATGCCGATCTGGAACCCGGTGTACGGGTCGGCCAGGGCGGAGACGTCGGGCGAGACGCGGAAGCCCTTGCTGAGCGCCTGCGGCACGATGCCGCGCTGGTAGTCGGGGGCCGGGAACACGGCGCTCACACCGCCGCCCGCTCCACCGGCGAACAGCGGTCCGGGGAGCGGCGCCGAGTACGCGAGCGTTCCGTCGGCGTTCTTGACGATCTTGTCGAGCTGGTCGCCCCAGCCGGTCTCCCACGCGATGGCGCCGTTCTTGTCGATGCCGAGGCTCGTGCCGCCGACCGAGGTGACCCACGGCGAGGAGGCCGGGAAGTCGGGCGACGCGTAGCCGAGGTTCTCCACCTCGTCACCGTTGTCGCCGCTGGAGAAGTACAGGCCGATGCCCTCACCCGCAGCCTGCAGCTGGAGGTTCACCTCGCCCTGGATCACGTCCGGCGGAACCGCCTCGCCGACGTTCCCGTAGCTGTTGCTGACGATGTTGGCCAGCTTGTTGTCCAGGATCTTCGACATGGCGATGTCGAGCCCGCCGCTGCAGTCCGTCCCGCCGACGTAGAGGATGCGGGCGCCCGGTGCGATGGAGTGCACCGACTCCACATCGAGCGTCTGCTCGCCCTGCCAGCCGCTCGGGTACTGGCACAGCGCCTGGTCGGTGAACTGGCTCGGGCTCGGCACGAGCTGCTGGTAGCTGGAGTTCGTGAGGATCGGCTCGCCGTTCTGCTGCGCGAGGCCGTTCGCGTCCTTCACGATCGTCGGGCTCGCGTAGGCGTCGATGATCGCGACCGTCTGTCCGCTGCCGTTCACACCGCGCTTGTTGAGGTCGGTGAGACCGTATGCGCTCCGCAACTGCTGCGGCGTGTACCCGCAGTTGTACGTGCTGTAGGTGGTCTGCCCGTTGTACGCCGGCGGCACTGTCACGGTGTTCTCACCGATGTAGTGCGAGCACGGTGTGGTGATCACCGGGGCCGCGGCGGCCGCCTTGCGAGACACCTGCGGCGCACCCGAAGCCGGTAGATCGCCCTGCTTGATCGAGTCCGGCTTGGTCATCGTGCGCGACTGCTCGACGCTGACCGCCGAGACCTTGGCGCCGATGGCGGCAGGCAACGACGGCGCGGAGGCCGGCGCGATCAGACGGTGGCCGGCGACGTCGTACGCGTGAAGCGACGTACCGAACACAGAGCCCAGCTGATCGGGCGTGCCGCGGAAGACGACGTATTGGCGGCTGTCCGGCACGCCCTGGATGGTGAGTCCCGCCGTCTTCAAGAACGACACCACGGAGTCGAAGTCCGCCTGCGTCGGCGAGAACCTCGCGATCCACTGCGCCGGCGTCAGCGCCCTGCGGTAGCCGGCCAGGGTCGGGTTGGAGACCTGCTTCGCCAGCGTCTCCGCGCCCTTCTGGTCGCGAAGGGGCAGGTAGATCTCGCCCTGCACGGTCGTGTCGGCCGGGGCCGCTCCCGCATCGTTCTGGGCTGTGGCCCACGAGGGGACGGACTTGGCATAGCTCACCCTGTCGGCGGCGTTCGCCGCGGATGCTCCAGCCAACGACAACGCCACCACGGCAGTCGTGGTGGCGATGATTCCGATCGCCCTCTTGTGAAGGGCAGAGGTGGTGCGAGGTGTCATCAAACGTTCCTTCGCTCGGACTGACTCGTCTGCGAGTCGACGCGCGGTGCGCGACAGGGCGAACATAGCCCGAGCGTTCTACCTCCGCAAGATGGGGTAGACAGTTCTGTCGCGATCGTTGCCTCGCTGCAACGTTCCCGAAACGTTCCAGCGGGACGACGGTGTGCGGAGAAGACGAGCGAGGGCCGGAACCGCGATGCGGTTCCGGCCCTCGTCACGAGTGCGATGCGATCAGATGGCGTTGACGTCCAGCGGGATGCCCGGACCGAACGTGGTCGACACGGCGCCCTTCTGGATGTACCGGCCCTTCGCGGCGGACGGCTTGAGACGGACGACCTCGTCGAGGGCGGCCTTGATGTTCTCATCGAGCTGCTCCGCGGTGAAGCCCGCCTTGCCGACGACGAAGTGCACGTTGGCGTGCTTGTCGACGCGGAACTCGATCTTTCCGCCCTTGATGTCGGAGACGGCCTTCGCGACGTCCGGGGTGACCGTGCCGGTCTTCGGGTTCGGCATCAGGCCGCGCGGGCCGAGCACCTTGCCGAGACGGCCGACCTGGCCCATGAGCTCCGGGGTGGAGACGGCCGAGTCGAAGTCGGTGTAACCGCCGGCGACCTTCTCGATCAGGTCGGTGCCGCCGACCTCGTCGGCGCCCGCGGCGATCGCGGCCTCGGCGGCCGGACCCGTGGCGAACACGATGACGCGCGCGGTCTTGCCGGTGCCGTGAGGAAGGATGACGGTACCGCGGACCATCTGGTCCGCCTTGCGCGGGTCCACGCCGAGCTTCAGCGCGACCTCGACGGTCGAGTTGAACTTGGCGGAACCGGTCTCCTTCGCGAGGGTGACGGCCTCGGTCGGGGTGTAGAACTTACCGGCCTCGATCTTCTCGGCCGCGGCCCGGTAGGCCTTGGACTTCTGTGCCATGAGATTTCTCCTAACGAGAATGTGGTGCGAGCCTGGCCGGCTCTGCCAC
>NZ_CAMFLC010000081.1 GCF_945957465.1 uncultured Leifsonia sp.
GCGCGGGTGGGAACGGCAACTCGGGGGCCGCTCGCGGCGCCAATCACGGCAACGTCGCGGCCGCGCACGGCGGCACCCACGGCAACGGCGGGTCGGCTCGCGGCGGGGCGCCGCGCACCGGTCTGCGCGTCGGCGACCTCGTCAGCGGCAGCACCAGCCGCGGCCGAGGCACCCGCCGTGCCCGGGGCTGATCCGCGTCGGTAACGGAGGAGAATCCTCGCGACACTCCCGGGAGTGGCAGCCAGCGGAGGAGTTGGGGCCCACGGGCGGCCGCAGCTCCTCCGTTGGCTAATGCGGCCGGTCCACGGTCAGCGGCCTCCGGGGCCGACTTCTGCGCGGGCCAGCGTGCCGATGCCGGTGACGATGCCGTCGATCAGGAGCCGGAAGCTGCGGTCGAGGTCGTCGGGCAGGCCGAAGCCGCCTCCGAGCTCGAGGGTGATGAAGCCGTGGAGGGCGCTGCGCAGCATCCGGATCGCGTCGACCGTGGCGTTCTCCGGCAGGTCGAACCCGCGGAGCGCGGCGGCCAGGACGGCGATCGTCTCGGCCGCGCGGGCGGCGAGCTCGGCGTCGGCGGCCGAGCCGAGGTCGGGAGCGACTTGCGTCGCGGCGTACCGGCCGGGATGCCGGTGCGCGTACGCGCGCACGGCGTCCGCCGCCGAGTGGATGGCCTCCGGACCGGAGCGGCCGATGGTCGACTCGGCCAGCACGCGCGCCAGCTCGGCGACGCAATCCGTCGCGACGAGTCGGCGGAGGTCGTCGAGGGAGGCGACGTGCTTGTAGAGGCTGGGGACGGCGACCCCGGCGCGCGAGGCGACGGCGGCGAGCGTCAGCCGGTCGAGCCCGGCCACGCCGCCGTCATCGACGACGTCGAGGGCCACCACCGCGACCGCGGCCCGGGACAACCCGACCCTAGGCACGCGCAGCGCCCCAGTCGCCGCCGGCGGCAGCACGCAGTTCGCGCAGGTAGTCGAGCGTCGCCGGGACGATGACGTCGGGGCGCTGGGCCTGCGGGTAGTGGCCCGCCTCCGCGACGCGGACGACCTGGGCGCCGAGCGACTCGATCCAGTCCGCCTCGGCGGCCGGGTCTCTGAAGTCGGGGTCGAGTTCGCCGACGAATGCCAGGATGGGCGCCTGCACCTCGGCGAGGCGCGGCTCGACGACCGAGTGGGTCAGGGCGAGCGTGAGGTGGCGGAACGAGCGCAGCCGGCCCGGCTCCTTCATGTTGCGCTTGAGGTCGGCTGCGTGCTCCTTCAGCCAGGGCGCGGTGCGGCCCTTGTTGATGGACCGGTAATAGGCAGCCCAGACCGACGCGCCCCACGGGCCGGTGAACAGCACGCGGTACAGGCCGTGGACGGACGCGACGGCGAAGCGGCTCATCGCCGGGTCGCGCAGCAGGGGGCCGAAGAGGACCAGGCCGGCGACGGCGTCGGGACGTTCGGCGGCCGCCCAGGCCGCCGCGGCCGCGCCCATGGAGTTGCCGAGCACGACCGCCCGGCCGCCCAGTTCGTCGATCAGGGCGAGGAGGTCGCGGGCGGTGGGGATGTCGCCGAACTCGCGGAAGGTGGTGTCCGACTCCCCGTGCGCCCGCAGATCGGTGACGGCGACACGGTAGCCGGCCTCCAGCAGCGGGCCGACGAGTTCGCGGTAGGTCGAGCGGAGGTCGCCCATCCCGGGGACGGCGACCACGAGCGGGCCGGTGCCCTCGACGGTGTAGCTGATGCGTCCCTCGGGGCGCTGCAGGTATCGGACCTGCGAAGCGATGGAAGTGTTCATAGCCCTAAAGCTAATACCATTAGCCATAGAGTGCAAGCAGAAACCGATAGTGCAAGCAAAAACCGAAATCGCGAACGAGAGCCGCTAGACCAGGCGACCGACCGAGGCCATAGCCGCCTTGACGAGGCCGCCGCGACCACCCTCGAGCTCTTCGCACACCGTCGGCGAGACGGCCTCCCCCGGCGTCATCCAGGTGATCTCGAGGGCATCCTGCCGCGGCTCGCACGTGCCGGTGACGGGAACGACGTAGGCGAGCGAGACGGCGTGCTGACGCTCGTCCGTGAACGCCGAGACGCCGGGCAGCGGGAAGTACTCGGCCACCTGGAAGGGGACCGGGCTGGCCGGCAGGAGCGGGAACGCCATCGGCCCGAGATCCTTCTCGAGATGACGGAACAGCGCCTCCCGCAGCGTCTCGCCGTACATGACACGACCCGAGACGAGCGTGCGGGTGATCTCGCCGACCGCGTTGGCGCGCAGCAGCACGCCGACCTCGGTGACCTGCCCGAGGCCGTCCACTCGAACGGGCACGGCCTCCACGTACAACAACGGCAGCCGCCGCCGGATCTGCTCCAGCTCGATGTCGCTCAGCCAGGCAGGACCCGTGCGGACACCGTCGCCGTCGAGCGGGTCGGGAGTCGGGTCCGGGTCGGGGGTGCGCACGCTCATGCACCGATCCTACGGATGCGGCGGCCGCGGTTCACGCAGACGGACGGATCTGTGTACTGCGCCGCGATCTGGGGGCTGTGGAGGACGAACGGATGATGCGCACAATGGACCATGCCGTTCCCCGCCCCCGAGCTCCACCTCGATCACGACGCCGTGCTGTGGTCCGCAGGCGAGGCCGACCGGGTCGGCCGGCCGCGCCTCATCCTGTTGCACGGCTACGCGTCCGACGAGGCCGACCTCTTCGGCATCTCCGCCTATCTGCCGCTCGAGCCGGTCATCGCCTCCCTCCGCGCGCCGATCCCGGAGGGCCCCGGATTCGCGTGGTTCTCCCGGTTCACCAATGTCTCCGGCAACCCGCTGGCGGCCAACGCCGACGCGGCGGCCCGCGCAGTGCTCGACTGGATCGACGAACAGCCGCAGGCCCCGACCGGCCTCCTCGGCTTCTCGCAGGGCGGCGCGCTGGCCGTTCAACTCCTGCGTCTCGCGCCCGAGCGCTTCGACTTCGCCGTCATCCTGTCCGGCTTCGTGGTGCAGGGCGCCGCGGACGGCGACGCCGCCCTCGCCGAGCGCCGTCCGCCGGTGTTCTGGGGCCGCGGGACGCACGACGACACCATCCCCGCCGCCTCGATCGCGCGGGCGGAGGAGTGGCTGCCCGAGCACTCCGACCTCGACGCCCGCATCTACGAGGGCCTCGCCCACGGCATCTCGCCGCTCGAACTCGGCGACATCTCGTCGTTCATCCGGGCGCACCTCCCCCGCCGCGGCTGACCGCGGGCGCCCGGCAGCGGACCGTCCCGCGCCCTCCCCTTGGCGCTGTCGGTGGCCGGGAGCAGGATGGAGTCGATGAGCGACGTGCTCGACCGGTTCTCCCCCGCGACCCGTGAATGGTTCCGCGGGGCGTTCGCCGCGCCCACCGACGCCCAGGCAGGCGCGTGGGAGGCCATCTCGCACGGCCGGCACGCCCTCGTCATCGCACCCACCGGCTCGGGCAAGACGCTCGCGTCCTTCCTTTGGGCGATCGACCGGCTGGCGAGCCGTGAGCCGGCGCCCGACGACCGCCCGGGCACGCGGGTCCTCTACATCTCACCGCTCAAGGCGCTCGGCGTCGACGTCGAGCGCAACCTGCGTGCGCCGCTGGTCGGCGTCACGCAGACCGCCCGGAGGCTCGGCGCCGAGCCTCTGCACGTCAGCGTCGGGGTGCGATCGGGCGACACCTCGTCGGCCGACCGGCGCGCGCTCGTCTCGTCGCCGCCGGACATCCTGATCACCACGCCCGAATCGCTCTTCCTGATGCTCACCTCGCAGGCCCGCGAGACGCTCGCAACCGTCGAGACCGTGATCGTCGACGAAGTGCACGCGGTGGCCGCCACCAAGCGCGGCGCGCACCTCGCGCTCTCGCTCGAGCGCCTCGACGCGCTGCTGCCGAAGCCCGCGCAGCGCATCGGGCTGTCGGCGACCGTGCGCCCGGCCGAAGAAGTGGCGCGGTTCCTGGGCGGCCGGGCGCCGGTGGAGGTCGTGGCCCCGCCCGCGGGCAAGCGCTTCGACCTCCGCGTCGTCGTGCCGGTCGAAGACATGAGCGAGCTGGGAACATCGACGTTCGCGAGCGGCAACGACGACGGCTCCGCTCCCCAGGCCGGTTCGATCTGGCCTCACGTGGAAGAGGCGATCGTCGACCGCGTGCTCGAGCACCGCTCCTCCATCGTCTTCGCCAACTCGCGGCGACTGGCCGAACGGCTGACGGCCCGCCTCAACGAGATCTACGAGGAGCGGGTGCTGGGCGGCGAGGCCGGCGTCGCCGCGCTGGTCGGGCCGCCGGCACGTCCTCCCGCCGAGCTGATGGGCGGTTCCGGCCAGACCAAGGGCTCCGCCGCCGTCGCCGACCCGGAGTCGCTCGTGCTCGCCCGGGCGCACCACGGCTCGGTGAGCAAGGAGCAGCGGGCGCTCATCGAAGACGACCTCAAGTCGGGCAGGCTGCGCTGCGTCGTGGCGACCTCCAGCCTGGAACTCGGCATCGACATGGGCGCGGTCGACCTGGTCGTGCAGGTGGAGGCCCCGCCGTCCGTCGCGAGCGGGCTGCAGCGCGTCGGCCGCGCCGGACACCAGGTCGGCGAGGTGTCCCGCGGCGTGGTCTTCCCCAAGCACCGCGCCGACCTCATCCACTCGGCCGTCGCCACCGAACGGATGGTGGGCGGTCTCATCGAGACGCTGAAGGTCCCGACCAACCCGCTCGACATCCTCGCCCAGCAGACGGTCGCGGCGACGGCCCTGGAGCCCCTCGACGCCGACGACTGGTTCGACACCGTGCGACGGAGCGCACCGTTCGCCACCCTCCCGCGCAGCGCCTACGACGCCACGCTCGATCTGCTCGCGGGCCGGTACCCGTCCGACGAGTTCGCCGAGCTGCGCCCGCGCATCGTCTGGGATCGCGACGCCGGCACGCTCACCGGCCGCCCCGGTGCGCAGCGGCTCGCGGTGACGAGCGGCGGCACCATCCCCGACCGCGGCATGTTCGGCGTCTTCATGGTCGGCGAGCGCGCCAGCCGGGTCGGCGAGCTCGACGAGGAGATGGTCTACGAGTCGCGCGTGGGCGACGTGTTCGCACTCGGCTCCACGAGCTGGCGCATCCAGGAGATCACCCACGACCGGGTGCTGGTGACGCCCGCGTTCGGCGAGCCGGGACGGCTGCCCTTCTGGAAGGGCGACGGTCTCGGCCGACCGGCGGAGCTGGGGGCCGCGGTCGGCGCGTTCATCCGCGAGCTCGGCGCGGCCTCCCCCGCCGACGCCGAACTGCGCTGCGTGGAGGCCGGGCTCGACGCCTTCGCCACGGCCAACCTGCTGGCGTTCCTGCGCGAGCAGAAGGAGGCCACCGGCCACCTGCCGACGGACCGCACCCTGGTGGTCGAACGGTTCCGGGACGAACTCGGCGACTGGCGGGTCGTGCTGCATTCCCCGTTCGGCATGCAGGTGCATTCGCCCTGGGCGCTGGCGGTACAGGCGCGGGTGCGCGAGCGCTACGGGATCGACGCGGGCGCGATGGCGGCGGACGACGGCATCATCGTGCGTATTCCCGACACGGAATCCACTCCCCCGGGCGGGGAGCTGTTCGTCTTCGAGCCGGCCGAACTCGACGAGCTGGTGACCCTGGAGGTCGGCGGCTCGGCGCTGTTCGCCTCCCGGTTCCGGGAGTGCGCGGCCCGCGCGCTGCTGCTGCCCAAATACAACCCGGGCAAACGATCGCCGCTGTGGCAGCAACGGCAGAAGGCATCGCAGCTGCTCGATGTCGCTCGCAAGTACCCGAGCTTCCCGATCATCCTCGAGACGGTACGCGAGTGCCTGCAGGACGTCTACGACCTCCCCGCGCTCGACGACGTCGCGCAGAGCATCGCCCAGCGCCGTATCGCGATCGTCGAGGCTGCGACCGAGACGGCGTCGCCGTTCGCGCGCTCGCTGCTCTTCGGCTACGTCGCCGCGTTCATGTACGAGGGCGACAGCCCGCTCGCCGAACGCCGGGCCGCCGCGCTGTCGCTCGACGCCGGACTGCTCGCCGAGCTGCTGGGCCGCGCCGAGCTGCGCGAGCTGCTCGACCCGGCGGTCATCGAGCGCGTCGAACTGCAGTTGCAACGGCTCGACCCCGACCGTCGGGTGCGCGGCGAAGAGGGCGTGGCCGACCTCCTGCGGCTGCTCGGGCCACTGACGGTAGAGGAGGTCGCGCAGCGGTTGCAGGGGGCGGGCGACGCGGAGCCGAACCCCGACGCCGCCGCCGACGCGCAGACCGCGGCGCCGCACGCCGCACCGGAGACCGCGTCCGCGCATCTCGCGGCCCTCGTCGACGCCAAGCGCGCCCTCGCCGTGACCTACGCCGGGGTCGAACGCTACGCCGCGATCGAAGACGCGAGCCGGCTCCGCGACGCCCTCGGCGTCCCGCTTCCGATCGGCGTGCCCGTGGCGTTCACCGAGCCGGTCGACGACCCGCTCGGCGACCTCGTGAGCCGTTTCGCCCGCACGCACGGGCCGTTCGAGATCGGGGAGCTCGCTTCGGCGTTCGGCCTCGGGCCCGCGATCGTGCACGACGCCCTGCGCCGCCTGTCCTCCGACGGCCGGGTCGTCGAGGGCGAGTTCCGTCCGCACGCCCACGGCTCGGAATGGTGCGACGCCGAGGTACTGCGCCGGCTCCGCCGGATGTCTCTCGCGGCTCTGCGTCAGGAGGTCGAGCCGGTCGAGACGGCGACGTTCGCGCGGTTCCTCGGCGACTGGCAGCACCTGGGTTCCACGCTGCGCGGCGTGGATGCCGTGGCGTCGGTCATCGAGCAGCTCGCCGGGGCGCGCATCCCGGCCTCCGCCTGGGAGTCTCTGGTGCTCCCCGTTCGTGTCGTCGACTACAGCCCCGCGATGCTCGACGAGCTCACCGCCACCGGCGAGGTCATCTGGTCGGGTGACGGCACGCTGCCCGGCAACGACGGCTGGATCAGCCTGCACCTCGCCGACTCGGCTCCCCTCACCCTCGCGCCGCCGGCCGATCGCGAACCGGACGAACTGCAGCGCGGCATCCTGTCGGCGCTCGCCCGCGGAGGCGGCTATTTCTTCCGTCAGCTCTCGGACGCCCTCGGCTCCGACCGTGGCGAGGCGATCGACGACGCCGAGTTGGTGACCGCGCTGTGGGAGCTCGTCTGGTCGGGCCTCGTCACCAACGACACGCTCGCGCCGCTGCGCACACTGACCGGTGCGGGCGGTGGTGCCCACAAGCGGCCCCGGCAGCCGACCCGCTCGCGGATGTACCGCGGCCGCGTCGGCGCACCCCGGCAATCGGCGATGGTCACCCGGATGGGGCCGCCGACCGTCGCCGGGCGGTGGTCGCTGCTCCCCGAGCGCGATCTGGACTCCACCGTGCGCGCGCACGCTCAGGCCGAGACGCTGCTCGAGCGCTACGGTGTCGTGACCCGCGGCTCCGTGATGAACGAGGGCACCCCGGGTGGTTTCGCGCTGGCATACAAGGTGCTCAGCGGCTTCGAAGACAGCGGGCGCGCACGTCGCGGCTACTTCGTCGAGACGCTCGGCGCCGCGCAGTTCGCCAGCGGCCCGACGGTGGACCGCCTCCGCACCTTCGCGCGCGACCACACCCAGCCGCGACCGTTCGAGGCCCTCGCGGTCGCGGCCACCGACCCGGCCAATGCGTACGGCGCCGCGCTGCCGTGGCCGTCCGTGCCGGCGCCGGCGGGCGGGGTGGAGGGCGGCACGGGCCATCGCCCTGGCCGCAAGGCCGGCGCACTGGTCGCCCTCGTCGACGGCGAACCGACCCTCTACGTCGAGCGAGGCGGCAAGAGTCTGCTGTGCTTCCTCGACCAGCAGGACGAGGAGCAGCGACCGGCGCTGCTCGCCGCTTCGCGCGCGCTGGCGGCCCTGGTCTCCGCCCGGCGCGTCGACAAACTCGCCGTGGAGACCGTCAACGGATCAGCCGTGCTGGGCACGCCGGTCGGCGCTGCGCTCGCGGAGGCCGGTTTCCTGGCCACGCCGCGCGGGCTCCGGCTGCGCGGGTGACGGCCGATGCCCGAGGGTGACACCGTCTACCAGACCGCCGCGCGCCTGCGGCGGGCGCTGGAGGGTCGCGTGCTCACGCAGAGCGACTTCCGGGTGCCCGCGTACGCGACGGTCGATCTCAGCGGCAGGCGTGTCGACGAGGTCGTGAGCCGCGGCAAGCACTTGCTGATCCGCGTGGGCGACCGCAGCATCCACAGCCATCTGAAGATGGAGGGCTCGTGGGAGGTCTATCCCCCGGGCGGGCGCTGGCGGCATCCCGCTTTTCAGGCGAGGGCCGTGCTGCGGACCGCGGACGCGCAGGCGGTCGGGTTCCTGCTCGGAGTACTGGAGGTGGTGCCGCGGTCGCAGGAGGACGCGGTCGTCGGCCACCTCGGCCCGGACCTCCTCGGCCCCGACTGGGATGGCGCGGAGGCCGTGCGGCGCATCCAGGCGCATCCCGAGACGCCGATCGCCGTGGCCCTGCTCGATCAACGGAACCTGGCCGGCGTCGGGAATGTCTATGCGAACGAGATCTGCTTCGTGCGCGGAGCGTTGCCGACGCGGCCGGTCGGGGAGGTCGACGTGCCTGCCGCGGTCGAACTGGCGAGGCGCATGCTCGTCGCCAACCGCGACCGGGCGGTTCGCGTCACCACCGGCGACACCCGTCGCGGGCAGAACACGTGGGTGTACGGCCGGGAGGGGCGGCCGTGCCGCCGCTGCGGCACGCTCATCCGGCGATCGGAGCTCGGCCGCACCGAGCTGGAGGAGCGCGTCACCTACTTCTGCCCTGTCTGCCAGACCTGAGCGAGCGCCGCTCGCGCGAGGGGCACGTCGGTGGATGGCAGCGCGCGTTACGCGGCGGCCTCCTCTTCGTCGGCGGCCGCGGGGCGCACGGTCGCGAGTGCGGCCGACCACGACTCCAGCTGTTCGAAGAGCGGGGTGAGCCCGGCCTCCTGCGCTGCGGTGGGCTTGAGCGACCACTTCTCGAAGTCGTGGTGGAGGCTCAGCCCGACGAACGCGTCAAATTCCGAGGACACGGCGGGAGTGTAACAAGAACCTTTGAGGGCACAAAGAGTGCGGTCGTGCGCTAGGTTGTCATAGATAGCTAAGATATCAAACTATCATACCAGAATACTGGCTATAAAAGGAGAAACTCATGAAATCCCTGGCCAAAGCGCTGGCAATCACCGCAACGACAGCCGCACTGGTCACGCTGGGAGCAACCGCCGCCCAGGCAACGACCGCGTATCCCTCCGAGGGTGGCACCTGGAACTACGGCGTGAGCGGGAAGTACACCACTTCTGACTACCTCCACAACACGCGCACGCACAAGTCAACGGCGGTTGGGCACAACACTGTTGTTTCCGCCTCGACTTCGCCGGGGGTCTGGTCTAAGGCTCAAGCCATCTCGGCAGTCGGGGGCAACAAGGCCTACTACGACGTGAAGTAGTTATCGAGTGGTGTCGCGTCACTGGCGCGACACCACTGACTGGTATTTCAATCCGAAAGCGGCCTCAATTGCGTAAGCCCATATTCATTCCCCTTCTGACCGCGGCGGTGATCATTGCACTAGTTGGATGCACCAGTTCTGCAGAGCAGCCCGTACCCGCAGATGGGCAAGCACCAACGTCATGGTCAGAAGAAATGCACCAAGAGTACGAGAAGGCAACCTCAGCTGACATCAAAGAGGCACTACGTGACGGAAAGATCTCCGACCAAGAGTATTCAGAGATGAAACAGCGTTACACCTCGTGCCTGGAAGCAGCCGGCATCACTGTAACGAAGTACGACTTCGACGGGGCTGGGCTACATCCGCCCTCGTCTCTGACGAGTGATCAAGCTCACAACGTTGAGACAAAATGCTCTGACCAGTCCGGAGAATATCCCATCGCATACTTCTACGTGCAGATGCGGGCCAATCCTTCGCATAAAGATATGGCTCAAGCAGTAGTCGACTGCTTCAAACGCAAAGGTTTGGTCGGCCCGAACTACGGGCTCAAGGACTACCGCGCCGGAGATCTACCGTCATCCGATCACGAGACGGTCAATTCGTGCAGCGCCGACCCTGACGGGCGTCTCGGTGGCTAAGCGATCTCGCTGGAATCTGGTCAGCTGGATGGCGACGCTGGTCGCTGCCGCTGCATGCGCCGGGGCAGCAGTTGCGGTGGCAACGCTCACCAATACGCCCGAGGATTTGAATACAGCCCCGCGAACCAGTGAGATTGCGGTCGGGCAAGATCATTTCGATGATGCGCGCGACGTGCGGTTGACAGTGTCGAACCCAGCGCCCTCACAACTGTTTGCGCCCGCCCCTGGAAAGGTAACGGCCTTTCCATGCGCACAAGGAACTACTGTCACCTCGGGCGGAACGCCGCTCGCGTTGGATGGGGTCCCAAGGCTGGCGTTGGCAACCGCTACTCCCCTATGGCGGGATCTCTCTCTTGAAACGCGGGGCGACGACGTCCGATCGTTCCAGAACGAACTGGCCCGACTTGGGTTCTCACTCAATACAGACGGAGTGGTGGGGCAAAATACTCTCAACGCCGCCAAGGAGGCCTTGGCGCGTATCGGCATAACGCAGGAATCAAACGTCATTTGGGACTGGTGCAGCGATGGGTGACAGTTTCGGTTTAGGCCGCGAGGGCCAGG
>NZ_CAMFLC010000082.1 GCF_945957465.1 uncultured Leifsonia sp.
GCAGCGTCAGATGTGTATAAGAGACAGGGTCGCGGCGGCGCCCGTCGGCCAGGACCTCCTACTCCTCCTCGGCGCCGTGCTGATCACGGTCGGCGGCATCGCCGGTGTGATCGGCCTGGTGCGCGCCGTCCGCACCCACGACGTGCTCTCCTGACGCCCGGCGCGCTCTCCTCTCGGTAGCACCCACCGCACACCCACGGCGGGCGGCACCCCCTGTCCAGGCGCGCACGCCGCCCGCCCGTGACAAATGTCACGGTCACGACCTGACGCCCGACCTGCGCACCCCCCGGCGCGTCCCGGCACTCTGGGAGACGTGAACGAGACACCCGCCATCCGCCTCTCCGGGCTGCGCAAGACCTTCGGGTCGGTGAACGCCGTCGACGGCGTCGACCTGACCGTGCGCCCGGGGGAGGTCGTCGCCCTCCTCGGCCCCAACGGTGCCGGCAAATCCACCACCATCGACCTCGCACTCGGCCTCGCCCGGCCGACCGGAGGCTCCGCCGAGCTCTTCGGCGCCGATCCGCGACGCGCGATCCGCGACGGGCGGGTGGGCGCCATGCTGCAGGGCGGCGCCCTACTGCCCACGCTCACGGTCGCCGAATCGGTCGCCCTGGTCGCCGCCGCGCACCGGCATCCCCTCACCGTCGCCGAGGCGCTCGAGCGCGCGCGCTGCACGGAGATCGCGAAACAGCGCGTGGCCAAGCTGTCCGGGGGGCAGATGCAGCGGGCGCGCTTCGCAGTCGCCGTCGTCTCCAACCCCGACCTGCTCTTCCTCGACGAGCCGACCGCGGCGATGGATGTGGAGGCACGGCGCACCTTCTGGACGTCGATGCGCGAGTTCACCGCGGAGGGCCGCACGGTCGTCTTCGCCACCCACTACCTCGACGAGGCCGACACCTACGCCGACCGCATCGTGATGCTCGCGCGGGGGCGGGTCGTCGCCGACGGCACGCCCACCGAGGTGAAGGCGGTCGTCTCGGGCCGCCGCATCCGCGCCACTGCCGGTTCCACCTGGACGGACGCCGCCACGGCGGCGATCGCGGCGCTGCCGGGAGTGCGCACCGTCGACCACCGGGCCGGCCAGCTGTCGATCGTCAGCGACGACTCCGACGCGACGCTGCGCGCGCTGCTGGCGGCGCACGACGACCTCCACGACATCGAGGTCACCGCGCACACCATGGACGAGGCCTTCCTCGCCCTCACCGAATCCGCGACCGCAGCGCAAGGAGCCCTCGAATGAGCATCGCCTACCTGGGACGCGAGTCCCTCCGCCAGCTGAAGAACATGCGCGCCATGATCTTCACCCTGGCCGTCCCGCTCGTCATGCTGCTGGCCTTCGGCGGCACGTTCGGCGGTCGAGGGCAGGTGGATGCCGTCACTCACCTGCCGTGGATCGTCGTCACGACCATCCAGGTGTCGGCGTACGGGGGCATGATGGCCGCACTGTCTCAGGCGTTCCAGATCGTCACCGAGCGGTCGCTCGGCTGGAACCGCCAGCTGCGGATCACCCCGCTCACCGGAACCGGCTACCTCGTCTCCAAGCTGGTCGCCGCCCTCGCGCTCGCCCTGTTCAGCATCGTCGTGATCGTGACGGTGTCGGTCATGCTCTACCACCCCGACCTGTCCGTCGGGAGCTGGGTGCTGGCGTGCCTCGCCATCTGGTGCGGAGTCGTGCCGTTCGCCCTGCTCGGCATCCTGATCGGCCAGCTCGCCAAGCCGGAGTTCGCGCAGCCGCTGTTCATGGCGGTCTTCATGGGCATGGCAGTGCTGGGAGGCCTGTGGATCCCTCTGCAGATCTTCCCCGCCTGGGTGGCGAACGTGGCGAAGGCCGTGCCCTCGTACTGGCTCAACCGGGTCGGCCAGCTGGGTGCACTGCAGAGCGGCGACGCGCTCACCCCCGCCCTCGTGCTCGCCGCCTGGACGCTGGCCCTCGGGGCGCTGATCGTGTGGCGCTACCGCCGCGACGCCGCCCGCGGCTGAGCCCGCCGTCGAACTAGGGTGGGGACGTGTTCAGCAGCGACGTCGACGAGTACCGGCCCGTCGGGGTGTGGGCGCGACTGACGCACCGCTCCGCGTTCCGCTGGTATCCCGGCGCGCTCATCGGCCTGCTGTATCAGATCTCGGTGCTCAGCGGGCTGTGGACCTCCTCCGGCGCTGTCGCCACGAAGATCGTCGCGACGGCCCTCCTGACCCTCGTCTACGTCGGCTTCCTCGCCCTCCCGCCGGTGCTCTGGTGGGAGGGCGAGCGCACCCGGCTGATCGGGGTGCTCGGCTATTTCGCGCTCACGCTGACGCTCATCCCGTTCATCGGGATCGTGACCCTGTGGACCTGGGTGTACGTCGCCTGCGCGGCGGGGATGGCGATCGCCCGCACCTGGGTGTCGGCCGCCGTCATCTGCGGCCTCGGGCTCGTGCAGCTGATCGTCCTCCTGCTCACGGGCACGTTCGACGACTACTGGTTCATCGCCCTCATCACGGTCTCGATCGGCATCATGATGAGCGCGTTCGCCCGGCAGATCGACGCGCTCCGCCGGTTGCGGAACGCGCAGGGCGAGATCGCCCGGCTGGCCGTGGTGGAGGAGCGGGCGCGGTTCTCCCGCGACATGCACGATGTGCTCGGCCACTCGCTCACCGTCGTGACCGTCAAGTCGGAGCTCGCGCGCCGACTGATCCCGGTCGACCCGGGGCGCGCGGAGGAGGAGCTGGCCGACATCGAGCGGCTCACGCGTTCGGCGCTCGCCGACCTGCGCGCCGCCGTGGCCGGCTACCGCGAGATGAGCCTCTCGACCGAGCTCGCGGCGGCGCAGGCGGGTCTCGCCGCCGCGGACATCCAGGCGCACCTCCCGCGCAACGGCGAGGAGGTCGACCCCGATCTGCGCGAGCTGTTCGGCTGGGTGCTGCGCGAGGGGGTCACGAACGTCATCCGCCACTCCGGATCGCGCAACTGCTGGGTCACCGTGGAGCCCGAGATGCTGCGGATCGAGGACGACGGACGCGGCCCGGCGCCCGTGGGCTCCGAACGGCGCGATCTCGTGCGCGGGTCGGGGATCGCCGGTCTCGCCGCACGGGCGGGGGAGTCCGGCGCCGCGCTGACTGTGGAGGCCGGCCCGCGCGGCGGTACGCTGCTCACCGTACGGAGGCTGCCATGACCATCCGGCTGCTGCTCGCCGACGACCAGGCGCTCGTGCGCGGGGCGCTGGCCGCGCTCCTCGACCTCGAGCCCGATGTGGAGGTCGTCGCCCAGGTCGGTCGCGGCGACGACGTCCTCGAGGCGGCACGGGCCGCGGCGGCTGACGTCGCACTGCTCGACGTGGAGATGCCCGGTCTGGACGGCATCCAAGCGGCCGCGCAACTGCGGGCGGAGCTGCCGTCGTGCCGCTCGCTCATCGTCACGACGTTCGGGAGGCCGGGCTACCTCCGCAGGGCGATGGAGGCCGGGGCCTCCGGCTTCATCGTCAAGGACACCCCGTCGGGCCAGCTCGCCGACGCCGTACGGCGGGTCGCCTCCGGGCTCCGGGTCGTCGACCCGGCGCTCGCCGCGGAGTCGCTGGCTTCCGGCGCCTCGCCGCTGACCGCACGCGAGGCGGAGGTGCTCGCCGTCGCCGGGCAGGGCGGCACGATCACCGACATCGCCCGCCGGTTGCACCTGAGCGACGGGACGGTGCGCAACCACCTCTCGAACGCGATCGGCAAGACCGGCGCGCGCAACCGCTCCGAGGCGGTCGCGATCGCCACGCGCCAGGGCTGGCTCTAGCGCTGCCTGCACCCCGACATTCGTCACGAATCTCGTGATTCGTGCCACGAATGTGCCGATTCGTCACGAATGCGCGCCTGCATGCCTCGGCCGTCGCGATTCGTCATGTACCACGACCGCGGCGTACGTACGCGCTCGGGAATGTGCGCGGGAGACGCGGGTGCGTCGGCGCGCTCAGGCGCGCTTCGGCGTCTCGGACTCGGTGTCCTCGTAGTCGTCGGCGTCGTCGTCGTCGACGCCCTCGGGCTCGTAGTCCGCCCACGCGGCGTACTGGTCGTCGTCGTGGTGGGAATGCCCGGTCAGCTCGCGCTCGAGTGCGTCGTAGTTGACGTCGGGACTGAACGACTTCAACTGGCGAGCGATCTTCGTGTGCTTTGCCTTTTGACGGCCGCGCCCCATGCGTGACCCCCTTTTGATCCTGCCCGGGGAATGGCACCCGGGGATCCAACAGAAATAGTGAAAACTAGCGTCGAGTTTAGCATGGTGACCCCCATGGACCCCGAGTCGTCGCACAGCGTCGGATGATGGAATGAGCGCGTGATCAGTGGAATGACCGACACCCAGGTGCTGATCGTCGGCGCCGGGCAGGCCGGGCTCGCGGTCGCCTATTACCTGCGTCGGTTCGAGCTGACTCCGGGGGCGGATTTCGTCATCCTCGACCGCGGTCCCGGCACCGGGGGAGCCTGGCAGCATCGGTGGGATGCGCTGCGCCTGGGCAGCGCCCACCACGTGAACGACCTCCCCGGGATGTCGGAGCTGGGACTCAGCTTCGACACCGCGGACCGCACCCTCCCGGCCAAGGACATCGTCGCCGGCTACTACCGTCGCTACGAGGAGCATTTCGGCCTGGAGGTGCAGCGCCCGGTCGCGGTGTCGCGCGTGTTCGACCGCGGCGCCGATCTGGTGGTCGCGCACGACCGGGGCGAGACACGCACCCGGGTCGTCGTGAACGCGACCGGCACGTGGGGTGCGCCCTTCATCCCCTGGTATCCCGGGATGGGCGACTTCGCAGGACGGCACCTCCACACGTCGTCGTACACATCGGCGGAGGAGTTGGCGGGGCAGTCGGTCGTGGTGGTCGGCGGCGGCACGAGCGCGATCGGCTTCCTCCTCGAGCTCGAAGGCGTGGCAGGAGAGCTGACCTGGGCGACGCGGCGGCCGGTGGACTTCCGCGACGAGTCGGAGCTCACGATCGAGGGCGGTGTCGCCGCAGTCGCGGCACAGGATGCGGCTGCGCGGGCCGGGCAGGCGCTCCCGAGCATCGTGAGCGGCACCGGCGTTCCGCGTACGCGGCGCATCGCCGCCGGCATCGACCGCGGCCTGCTGGTCGAACGGCCGATGTTCTCCCGGATCGAGCGCGACGGGGTGGTCTGGAGCGACGGCTCGAAGACGCGTGCGGATGCGATCATCTGGGCGACAGGCTTCCGCCCGGAGCTGCGGCACCTCGCCCCGCTCAAGCTGCGCGAGAAGGCGGGAGGCCTCACGGTCGCGTCCGGCGCCTCCTGGCAGGACTCGCGGATCTTCCTGGCCGGCTACGGCCCGCAGGCGAGCACCATCGGCGCCAACCGCGCCGGACGCGTGATCGCCCGCCAGATCATGGCCCAGCTCTGAGACCGAGGGGCGCCCGAGGGTCATCCGAGGGGCGCCTTGGCGCCCTTATCGCGGCCGCTTAGGGGCGTTTGGGCGCCCCTCGGCTGCCCCTCGGAGAGGGCAGGGAGGCCTCAGAGCTCGATCGTGCGGTCGGCGCCCGCGAAGCGGAGGCCGCTGACGTGGATGCTCCCGGCCCCGGGGCTCGGGCGCACGTCGAGCGAGCCGGTCTGCGCGTCGGCGCGGAGGCCGAGACGCGCGGCGAGCACCGCGACAGCGGCTGCGGCCGACCATGCCTGCGGGCGGCACGCGGCGGGGTACGGCACCGGCGAGGAGCTCTGCGAGGCCGGGTCGCCGGAGTGCAGCTCCGGCATCCGGTAGCCGAAGCCCGCGGCCGCGGCCAGCAGGCCGTCGGCGAGCTGATCGGCCTCCGCGACGTGGCCGTCGCGCACCAGCCCGGTGATCGCGATCGCCGTGTCATGCGCCCAGACCGAGCCGCCGTGGTAGCTGAGCGGCCAGTAGCCTCCCGACTCGGTCGACATCGTGCGCAGGCCGTAGCCGGACGACAGCTCCGGAGACGCCAGCCTGCGCGCGATCAGTTCTGACTGCTCGGGTGTGAGGATCCCGGTGCCGAGGAGGTGGCCGATGTTGCTGGTCACCGTGTCGACCTTGCGCTTGGCGGCGTCGAGGGCGACGGCGGGGTAGGCGCCGGCCGGATCGTCGATCCAGTACGACTCGGCGAACCGCGCCTTGAGGGCCGCGGCCCACGACCTCCACTCGCCGGCGCCCGGGAGGCCGAACGCGTCGAGCAGCTCGGCGCCGCCGATTGCGGCCTCGTACGCGTAGCCCTGCACCTCGCAGAGCGCGATCGGGCCCTCGGCGAGCGTGCCGTCCATCCACTGGATGGAGTCGCCCGAGTCCTTCCAGCCCTGGTTGGCGAGGCCGTGCCCGGTGGTGTCGACGTACTCCAGGAAGCCGTCGCCGTCGCTGTCGCCGTAGTCGCGCATCCAGGCCAGCGCCGCCTGCATCGCGGGGAGCAGTGCGCGCACCTCGTCGTCGGGCATGCCCCACTTCCACGCGTCGTGCAGGAGGGCGACCCACAGCGCGGTCGCGTCGACCGTTCCGTAATACAGGGGAGGGAGGACCACGCCTTCGCCCGGGATGGTGAGCGCCGCCGGCCGCAGCTCGTGCATGATCTTGCCCGGCTGCTCGGCCGTCTCGCCGATGTTCTGCGTGCCCTGGAAGTGCGCGAGCACCCGCAATGTCGAGGCGGCGATGTCGGTGCCGAGCGGCAGCAGCATGCGCGCCGCCCACAGCGAGTCACGGCCGAACAGGGTGAAGAACCACGGCGCTCCGGCCGCGAGGAAGACGTCGTCCGGTCGCGCGGTGGTCGACATGCGCAGCGACTGGAGGTCGGCGAGCGCGCGCTCGAGCCACGACGCCAGGCGCGAGTCGCCGGTGGCGGCCCGGAACGCGGCCCACTCGGGCGACGGCGACGCGCCGGCCACGACCGCGGTCGGGTCCTCGACGTCGACGGCCCACTCGAGCGTGACCTGACCGCGGGCCGGCACCTCGACCTCCCAGTCGAGCCGGACGTCGGCGTCGTCGGACGTGACCCGCGCCCCGTCGGCGGCGAGGCGCGCGACGACGGGGCCGGAGCGGAACTCCACGCCTCCGGCCACGACGGTGGCCGAGACCGGGTGCTCGGCGCCGGTCAGCCCGGCCTTGATCGTCTGCATGGCCGTGAAGTCGCCGCGCACCGACACCGTGACCGTCGTCGTGATCGCGCTGCCGAGGGCATTGCGGAGTTCGATGCGCTCGTGGAGCCTCCTCGACCGCACCTCGCGGGTGCGGTCGATGCGGACGCGCGGGTCGGCCGTCGCATCGTCGATGCGGCGGGCCAGCCCGGTGAAGACCCCGGTCGCCGCGTCGGGTCCGGCGGTCGCGATGTGCTCGGGCCGGTCGCCTCCGACCGTGAAGAGGATGCGGTCGAGCACGCGCAGATCGGAGTGGTAGAACCCGTGGATCCCGGCGCCGTCGACGGTGCCGTCTGCGGCGGACCACGCCTGGCTGGGGGCGGTGAGCAGAACGACGCTGTCGTGCAGCAGGGGTTGGAGCGGCTGGGTCATCGTGGCGTTCGAGCCTCCTCGATCGTGGTGGGGGATTCGTGTCGGGTCGGGTGGTCCGAGGCAGGGAGGACGCGCGGGGTGATGCGCGTTTCCGTGACGGAGGGGGCGACAGGCGCCGAGGGGGCGACAGGTGCGCGCCCGACGACCTGGGCCAGGTCGATCGCGTGCTTCAGCAGCGGGCCGTACAGGGAGTCCGTCCAGGTGCCCGCGACGAGGCCGCCGCAGGTGGCGAGGATCGTGGGTGCGACGGCCGTCACTCCTTCACCGCCCCGTCGCTGGAGTTCATGATCCGGCGCTGGAAGATGAAGAACAGCACCGCGACCGGGATGGTCATGATGGCGGCCGCCGCCAGTTTGAGCGGGTACTGGCTGCCCTGGCTGAGCTGTCCGCTCGCGAGACCGGCGACGCCCTTCGTGAGGGTCGTCAGCGCGGGATCCTGGGTCGAGATGATGAAGTGGGCCAGCTCGTTCCACGACCCCTGGAACGACAGGATGATGATCGTGATCAGCGCGGGCCGGGCCATCGGCAGCACGATCGACCAGAACACCCGGAACGTGCCGGCGCCGTCGATGCGCGCCTGCTCCTCGACGCTCGCCGGGATGGACTCGAAGAAGCCCTTCATGATGAACACCCCGGCGGCGTCGGTGAGCAGCGGCAGGATCATCCCGGTGTACGAGTCGTACATCCCGAGCTGGTTGATCACGAGGAACTTCGGGATGAGCAGCACCACCATCGGCACCGACATGACGGCGACGAGCGCCGCGAAGACGACGCTGCGGCCCCGGAAGTGCAGGCGGGCCAGGGCGTACCCGGCGAGGGAGTCGAAGAACACCCGGCCGAGCGTGACGAACACCGTCACGATGACCGAGTTGCCGAACCAGATCGGGAAGTCGGAGTTGAGGAACAGCTTCGTATACGCGGCCGTCGTCCACACCTGGGGGATGAGCGAGACCGGGTTGGCCGTGGCATCCGCGTCGGTCTTGAACGAGGTCGCGATCTGGATGAGGAACGGCATGATGTACACGACCGCGAGCACCACGAGGATCGCGTAGGTGATGGACGTGCCGACGACGCTTCCGGTCGATCGACGCCGGCGCCCGGCGGGGCGCGGCGACGCCGGATGCGATGCGGACGGCCGCGATGCGGACGGCCGCGGCGATCCCGCCTCGGGGGTGACAGCGGTGGCGCTCATCCGAGGCCTCCTCTCGAAGCGGAGCCGGACGGGTTCGCGGGCAGAGCGGACGCGACGGCCGCGGCCTCGTATGGTCGCATCCGTCGCTTGGAGACTGCGCGCTCGCGCAGCACCCAGCGCTGGAAGATCGTGAGCAGCACGATGATGACGAACAGGATGAACGCGATCGCCGCGCCCTGGCCCCACTCCTGGTTGCCGAACGAGGTCTGGTACGAGAGGTAGGCCGGTGTCAGCGTGGTCTTGCTCGGCGCGCCCTTGCTGCCGGTGTAGATCTGGTCGAAGACCTGCCAGCACCCGATCAGGCCCAGTGTGAGCACGGTGAAGAGCGTGGGGCGCAGCTGCGGCAGCGTGATGCGCCAGAAGCGCTGCCAGCCGTTGGCGCCGTCCATCATCGCCGCCTCGGTGACGTCGCCGCCGAGGTTCTGGAGGGCCGCGATGAAGAGCAGCATGAACGTGCCGCTGGTGGTGAAGACCGCCATGACGATGTAGGCGGTCATCGCCACCGACGGGCCGCCCAGCCAGTCCCACCACGAGATGCCGAGAAGCGTGTTCTGCGTGAGCGCCGCCGGGCCGGTGGTGATGCCGAAGGCCGCGAGGAGGTTGTGGATGATCCCGTTCGGGTCGTTGAACCAGTTGGGCCCGTTGATGCCGAACCAGGCGAGCACCTGGTTGACGGCGCCCGAGGTGCTGAACAGGAACAGCCAGAGCACGGTGATCGCGACGGAGCTCGTCACCGAGGGGAAGTAGAAGGCGGTGCGGAAGAACCCGCGACCGCGCAGGATGGCCCGGTTGACGAGCACGGCGAGGAAGAGCGCGACCGCGGTCTGGACGGGCACGACCAGCACGACGTACCAGGCGTTGTTCTTCAGCGACATCCCGAAGTCCTGCTCGGCCAGGCCGCCGCCCGCGAGCAGCGTCGAGTAGTTCTTGAGCCCGACGAAGCTCACGTCGGACGAGAAGGGGCTGCCGCGCCCGCCCCAGTCGGAGAAGCTGACCCACAGTGCCATCAGCACCGGGATGACCAGGAAGACGCCGAGGAGCAGGATGACCGGGGCGGTGAACAACCACCCCGAGGCGGCCTCGCCGCGCCGGATTCCGGAACGGCGAGGCCGACTCGTGGCTTGCGACATGGTGGATGCCGTCCTTACTTCAGCAGCGCTTCGAGGTTCTTCTGCGTGGCGTCGAGGATCGTCTTGGGATCGCTCGTGGCCAGCGTCTCCAGCTTGCTGTTGAGGTCGGTGACGACGTCGGCCGCGCCTTTGGCGGTCGGCACGCCCTTGGCGTAGTCGGCGGCCGAGAGGAAGGGCACCAGTTCGGGGTTGGCCGACTTCCACTCCGAGGCGGCCGACTTGATCGACGGCATCGGGCCGAAGGCCTTCGAGAAGGCGAGCTGGTCGCCCTTGCTGGTCAGCTGCTCGACGAGCTTGAGCGCGGCGGCCTGGTTGGGGCTGTCGGCGGCGAT
>NZ_CAMFLC010000083.1 GCF_945957465.1 uncultured Leifsonia sp.
ACCATCCCCAACTTCGAAATCGAAGAAACCCTGCCAACTACTTGACGCGGGACAGAAGGGCCCTATCTCCTTGGTGCCGTTCGTACCGTCGTCGAGCACGACGCCCGAGGGGTCGTGCTGCGCCTGGATGTCGAGGACATCCTGGACGATGCAATCGACACGAATGCAGATGTCCAGACAACCCTTGAACAACTCGGACTCGACCCCGAATCTGTCGATCTCGTTATAGACGCTGGCCTCCTAGAAGGGGCCGTCCCCGTTCAGGCGGCAGTTGCGGGTCAGTGCATCGGGAGAATCGTCGACATCGAGCGTTGGCGCAATGTGGTCGTAGCGTTCTCCGCATTTCCGACGCCGCTGTCGGCGGTTGTTCCGGTTTCGTCTGTGCGCGCAGTGCCTCGCTCCGATGCAACCGCGTTCCTCGCGACGAGACGCTTAACCGAGCGTTCAATTGTCTTCAGCGACTACACGCTTGGCAGCCCCAACTACGACAGTGTTCCGTTTACACCAATTCCAAACATCCGGTACGCGTCAGGGGCGGAATGGATCATCCACAGAGCGGCGGAACGCAAGGGCCCCGGCCCTCAGTTTCGTCAACTCGCTAAAGATGTAGTCGGCGCGGCGTATTTTTCTGGAGCGGCATTTAGCCCAGGCGACCAGCAAATTGCTGACGTTGCGACTGGAGCCTCCGGGCCAGGAAACCCGACGACACACCTGCGCGCCGGGATTTCTCGTCATATACATGTTGTGCTTGAACGTCTCGCCACCCTTGGCGAGCCGTGAGAAAGTCTGTAACTATCGACTTTAGCTGCGCCAGGTCTGAGACGGAGCACAGTCGTTTTTCCAAGACATCCCGTTGCTTGGAGCGAAAACCATCTGCCGCGTGAAGTCGATCCAGGGCACGGACAAGTTCGTCGCGCCACAACAAAGACACAAGTGCCTCCTTGTGCACTGTCCTGATTGGACGCGGCGTTCGGAATTGTTTGTATTCCAGGCTGTCCGGGACATCTTTGTTCCGGCGCACAACGGCGAGTCCCCATCCGGGCCGAAGGATTGCACGCGCGCGCGCCAAATGTCGGTCGGTAACTACCAAAGTGCAGAAGTCGAAGACGCCGCCGTAAACCTCCATCTGTCTTGGCAGGCGAGCGAGACTATCGAAATCGCTCTTCAACTCGAAGCCAGCAAGGTGGTCCCCGATCAACGCTATGTCGATTCGGCCAGCGTCACCAATCACAAACTCCTCGACCAATTTGGTGCCTAGCGGGCGCGGTTCAGGTGCCACTATTGAGCGGACAAGACTGCGGATCTCGCGCTCAGTCACCGGATTCATAGCCTTGATGATAAATGCGCACACCGCCCCGCGCACACTAGGTAAATCCCGGGCGAGTCGTCGCGGACCTAGAACGCTCTAGGGCCTAATCGCTTTGTTCAATAGACGCGACCAACGATGTTCTCGCGCCGAGCGAGCTCATCCAAGATTGCATCGAAGCGCTCGGCTCGCCCCTGTTTGAGCGATCCCACGCCCGTCACGAGGCTGCGCCCCACCCGCTCCCCCAGACGCCGGCCCTCGCTGCGCTCGGGTCGGCGCCCGGGGCCCCGCGCGGGCGGGGACCCCATTAGTCAGCAGCGAGTTCTGAAAAAAGCCGGTGGGCACGAAGGTCGCTTTGCGACCACGTGCCCACCGGCTTTTTTCAGAACGTCGGGCTGACAGGATTTGAACCTGCGACCCCTTGACCCCCAGGCGTCCAAACGGCTCCGACCAAGCCGGATTCCGCGTGATTCCGGGGTCAGATCATGCAGAACACGTCACGGGATGCATGGTTTGCATGATTCTGGTCCCCTTCTGGTCCCCTTCTGGTCCCCCTACGACCGAGCGAGATGATCGCCGCGTGGCTCTTGTCCTGGCGTCCCTCGCTCAGCCCCAACTCGGCTCTCCGGCGGCCGGAACCGCGAAGCGTGCGCGACGATCGTCTGGCCAACAACCTCGCCGAGGCGCACTGGTACGGCGTTGCCGATGAGGCGTCCCAGCACGCTGAAGCGGACGGGCTCGCCCGGAGGTACGAACTTGTACTTGGGTGGGAAGGTCTGCAAGATCGCAGCTTCCCGCAAGGAGATGGCCCGATCCTGCTCGGGGTGACCGAACCGCCCGTTCCCGTACCCGAAGCACTGGGTAGTGATCGTCGGACTCGCGTCGTCCCACGACATCCGGCCATACACACTCGGATACGTGGCGCCCGTGCTCTTCCGATGACAGGCGGCCTGGAGCGCATCGGGCCAGTCGCGCCATGTACCGCCCGGCTTCGAGTGGCGTATCCGTTCAAGGTTGGTTTTACTCAATCGTGACGCGACATGCAGACGGTCTTTCGGGTCTGACTCACCAGCCTCGATCGGACGGAGGCGACCGATGGCCTCCCGCACGGTCCTCACACGCTCGGTGTCTTGCGCCAGCGTGAGGCCGTCAGCGCCCAGCTTGGAGGCGATGAGAACCAGGCGCTTGCGTGTCTGCGGGATGCCCACCCGGACCGCTTGAACGACAGACCACTCAACTGAATAGCCATCCAAGTTCTCCAAGAACTGATCGAAGACGGGATGGTCGAGTAACTGAGGAACATTCTCCATCGTGACCAGATCGGGCTGGACTTCCTTCACGAGCTTGCCGAACGTCTCAACAAGTTGCCAGTCGTCTCCGCGCTTCTTGCTCCTGCCCGACCGGCTGTACGTTGAAAACGGCTGGCATGGGGCGCATCCAGCGATCATGCTGATGTCGGCACCGCCAATCATGGCTGCAACGTCAGACGCCGAAAGTTCATTGACATCACGTTCAATGAACTTGGCCTTGTTATTGGCCTCGTAGGGATACTTGCACGCCGGGTCGATATCGATGCCCGCAACAACTTCGATACCTGCCTGGACGAGGCCGTATGTCAGGCCGCCAACTCCGCAGAACAGATCGACGGCACGAATCGTCGGAGCGTTCTCGCCCTCACTCATCAAGCGACCACTCCTTCCGTCTCCATCTGCTCTTTGCTCTTCGCAATCTCGACCTGGATAAAGCTCACGAAACATCCAACTGCTTCTCTCAGATAGTCTCCGACCGCAGTAGCGAGGACCTTGAGCTCCGCTACCGTCACGCCATCGCTGCAGTCAACGAATGACAGCGACCCATGAGCAAGTCCGTTGCGACGGTTCTTAACTAGTTTGAGGGCGCCCATGTCATCTCGAATGTGACGCTTTGCCGCTTCGAGGACATCAGGTGAGAGCGTCAGGCCACAGCCAACTCGTTCACATATCTTCTCAATCGAAGAGTCGTCCCAGTTTCCGCCCCCACCAGGTTCGATCTTGAACCCTTTGACAGGCATCTGCTGCAACAACTGCTCGCACAGATCAAGTGCCGCTTGCAGACGTTTGTCCGGCCCCAGATCGCTATGAGTGCGCGCGATCGAACGCACCCACTCAGTTCGGAGACCAATGCTTAGCTCGCTCGGACGCCGTTCCGCTTCCTCGACGGCGGCGACAACCGCTTCCAAGCATCGGAGCACGGTGGCTTCTACGAGGTTGTAGAGCTGTAGGTAGAGACTTGAGTTGAGAATCTTCTTCTGCTCAGTGGTGATCGGAGCGTCGGTTCCACGCAGGCGGGGTGTGCCCTCGCGGGCGGCATCCTCGACGTTCTGCAGAAAAGAGAGGTACGCCTCTATTTCTTCGTACCTCTCCTCAAAAAACGGAGCAAGATCAATCGTCGCCATGCCCCACCAGCTTGTGCTTCACGAAATCAATACGTCCGCGAAGGCGAGCGATCGCATTCGCACCGTCCGAACTCGTGATCTTCTGGAACTCCGGCAGACCAATCCAGGAGGCGACATCAATCTGGTCGGCCGGGCGGTCGGCAAGCTCCGGCATCTCAGCCAGTGCCCGGTCAACGCCGATAGCAATCGACTCGAATCGCGTCCGCGGCGTGGCCGTGCTCTTCTCGGCTTTACGGAATCCGAACGGGAAATTGCGTGACACAAAATCAAGAACAGCATTGAACCGCTGGCGATATGCGTCCGCCAGGTCCGGGTTTGAAGCGAACTCTTGATTCATCTTCTTTGAGTAAGTGAAGAGGAAGTCGGAAGGCCGGTCTCGATAGCCGTCAAGACCGTCTCCGTAAGCGAAGAGTCGCGTGACGAGTTCCTCGTAGCCACGCTCTCTCTTGGCCTTCGCTGGCATCGGCGCGAGCTGGGCAAGGAGCGGCACGTTAGCAAGTTCAGTTACAACGTCCAGGAACGGCCCAGCGAGAGCGCCACGACGAATCTCTGCATTGTTGGCGATCTTGCTGCCCGTGTTGATGCGCTCAAACATGTCGAGCCGCGCCGCCTCATCGGCATGCTCATTCAGAACGATGCCGCGAACTGATCGGTTCTTGATCTTTCGCTGCCTCGACTCGGGGAGGTCATCGAAACGGAATCCCGACAGATGTGTCAGAGGATCAAGTTCGCCAAGCTGGAATCCGCCGTAAATGAACTCTTCGATAGTGCGCAGTCTCTGCGAGCCGTCAACGATTTCCAGCCGCCCGTCCGGCATCTCCCAGAAGAAGATGAACGGAATCGGAAGACCCATAATCAATGACTCAATGAACCGAGACTTACGACGCTCCTCCCAGGTGAACTCGCGCTGATACGCGGGCACGACATATTCGCCGTCGCGGACCTTCTGGGCCAGCAGCTCGACGGAATACTCCGTGAGGAAGAAGTCGATTCGTTTGGACTGCTCAACGATCTGCGCTTCGGCAAGCTCGATCTGCTCCGCAGTCGGTCGATCCTTGGACCGCGCCACCATCGCACCTCCTCCTTCTGCTTGCTTCACCTCCGACAGGTAGGCCTTGCCTCTAGGCTACCGGGGCGCTGCCCTTGCCACCGCGACGACAGGCGGGCGAACCCCAAGCCCACGTCACAGGATGCCGGGTGCCTCCGACATCTGTCGGCTGCCCTCGCCCTCCCCCACGTCGGCGACTCGTCGGACCCTCCGTTCCTGTGCTTGGACGAGCACGAGCTGGACGAGGCTGACCGGCCCGATCCAGAAGAACTTGAGGGCGTTCCACGCGAACAGCAGGACCAGCAGGTAGAGAGGACCGGGGCCTTCCCGCAGGATGATCGTGTGGCAGATCGCTGTGGCGTAGTAGTAACCGCCGCCCAGGAGCAGCATGGCGGGGATGCCCCACTTCAAGCCTCGACGGCGGTAGCGGATGGCGCCGAGCAGCAGGTTCGTGGGCGCGTACTGGAAGACGCCGTAGCCTCGTTCGCTCAGGTTCATGGATTGGCGAATCATTGCGGGCCTCTTTCCTCGTCATAGCGCGACGTGTTCCGTCGTGGAGGCGGCTATGAACCGAGTGCCCGCGAGGGGCCGTCCCGAAGGACCCGCGTAGTTTGCTGAACCTGCCTCATCTCACAGTCTACGACTGACGTGTGACGGAGGGAACCCCTCGCTGAGCGCAAGAGCGTGTACCTCGTCGGTGACCTTGGAGCGAGAGGACACCGATCATGGCGACGATGGCCGAGCAGGTACAGGACGAGCGGCAGGCGCGAGCCGTGCTGTCGATGATCGCCGAGCCGAACGACCCAGCCACCGGCATTGTCCTCGCCCATCACGGCGGCGTCGAGACGCTGCGCCTGATCCAGGCCGACGACGACGTGCCCTGTCTCGCTCGCGCCGAGGCGCTGATGTGGCGCGAGCGGCTTACCGAACGGATCACGCCCGGCCTGCTGGATCAACTGGCGCAGGCGGAGCGGCACGGGTTCGGCACGCTCATTCCTGCCGACAAGGAGTGGCCCGCCGGCCTGAACGACTTGGGCGATCGTGCTCCGTACCTGCTGTGGATGCGCGGGGCGGTCTCGTTCCTGATGACGCCACTGAGCGATCGAGCCACGATCACCGGCTCTCGTGCCTCAACCCAATACGGCGAGCACGTCACGGGCGAGCTGGCGATGGGCCTGGCCGATGAGGAACGGGTCATCGTCGCCGGTGGCGCTTACGGGATCGAAGGGGCCGCGCACAAGAGCGCGCTGGCCGCGGGCGGTCAGACGATCGCGGTCCTGGCCGGTGGGCTGGATCGTCCCTACCTGGCCGGACATTCCGAGCTGCTGAACCGGATCGGGGATATCGGGCTGCTGGTCAGCGAACTGCCACCCGGCTCTGCGCCGACAAAGCACAGGTTCCTCGCCCGTAGTCGCCTGTTGGCGGCACTGTCGGGTGCGACCGTGATCCCCGAGGCCGGGCCTCGATCCGGGTCGATGACCACGGTCATCGACGCACGCGACCTCGGCCGGGGCGTCGGCGCCGTGCCTGGTCCGCTGACCAGCGTCGCGAGCGCCGGACCGAACGTACTCATCAAGCAAGGATTCGCCTCGCTCGTCACGCAGCCCAGCGACGTGATCGACCTTCTCGACGCCGACCCGAGCCCAGGTCGGGCCATGACCCGACCCGAGATCGGACGCGAGTTCGGGCACCGGCGGCCGTCACGGAGCACGCCCGGACGCTCTCTCTGAGTTCGAGGTGCCCGCGCCGAGAACGCCGCGCGGGTGCTCCGCTCTGCTTCTGAGATAGTCTTGGGGCTATGGGGTCACCTGAGTCAGACAGAGCAGGGCTGCCGGCACGCCGGTAGCCCTGGATGCTGACGTTCTTCCCCACCAGCCTCGTCGCACGCGCGCCCTGAGTCGTCGCGTCCGTTGAGCCCGTGCATCCGAAACACCGGCCGTGCCTTTCGCACCCGTATTCGTCTCATGTTTCGGAAAGCACTCTCATGCCCTTCTTGCTGTATCTACTTGCCCTCGCCGTCTTCGCTCAAGGAACTTCCGAGTTCGTCTTGGCTGGCCTGCTACCGGCTATCGCCACCGAGCTTGGCGTCTCACTGAGTCAGGCCGGTCTCCTGACCTCCGCGTTCGCGGTCGGAATGGTCATCGGCGCGCCGGTGATGGCCGCTAGCGGCCGGAGGCTATCGCCGCGGTGGACCATGACCGGGTTCCTCGCCGTCTTCGTGGTCGCACATGTCGTCGGTGCCGTCACTGGGTCGTTCGTCATTCTCATCCTGACCCGGTTTGTCGCTGCGTTGGCGAACGCCGGGTTCCTTGCCGTCGCTTTGTCGACGGTCGGCCAGATCGTTCCCGCCCACCGGCGCGCACGCGCCCTGGCTGTGATCCTCGCTGGCACCACGCTCGCGCTGATCGCCGGTGTTCCTCTCGGGGCTCTTGTCGGTGAGGCATTGGGATGGCGCACGACCCTGTGGGCCATCGCTATCATCTGCGTACCCGCACTTATCGCGGTGGTCACGGCGACGCCGACCCGGCCTGACCCGACTGCAGTAGCCACCGCACCGACAACGTTGGGTGCAGAGCTCTCGGTCTTGCGTCGGCGCCCGCTACAAGTCGTCGTGGTCCTGGCGATCTTGGTCAACGGAGCGACGTTCTGCACGTTCACCTACTTGGCTGTGATCGCCGCTGGACCGGGTGGCATCGGTGACCGGGCGGTGCCGGCGCTCCTGGCATTGTTCGGCATCGGCGCCTTTGCTGGTGTCACCTTGGCCGGCCAGCTCGGAGACCGTCACTGGCGCCCGCTGATCGCGATAGCGAGTCCGCTCCTGCTTGTCGGCTGGGCGACTCTCGCCCTGGCACCGACGAGCCCCGCTCTGCTGTGGGTTCTAGCCTTCACACAAGGCGCTCTTTCCTTCACCGTCGGCAGCGCGCTGATCGCCCGGATCATGGCCGAGGCGGAAGCAGCCCCAACGATGTCTGGGTCGTTCTCTACTGCGGCACTCAACATCGGGGCGATCATCGGCCCCATTGCTGGCGGTCTCGCCCTCAACCTCGCCGGAACACGCGGCATCGCTCTGACCAGTGCCATATTCGTCGGCCTCGCTCTGCTTCTGTGGTGGTACCGCACGAGGGCGCATCGGGAGCGTGTCAACTAGGACGGTGGGTCGTCGGACGACACGCATCACTGGGATTCGACAGCGTGATGTCTCCCCGTCGCAGTGGAGCACTCTGGTTCGAGCCGGTCATTGCTCGAACCAGAGTGCTCCGTGCTGCCGTCGTACCGTCGGCCTATGACTGTGTGACCATAACGATCGTCCGTGACGGCGGCGCGGTCTTGGTCGGTGAGTTCGGGAAGCAACTAGTCAATGCCGGTGACGTGATCCTGCTCGGTCCGAACACGCTGTGCGGTGGTGAGCCCGAAGGCCGTATCACGATGACGACAATCTATGCCGACACCGACTATGTGGTCGATCAAGTGTTCTGGCAGTACGTCGGGATGCTGCAAGATCGTCTCGATGCGCAGGTTTTTTACGCCGCCACCTATGTTGAGCCCGCCCAGATTCTTCGACTCGGCGAGGATCGGGCGGAGTCGTTAACGCCGTGGCTGGACGAACTGGTCGCGCTAAGTATCGAAGGCCGGCCAGTGGAGAACTTCTACCGAATGCAGGCGCTCTGGTTCTCGATCACGCACGTCATCGCCCCCTTCATCAAGACCTCTCCGATCCGAACATCCTCAACGCAGCAAGCGACAACGTGGCCCACGTTGCCTCGGCATCGCCGGTTCACCCCGCTGCGCATGGAGGCGCGGAGAGCCGCGGAACTGCTGCGCGCGGACATTGAGCGCCGTTGGTCGGTGTCGGACCTTGCCGATGAAGTCCATTTGTCTAAGTCGCAGATGGGGCGGGTGTTTGTGGAAGCGTACGGCAAGTCGCCCATCGCTTACCTAACAATGCTCCGCACAGAACGGATGGCTCATCTTCTCCGCACTACCGACCGGCCACTTTCCGCTATTGCTCGCGAAGTCGGCTGGCGTGATTCAGACTTCGCTGCGCGACAGTTTCGCCGCGGTATCGGCGTCACGCCAAATCAGTACCGGAGCATCGAACATGCTAAGTCTGCTCGATTGGTAGTCGGGTGACGTGCGGCCACAGGTGCTCATTCACAGACTCGGCGTCCGCCGCCCGACAGCCACAGGCCGTATCTGCTCCGTCGTGGTGCCCTCGATCGTGGCGGCGCGGGCGCGGTTCAGGGCGGCGCGGGCGCGGATCGCGTCAATCTTCTGGCTGGTGCTCTCCGGGTCGGGGCCGAACGGGGTGCGGTCGTCGGTGATGCCGTAGCGGTCTCGGTATGCGGCGATGGTGCGGGCGGCGCGCCACCATGCCGCCTGCTGCTTCTTGTCCTTCGGTGCCTGGCCGAGGCTGGCCGTCCACGGTTCCTTCTCGGTGAGCGCGGTACGGAGTATGGCGTCGGCGCGGGCCTCGATCAGCTCGCGGCGCTCGTCCAGGGCTTGGCGCATGTCCTCGGCCATCTGCCCGCCGGCGTGCGGGATGAGCCCGACGATCAACCGCGGGGGCTTGCGTGTGCGTCCCGATCCGGCAGGCCGGACGGTGGCACGAGCGACGCGGGCGTGAAGGACGGAGGCGATGTCGTCGGCATCGCGCAGGCCCCGCGCGGCCACCAGCTTGGGCAGCAGCACGTCGAGGTCGTGGTGGTTGGCCTCGGCGTGGCGCAGCTCGGCCGACAGAGCACCGTAGGCGTCGGAGGCGAGCACGTCTTCGACCTGCTCGACAGTGAGGCCGGAGGCTTGCAGGAAGGTGGCCCAGCGGTCGTGCTGCGCGGCTTGCGCGATCGTGTCGTACTCGGCTGCGAGCTGCGCGATCGAGCCCCAGCGGTCTTGCTCGGCGGCGATCGTCTCGTGCGCCGACAGCTCCGCGCCGATGTGCTGCAACACGCCGTAGAGGATCGAGCGGGCGGTGACGTTCGGGTTGTCGCCGGGACGCGGCACCGCGTGCTCGGCGTCCTCACGGTCGACGGCGACGTAGGCGTGGTTGTTGGTGGCGCCGCGGGTCATGGAGACGTAGCAGTTCTCCCGCGTCGTGGTGGCGGTGACGACCGCGTGCGCGGTGTCGGTGGTCACGCCTTGGGCACGGTGCGCGGTGATCGCATAGCCGAGGTGCCCTAAACGCACTCACCTGTGATCGTGCGCGTGTGCGCGGTTGT
>NZ_CAMFLC010000084.1 GCF_945957465.1 uncultured Leifsonia sp.
CGGATCTTCTGTCCCGCCATGTCTGACTCTCTCTCTTGTTATGGCGTCGTACGAGACGGCTCTCTCGAACCGGTGCTCGCATTGGACGCAGTGCGACGTACGCGTGGGAAACGCCACTATTCTTCTGTCAACTCACGCACGCCCCTGCGAGCGCAGAGCTATGGCCCTGTTTCTCGAGGATGTCGATTGTGAGCGTGTCCTGCTACCTGCGGCCTAACCCCTCGACCGCCGGTCCAAAGACTCCCGCGGTGGGCTATGCACTGCCTGGCAGTGATCCGTTCGGAGCGCACGTCAGCGCACTCGTTCCGAAATGTTGAACCAGACAAGTTTGCCAGATCCGCAGCAATGCTGCAACCCGGGCGTGTCGCGCGCCGTCCGTCACCGTCGGCGGACGGCCAGGAGCTCCTCCACCCGGCGCCCGAAGGCCGCGTATTCGGCGTCGACATAGCCCGCCAGCGCCGCCGCCGTGCCCGTGTCGACCGTGCCCGTCTCGACCGTGACGTCCGCTGTCGCCAGCCGCACCAGCGCGGCCGCGAGCGCCTCCGCGAGCTCCGCGTCGTCGGCGCCGTCGACCTGCACGAGCTGGTCGCCGCACACGTCGGCGATCTCGGCCAGCGCGGGCGACGTCCGTGTCACGACGGTCCTGCCGCTGGCCAGCCCCTGCCAGACCTTGTTCGCGATCACCGTACGGGCTTTGTCGGAGTCGCCGAAGATCCCGAGAACGATGTCCGCCTGCGCCAGGTGGTCCGCGAGCTCCTCCTCGGGCACCGGGTCGAGGAATCGGCAGCTGCCGGCCACTCCGAGCGCCGACGCCCGCCGTTCGATCTCGCGACGGGGCGTGCCGTCACCGACGAGCGTGACCGAGAGGCCGGTCAGCCGTCCGGCGCGCCGCACGGCGTCCAGCACGACCGGCAGGCCGTGCAGCGGGATGTAGTTGCCGTAGTACAGGACGTTGGTGACCGCGTCACCGCGGCGGCGCCGCGGGCCGGCGGGGACGGCCCACGCCGGCGCTCCGACAGGGAGGGAGAGCACCTCCGTACCGGGGTGTGCGGCGGCGAGGGCCCGTGCGCGGACCCGGGTGTCGATCAGGACGAGGTCGGCGAGGCGATAGGCGACCCGGTCGACCAGCGCGTACCACCGTGCGCGCGCCGAGCCGGGCTCGGCCTTCTTCCAGTCGTCGACCATGGTCTCGTACTGGCCGACGAAGCCGTCGACGATGAGCACACCGCGATTGAGCCGGGCCACGATCCACAGCAGCACGGCGTACGGCAGGGAGAACTCCGCGAGGATGTATAGCTGCTTCCCGTGCAGCCCGAACAGCATAGTGGCGACGTCGTGCAGGATCCGGCGCGTGCGGGAGCCCTCGTAACGCCGAGTGACCGCGATCTCGGCGCCGAACCGGCTGACCAGGTAGGAGCGGATGCGGGAGTTGCGCGGATACGCCGGGTCCCACACCCGGCCGTAGCCCACCTTCACGAGGCCGCCCCCGGCCGTCGCAGACGGTTGCGCGCGGCGCGGACGACCGTCACGCCGAAGTAGGCCCACGCGCCATACCCGGGCCTCCCCTGCCGCAGCGCCTCCGACGCGCACGCGAGAAGCCCGCGCGCGCTCGCCGCCCGCCCGGCCCGGTCGGCCGGGACGGTGAGGAAGAAGTCGCCGCGGATCCGCGCCGAGTGCCCGGTCAGATGACGCGTGCCCCACTCCAGGCTCGAACGCCAGTCGGGAGCTGTCGTCAGCGAATCCGGATGACTCACCGGCCTCCGCACCAACGGCTCGGGGACGCACAGCATCCGCGTGCCCCGCTTGGCCTCCAGCCGCACGAGCCACTCCCAGTCCTGGTGAAGCCGGACCGCGGTGTCCCACGGCTCCCGGAGCGCGAGAGCACGCGGGAACAGCATGGTCGAGGAGGCGAACTGCGGCGAAACCGAGCGCAGCCCGGGCCGGGCGAGCAGGTAGTGGGAGATGCTGAGGACCCCGAGCACGGGTTCCGTCGGCACGATGCGGGTGCTGCCCTCCACTGTGTCGAACTCGGCGATCGAACATGAGATCAACCAGTTGTCGTCGCTCAGGCCGCGCTCCGACACCGCATCGAGCTGATCGCGAAGCTTGTTCGGCACCCAGCTGTCGTCGTCGTCCAGGAGCGCGATGAGTTCGTGGCGCGCAGCGCGGATCCCCGCCATCCTCGCGCCGTTTCCGCGGTCGGCGGGGTCGGACCGGACTACGCGCACGCGTGGATCGCCGAACTCGGGGCTCTCGCCGGGTCCGTTCATCGCGACGACCACTTCGACGTCGACATCGCGCTGGGCGAGAGCCGATGCGACGGCCTCGTGGAGGGCGGCACGGGTGTTCATGGTCGGGATCACGACGGAGACGGCCTCGCGGGGCGGTGTCATGCGCGGAACCTCCTCAGTCGGTCGTGGAGCCAGAGCGCGGGAGCCAGCAATGCCGGGTAGAGCCGCCCCGACGCCAGGATGACGCGACCATGGAGCGCGGCCCGCCGATCGATCGCCGCGCACTCACCCAGATCGAGCCCGCGGAGCTCCGCCCGGGCCAGCCTGATGCCTTCACGGACGTCGGCGCGGGACGCACGCCTGCGGACGGGGACGAACGCGACGGCGATCGCATAGAACCACAACCGGAAGTAGGCGATGACACGCGCGTCGATGCCGTTGCGCACGGCGGCCCGGACGGCGACATCCCTCGCCGTGGCATAGCGGCCGAAGTCGGGCCGTCGCCCACGACTCAGCGACCCCGGTCGTTCGATGTAGGTGTAGACCGAACGGGGCGACAGGGCGATCCGCGCGCTCCGTTCGACCGCTCCGACGATCCCGACGAAGTCCTCCTGCGGATACTCCGTGCCGAACGCGGTGGCGTCGAGCACGGCACGGCGGAACAGCTTGCTCCACAGGAAGCCGTGCACGTCGCCACGGAGCATGCGCAGCAGTGCGTGATCCGGGTCCATGATCCCGGTCTCGTCCACGCCGTCGACCCAGCGCTCCGCGCCGTCGGCCGACCGGAACCGTGCCCGGGCGAACACGAGGTCGGGGCGGCACTCGTGGATGATCCGGTCGAAGACGGCGAGAGCGTCCGGGGCGGGTTCGTCGTCGTCGTCGATGAACCACACGTAATCACGCGTGGTGTGGCACAGAGCCGCGTTCCGCGCCCGGGCAGGACCGTGGTTCTCGTCGAGAACGACGACGGTGCTGCCCGGATGGTGCTGCGCCCACGTGCGCAGCCGTCCGGCCGTCCCGTCGCGCGAGGCGTCATCCACCAGCACGACCTCTGCACCGCGACCGCTCGTCTCGAGCCACGCCAGCGTGCGCTCGACCGTGGCTCGGGCGTTGTGGAAGCACACGACGATACTGATCGGGTAGTCGGCTGGATGTGACATGGTGTGCGGGTCATACTACTGCTGCTGACATTTCTCCATCGCACTCGCGGCATCGCCACCCGCCCGCAAAATCAGCCGAACTCGCCGGTGAAGCTGACGGATCGGAGCTGCGCGTTCACCCTGCATTTCATCGTTCCAGCGGTGCGTAGGACCGCGGTCGCGCTCGACGAGCACGGAAAAGCGGGACCGACCGTGGTCGATCCCGCTTCGAACGGCGCCTCGCGCCGCCGTTCTTGAGGTTCCAAGTCCGCCTAGGCGGTATCCGAACTCTTCATCCGTGATCCGGTCAGCAGCTTGGTCTGGTTTGCGAGGTCCACGCTCACCATAGGCACTCTCCCTTCGTCGACGGATCCGTTCGGTTGAAACGGTGGGTCAATTCTGCGCCCGAGTTCGCGAGAGGTAAACCCCTCGGAACGACGAAGGGCCGGATCCATTCGGATCCGGCCCGTGCCGAGTGAGTCTGCCCGGTGACCCGGGCGGAGGACTTACTTGTTGATCTTGGTCACCGTACCGGCGCCCACGGTGCGGCCACCCTCACGGATGGCGAAGCCGAGGCCCTCCTCCATGGCGATCGGCTGAATCAGCTCGACCGACATGTCGGTGGTGTCGCCGGGCATGACCATCTCGGTGCCCTCGGGCAGCGAGATGACGCCGGTGACGTCGGTGGTGCGGAAGTAGAACTGCGGACGGTAGTTCGTGTAGAAGGGGTTGTGACGGCCACCCTCCTCCTTCGAGAGGATGTAGGCGGTGCCCTCGAAGTTGGTGTGCGGCGTGACCGAACCCGGCTTCACGACGACCTGGCCGCGCTCCACGTCCTCGCGCTTGGTGCCGCGGAGGAGCAGACCACAGTTCTCGCCGGCCCAGGCCTCGTCGAGCTGCTTGTGGAACATCTCGATACCCGTGACCGTGGTCTTCTGCGTCGGGCGGATGCCGACGATCTCGACCTCGGAGTTGATGGCCAGGGTGCCACGCTCGGCGCGGCCCGTGACGACGGTGCCACGACCGGTGATCGTGAAGACGTCCTCGATCGGCATCAGGAACGGCTTGTCCTTGTCGCGCACCGGGTCCGGGATGGACTCGTCGACGGCGTCCATGAGGTCGAGGACCGACTGGACCCACTTCTCGTCGCCCTCGAGAGCCTTGAGGCCCGAGACGCGGACGACCGGAGCGTTGTCGCCGTCGAAGTCCTGGCTGGAGAGCAGCTCGCGGACCTCGAGCTCGACGAGCTCCAGGATCTCCTCGTCGTCGACCATGTCGGACTTGTTCAGCGCGACGAGCAGGTACGGAACGCCGACCTGCTTGGCCAGCAGGACGTGCTCGCGGGTCTGAGCCATCGGGCCGTCGGTGGCGGCGACCACGAGGATCGCGCCGTCCATCTGAGCAGCACCGGTGATCATGTTCTTGATGTAGTCGGCGTGACCAGGGGCGTCGACGTGCGCGTAGTGACGCTTCGGCGTCTCGTACTCGACGTGCGAGATGTTGATCGTGATACCACGCTGACGCTCTTCCGGAGCCGAGTCGATCGACGCGAAGTCGCGCTGCACGTTGGTCGCCGACGGGTACTTGTCAGCAAGCACCTTGGAGATCGCCGCGGTGAGCGTCGTCTTGCCGTGGTCGACGTGACCGATGGTTCCGATGTTCACGTGCGGCTTAGTCCGCTCGAACTTGGCCTTAGCCACTGTGGTCCTCCTCAGGACTCTCGTGCAGACACCCCGGTCGATGGATTTCGACCGGAGGGTCTACGGGATTGGTTTCTTATGTTACGGGATGTTGCCTGGGAGCAGCGACCGAGGTCACTCGCCCTTGCTCTTCTGGACGATCTCGTCGGCAACGGCCTTCGGGACCTCCGCGTAGCTGTCGAACTGCATCGAGTACACCGCACGGCCCGAGGTCTTGGACCGCAGGTCACCGATGTAGCCGAACATCTCGGACAGCGGGACGTTGGCGCGCACGACCTTGACGCCGCTCGCGTCCTCCATGGACTGGATCTGTCCACGGCGGGAGTTGAGGTCGCCGATGACGTCGCCCATGTACTCCTCCGGCGTACGCACCTCGACCGCCATGAGCGGCTCGAGAAGCACCGGGTTCGCCTTGCGCGCGGCCTCCTTGTAGGCCATCGAGCCGGCGATCTTGAACGCCATCTCCGAGGAGTCGACGTCGTGCGACGCACCGTCGACGAGCGTCGCCTTGACGCCCACCGTCGGGAAGCCGGCGAGCACGCCGACCTGCATCGCGTCCTGGATGCCGGCGTCGACCGAGGGGATGTACTCGCGCGGCACGCGACCACCGGTGACGGCGTTCACGAACTCGTACGAGGTCTCCGGGGTGACCTCCATGGGCTCCAGGCTGATCTGCACCTTTGCGAACTGACCGGAACCACCGGTCTGCTTCTTGTGGGTGTAGTCGTACTTCTCGACCGGGCGACGGAGCGTCTCGCGGTAGGCCACCTGCGGCTTGCCCACGTTGGCCTCGACGTTGAACTCGCGCTTCATGCGGTCCACGAGGATGTCGAGGTGCAGCTCGCCCATGCCCTTGATGACCGTCTGACCGGTCTCCTGGTTCTGCTCGGTGCGGAACGTCGGGTCCTCTTCGGCGAGCTTCTGGATCGCGGTGCCCAGCTTCTCCTGGTCGGCCTTGGTCTTCGGCTCGATGGCGACCTCGATGACCGGCTCCGGGAACGTCATCGACTCGAGGACGACGGGCTGCGCCGGGTCGGCGAGGGTGTCACCGGTGGTGGTGTCCTTCAGGCCGATGACGGCGTAGATGTTGCCCGCGGTGAGCGAGTCGACCGGGTTCTCCTTGTTGGCGTGCATCTGGAAGATCTTGCCGATGCGCTCCTTCTTGCCCTTGGTCGAGTTCACGACCGCGGCACCGGAGTCGACACGGCCCGAGTACACGCGCACGTAGGTCAGGCGACCGAAGAACGGGTGAACGGCGACCTTGAAGGCGAGCGCCGAGAACGGCTCGGTGGCGTCGGCGTGACGGAGGATGACCTCTTCTTCGTCGCGCGGGTTGTGCGCCTCGATGGCGGGCACGTCGAGCGGCGACGGGAGGTAGTCGATCACGGCGTCGAGCATCGGCTGCACACCGCGGTTCTTGAACGCGGAACCGCAGAGGACCGGGTAGATCTCGTTGTTCACGGTGAGCTTGCGGATGGCCGCCTTGATCTCCGGAACGGTGATCTCCTCGCCGCCGAAGAACTTCTCGAGCAGCACGTCGTCGGATTCGGCGACGGTCTCGAGGAGACGGTTGCGGTACTCCTCGGCCTTCTCCTGAAGGTCGGCGGGGATGTCCTGGACCTCGTACTTGGCGCCCATGGTCACGTCGCCCTTGGCGTCGCCCGGCCACACCAGCGCGCGCATCTCGATCAGGTCGACGACGCCGACGAAGTCGGACTCGGAGCCGATCGGGAGCTGCATCACCAGCGGCTTGGCGCCGAGGCGGGAGACGATGGTGTCGACGGTGAAGTAGAAGTCGGCACCCAGCTTGTCCATCTTGTTGACGAAGCAGATGCGCGGCACCACGTACTTGTCGGCCTGACGCCACACGGTCTCCGACTGGGGCTCGACGCCTTCCTTCGCGTCGAACACGGCCACCGCACCGTCGAGCACGCGGAGCGAGCGCTCCACCTCGACCGTGAAGTCCACGTGGCCGGGGGTGTCGATGATGTTGATCTGGTTCTTGTTCCAGAAGCAGGTCACGGCCGCGGACGTGATGGTGATGCCGCGCTCCTTCTCCTGCTCCATCCAGTCGGTGGTCGAGGCGCCGTCGTGGGTCTCACCGATCTTGTGGTTGACGCCCGTGTAGAACAGGATGCGCTCGGTCGTGGTGGTCTTGCCGGCATCGATGTGGGCCATGATGCCGATGTTGCGGACCTTCTTCAGGTCGGTGAGCACGTCCTGTGCCACAGGGTTCCTCCGAAAAGTAGAGAGTGGAAGGGGTGCCGTCCGGGCGGAGCACTCCTCAGGAGTACAACGCCCGGACGACGAAAAGTGTTACCAGCGGCCCTGTGCCTACCAGCGGTAGTGGGCGAAGGCCTTGTTCGACTCGGCCATCTTGTGGGTGTCCTCGCGGCGCTTGACCGCGGCACCCAGACCGTTCGACGCGTCGAGGATCTCGTTGGTGAGACGCTCGGTCATCGTCTTCTCGCGACGGCCCTTGGCATAGCTGGTGAGCCAGCGGAGCGCGAGCGTGTTCGCGCGGTGCGGCTTGACCTCGACCGGCACCTGGTAGGTCGAGCCGCCGACGCGGCGGCTGCGGACCTCGAGGGTCGGGCGGATGTTGTCGAGCGCCTTCTTGAGCGTGACGACGGCGTCCTGACCGGACTTGGAGGCGACACCCTCGAGCGCGTCGTAGACGATGCGCTCGGCGAGGCCCTTCTTGCCGTCGAGGAGGATCTTGTTGACGAGCTGGCTGACGACCGGCGAGCCGTAGACCGGGTCGGCGACGACGGGGCGCTTCGGAGCGGGACCCTTGCGAGGCATTACTTCTTCTCCATCTTCGCGCCGTAGCGGCTGCGAGCCTGCTTGCGGTTCTTGACGGCCTGGGTGTCCAGGGCGCCGCGGACGATCTTGTAACGGACGCCGGGCAGGTCCTTCACACGGCCGCCGCGGACGAGCACCATCGAGTGCTCCTGCAGGTTGTGGCCCTCACCGGGGATGTACGCGGTGACCTCGGTCCCGTT
>NZ_CAMFLC010000085.1 GCF_945957465.1 uncultured Leifsonia sp.
CACCGTCTAATTCGTCGGCAGCGTCAGATGTGTATAAGAGACAGGGCGAGGGCAGCGGCCCCCACCCAGACCGCCGGGATTGCCGCATCGACGTACCCGGTCGGCGTCAGCGTGCCTCCGGCTCCCGTGAAGACGGCCGTGAGCACCGCGACACCGAGCGCGACGCCGATCTCGCGGAGGGTGGAGTTGGCGCCGGACGCCTTGGCGTGGTCGGCCGCACGCATGTTCGCCAGAACCGCGGTCGAGCTGGGTGCGAACACCAGGCCCATGCCGACTCCCGCGAGCAGGAACGGCGGCCACATCTGCGAGTACGGCAGGTCGGCCGACAGGGTGCCGGCGATCCACGCCATGGCGCCGGCCAGGAACACCAGCCCGACGACGATCGGCAGACGCGTGCCGGTCCGGCCGGAGACGAGCCCGGTGAGCGGGGCCACGACCATCGGCGCGAGCGTCCACGGCATCGTCATCACGCCGGCCTCGAGCGGGGTGTGGCCCTGCACGACCTGCAGGAACTGGATGAGGATGAAGATCGCGCCGAAGATGCCGAAGCTGAAGGTCACGCCGACCAGGTTCGCGACCGTGAAACTGCGATCGCGGAAGAGTCGCAGCGGCAGCAGGGGTGCGGCCGTGCGCGACTCCCAGAGCACGAAGGCGATCAGGAGCGCGCCGCCGGCGATCAGCGAGAACAGCACTTCGGCGCTGTCCCAGCCCGCATCGTTGCCGCGGACGATGCCGTAGACCAGCCCGAGCACGCCGGGTGCGGCCAGCAGCAGTCCCACGATGTCGGCCCGGACGCGGTCGCCGAAGCTGTTCGGCAGGGCGAGGAGGACCAGCGGAACCGCGATGACCCCGAGCGGGACGTTGAGCCAGAAGATGGCCTGCCAGTTCCAGCCCTGGACGACCGCGCCCCCGATGAGCGGCCCGAGCGCGACCCCGAGGCCCGAGATCCCGCCCCAGATGCCGATCGCGGCCGGTCGCAGCCGCTGGCTGACGCTGCCCGCCAGCAGGGTGAGCGACAGGGGGAGGAGCGCGGCAGCGCCGGCACCTTGCACCGCTCGCGCGGCGATCAGCATCCACGGCTCGGTCGCCAGCGCGCTCGCGGCGCTCGCCAGCGTGAACACGACGATGCCGCCGAGGAACACCGAGCGGCGGCCGAGCCGGTCGCCGAGCCCGACGGCCATCAGCATCAGGGTCGCGAAGCTGAGCGTGTAGGCGTTGACGACCCACTGCAGCTCTTCGATGGAGGCGCTGAGGTCGTGGGCGATCACGGGGAGTGCACTCGTGACGACGAGGTTGTCGAGGGTCGCCATGAACATCGGGAGAGAGGCCGCGACGATCGCGAGCCAGACGGGGATGCGCCGCGCAGCGCGCGCCGGGGCGCCTGAGGTGGCGGGGAGGGTTGTGGTCATGGGTCTCATCGCTTCCTGGAGAACGGGCGGAATTGATTAGTAATCGAATGATTACATCGCACTTTAGTAATCGACTGATAACCTGTCAACCATGAGTTCCGCGATCAGTGAACGGATCCCCTCGGCCGAGCGGCGCGAGCAGATCCTCGGTGCGGCGAGCCTCGTCTTCGGGGAACGCGGCTACTTCGGCGCCACCACCGACCAGATCGCCAAGGCGGCCGGGATCAGCCAGCCCTACGTCGTCCGGATGTTCGGGAGCAAGGAGAATCTCTTCGTGGAGGTCCTCCAGCGCGCGCTCGACAAGCTGATGGCGAGCTTCCAGGCCACGGTCGACGGCTGGAAGGCCGACGGTTCGCCCGCCGGTGAGAGCGGCTCCGTCGGTGAGCATCACGAGATCGGCCGCCGGCTCGGGCTGGCGTACGTGAACCTGATCGAGGACCGCGGCATCCTGCTCTCGCTCATGCAGGCGTTCGGGATGGGCAACGACGCCGTCATCGGCGAACGCGCCAGGGAAGGCTTCCTCGCCATCTACAAGATGGTCCGCGACCAGGTCGGCTTCTCGCCCGACGAGGCGCGCACGTTCCTCGCCGAGGGGATGTTGCTGAACACGCTCCTCGGTCTCAAGCTGCCCGCGGAGTACGGCAAGGACGCCTGCGCGACCGAGATCATCGAGTCGACGTTCCGGACCAAGCTGCAGCTGGTGCTCGACGTGGCCGGCGAGAACGCATGATCGGCAGCGGTCTCATCCTGGTCGACAAGCCGGGAGGCTGGACGAGCCACGACGTCGTCGCGCGGGTGCGCCGACTCGCCGGCACCCGCAAGGTCGGCCACGCCGGAACCTTGGATCCGATGGCCACGGGCCTCCTGATCCTGGGGCTCAACTCGTCGACCAGGTTGCTCACCTACATCGTCGGCGCCGACAAGGAGTATCTGGCGACCATCCGGCTGGGTGCGACGACGACCACGGACGACGCGGAAGGCGAGGTCACCGCCGAAGCGGACCCGGCCGCGGTGGCCGCGGTGACGGCGGCCGCCATCGCCGACGGCGTCGCCGCGCTCACGGGTGAGATCGAGCAGGTTCCGAGCTCCGTGAGCGCGATCAAGGTCGACGGCAAGCGCGCGTACGCGCGCGTCCGCGCGGGCGAAGAGGTGGTGCTGCGGCCGCGGGCCGTGACCATCGAGCGGTTCGACCTGCTCGAGGAGCGGCGCCTGCCGGCCGACGACGCTCCCGTCGCCATCGAGCTCGATGTGCGCGTCGTGTGCTCGTCCGGCACCTACATCCGCTCGCTCGCCCGCGATCTCGGCGCGGCACTCGGCGTCGGCGGCCACCTCACCGCGCTGCGCAGGACGCGTATCGGTCCGTTCGAGGTGCGGGACGCGCGGGAACTCGATACGCTCGATCCCGGTGCCGCCCTGATCCCCGCCGCCCGGGCGGCCACCGCGCTGTTCGAGCGGCTCGAACTGACCGAGCAGCAGGCGATCGACCTCACGCACGGCCGCCGCATCCACGTGGCCGACCGGGAGGGCGCTTCCGGTGCACCGGTCGCGGCCATCGCCCCGGGCGGCGCGCTGGTGGGACTCGTCGAGTTCCGCGGAAAGGAAGCACGGACGCTCGTGAACTTCCCCACAGACGAGATCGCGTCCGCATGATCGAATGGTTCGTGGCGCTGCAGGTCGGCGTCGCCGTGATCGCGGGCGTGCTCTGCCTGGTGCTCGGCCTCGCGGGGCGCGTGCCGTCCGACCTCACGATGGGCGCGGTCGCGCTCGTCGTGCTGCTCCTGGTGGTGCAGCTGGTCATGGCCATCGTCGCGCCCGCCCTCGGCAACTCGCCGAGCGGCAGCTTGGCCGAGTTCTACATCTACCTGATCTCGGCGCTTCTCCTGCCGTTGGCGGGCGGCTTCTGGGCCCTGATCGAACGCAACAGGTGGAGCACCGTCATCCTCGGCGGCGTCTGCCTCGCCATCGCCGTCATGGTCTACCGGATGGGGCAGATCTGGTTCGTGCAGGGCGCCTGAGCCCGACCTCCCCGCGCGAATAGAATCGTTACCGATGTCACACCACACCATGTCCGCTCGCGAGCACGCCGGCGACCGCGGTTCGCGGCGCCGCATCTCCGGAATCGGCCGCGTCCTCGTGTTCGTCTACGGCGTGCTGGCGCTGGCTGCGACCGGGCGCAGCGTCTTCCAGATCATCGACCGCTTCCACGAGGCTCCGGTGGCGTTCTCGCTCTCCGCGCTCTCGGCGGTGGTGTACATCGTCGCGACGATCGCGCTCGTCGCCCCCGGGCGGGTCTGGTACCGCGTCGCCTGGGTCACGATCAGCTTCGAGCTGGCCGGAGTGCTGATCATCGGAGCGCTCAGCCTGTTCGCACCGCAGGCTCTCGGCCTGCATGACATCGACCCCTTCGGGCGGGACGCGACGGTCTGGTCGGTCTTCGGGATGGGGTATCTGTTCATCCCGCTGGTGCTGCCGATCCTCGGGTTGTTCTGGCTCTCCCGGCACCGCCCGGACGACGGCGCCTCCGCGGACGGAGCGCGTTCGTGAAGGTCTTCCACGAGGTCGCGGAGATTCCGGACGGGTTCGGGCCGAGCGCCGTCACGATCGGCAAGTTCGACGGCGTGCACACCGGTCACCGCGCTGTGATCGACCGACTGCGTGCCGTCGCCGCCGAGCGCGGCCTGACCTCGACGGTCATCACGTTCGACCGCAACCCGTTGGAGCTCCTCGCTCCCGAGAAGTGCCCGGCCTCGCTGGTGAGCAACCGGCAGAAGCTCGAGCTGCTCGCCGAGACGGGTATCGATGCCACGCTCATGGTCACCTTCGACCGTGCCTTGGCCGACCTCCCGCCGGAGGAGTTCGTGCACCGCATCCTGGTGGACCGCCTCCACGCGGCAGCCGTCCTCGTCGGCAGCGACTTCCGGTTCGGTGCACGCGGGGCCGGGGATGTGCGGCTGCTGTCCTCGCTGGGGGAGCGCCACGGCTTCACGGTCGAGCTGATCGACGACGTCCGGCCCGAGCACGGAAGGCGGGTCTCGTCGACCTGGATCCGCGACCTGCTGGCGGAGGGCGACGTCGCCCATGCCGCCGAGCTGCTCGGTACCGTCCCGACGGTGCGCGGCGTCGTCGTCCACGGAGCGGCGCGCGGACGCGAGCTCGGCTTCCCGACGGCCAACCTGTCACCGGAGAACGAGGGTCTCGTCCCGGCCGACGGCGTCTACGCCGGCTGGCTGACCGACGACGACGGCACCCGCTATCCGGCCGCGATCTCGGTCGGCAACAATCCGACCTTCGAGGGTGTTCCGCACAAGCAGGTGGAGGCCTACGTGCTCGATCGGGAGCTCGACCTCTACGGTCACACCGTCGACGTCGCGTTCGCGGAGCGCATCCGCGGCATGGTGGCCTACTCCGGTATCGAGCCGCTCATCGCCCAGATCGCGGCAGACGTCGACGAGGCCCGCCGCATCCTGACCGTCGAGCCCGCGTGACGGCCGGAGCCCGATCGGCGACAGGGGAGTCGGCGCGCCCGCTCTGGAACGGACGCGCCGTCGCGCTCCTCGGCATCCTGCTGGTCGCCGCCAACCTGCGCACCGCGGTCGCCGCGCTCTCCCCGATCTTCTCCGAGATCCGGGCGGAGTTCCCGGTGTCGGCCGTCGGCGTCGGCCTGCTGGGGATGCTGCCGCCGGTCTGCTTCGCCCTGTTCGGCCTCCTCGCCCCGCTCTTCACTCGCCGGGCGGCGCTGGAGACCGTCCTGCTGATCGCGCTCGGGGTGATGCTCGCCGGGCACATCCTGCGGGCGACGGCCGGTTCGTTCGCCGTGCTCGCGATCGGCTCGGCCGTCACCTTCGCCGGTATGGGAGTGGGGAACGTCCTGCTGCCGCCGTTGGTGAAGCGCTACTTCCCCGACCGCATCGGCCTCGTGACGGCTCTTTACGCGACCGTGATGTCGGTGAGCACCCTGCTGCCGCCGCTGGTGGCGGTGCCCGTCGCCGACACCGCTGGCTGGCATGTCTCGGTGGGGATGTGGGCGCTGGTCAGCGTTCTCGCCGTCATCCCGTGGCTGCGCATCGTCATCACGCACCGGCCGGCGCATCCCACCGGCGACGCGGGGGTCGAGGAGGCCGACCGCTCGCTGATGGCGCGCGTCTGGCGGTCGGGCCTCGCCTGGGCCATGGCCGTGCTGTTCGCGGTCTCGAGCCTGAACGCGTACGCCATGTTCGCCTGGCTGCCGCAGGTCGTCCACGACGTGGCCGGGACTCCGCCGGCGGAGGCGGGCGCACTTCTGTCGGTGTACGCGGGCATGGGCATCCCGGCCGGGCTGCTGGTTCCGCTTCTCGCCGCTCGGATGCGCAATGTCGCGCTGCTCGTGTACGCCGGCGTCGCGTTCTTCCTCGCCGGCTACGCCGGGCTCATCCTGGCGCCCGCGGCGGCGACGTGGCTGTGGGTGGCGCTCGCGGGCCTCGGACCCCTGCTCTTCCCGCTGACCCTCGTGCTGATCAACGTGCGGACCCGTACGCACGCCGGGTCCGTCGCGCTGAGCGGCTTCACGCAGGGGCTGGGCTACACGCTCGGGGCGCTCGGCCCGCTCGCAGTGGGCGTCCTGCACGAGTCGACGGGAGGGTGGACGGTGCCGCTGCTGGTGCTGACCGCCACCGCTCTCGCAGCGGCCGCCGCGGGTGCCGTCGTGGCGCGCCCGGTCGCTCTCGAAGACCGCTGAGCGCACCTCTGCTCATTTGAGCGGGCCATGCGCAACCGTTGCACCCGGTTCTAAGCTGGTCTGGTGGCCCTGAACGATACCGACGAGATCCTCGCCGTCAAAGCCGCAGAGCTCTATTACGAGGCCGGCAAGACCCAGGACGAGATCGGCGTCGCCCTCAACGTGTCGCGGTGGAAGGTCGGCCGGCTGCTGGTCGCCGCGCGTGAGCACGGTTTCGTGCGCATCGAGATCGTGCACCCGAGCGCGCGGCGCTTCTCGCTCGAGCGAGAGCTGTGCGGCTTCTACGGCCTGGACGACGCCGTGGTCGTACCCGCGGCGGAGGCCGACTCCGATGTGCAGGCGCGCGTGGCGCAGGCCGCCGCCGATTACCTGACGACGCTGCGACCCGTCCCGCGCACGCTCGGCGTGAGCTGGGGTCGCACCCTGCACGCCGTGGCAGCCCGGCTGCGGCCCGGCTGGGCCGTGGGCGTCAACCCGGTGCAGATCAACGGGAGCGTGTCGAGCACCCGGCAGGCGACAGCCGCCGCCGACACCGCCGTGGTGATCGCGCGCAAGGCGCAGGGCACCGCGACGCTGCTGCCGAGCCCGGCCATCTTCGAGCACGCGGCGACCCGCCGTGCCATCGAAGCCGACCGGTCGGTGCAGTCGGTGCTCGAACTCGCCCGCAGCGCGAGCGCCTACCTCTTCAGCGCGGGAGTGGTCGACACCAGCTCGGTGCATGTCGACTCCGGCTACCTGTCGTCCGACGACGTGCGCGCCCTCGCCGAAAAGGGCGCCGTCGGCGACGTCGTCGGCCGGTTCATCGACAGCGACGGCCAGGTGGCCGACCCGGAGCTCGACGGCCGCACCCTCGGCTTGAGCCTGGACGAGCTGCGCAACGCGCGCACCTCCATCGCGGTCATCGCGGGGGAGGCCAAGCACAAGGTCGCCCACGCCGTCGTCGCGAGCGGGCTGTGCACGACGATCATCACCGACGAGTCGACCGCGAACGACCTCCTCGGCCGCACCGTGCCGAGTGAAAGGAACGAACTCACATGACCATCGAGACCACACCGCCCGTGCGCACGCTCGCACCGGCGGCCCGCGCCGTGGAGGTGCTGGGCGGCGACCTCACCGAGGGATCGCTCCGGCGCTACCTGGGCGGCATCCCGGGCGTGGACGCCGTCGGGCTGGAGCAGCGCGCCGCCGGGCTGGGCACCCGTTCGATCAAGACGTCCAGCAAGGCGTGGGCGCTCGACAAGGTCATCGAGCTGATCGACCTCACCACTCTGGAGGGCGCCGACACCCCCGGCAAAGTGCGCTCGCTGGTCGCCAAGGCGCTCACGCCCGACCCGAGCGACCTCACGGCGCCGCGCCCGGCAGCGGTCTGCGTCTACGGCGACATGGTGCCCTACGCGGTCGAGGCGCTCGGCGCCTCCCACGCCGGTCGCGTCGCCCGCGAGACCGGGCAGGCCGGCGGAGTCAACGTGGCGGCGGTCGCGACCGCGTTCCCCAGCGGCCGCGCCTCCCTGCCCGTCAAGCTGGCCGACACGGCCGACGCGGTCGCGGCGGGCGCCGACGAGATCGACATGGTGATCGACCGCGGCGCATTCCTCTCCGGCCGCTACGGCCTCGTCTTCGACGAGATCGTGGCCGTCAAGGAGGCCTGCCGCCGCGACGACGGCAGTCACGCGCACCTCAAGGTGATCCTCGAGACCGGAGAGCTGAACACGTACGACAACGTGCGTCGCGCCTCCTGGCTGAGCATCCTCGCCGGCGCCGACTTCATCAAGACCTCCACCGGCAAGGTCTCGCCTGCCGCCACGCTGCCCGTCACCCTCCTCATGCTGGAGGTCGTGCGCGACTGGCACCGGCTCACCGGCGAGGAGATCGGCGTGAAGCCCGCCGGCGGCATCCGCTCCTC
>NZ_CAMFLC010000086.1 GCF_945957465.1 uncultured Leifsonia sp.
CTGGCTGCCTGAAACGACACAGCAAACTGTCCGAGGAACCGGGGGAAGATCAGATCACCTTCGTCTCTTCCCTTCTTGTCTCAACCTTCTTCTCTCGCCTCAGTCCTTCGCCGTCCAGCGTCACCAATCCAATCGCCGCCCTTCGTGCGATTCGTGTTGCGGCCCCGATCGCATCGGGTGGTTCGGGAGACAATCGGCGTAGAGTCGCGGCATGGCGCGGGAAGTCCGTTCGCATCAGGATCTCGCCGCCGCGCTGCGCGCTCGGGTGCTCGAGAGCGGCCACTTGCGGCGGGAGTTGCGTGTGCTCGCCTTGGATGGCGACGGCGCGAATGCACCGGTCCCGTATTCGGCGTTGATCGTACAGGTGCGGGACGAGTCCTCCCGCGTCACGGACGGTCAGGTCGATGCGGTTCGTCGTTCTGTGGGATCCGAGAAGGAAGCGTTCGAGCTCGTCCTCGCGTCGGCGATCGGCGCGGGATTGGAGCGCTGGGAGGTCGCGGTCAACGCGATCCGAGAGGCCGGCGATGCGACTTCCTGAGATCGACCGTGGTGACACGCTGCGCCACCGGGCTTTAATCGGAATGATCTCCCGAGTGTCGGGAATTCGTTTGCCGGACGCGGCCCGGGTGGCGTTCTACGACCAGGACTTCGCCGGCCCCACTCTGGGCGAGTGGACCCAACGCACCATGCGGGGGCCCAGCGGCTGGAGCGTGAGCGAACGCGAACTCATGGCGGCTGCAGTCGCGTCCTGGAATCGGTGCCCCTTCTGTGTGGGGGCGCACGGAGCGATCGCCGTACACGGATTCGGCCGCGCCACCGTCGCCGCCGTCATCGATAACTACCGGACCGCGCCGATATCGCCACGGCTCGCCGCATCCCTCGCCTTCATCGAGAAACTGACCCGCGACCCCGCAGGCACGACTTCCCAAGACGCACGCGACGCGCTCGCGGCCGGAGTCAGCACCGCAGACCTCACGGACGCCGCCGCCGTGGCCTCGCTGTTCAACATCATCAGCCGATACGCGAACGCCCTCGACTTCGAGATCCCTACCGAGGAAGACTTCGCCAAGTCCGCCACGATGCTCCTGCGGCGCGGATACTCCTGACCGTTCGACGGTCGGCCCGCCTCTGGGTCACGTGCGTCGTGTCACGGCTACCGTGTCATTCGATCGCCGCGCCACCAGAGGGCGACCCAGGGGCCGCAACGTCTGCAGATCAGTGCCTTGCCGTCTTCGAGCGCATGAACCTTGCTTCTTGGCAGGTCGCGTCCGCAGCACGAACACACGACCAATGCGTCATCCATGTGCGGAGATCGCTTCCACGAGTTGATCGACCGTCGGGAGTCCGGCGACACCGTTCGGCGTGAAGTAGATTCGACAGGCCAGTTCAGTGGTCTGCGCTCCGTTTGGAAAGAGATCTTCACCATCTACCGTGATGGTCGGCGAGCCAGCGAACGCGACCGACGCAGCCTCCTCCGAAGTCTGAAGCCGTCGGTAACCGACCGCCGTGGATCGATCGCCGAGTCGGTCGAGCGCCTCGCGAACTCGATCGCCGGCGCGCTCCCAGTTCTCACACTCGTCGATATGAAGCACTTCGATCCTCATGGCGCAATTCTCCGCGCTCCCAGCACAGCCTGGCCGTATCAACTATCAGACACCCTCGACACCGGTGAGTCCCGCCCTCGGCGTCATACGCCGGTGAGAAGGTCACCGGCAGGGAGCGGTGAGCGCGCGGCGGCCGGGGTTCAGCCCCGAATCGCTGCGACCAGCCGTCCCCAGGACTCCCCGAACGCGTCGATTCCGGCGCGTTCGAGTTCCGACGTGACCTCGTCGAGCGACACTCCGATACGAGCCAGTTCATCGATTGTCTCGCGCGACGCCGCGTAGCTGCCGCGGATGGTGTCAGGGCGGATGCGCCCGTGGTCGTGCAGCGCCTCCAGCGTCGCGGACGGCACCGTGTCGACGACGTCGGGTGCGACGAGCTCCTCCAGGTAGCGCGTGTCACGCATCGCGGGGTCCTTCACGCCGGTGGAGGCCCAGAGCGGCCGTTGCGGATGGGCGCCGTGCGCGGACAGCGTGTGCCAGTCGGGGAGCGTTAGCGACTCCTCGTACGCGGCGTACGCCAGCCGTGCGTTGGCGACCGCGGCGAGGCTCCGGAGGCCGGCCGCGGCCCGTCCGCCGATCGCGTCGAGCCGCCGATCGACCGCAACGTCGACCCGCGAGACGAAGAACGACGCGACCGACCGCATGCCCGCGGGGTCGATCCCCGCCGCGACGGCCCGGGCGATTCCGGCCCGGTAGGCCTCCCGCACCTGCCGGTAGCGGTCGAGCCCGAACAGCAGCGTCATGTTGATGGAGGAGCCTTCCGCTGTGGCGTCCTCGAGGGCGCGGACGCCCGCGTCCGTCGACGGGATCTTCACCAGCAGGTTAGGCCGGTCGACCAGCTCGCGCAGCCGGCGTACCTCGACGAGGGTCGCCTGGGCGTCGTGGGCGGCTTCCGGAGTCACCTCGATCGAAACGAACCCGTCGCCGCCGCCCGAACGCTCGTGGACCGGGAGGAGAACGTCGCAGGCCGCGCGCACGTCCGTCGTGACGATCGCGAGTGCTGCCTCGCGGGGCGCGGTGCCGGCCTGCTTGAGGTCGGCGAGCTGCGACGCATATGCGGCCGGATCCTTCTCGACGGCGGTCGCGAAGATGGTCGGGTTGGTGGTGATGCCGGTCACATCGCGTTCGGCGATCAGCTGGGTGAGGCGCCCGGAGAGGATGTCCGCGCGGGAGAGGTCGTCGAGCCAGATGCTGACTCCGGCGTCGCGGAGGTCGGAGGTCGCGGTCACGATGCGGCCCTCCTCCCGGGAGCAGAGGCCTCGTTGGTGTCGAGGAGGTCAAGGAGCGGGACATCGGGATCGCGGAGGCTCGCCCGTGCTACCCGAGCGCGCGAGGCGACGAGGGTCTTGATGTCGTCGTTGACGTCCCAGACGTTCACGTTCATCCCGGCGACCACGCGGTCGTCGCGCAGCCAGAACGCCACGAAAGAGCCGGATGACGGGTCGCCGCGATAGACGACCTCGGCCCCCGAGGTGAGGGGACCAAAGCCGGCATACTCCATGCCGATGTCGAACTGGTCGGTGAAGAAATACGGGACAGCGTCGTGCTCGATGCGTTCGCCGAGAAGCGCCCGGGCGGCGGTCGTGCCGCCATCGATCGCATTGGCCCAGTGCTCGCTGCGCAGCCGTGCACCGATCAGAGGGTGGACGGCGAACGCGATGTCGCCGGCGGCCCACACGTTCGGGGCGCTCGTGCGCAGCGACGAATCGGTGAGCACGCCGTTGCCGACCGCGAGACCCGCGTGCTCGGCCAGGTCGATGACGGGCACCGCGCCGACGCCGACGATCACCACGTCCGCCGGCACGACCTCGTAGTCCGCCAGGCCCACGCCGGTGGCGTGCCCGCCCTCACCGGCGATGGAGTCGACTTCGATGCGGGTCCGGATCCGCACACCATGCGCCGCGTGAACGTCGGCGAAGTACGCGCCCAGTTCGTCGCCGAGCGCGGCCGCCAGCGGCACCGGGTCGCGTTCGAGGATGGTGACCGCGTTGCCAAGCGCCCGTGCGCTGGCCGCCACCTCCATTCCGATCCAGCCGGAGCCGATCAGCACGACCTCCCGGCCGCCGCCCGCGATGATCTCGCGCAACCGGTCGCTGTCGTCGAGGGTGCGCAGCGAGAGCACGCCCTCGAAATCCGTGCCGCGGATGGGTAACCGCCGCGGCGTCGATCCTGTCGCCAGCAACGCGCGGTCGAAGCGGTGCGCCGCGCCGTCCGAGCCGGTCACCGTCCCCGCGGTCGGGTCGAGGCGGGCGATGCGCGTGCCCAGGTGGAGGTCGATGTCGTAGTCGCGATACCAGGCCTCGTCGTGCACGTAGAGGGAGGCGCGCTCCTCGGTCCCGGCGAGATAGCCCTTGGAGAGCGGCGGCCGGATGTAGGGCAGGTTGCTCTCCGCGCCGAAGAGCCGGATGGTCCCGTCGTACCCGGCCTCCCGCAGAGTGGTCGCCGCGGTCGCCCCGGCCAGCGAGGCGCCAATGATCGCGACTTCCTTCGGCGCGCTCATCGCTCGGCCCCCCACTCGTCGAAGGGCGAGGATGCGTCGAAGGAGGAGGCTTCGGCAAAGCGCCGCCCGCCCGTCTGTGCAAGCTCGCCCGTGAACCGGGATGTGCGGGTCACGGCTCCCGGGGCGCGCACGCCGCGGATCGCCATGCAGAGGTGCTCGGCCTCCAGCACGACGCCAACGCCGCGCGGCTCCAGCTCGGTGTCGAGCCAGTCGGCGACCTGGGCGGTCAGGCGCTCCTGCAGCTGGAGGTCGCGCGAGAAATGCTCGACTGCGCGAGCGAGCTTCGACAGGCCGAGCAGCCTGTCGCCCGGCAGATAGCCCACGTGGGCCACACCGCGGAACGGCAGCAGGTGGTGGGCGCACAACGAGGTGAACGGGATGCCGCGCACCAGCACCAAGTCGTCGTACTCCTCGTCGTTCGGAAAGGTGGTGCTGCGCAACGGGGGAGCGTCCAGCAGTTCGGCGAACGCAGCCGCCACCCGCCTCGGCGTGTCGGCCAGCTGCGGGTCTCGGGTGTCGCGGCCGAGGGCATTCAGGAGGTCGGCGATCGCCGCCTCGGCGCGCGGCCGGTCCACGGCCGCTGTCCAGGGGCCGGGCAGCGGATCGTGGACCGGGTGGAGCGGTGGGTCCTCCTGGTGGGACTCTGTCGTCAGCGACATCGTGTCCTCCTCGTGGGCTTCGGGAAGCCTCTGGGCCAAGAGTCGCCCCCGACGCTTCTTTTGTCAAGAAATACTTTTTTAGAGTTAGGATGGGCGCATGACCAGTGACGATCTGACCGCGGTCGCGGCGCTTGCCGACCCGGTGCGCCGCGAACTGGTGCGCCTCCTGGAGGCCGCGGCAGAGCCACTGGGACGTGACGAGCTCGCCGAGCGAGTGGGGCTGCCGCGGGCCACCGTGGCCTTCCACCTGGAGAGACTGGTGGACTCCGGTGTGCTGGCAGCGGAGTTCCGGCACCGTGGAGACAAGCGCGGCCCGGGGTCGGGCCGCCCGGCGAAGTTCTACACTCTCGCGCGCGACGAGTTCGCCGCGGCCGTTCCTCCGCGCCGCTACGCCCTGGCCGGCGAGCTCCTCGCAAGCGCCGTCGAGCTCTCCGACCGCACCGGACGACCCGTGCGCGAGTGCCTTTTGACCGTGGCAGACGAGCGGGGCGCGGACCACAGTGACACGACCCGGCCGCTCGCCGACACGCTCGGCGACCTCGGCTATGAGCCGGTCGACGACGACGCGGGCGGGTTCGTGCTCGCCAACTGCCCGTTCCATCGGCTGTCGAGCCGCCACACCGACGTGATCTGCTCGGCCAACGTGGCGTACGTGGCGGCGCTCAGCGCCGGCGCGAGCGATCCGCGCGACACCTGGTTGGAGCCGCTGGAGGGCGGCTGCTGCGTGCGCGTCGGACGTGCGGCCGCGGACGGCCTTGCGACCAGGTCCGGCGGCTGATCCAGCGCTCGGCCGCGAGGCGGGGAGCGTGGGACGTCTTCAGCGTTGGCCTATCCGGGTTGGTGGGGGCCCTCGAGGACGGCCTTCAGCTGCGTCAGCTGAGCGACTTCCACGTTCATCGTCTTCTGGATAGCGCCGCTCATCAGCCTCATAAGACCGGTCGGTGTGAGGGAGAGCGAGAAGCGGACACGCGTGCCGTCTCCATCGGGAGACAGGACGTAGGCGCCTTCCGGCCTGGCAGGGCCCGCGATGACGACGAATCGCAACTCGCGACCCGGCACGGCTGCGGTGATCCGGTAGTCACCGGCGATGGCGCGGCCGCCTGGCCCGGTGAGCGTTTGAGCGTAGACCGCGTCCACTTCCCCGGCATTGCCGCTACGGAGCTCAATTTTGCGAACCCCGGATCGCCAGCGGGGATTGTTCGTACCGTCTGCGAGAAACGTGTACACGTCCATCGGGGACCGTTCGATCGTGACTGTGTTCTCAGCGCTAGGCATGCGAGTCTCCTTTGGTTGTCCCGGCGATCCGATTTTCGCGCGTTTCAGTTCAAGCTCTATTTCCGAACGCCTCGAGCGTCGAGTCGCTCCGCGCAGACTCGGGATTCGTGACCGGTTAGCGAGTTGAGTTGCGCCCCCCTTGCGGCGGCGGCCGCGCGAGCCGACAGTGGCGGTCATGGTTCAGCGAACGATGACGTCCGGCGGGGACTCGTCCCGGATCGATGACGTGTGGGGCGACCGCATCGACGCGTTCGGGGACCACCTGCGGACGACTGGTCGCGGCCCTCCTTAGTTGCGACATCGTAATTAGCCTCCGGTGCGTACGCGCACGAAAAGGCGGGTACGTGGAGGCGTGTGCCGCTGTCAGACAGGCGGTTCGGCGCCGCAGCGCGAGCACGGGCCCGGGCCGTCGCGGAGCGCACCGCACTCCGGACACACCGAGGCGAGCCAGCAGGCGGCGTCACCGCCGTCCTCCCACGGCGCCTCGGTCTCTCGGCCCCTCTGCTCGGGTGGCGCGACCGCCGCGCCCACTCCTTCGCGGGGACCGAGTGCAGCACCGATCGCGAAGTAGTGCCGGAAGCTGTACACGATCGGCTCCCAGGCCAACGGGTCGATATGGTCGCCGTCGACGATGATGCGCGGATCGGCGTGCACACGCACGACCTCCGCCTCCGCGATCGCGTAGTCCTCGGTGACGCCGGGCGTGATGCGCCGCACCTCGGCCTCCAGCTGGAGCAGGCACTCGGCGACGCGCGGCGGCGAGACGATCTCGGACGGCTGCGCCGTGAGCCCTGCGGCCGCGAATTTGTCCGCGCGGTATGCGTAGCGGGCCGCCTTGGTGGCCGGGATCTCCTCCCGGCCGGTGAGGTCGGCGATGCGCTCCACCGCGCGCCAGTGCGGAGGTGACGGAAAGTTGACCGTGAGTTGCGGCCTCGCCTCCAGATTGGAGAGTGTGTGCCCGTCGGTCTCCAGCCCCAGCGCGAGCATCTGACCGAGTGCCCAGTACGAGGACGCCGGCGCGAGGTTCGCGCTGCCGTTGTCGTTGAGTGAGGCGAGCAGCACGACCGGCGTGCCGGCGTAGAGGATGGGCGGCCGCACCACCCGATGCCGGGGCCGCAGGTCACCGCCCATCCCGCACCTCACGTTTGGGAACGTGGGCGGAGTGCCCGATTGCCAGATAACCGGTGAGGCTCATGCGTGCGTCCCCTGCTCGTTCATCGCGCCCTTCAGTTGCGAAGTCGCAAGTATCGGCGCCGCACCGATTATACGAGGCGACACCGCGGACCATGTGCGCGCAGGATGGCGGAACATCGAAACAGCAGAAGGATGGCGGATAGAGTTCGACCCTCCTCAATCGTCTTGTGCGTCGGAGTCGCTTCGTTAGTGTGCGAACCAATCGTGAGCTGTCTCGGCACCGCACCAGGGCGAGGGCTTAGCGAAGAACGATTGCTGAAGTTCCAGGCGAGTTGGACGCAGGCGGTGCCCAGTCCCCGTTGAGGATCCGCTCGCCCGGTCAATCCGCGCGGAGGTAGACGGAGAAGTCGTCGGTGGGTGCGGGCAGCCAGTTCGCGAGCTCTTGAGGGTCGGTGGGTCGTTCGCCTCCGACATGAGGGCGAGCGAACCGTCGTCGCCGTCGGTGAGGTTCTGGTTCTTGGTGCGGCGAGAAAACCGGTCGACGTCGTTGGCATGGGTCTGCCGTCGATGAGCGTGTTGGGTTCGCGTGAGCGGCCGGCTAGCGCCATCCCCGTTCGGAGGGTCTCTAGCGATTGCCGGCCGATCACTCGGAGAGCAGCGACGAACGAGGGGAGTGTTGTCGTCGGTTG
>NZ_CAMFLC010000087.1 GCF_945957465.1 uncultured Leifsonia sp.
CCGGTCGGCGCTCCCGTCGGCGCGGCGGCAGCCGGGGCGGCCGGGGGCGCGACCGAGACCGGCGCGACGCTGTCCGCTGCGCGACGGCCGCTCGGGGAGGGCAGCGACTCGGGCGAGCGCAGGCCGATGTCGGCGAGCGTGCTCTCGGTCCAGCCGGCCCGGGTGGCGCCCTGCCAGGCCGTCAGGTAGCCGGCGATGGCGGCATCCAGGTCGTTGAGTCGCTTGGCGAGGTCGCGGACCGCATCGAGTCGTGCGGTGATCTCGGATTCGAGGAGCACGTGTGCGCGCTCCGCTGCCGTCTCGGGGTCGACGGCGCCATAAGGCTGGGTCATGGTACGTCCTTCCGCTTGCGTCGGGTCGGTGCAAAAGGCTGTAGCTGGGTGACGCTGCGATGCGTCAGTGAGGAGCTTAGCTAGAAAGAACGGTCTGTAGGTTGTTTGGAGGACATCAATCTGTCCCCCAAATCGGGCGACACGGATCGGGCGGAGCTACGGAGCCGCGCAGGCCGTGCCGGCCGCGCGCTCCGGAGTCAGCGACCGACCCGCTGGCGCCCTACGGCCGCAACAGCACCTTGCCCGTACGCCCCGACCGCGCCGCCACCTCGACGGCCTCCCGCACCTGGTCGAACCCGTACACGGCCTCGACCGGCAGGGTGATCGCACCGGACGCGGCGGCCCGGATCAGCTCGCCGAACAGCTCGCCGCGCTTGGCCGCGGGCATCGCGGCGCTCACCTTGCTGCCCCAGAACCCCTTGACCGTCGCCTGCTTGAAGATCAGGTCGCCCGACGACAACTGCATTCCGTCGCTGCCCATCGCTCCGAACGACACGAGGGTGCCGTTCTCCGCGAGAAGCGACAGCAGGTCTCCGCTCTGTTCGCCGCCGACCGAGTCGACGGCGACCGCGATCGGCGACCCGTCGGCGAGGGCGCGCACCCGGTCGCGCCAGTCGTCGTGGCTCGTCGCCACGAGGTTCGGGATGCCCTGGCGCGCGAGTTCGTCGGCGTCGTGCTGGCGGCGGACCAGGCCGATGACCTTGTCTCCCCGCGTCAGGGCGAACTGGGCCAGCAACCGGCCGACCGCTCCGTTCGCGGCGTTCTGGAGCACGACCTCCCCCGGCTTCACCTCCAAGAAGTCGAGCAGGCTCAGCGCGCTGAACGGCATCGCGACGAGCTGGGAGGCGACCTCGTCGCTCAGCCCGTCCGGCACCGGGATCAGTGCGCCGGCCGGGGCGATGAACGCCTCCGCCCAGACGCCGAACGTGCCTCCGGTGACCACCCGCTGCCCGACGGCGAGACCCTCCACGCCCGCGCCGACGGCGTCGACGATGCCGACCGCCTCGGTACCTGCTCCCGCCGGCAGGGTCGGCTTGAAGCCGTACGTGCCGCGGATGGTCCACAGATCGTGGTTGTGGATGGGCGTGAGCACGGTGCGCACGCGCACCTGCTTCTCGCCCGGTTCGGGGAGCGGTCGCTCCTCCACGGTGAGGACCCGTGCCGGGTCGCCGAACTCGTCCTGGACGATCGCGCGCATGGCTTCCACCCTAGGACGCCGCGGCCGCCCCGGCGAGTGCCTTCTCGAGCATCCCCTCGTACGAGCGCTTGGCCTCGTCGTGCACGCGCGAACCTTCCGCGGTGATGCCCACGAAGAGCGCGCGGCGGTCGTAGTCGCAGGTGTTCCTCTCGACGAGCCCCGCCTTCACCAGGCGCTCGACGATGCGGGAGAGGGCGCTCTGGGTCATCGGGGTGAGGTCGACCAGGTTGCGCATGGTGCACGACTCGTTCGCGTACCCGGCGACGAGGTCGAGGACCTCGTACTCGCTCAGGCCGAGCTGGTGGGCCTGCTGGAGCGTGCGCTCGAGCTCGGCAGCCGTGCTGAGGTAGAGGCCCTGCAGCTCCCGCCAGCGGGCCGAGACGTCGACCGGTTCGTTCACGACCGCAATGATACGCGCGTTTTCATGCGAATTAGATGAATGTGCATACTTTGCTGACACAATCTATTCCGTGTCATAGACTGGCGCGGTGCTGAACTCCGATACCGCCTCCCGCCCCGCCGTCCGGCCGCCGGCGACGCCCGCCGGAACCATCCGCGTCACCTGGAGCCGTGCCCGCTGGCTGCTCCTCTTCGCCACCTGCATCGTGATCGCCCTCGACGGCCTGGACGTGTCGATGGTCGGCGTCGCGCTGCCCTCCATCGGCAAGGAACTCGGCCTCGAGCCCGGCGCCCTGCAGTGGATCGTGTCCGGCTACGTGCTCGGCTACGGCAGCCTCCTGCTGCTCGGCGGGCGCCTGGCCGACCTGCTCGGCCGCCGCACCGTGCTCCTGGTCGCGCTCGGCGTCTTCACGATCGCGTCCCTCGCCGGCGGCCTCTCCGCAGACGCCGGGCTCCTCATCGCCAGCCGTTTCGTCAAGGGCGTGGCGGCCGCGTTCACCGCGCCGGCCGCGTTCTCGCTGATCACCACCAACTTCGAGGAGGGCCCGGAGCGAAACCGTGCGATCTCCATCTTCACCACCTTCGCCGCGAGCGGCTTCTCACTCGGTCTCATCATGAGCGGCCTGATGACCTCGCTGAGCTGGCGGTGGACGTTCCTCTTCTCCGTCCCGCTGGCAGTGCTCGCGCTGGTGCTCGGCTTCTTCTTCGTGCCCAAGGACCGCCGCGAGCGCGGCGCAGGCCACGACATCCCCGGCGCCGTGCTGCTGGCCGCGGGGATGCTGCTGCTGGTCTACACGGTCGTCTCCGCCCCCGGCGCCGGCTGGGGTTCGCCGCCGACGATCCTCGGCTTCGTCGTCGCCGCGGCACTGCTCGCCGCCTTCGTGGTGCTGGAGCTGCGGGTGCGGCATCCGCTGATCCGGTTCGGGATCTTCCGGGTCGCGTCGGTGCTGCGGGCGAACCTCACGGCCATCACGCTGTTCGGGTCGTACGTGTCCTTCCAGTTCGTGCTCACCCTCTACCTGCAGGATGTGCTGGGCTGGTCGCCGCTCGCGATGGCGCTCGCCCTGCTGCCGACCGGTCTGGTCGTCGTGCTCAGCGCGCCGTTCACCGACCGGCTGATCGACGGGTTCGGGCCGACCGTCCTGATCATCGTCGGACTGGGGTCGCTCTCCGCCGGCTACCTGCTGTTCCTGAGGCTGGGCACGGCGCCGGTGTACTGGCTGGACGTGCTTCCGCCCGTCGTGCTGCTCGGCGTCGGCTTCGGCGTCGGCTTCCCCGCCATCCAGGTGCAGGCGACGACCGGCGTGCACGATGACGAGCAGGGGCTCGCGGCCGGGCTGGTGCAGACCTCCTCGCAGGTCGGCGGCGCGCTCGCCCTGGCGGTCACGACCGCTCTGATCGCGGGCGGCACACCGGCCGCCGGCGCGGGTGCGGGAGGCCGGGCCGCGCTGGCCGAGCAGCTCGCGCACTACCGGCCGGGCCTCTACCTGAGCGCGGGTCTCGCGCTCGCCGGGCTCGTGATCGCTGCGCTTCCGCGGCGCACGCGCCTCGCGGCCTCCCGGACCGCCGCCGAAGCCTGACCTTCGGCGGCACCCCACCCGACCGGGGCAGCACCCCACCCGCTCGGGGCAGCGCGAGGGGCACGTCGTTGTCGCTTTCGAGGTTCGAAAGTGACGAGTACGTGCCCCTCGGCCGCTGTCAGCGCCCGCGATTGCGGCTGTCAGCGCTGCTCGACGGGGCCCGAGAGCGCCGGCGGCGCGACCCGGAAGAACCGCGTGCGCCACAGCAGGTAGCCGAGGCCGAGCGCCACCCAGACCGCACCGACGATCATCGCGCTCGGCTCCAGGCTGAACCACAGCGCCACATTGATCGCCACCCCGAGCGCCGGCAGCACCACGAAGCCGAGAGCCGACCTCCAGCCGCGTTGCTTGACGAACCGCACGTACGTGAAGATCACCGCCAGGTTCACGAAGACGAACGCCACGAACGCACCGAAGTTGATCAGGGAAGCCGCGCGGCTGAGATCCAGGAACACCGCCGAGCACGCCAGCGCCGCGATCAGGAGCACGTTTCCGGCCGGCACCCCCGCCCGGTTCAGCCGGCCGAAGAACCGCCGCGGCAGCGCACCGTCGCGGCCCATGGCGTAGAGGAGGCGCGCCGCGCTCATCTGCTGCGTGATCCCGCAGCCCAGCACCGCCACCATGTACCCGCCGATGAACACGGCCTGGAACGCAGCTCCCCCGATGTACTTGGCGATCTCCGGCGAGGCGCCGACGATGTTGCCGACCGCGGACACGTCGGGGAACAGCACCTGCATGACGTAGGTGACGCTCACGAAGAACAGTCCGGCCACGCCGACGATGATGAGGATGGCGCGCGGGATGTCCCGCCGCGGGTGCTCGGCCTCCTCGGCGAGCGTGCTCACCGCGTCGAAGCCGAGGAACGACAGCGCCAGGATGGCCGCACCCGACGCGATCGCCCCGGCGTCGACGCCGGAGGAGAAGAACGGCGTCAGCGAGAAGGACGATCCGTTCGCGCCCTCCACGATGTTCTTGATCGTGAGCGCGACGAACGCGACGGCGACGACCACCTGGATGACCACCAGGATGACGTTGACCTTCGCCGCGATGCGCACCCCGATCAGGTTGAGCACCGTGCAGACCACGATGGTGGACAGGATCCACACCCACGACGGCACCTGCGGGAACGCGGCCGTCATGTAGATCGCCGACAGCAGCGCGTTGATCATCGGCAGCAGGAGGTAGTCGAGCGTCGCCGCCCAGCCGACCAGGAACCCGAGGTGCGGGTTGATGGCCTCCCGCGTGTACGTGTAGGCGGAGCCGGCGCGAGGGTAGAAGCGGACCATCTTCGCGTAGCTGAGCGCGGTGATCAGCACGGCCACCAGCACCAGCAGGTACGACAGCGGCACGTGCCCGTGCGTGATGTCGGCGACGATGCCGAAGGTGTCGAACACGGCGAGCGGGGCCATGTAGGCGAGGCCGAGGAAGACGATGTGGCGCAGCGTGAGGCTGCGGCGGAGGCCGGCGGCCTCCAGATCACCCGGCGTCTCGGCCGAGCGGGCGGGGGCGATGGAGGGGTCGAGCTGGGACATGCTGATTCCTTTCACGACGGTGTGCGGAGGTCGGCCCCGAGCACACGGGAAGCGCTCGGATCGGTGCCTGTCTGTGGCGGTTCTCCTGTGCCGCGGTGGGTTAGTGGGCGGCGGCGGAGCAGTGGGCGAGTGCCCCGTGCTGCTCGGGGAGGGGCGCGTCGCGGTCGGCGTCGTGCGCGATCGCGCCTCCGACGATCGTGAGCGCGGCGTGCTGGTCGAGGAGGGCGGCCGGGTCGCTCTCGTGCTCGTACAGGTCGGTCGACCAGGCGACGAGGTCGGCCTTCGCCCCGACGCGCAGGACGCCCAGGTCGCCCGCCGCGTGCCACGCCCAGGCGCCCTCGCGGGTGTAGCCGCCGAGGGCGTCGTCGAGTCCGATGCGCTCCGCGGGGGTCCAGGCGTCGCGGCCGTCGAGGCCCGCCCGGGTGAGCGCCGAGTACAGCCCGACGAGCGGGTCCATCTCGCCGACCTGCCAGTCGCTCGACAGTGCGACGTGGGCGCCGGAGGCCATCAGCGACCGCAGGCGCCAGGCACGGTCCCAGCGCTGCTCGCCGATGTTCTCCATCCAGGTGCCGGCGACGAGGTCGGGCGAGCAGTGCCGCGGCTGCATGGCGGCCGTGACGCCGAGGTCGGCGAACCGGTGGAGGTCGTCGGGGTGCAGGCACTCGACGTGCACGATCCCGTGCCTGCGGTCGCGCGTCCCGTTGGCACGGCCGGCGGCCTCGATGGCGTCGAGCGCGAGCCGGATGCCGCCGTCGCCGGTGGCGTGCGTGTGCGTCTGGAAGCCGAGCCGGTCGAGCTCGGTGACGATGCGAGCCAGCTCGCCGAGGGGTGCGGACGGGTGGCCGCGGTGGCCCGGACGGTTCGCGTAGTCGTCCAGCATCCACGCGGTGTGCGGCTCGATCACGTCGTCGGCGTAGAGCTTGACCGGCCCGAAGCGCAGCCGGTCGCTCGCCGGCGCGCTGTCGACGGCCTCCCGGAGGTCGCGGCGGAAGGCGGCGCCGGCATCGATCGGGTGGAAGAGTGCGGCGATGACGCGGGAGGACAGCAGGCCGGCCTCCTGCGCCCGGTCGAGCAGGCCCACCTCGGCGAGTGGCACCTGGGGCTCGACGACCGTGGTGATGCCGCTCGCGGTGGCGAGGGCGAGGCTGCCGAGCAGCTTGCGGTAGCGGCGCTCAGGCGAGTACATCGGGATATCGCGCTGCAGGCCGGCCAGGCCCGCCGTCGTCATCGCGCTCGTGTAGAAGTCGGTGACCCACCCGGTCGGCTCGCCGTGCTCGTCCCGCTCGGGGCGGCCCCACGGGATGTCGCCTCCGCCGGCGATGCCGAGCGCGCGGAGGGCCGCGTCGTTGAGCCAGACCGAGTGCTGGTCGTAGGTGGTCACGAAGACCGGCCGGTCGGTCACACCCGCCAGGTCGTGGGCGTTCGGCCGGCGGCCGGGGACGACCGAGTAGACCGCGTTCTCGGCGCAGATCCAGTCGAGGTCGGGGCGGCGGTCGGCGAGGTCGCGGATGCGGCGGCGCACCTCCTCGAGCGTCTCGGCGCCCTCCAGGCTGACCGCGTCGGGGTCGAAGCCGAGCAGGAGGTGATTGTGGCTGTCGATGACGCCCGGCGTGACGAGCGCGCCGGAGAGCTCGCGCGTCTCGCGGGCCGCAGGGGCCTCGGCGGCCGGCCCGACGTAGCTGATCCGTCCGTCCGTCACGGCGACGGCCTCGGCCCACGGCCGGGCGTCGTCGAACGTGCGGACGCGGGCTCCGGTGAGGAGGAGATCGGCGGTCTGCGGAGCGGTCACGGCATGTCCCATCGGCGGTGAAGGAATTCTTTGACACTTGCGTCAAATAATTCCTGCAGTGTGGCACGGTGCCGCGGGCGGTGTCAAGCGACCAGTGCCGTCGCGCGCCGGTAGGGTCGAGGCATGGCCCGACCCCGCAAGCAGGAGGAGCGTCGCGCCGACCTGATCGAGGCGGCGCTGAGCGCGGTCGGCGAGCGCGGCCTCCGCTCGCTGTCGCTCGCCGACGTCGCGGCGAAGGCGGGGCTGACGCGGGGCGCGATCCTGTACTACTACGACGACCTCGACCAGCTGCTCGTGGAGGCCCACCGCGCCGGCCTGGAGCGCTTCTGCGACCACCGCGACGCCGTCGTCACGGCGATCGTGGAGCCGCAACTGCAGCTCGCGGCCGCGATCCGGGAGGGCCTCCCCAGCGGGCCGGACGACGCCCTCATGCGGCTGCTCTACGAGTTCGACGTCCTGGCAGGCACCTCGACCCTCCACGACGAGCTGGTGGAACAGATGTACTCGCGTCAGCTCGCGACCTACACCGGCATCCTCGAGCGCGGCGTCGCTTCCGGCGTGTTCGCCCCCGCGCTGCCGGTGTCGACCCTGGCCATGAACCTGGTCGCACTGGAGGACGCGTACGGCCTCCACATCGTCGCGGGCAACTCGCTGATCACGGTCGCGACCGCCGAGGCCGCCATGCGCGCCGCCGCCGCCGGCCTCGGCGCGCCGCCGACGCTCTGAGCGCGCCCGCGCCCCACCGGAGGGGCGGCCGGCTGCGCTCCTACTGCCCCCGAAGGGCCGCCGAGGGGCGCCTAAACGCCCTCAAATGGCACTTTTAGGGGCGTTTCGACGCCCCTCGCGCACCCCTCGCGCACCCCTCGCGCACCCCTCGCGCACCCCTCGCGCA
>NZ_CAMFLC010000088.1 GCF_945957465.1 uncultured Leifsonia sp.
CCGACGTCGCCGTCGGCACCAGCCAGCGCTTCGGCGTCCCGATGGGCTTCGGCGGACCGCACGCGGGCTACATGGCCGTCCGCAAGGGCCTGGAGCGTCAGCTCCCCGGCCGGCTGGTCGGAGTCTCGCAGGACGCGATCGGCAAGCCCGCCTACCGGCTCACCCTGCAGACCCGAGAGCAGCACATCCGCCGCGAGAAGGCGACCTCCAACATCTGCACCGCCCAGGTGCTGCTGGCCGTCATGGCCGCGATGTACGCCGTGTACCACGGGCCGTCCGGCCTTCGGGCGATCGGCCGGCACGTGCACCTCTCCGCCGTCGCCGTGGCCGACGCGCTGCGAACCGCCGGGGTCGAGGTGCTCTCGACGTCGTACTTCGACACCCTCGTGGTGGAGGCCGACGACGCCGCGACGGTCGTGGCGCGCGCCCACGAGCGCGGCCTCCTGCTGCACGCCGTGGACGCGGGCCTCGTCTCGCTGAGCCTCGACGAGGAGACCGCTGCCGACTTGCGCGACGGCGTCTTCCCGCTCGGCGACCTCATCGAAGTGCTCGGCGGCACGGTCGAAGGCGACGCGGTGCCGGTGTTCGGCTCCGAGCCGTCGTTCGACCAGGCGCTCGCCCGCACGTCGGACTACCTCACGCACCCGGTGTTCTCCACGCACCACTCGGAGACGGCGATGATGCGCTACCTCCGCCAGCTCCAGGACCGCGACTACGCGCTCGACCGCGGCATGATCCCGTTGGGCTCGTGCACGATGAAGCTCAACGCGGCCACCGAGATGGAGGCCGTCACCTGGCCCGAGTTCGCGGCGGTGCACCCGTTCGCGCCTGCGGCGGACGTGGCGGGCTCGCTGGAGCTCATCGACCAGCTCGAGGCCTGGCTCGCCGACGTCACCGGCTACGACACCGTGTCGCTGCAGCCGAACGCGGGCAGCCAGGGCGAGCTCGCCGGCCTCCTCGCCATCCGCGGCTACCACCGCTCGCGCGGCGACGATCAGCGCACGGTCTGTCTCATCCCGCAGTCGGCGCACGGCACGAACGCCGCCTCCGCCGTCCTCGCCGGGATGAGCGTGGTCGTCGTCGCGACCGACGAGCTCGGCAACGTCGACCTGGACGACCTGCGCGCGAAGATCGCAGCGAACGCCGACACGCTTGCCGCGCTGATGATCACCTATCCGTCGACGCACGGCGTCTACGAGCACGAGGTCGTGCAGATCACCTCCGCCGTGCACGAGGCGGGCGGCCAGGTGTACGTCGACGGCGCCAACCTCAACGCGCTGCTCGGCTATGCCCGCTTCGGCGACTTCGGCGGCGACGTCAGCCACCTCAACCTGCACAAGACGTTCTGCATCCCGCACGGCGGCGGCGGCCCGGGCGTCGGCCCGGTGGCGGCGAAGGCGCACCTCGCACCGTTCCTGCCGGGGCACCCGCTCGCGCAGGACGCGACGCACGTGCTCGTCGGGGCCGACGGACCGGACGGCCGCATCGAGCACGGCGGCGGCCCGGTCTCCGCGGCGCCGTACGGCAGTCCGAGCATCCTCCCGATCAGCTGGGCGTACGTCCGGATGATGGGCGCGCAGGGCCTCACCGACGCCACCGGTGCGGCGGTGCTCGCCGCCAACTACGTCGCGGCCCGGCTGCGCGAGCACTTCCCGGTGCTCTACGCGGGCGACAACGGCTTGGTGGCGCACGAGTGCATCCTCGACGTCCGGCCGCTCACCGAGCGCACCGGCGTCACTGTGGATGACGTGGCCAAGCGCCTGATCGACTTCGGCTTCCATGCGCCGACGATGTCGTTCCCCGTCGCGGGCACGCTCATGGTCGAGCCGACCGAGAGCGAAGACCTCGCCGAGCTCGACCGCTTCGTCACCGCGATGATCGCGATCAAGGCGGAGGCCGACGCGGTCGCGGCCGGAGACTGGCCGGCCGACGACAACCCGCTCCGGAACGCTCCGCACACGGCGGAGTCGGTGGCGACCTCCACCTGGGACCACTCCTACTCCCGCGAGCAGGCCGTGTACCCGGTACCGACCCTCGTCCGCAACAAGTACTGGCCGCCCGTGCGGCGCATAGACCAGGCCTACGGCGACCGAAACCTGTTCTGCGCCTGCCCGCCTCCCGAGGCCTTCGCGTAGCAGGCACTCGCCGAGTACGCCGATATTCGGTCCGAAACCGCCGAGTACGCAGATTGTCTGCGTACTCGGCGGTTCGTCGTCACGCGAAGACGTGCGGCCAGAGGGCGACGGCGAGCGGGTAGCCGACGAACGAGACGATGTCGATGATGACGTGGGCGACGACGAGCGGCATCACGCGACCCCAGCGCGTGTAGCACCAGCCGAACACCACGCCCATGATCGCGTTGCCGACGAACGGGCCGAAGCCCTGGTAGAGGTGGTAGCTGCCCCGGAGCAGGGCGGCGGAGAGGATGATCGTCCATTTCGACCAGCCCAGCTGCCGCAGCCGCGTGAACAGGTAGCCGACGACGATCACCTCCTCCTGCAGCCCGGCGCGCAGCGCGGCGAAGATGAGGATGGGCACCGTCCACCAGTAGGTGTCCAGCGGCGAGGCCTGCACCTGCACGGTCAGCCCGAGCACACGGCCGAGCGCATAGAAGAGGATGCCGGGGATGCCGATCACCAGGAACAGCAGCACGCCGCCGCCCAGATCGCGGCCCGGCCGGCTCAGATCGAAGCCGATGCGACGGAATCCGCTGCGCCCGGGCTGCCAGAGCAGGAAGACGACGAGGGCCACGGCGAAGAGCGGGAACGCGTTGCCGAGGAACTGGTAGAGGAAGTCGAAGAGCGGCCTGCTCGACTGGGACGGGTTCACCTGGGCCGTCTGGTCCGCCAGGGGCGTGCTCTGCGTGGAGCGGTCGATGATCGTGACGATCGAGTACACCGCGGACTGGCCGAGCGACAGGCCGAGGACGATCGCGACCTCCCACCACAGCCGGGGTCTGGCGCCTTTCTCGACCGGGAGTTCGGCCGCCCAGGCGGCCGTCCGTCTCGTCGCCGCTTCCGCCTCGGTCGACTCACTGCTCATATGTGCATCCTGCCAGGCCTCGACGGCGACCGGGGACACGTTGTACATCCGTGGATATCACCCCGCACATGCGCGATGTGCACGATTTCTTGCGTTTCGCGACGCCAAAGCACCGTATCCGGGGGCTCCGCGCAACGATCCGCCGACTGAGTTACCACTGTGTAACGTTTTCCAGCCTCATTTTGCATTCACACTCAACGGTACCTAGGTTGTTCTTATCCCGCGGGGTTCGGGTGCTCTCGCATGCCCGTGCCGTCGCACACTTCGCACAGGAGGAACATTGCACATCAAGGGAAGAAAGGTCAGGTACGCGGTCAGCGCCGTCGCCGTCGCCGGCGTTGCTGCGCTCGCGCTGTCGGCCTGCACCACGTCCGGCAGCACGGGCACTTCGTCCGCGGCCAAGGGCGGCACCGTGACGGTTGCTGTCGTGAACGACTTCACCTCGTTCAACTCGCAGACCCCGCAGGGCAACCTGGACACCAACGGACAGGTCGGCTATCTCGACGGGTCGTACGGTACTGGCTTCCAGTACATCGACAACAACTACAAGATCGTCCACGACGACAAGTTCGGCACGTTCAAGAAGATCTCGGACGACCCGCTGACGGTCAAGTACACCCTGAACAAGAACGACAAGTGGTCCGACGGCCAGCCCGTCACCGCTGACGACATGATCCTCGCCTGGGCGATCGCGTCCGGTCACTACGACTCGGCGAAGTTCGACGACCAGGGCAACGTGACGAGCGGCACCCAGTACTTCTCCATCGCGGGCTCGACGGCGGGCATCGACTCGACCGACTTCCCGACCGTGGGCGACAACAACACGTCGATCACCCTGAAGTACGCCACCCCGTACGTGGACTGGGAGCTCGTCAACCCGATCGCGCAGCCCGCGCACATCGTGGCCAAGAAGGCGGGCCTGTCCTCGGCCGCCGACCTGACCAAGCTGCTCAAGAGCCTCCCCAAGGGCGACCCGAGCAACCCGGCAGCGCCGAACGCGACCCTCAAGAAGGCCGCCGACTTCGTCAACACCGGCTACGACGTGACCGCGTTCCCGACCGACAAGGACCTGCTGGTCTCCTCCGGCCCGTTCGTCGTCTCGTCGTGGACCCCCGGCCAGTCGCTCACGATGACGCAGAACAAGTACTACGACGGCGGACTCAAGCCGAACGTGGACAAGATCGTCTTCCGCATCATCCCGGACGCCAACGCCCAGGTCACCGCTCTGCAGAACGGTGAGGTCGACATCATCAACCCGCAGGCCTCGGCCGACACGCTCACCGCTCTGAAGCAGACGAGCGCGAAGGTCCTGACCGGCGACCAGGCGTCGTACGACCACCTCGACCTGAACTTCGGTTCGCAGGTCTTCTCCGACCCGAAGGTCCGTGAGGCGTTCCTGAAGACGATCCCGCGTCAGCAGATCCTCGACTCGATCGTCACCCCGGTGAACCCGAAGGCCAAGGTCCTCAACTCGCAGATCTGGCTGCCGAACCAGCAGCCCGAGTACGGCGACTCCGTGAAGAACAACGGTTCGGACAAGTACAGCAAGGTCGACATCGAGGGTGCCAAGGCGCTGCTCGCGGGTGCCACCCCGACCGTCCGGATCCTGTACAACACGAACAACCCGAACCGTGTCGACGAGTTCCAGGCCATTCAGGCGTCCGCCTCCAAGGCCGGCTTCAAGGTCGTCGACGCCGGCTCGCCGGACTGGAGCAAGCTCCTCCCGGGCGGCAACTACGACGCGTCGCTCTTCGGCTGGATCAGCCCGGGCGCCGGCACTGCTCAGATCCCGCAGCTGTTCACCACCAACGGTGGCGGTAACTACAACCGCTTCTCCGCGGCGAACGACGACGCTCTGGCCACTCAGACGACGCTCGACACCAAGAAGCTCACCAGCCTCGAGATGAACATCGACAAGACCGCTTTCGAGCAGGGCTACGGTCTGCCGCTGTTCCAGCTGCCGGGTGTCTTCGGTGTCAACGCCCGCGTCGACGGCGTGAAGTACATGGGCAACCAGAACGGCCCGTTCTGGAACTTCTGGGAGTGGACCGTCAAGTCCTCGACCGCGAAGTAACGCTCGACAGTGAGAGTGCCCGGGGAACCCCCGGGCACTCTCCTGCGACGGGGCGTCGGCTTCCAGTCGACGCCCCGTTATCATGTAGTCGGCGGTCGTGATCCGACCGTTACCTCGAATTCGCGCCAGGCGAGCCCCCGCTCCGCCGCACACCCCCGTTCATGGCGCGCCCTGTCAGTGAAGGTTTTGAACCTATGGCGAGTTTCATCCTGAGACGACTTCTGGTCTCAGTGCTCATCATCATCGCCGCTTCGTTCCTGATGTACATGCTGGTCGCCTACAGCGCCGACCCGCTCCAGGATCTGCGAAGCAGCAACTCCCCGAACAAGACGCAGCTAATCAATGCGCGCATCCAGCTCCTCCAGCTCGACGTCGTCCCGCCGTTGCGGTGGCTGCTCTGGCTCGGCGGCGCGGCCAAGTGCCTCATCCCGTTCGCCAACGCGTGCGACCTGGGATCGACCATCTCGAACGCGAAGGTGGTGGACATCCTCCCGCAGGCGCTCACCTCGACCGTGCAGCTGGTCACGGTCGCCCTCATCCTCGCGATCCTCCTCGGTGTCACCATCGGCATCGTGACCGCCCTGCGCCAGTACAGCGGACTCGACAACGTCGTCACGTTCCTCAGCTTCTTCCTGTACTCGCTCCCGGCGTTCCTCGTGGCCGTGCTCCTCAAGGAGTTCGTGGCCATCGGCTTCAACAACTTCCTGGCGAATCCGACGATCCCCTGGTGGGTCGCGGTGCTGATCGGCGTGGTGGCCGGACTCATCTGGCAGTCGCTCATCGGCGGTGACATGCGACGCCGAGGCATCACGTTCGCCGTCTCCGGTGTGGCGACAGCCGGCGTCCTGCTCCTGATGAGCGCGACCAACTGGTTCCTGCACCCGGGGCTCGGGCCGGTCGTGATGATCATCCTGGTCGCCGGCACCGTGATCGGCGCGACGGCGCTGACCGCGGGTCTGCAGAGCCGGCGCGCGTTGATCTCGGCGAGCATCGCGGGCGCGATCTCGCTGGTCTGCTACTTCGGGCTGCAGTGGCTGTTCGACATCTCGACGCCGTCGACGATCGTCATCCTCGCCGTGATCGCGATCGTGGTGAGCCTCGCCATCGGCTGGTTCGTCGGCGGATACGACCGGGGTCAGAACATGCGGGTCGCCGTCATCGTGACCATCGTGTCCGGGTTCCTCATTGTGGTCGACCGCTTCATGCAGGCGTGGCCGACGTATTTCCAGGACACCAACGGGCGCCCGATCGCCACGGTCGGTTCGTCGACGCCCGGACTGTCCGGGGACATGTGGGTGTCGGGCCTCGACACCTTCACGCACCTGGTGCTTCCCACGATCGCGCTGCTGCTGATCTCGTTCGCCTCGTACACGCGCTACTCGCGGGCCGGCATGCTCGAGGTCCTCAACCAGGACTTCATCCGCACCGCTCGGGCCAAGGGCCTCCCGGAGCGGACCGTCGTCGTCCGGCACGCGTTCCGCAACATGCTCATTCCGATCACGACGCTGGTCGCCTTCGACGTCGGCGCGCTGCTCGGTGGTGCCATCATCACCGAGAAGGTGTTCGCCATCCCCGGCATGGGCTCGCTGTTCTACGCGGGGCTGTTCCGCGGCGATCTCAACCCGGTCATGGCGTACTTCGTGATCATCGCGGTGATGGCCATTCTGTTCAACTTCCTGGCAGACCTGGCCTATGCCGCGCTCGACCCGAGAGTGAGGGTCCGCTGATGTCGACCACCGAACCGATGATCGCCGACGAGCTGCAGGAGCCGAGCTCCCCGCCTGTCAGCCAGGGCAAGCTGATCTGGAAGCGCTTCCTCTCGAACAAGGTCGCCGTCGCGAGCGCGATCCTGTTCATCCTCATCGTGTTGTTCTCCATCACCGCGATCGGCATCGGCCCGATCCACGGCTGGTGGAAGTACGACTTCAAAGAGTTGAACGACCAGGTCAACCAGGGCGCTCCGAGCGCAGAGCACCCGTTCGGCCAGGACCGCATCGGCAAGGACTACTTCGCCCTGACGATGCGCGGCATCCAGAACTC
>NZ_CAMFLC010000089.1 GCF_945957465.1 uncultured Leifsonia sp.
CGGCCGGGTGCCTGGCGCTCCCAGCGGGCTGATCGGGCCGGGCTGGCGTCAGGCGGCGGCGCTCGCGCGGCGGTTCCGCGCCGAGGCGGCCGGAGCGGCTGCCGGCGCGGATGCGGCGGTCGCGCTGCGCGAGCGGCCGACCGCGGTGATGCTCAAGGCGACCGGGATCGATGTCGTCTCCGGCGGCGATCACGCTGCGGAGCCGTGGGACGCGGACGTCGAGGTGAGCGTGTGGCTGGACCCCGCCCGCGGTGCGTACCTGAAGACGGTCGCCCGGGAGGGGGCGCTGACCGGGTTCATCTCGGTCGGCCTCCCGCACGCCGGAGCGGAGCTGACGCTGCTGTTCGAGCGCGGCGCCGCGCTGCCCGCGGAGCCCTCGGCGCTGCTGCGGCTCGACGCCGCCGACGCCGGGGCCGCGCCGGTGGAGGATCCGCTCGGCCCGGACGCGACGGTGTGCTGGTGCAACGGCGTCACCGCCGGTCGCATCGGCGAGGCGGTCGCCGCGGGCTGCGACACCGTCGAGTGCGTCGGGCGCGACACCCGCGCGGGCACCGGGTGCGGAGGCTGCAAGGGCCGGATCGCGGCGATCCTCGCCGCGGCCCCGGTCGCGTGACCCGAAGCGTGACCCGAATGCGGCGGCGACGATTCGTCACGAATGTCGCGATTCGTGCCACGAATGTCGCGATTCGTCACGAATGTCGGGAGGGCGCCGCTCGCGCCCTACACGTCGAGGCGGTAGCCGCGCTTCACGACGGTGGCGACGAGTCCCGGTGTCGCCAGGCTCTGGCGGAGCCGGCTCAGCGACACCTCCATCGCGTGCTCATCGCAGCCGCCGTCCAGCGCGACCGACAGCTCGCGACGGGACACGACCGCCCCGTTCGCCGCGACGAGCGCCCGGAAGAGCGACAGCGAGGTCGGGGTCAGCCGCACCGGGGTCCCCGCCACGACGGCCACCGTGCCGCGCAGCTCGACCTCCCCGTGCCGGGTGCTGACCCGCCGGGTCGACTCGGCCTCCAGCTGCTCGCAGACCAGCCGGATGAGCGCGCCCATCCGGAACCGGTCCGGCTGCAGCGGCTCGATCCCCGCGCTCACGAGCGGGGCGGAGGTGACCGGCCCGACGCTCGCGGCGACCACGTCCGACCGGAACGCCTCCAGCACCTCGGCGTGCCGGCCGCGCGCGAGGGCGGCGATGAGGAGGCCGTCGACCGCGGGCGCGCTCGTGAAGGTCACGCAGTCGAGCTGCCGGGAGGCGATCGCCTCGACCAGCCGGGTGGCGCGCTCATCGTCGTCCTCGGCCACCGACCAGGTGTACGGCGCGACCGTGATCACGCGGTAGCCGCCCTCCTTCAGCCGCTGCAGCTGACCAACATCGGTCTGGCCGTGCAGCTGGATCGCGACGGTGATGCCGGGCGGGAAGTCCGCGATGACCTTCGAGACGAGGGAGGCCGTGGTCTCTTCGTCCGACATCCCCGAGTCGTCGAGCCCGGCCGCCCGCACCGCGCCGCGCGCTTTCGGCCCGCGCACCAGGATCGTCGATGCCGCGAGCGCCCGCTGCAGCTCTTCGCCGAGCCCGGCCGAGTCGGCGACCTCGAACCAGCGCCGCATTCCGTAGCTCGTCGTGGCGAGCAGTACGTCGGGGGCGGTGGCGATGATGCGCTCGGTGTCCGCGATGACGGGGGCGTCGTCCTCGGCGTGCTGCATGTGCACCGTCGGCGCGTGCAGCACCGCGGCGCCGCGGCGCTCGAAGGCGTCGATGAGGTCGGTCGACCGGCGGTCGCTGGTCACGCCGATCCGGAACCCGGTCAGCTGATCGGGACGGAAGGCCGCCACGCGTTCGTCACTCATGTCAGCCTCCGCTCACCGCGGCGGCGCCGGCCAGCGCCGCGGTCGCGTCCGCGTCACCGCCGCGCGCCAGCCGGACCACCTCGCCGATGACGACCACGGCGGGCGACCCGACTCCGGCCTGCACCGACTCCGTCAGGATCGTGCGGAGCTCTCCGAACGCGGTCCGCTGTCGGGCCGTGTAACCCTGCTCGACGATCGCGACAGGCATCTGCGGGTCCATCCCGAAGCGTGCCAGCCCCGCCGTGATCGAGGGGAGGTTCGTGATCCCCATGAGGATGACGATCGTGCCGCCGAGGCCGGCCAGGTGCTCGAGCTCTGCGGGGGAGAGCGGCGCGTGCCCCGAGACGACCGTGAACATCCGGGAGGCCGTGCGGTACGTGACCGGGATACCGGCCGCGGCTGGCACGGAGACCGCGCTCGTGACCCCGGGGATGACGCTCACGGGGACGCCCGCGCGCCGGCAGGCCTCGACCTCCTCGCCGCCGCGCCCGAAGACGAACGGGTCGCCGCCTTTCAGCCGCACCACCCTCGACCCCTCCAGCGCGTGGGCGACCAGCAGCCGCTCGATCTCGTGCTGCGGGATGGGGTGGTGGCCGGGCCGCTTGCCTACGTCGATGAGCTCGGCGCCGGGCGCGAGCTCGGCGAGTGTCTCGTGCGGGGCGAGCCGGTCGTAGAGCACGACGTCGGCCGCCGCGAGGGCGCGGACCGCGGCGACGGTGAGGAGGTCGGGGTCGCCGGGCCCGCCGCCCACCAGGGTGACGGATCCGGTGCGGTGCGAGTGGGTCATCCGAGGTCTCCTTCGTTCGTGGCGGTCGCCGAGGAACGGATCGGGATGGTGGTCCCTGCCACGAGCACGGCACCCGCGGCTCGTTCCTCGGCCGTCGCCGGGCGCAGCTGCCCGCGCTCCTCGACCCGCGCGATCGACGGGTCGGGTTCGGTCGGCGCGTTGACGAACGACCGGAACCGGCGCAGCCGCTCGGGGTCGCGCAGCGTCGCCGCCCACTCGTCCTCGTAGGTGTCGATGTGCTTCGCCATCGCGGCCTCCAGCTCGGCGCCGAGACCGAGGGAGTCCTCCACGACGACCTCGCGCACGTGGTCGACGCCGCCGTCGAGGTCCTCCATCCACCGGGCCGTGCGCTGCAGGCGGTCGGCGGTGCGGATGTAGTACATGAGGTAGCGGTCGATGTAGCGCACCAGCGTCTCGTCGTCGAGGTCGGAGGCGAGCAGCTGCGCGTGCGCGGGCTGGAAGCCGCCGTTGCCGCCGACGTAGAGGTTCCAGCCCTTGTCCGTCGCGATCACGCCGACGTCCTTGCCGCGCGCCTCCGCGCACTCGCGGGCGCAGCCCGAGACGCCGAACTTGAACTTGTGCGGCGCGCGCAGCCCGCGGTAGCGCAGCTCGAGCTCGACTGCCATCCCGACGGAGTCCTGCACGCCGTAGCGGCACCAGGTGGAGCCGACGCAGCTCTTCACGTTGCGCAGCGCCTTGCCGTAGGCCTGGCCCGACTCGAAGCCGGCGTCGACGAGCCGCTTCCAGATGTCGGGCAACTGGTCGAGGCGGGCGCCGAACATGTCGATGCGCTGGCCTCCGGTGATCTTCGTGTACAGCCCGAAGTCGGTCGCGACCTGGGCGATGACCGCGAGCTTCTGCGGCGTGATCTCCCCGCCGGGGATGCGCGGGACGACCGAGTAGGTGCCGTCCTTCTGCATGTTCGCGAGGGCCCGGTCGTTGGTGTCCTGCAGCGGGCCGCGGCCGCCGTCGAGCGGGTAGGCGCTGTGCTGGCTGGCGAGGATGGAGCCGACGGCGGGCTTGCAGATGTCGCAGCCGCGGCCGGTGCCGAGCCGGCCGATGGTCTCCTCCCAGCTGGTGAGCTCCAGCACCCGTATGGACTCGAAGAGTTCCTGGCGCGAGAGCTCGAAGTGCTCGCACAGCGCGTGCGACACCGTCGCCCCGGAGGCGGTGAGCTCGGCCTCCAGCAGCTTCTTCACCAGGGGGACGCACGAGCCGCACTGGGTGCCGGCGCGGGTGCACGACTTCAGCTCGCCGAGGTCGTGGCAGCCGTCGGCGACCGCGCCGCGCACCGTTCCGGCCGTCACGTTGTTGCACGAGCAGACGTACGCGTCGTCGGGCAGCGCGCCGGCGGCGGGAGGCTCGGCCCCGGCGGCCGAGAGGTAGGCGGCGGGCTCGGCGTCGAGCTCGCGCCCGAGCAGCGGGCGCAGCCCGGCGTAGGGCGCCGCGTCGCCGACGAACACGCCGCCGAGCAGGGTTGTGGCGTCGTCGCTGACGACGAGCTTCTGGTAGAGGCCGCGCGCCGGGTCGGCGTACACGATCTCCAGCGCGCCGGGCTCGCGGGCGAACGCGTCGCCGAAGCTCGCGACGTCCACACCCGACAGCTTGAGCTTGGTCGCGTCGTCCACGGTCGTGAAGGCGGCGTCGCCGCCGAGCAGCCGGTCGGCGACCGTCTCCGCCATCGCGTTGGCGGGGGCGACGAGCCCGACCGTGCGGCCGTGGACGGCCGCGACCTCCCCGATCGCCCAGATCGCCGGGTCGGAGGTGCGGCACGCCTCGTCGACGACGATGCCGCCGCGCTCGAGGGTGTCGAGGCCGGCCTCCCGGGCCAGCTCGTCGCGGGCGCGGATGCCGATGGCGAACACGACGACGTCGGCCGGGACGCTCCGGCCGTCGGCGCAGCGCACCGCCTCCGGGAGGCCGCCGTCGCCGAGCACGATCTCGCGCGGGCGCGTGCCGAGGTGGAGGTCGACGCCGTGAGCCGAGATCAGCCGGCCCAGCGCCTGACCGGCGCCCTCGTCGAGCTGCGCCGACATCAGCCAGCCGCCCGAGTGGATGATGACTGCCTCCGCGCCGAGCGCCGCGACCCCGCCCGCGGCCTCCAGCCCGAGCAGGCCGCCGCCGGCGACGGCGACGCGGGGAGCGCGGCCGAGCCGCTCGCGCAGCTCGGCGACCTCCGCGACGAGCGCGTCGACGTCGTCGATGGTGCGGTAGACGCGGCACGCGGCGGCGCCGGGGATGTCGGGGACGGGAGCGGAGGATCCGGTCGCGAGCACGAGGTCGTCGTAGCTCAGCACGGTGCCGGTGGAGGTCGTGACCGTCCTGGCCGCGCGGTCGATCGCGGTGGCCGCATCGCCGACCCGCAGCTCGACGCCGGCGTCCTCCCAGTGGGAGGCGGGCTCCAGGGTGAGGTCGACGCTTCCGTCGGCGAGGCGCTTGCTCAGCTGCACGCGGTCGTACGGGAGGTACGGCTCCTCGGCGAGGACGACGATCGACCGGGGCCCCTCCTCCTCGCCGCGGCGGGACACCAGGGCGTCCACCAGCCGGTGGGCGGCCGGGCCGCCTCCTACGATCACGGTGCGTCGGCTCGTCATCCGGGCCCCTTCCACGTTCGCAGCGGCTGCCGCCGCACCGGTCGGGTCGGTCCTCGCCGGTGCCTTTCGAGCGTAGGTGGGCGGGGTTTCCCGACCGTTTCGGCTGTGTAACCCCGCGTTAACACCGTTCGCACAGCGCGGCCGAGGAGATGTGAGCCCGGATTCACGCGGACGTTACACGCGGCGACGGCTGCGGAAACATCCGCTTCCTACCGTGGGAGCATGACGATTACCCAGCCGACCGAGCGAACGGACGTCGAGCCCGGCACATGGGTGCGGGCCTGCCGCCTCGACGACCTGGAACCGTCCTGGGGCGAGGCGGTGCTGCTCCGGATGCGCCAAATCGCCGTGTTCCTCCTCTCGCCGCGCGAGGTCTACGCCGTCGCACACGAAGACCCCGCCGGGGGCGCACCCGTGATGGCGCGTGGCATCGTCGGCTCGCGCGGCGACCGGCCGACCGTCGCGTCGCCGCTCCACAAAGAGGTATACGACCTCGGCACCGGCGAGTGCTTCTCGGACCCGTCGCTCGCCCTCCGCACGTTCCGCACCCGCATCGTGGGCGGCTTCATCGAGATCGAGCTGGAGGGGCCGTGACGGAGGTGGTCCTGGCCGCCTCGCACGGCACCTCCTCGCCGGAAGGCCGCGCGGCTGTCCGCCGCCTCGTCGACGCGGTCGCCGCGGCGCTCCCCTCCAAGGTCATCGGCTGCCATGTTGACGTCGAGCAGCCGGACGTGCCGACAGCGCTCGCCGAAGCTGCTCGAATCGAAGGAGCCGATAACGCTGTCATCGTGCCGCTCCTGCTCTCGGCCGGTTATCACGTCTACGTGGATCTTGCGGAGTCAGCTGCGGAAGCCCGACTTCCTACGACCGTGACCGCGGCGCTGGGCCCGGACGCCCGCTTGGCCGAGGTGCTGGCCCATCGGCTGGCGGAGGCCGGATACCGGCCTGGCGATGCGGTCGTGCTCGCGGCAGCCGGCTCGTCGGATGAGCGAGCCGTCGCCGACTGCCACCGCACGTCAGCGCTCCTAAGCGCTCGTCTGGAGCGGCCCGTCTCCATCGGATTCATCTCGGCCGCCTCCCCGTCGCTGCCCGCCGCAGTCGCGATGGCACGCGTGCACGCACCCGGTACCCGGGTTGTCCTTGCGACCTACCTTCTTGCGCCGGGATACTTCTCGACGTTGGCCGAGCAGGCGGGCGCCGACATCGTGGCTGCACCGTTGCTCACTCCGACTTCAACACCCGAGGGAATTGTAGAGCTGGTCATCGAGCGGGTTCCGGCGGATCGGAAGACTCTCACGTCACGTTGACGCTTCGGGGGCAGCTGCGCCTGCCAGCGATACACGGGTCGGATCAGATCGTTCACCGCGAGGAAGTACCGGTCTCGAGTTCCCGCACGTCCGGTGACCGGGAGATCAACGAACGCTGGCAAGCGACCTTCCCGACGCTCGCTCCGGAGGATCACAGAGAAGGCCGTCATCGAGAATTCGAAGCAGAGCAAGCGGTCGTGGGAAGCTGAAGTTCTACCATTGAACTACACTCGCGTGGCCTGGAATCCCAGGAAAACACTGGGAAGTAAGGCTGCCGCCCACACTACCCGTTCAATGGTTTTGGGACTGGTGCAGCGATGGGTGACAGTTTCGGTTTAGGCCGCGAGGGCCAGG
>NZ_CAMFLC010000090.1 GCF_945957465.1 uncultured Leifsonia sp.
CAACCGACGACAACACTCCCCTCGTTCGTCGCTGCTCTCCGAGTGATCGGCCGGCTCTCACCTGAACCCTCCCAACGGGGACAGCACGAGCCGGCCGTTCACGCGAACCGGTCGGGGCCTGTCAGATGAACGGCGCCTTTTGGGCCGACGGTCATTGGTTGATGCAGCCTTCGAAGGCAATTGCGAACGCGCTCAGCACCGGATTCCACTCGTTGCCCAGCGTGCCCGGCCGCGCCATGTCGGGTCAAGCGAGCGGGTCATGTCAAGCGAGCGGGTCACAAGGTAGAGGCACTTCAGCGCGGCCGCGCCGTTCGAGAAGTCCCTCGAGCTCGCACCGCCCGGCGGTAGCGGCCGTTGGCGACTCGATCGCGTTCGTGGAGCAGATGATGCGGCGGATCTCGAGGTCCCAGTCCGCGCTCGCCCTCGGGCTCGCCGACCAGTGAAGCTGCCCGACAGTGGCAGGCAGACTGGCTTAGCGCCCCGGTCTCGCCCCGTCCTCGCCCTCGTTCTCGACGATCTCTGGCGGGCCGTCGGGATCGACGGCGCCACCCTCGTTCACCCAATTCGCAATCCTGGCGGCGTCTTCTTTGGTGACTGACTGAGTTGGCTGCCGACCGGTTCGATCGGGTCAGCGAGGCGTTGAGAGAAGTCCTCGATCCTGAGATCGGGGTGAATATCTTCGACCTCGGGTTGATCTATGGGCTGGCCTGGGACCACGAGGTGAACGTCCTCGTTATCGAGATGACGCTGACTTCTGCGGGCTGCCCCCTGCAAGAGATGCTGACCGAGACGATCGGCGAGGCGCTTAAAGGAGTCGTTGATGGGTTTCGGATCAACTGGGTGTGGATGCCACCGTGGGATATCCGACGGATTAGCGGAGAAGGGCGCGAGATGATGCGCGCGATTGGCCTGAACATCTGAGCGAGATGTCATGAGGAATGGAACGATGACAACGACACTGGGCACATTCGAAAGCCTCGTCGAACTATCCGGCGGCGAAGGCCCGATCTCGGTGCGTTCGAGCCAGGTCCTGGAGAGACCCGGGGTCCGGATCGTTGTTCTCGGGTTCAGCGGAGGCGCCTCCTTGCGGGAGCACACCTGTCCCACGCCGATCCTGCTTCACGCGCTGGATGGCCGGTTCGCCGTTCATGCAGACACGGTTGAATACGACCTGTATCCAGGGAACGTCCTGCACCTGGATGCCGGCGTCCCGCCACACCGTCCACACCACGTGCGCGGCCCGGCTGAGCATCACGTTCCTTGGCTGAGTCGACGCTCGCGACGAAGCCGGCCGGCAGTTGCGACCCGCGGAATAGCCAGCAAGACGAGTCGCGGTAGCGCCCGCGTCTTCGCCGTGCCGAGGCCCGGGTGGATCATCGGCGTGGGGCGCACGATTCGGGTCATGGTTGGCTGAACCGCGCGACAAGGGGCGTGTCAACTCCCGTCGGGCCGATCTTCGAAGCACCGCCAGGGGATCCGAGTGGTGTCAGCCTCCCGGGAAGAGTGCTGGTGAAGAAGCCCTCGTTGTCGCCGGCGTACTCCGACCACACAGCAGGGAGGTCGTCACTGTAGAAGATCGCCTGCACCGGGCAGACGGGCTCGCACGCGCCGCAGTCGATGCACTCGTCCGGATGGATGTACAGCGATCGGCCGCCTTCATAAATGCAGTCCACTGGGCACTCGTCGACGCATGCGCGATCCATCACATCGATACACGGTTCCGCTATGACGTAGACCACGTGGTTCCCTTCCCCCAATGTGGACGATCGACTGCACAATATAAACGCACAATACTCCTGTTTATTAGCCGGTGCTGGTATTCTGTGGTGATGACCGCGAAAGAACGCACCGGCGACCGTCATGTGGCGCTGGCATCAGCGGTGCGTCGGGAAATCCTGCGGCTGCTGGCTGAAGCGGAAGAGCCACTGGACGCGGCGGCCGTCGCCGCCGAGTGCGGAATTCATGTCACTACGGTGCGATTTCACCTGGAACAGCTGGAGAGCGCCCGGATGGTCACTCGGGAGATTGCCCACCGCAGTGGTCGCGGCAGACCGCGAATGGTGTATCGAGTCCTCGAGCAGGCCTCCCGTGAGGAATCGCTTCGAGAACTCAGCGCAGTCCTCGCAGATGCGCTCGCCTCGCTATCCGACGACGGAAAGACACAGGCCAAACAAGCGGGGGAGCGCTGGTCCCGCCTCTTCGCGGATCACGTTGCTTCAGGCTCAGGCGACGACGTCGGCTCGCTGAGCCAGGTGTTCGAGAAGATCGGATTCGCCCCCGAGATACGTGAAGACGAGCGCGTGATCGCTTTGCACGAGTGCCCCTTCCGTGATGTCGCCGCTGCACACCCCAATATCGTGTGCTCTGCACATCAGGGACTACTGGCCGGGATCATCAGTCAACTCGGTCGCTCCGATGCCGACGCCACCCTCCAGCCATTCGTCCAACCCGAACTGTGCCTGATCCAGTTGCGAGGCGCTCTTGCCGTCAGCGGCCAAGATGAGACAACCGCCAAGCAGCCCTGAGAGTTCCCGCGACGCAAAAGCCGCCCACCCCACAACTGCACGCCGACCGCATAAGCCCCAGCCACCTTCACGACAATTGTCGTTCGGACGATGACGGCCCGCGATCGCACCACGGCCTACCCAGCTTCATTTCGTGTCACGCAGCAGGCAATATTAAACCGTATTCTGTTACTCTAAAATGAGTGTGATGCGGAGGACCCATGAACGACAAGCCGAGAACGACAAGTGAGCGCGTGGTGGTCGTCTCCCCGGACATACAGACGCTGATCGGCCTGCTCCCAACGGATTCCCGACACGTCGCGTCCCGTCGCATCCTGAAGGCGCCTGGCGTAGGCGTGGTTCGGCTCTCTCTCGACGCCGGCCACAGCATGGACGAGCATCACGCAGCCGTTCCCGTGCTGATTCAGGTTCTGGCGGGAGAGGTCGAAATCGCGGCAGGCAGCACCCGCGCGCGGCTTGCAGCAGGTGGGCTACTCTATTTGGCCGCAGGAGAGCGGCACGCTGTACGAGCAAGGACGCGGGCGGATCTTCTGCTGACCCTGGTAGACGGCAGAAAGTCTCGCTCCCGTACCAGCGCAACCCACTACGAGGCCACGGCCATCCAGGACCGTCGCCGGCCGATCGGCGACAATCTCGTGCTGGCCTCTAACGGCGCCGACTCCGTCGCTCTCGGCGCGATCACACGGTCTCATGCCGAGTTGGCCGGCGCCCTCGCCGCGCATGCCTCCCGGCTTCTAGATGTCGCCGGAACCGGGAACGCTAAGGCCATGGAGGAGGCTCGCCGCCGGCTGGTGGACTGGGCACGCTCAGACCTCTTCCCGCTGTTCGCCGCCGAAGCCGACATTCTCTACCCCGAGGCCGGCCGCGTCGGCGCGAAAGAACCCGATCTTGCCGAGGCGCTCTTCGACGGACAGGAGCGCATCAGCGCCCTTCTGGAGGAGGCCAGTGCGCACCTGGCTCCAGCTCCACTGGCGGCCGCGACAGTGGCGTTGCGGGTTGCAGTCGGACACCAGCTCAACATGGAAATGGAACGACTCCTGCCGGCTCTTGCGGCATCGACGCGACATTCGCTGGCTGAACTATGGGCCGACGTCGAGCATGCGCAATCTCGCGCCTCGCTGGAATCGGCGAAAACGGAGGCTGTCGATCCAGGTCATGCGGGACCGGCCGAGGCCGCCTGCGAATGCGGCGTCGGCGACGATCCGGAATTGCCAGAGCTGGATCTGCGTCCCGTCCCCCCAGCGATCCGTCACGCGACCGTCTTCGGGGCATTGGACTCGCTACGTCCGTGCGAAGGCCTGGTCCTGGTCGCGGCACACGATCCATTACCGCTGCTGGCACAGATTCGGCAACGCTCCGGAGACCGCTTCGCGGTCAGGTATCTGCAGCGCGGCCCCGGCGACTGGCGTTTGAAACTCGTCTTCAGCGACCAGGCGGCAACCACGAGGTGACGGACCGATATGCGACCATATTCTTCCTGGTCGGCAGTGCCTGCATCATCGTAGGCGGCCTGGTCGCGGCCGTGACGACACCCTTAGGCCTGGCCAAGGGGTCCTGGTCCGCCGCCTACCTCGTTTTGGTCTGCGGGGTCGCGCAATGCCTGTTCGGGGTGGCCCGCAGCAAGCTAGGGCAGGCTCCTCTGACCCGAATGGGCTTCCTGACAGAGTTCTCCTGTTGGAACCTGGGAAACGCGGCGGTGATCATCGGAACCGTGCTAAACGCCCCTGCGGTGCTCGATTGCGGCGGAGCGCTCCTCATCGTTGTACTGCTGATGCAGATCAGTCACCTGCGCCACGCCAAACCGGGGATGAGCTGGGCGCTCCGGCTCTATGGCGCAGTGATCGGGATGCTGCTGCTCAGTATCCCGATCGGGCTCATTCTTGCCATGATCGCGCCGACGTGACGGTGAGAGCACCAGGCGCGAGAACCGCAGCCGAACGGGCCGAGCTCACCACTCATGTGGCACCCAAGTGTCCGGGAGCGCGCCGGAGTCGAGAAACCTTCGAAGTGCCGCGCTGGCCCGTGCGCTCAAAACACGGTCAGCTTGGCCGTAGATCACCGGCTCCTCTTTCGCGTTGTGCGTCTCCAGCTGCGCTAGCAGCGTCCGGCATGCCTCGACCACCTCACGACTTTCAACATTCTCTGCCTGGAGCCTCTCGACTAAGTCGATCGAGTCCCACAATTGGCCGTGCTCGCGCTGCATCACCAGGATCGGCATGACCATTCCCGCCTCGCGGAGCGCCGGAAAGAGGAATTCCTCCTCCACGTAGATGTGGCGGCGCAACCCGCCGAGCGCGGCATCGAGGAGAACCGGGTCATGCGCGGCGGCCTTCTCAAGCTGGTCGATGAAGCGCTCGATTCCGCCGTCGATCTGGCGATGCTCGCGTTCGAGTGCCTGTGCCAGGACGGCAGTTCCAGAATCCCGCTGGGTGTTCGACATGTGGCTCCTTACCTGTTATCGGGGCTGTCTCATGGCGGCCGCGACCGGACGGGCTCAGCCTTCTTCCCGCTGGCGCAACGTTTCGAAGTCGCTGCCGGATCGACCCTGGATACGCCGGTGGATCGACCCGGCGATGCGATTCGCCTGGGTCTTGGCCAGCTCCGCCTTCTCGCCGGCGAAGTGCTCATCGACGGTGGCCGTCCACAGGTGAAGCCACCGACGGAAATGCTCCTGCCGGAGAGGGAACTTCGCATTCAAGGCCACATGCAATTGGAGCGCATTGCGACGATAGAGACCCGCCTGGAAGAGGACCGTCTCCCAGAAGTCGCACATGATCGGCAGATGGTGCTGCAGGTCCATCCGTGCGATGTCGGTGAAGATCGGTCCGATCAACGGATCGAGGAACGCCCTGCGGTAGAACGCCTCGACGAGGAATCGAACATCGTCCCGATCGGTGAGATCTGGTCTCATATCATCAGTCTATGGTATTAACCGGATTGTAATGCCTTAAAATCATTCGCAAGCGAAACGGTACCGCCGAGCAATAAAAAGGAATAATGTCATCTTAAAAGGTGGCTTGTAGCGATCCTGAGGGCGAACACCATGACGCGAACGATTCCGACTATCCCAGCACATCAGGGCTCGGGCGCCTCCGCAGCGGACCGGGGGGCAATCCCGACCAGGGCTCACCGGAAGGCCAACATGCTGGTCAACTGGGTGTCTTCGACCGATCACAAGACGATCGGGTACATGTACCTGATCTCGTCGTTCATCTACTTCCTCATCGGCGGTGTGATGGCCCTCATCATTCGCGCGCAGCTCTTCGAGCCGGGTCTCGAGGTGGTGCAGACCAAGGAGCAGTACAACCAGCTTTTCACGATGCACGGCACGATCATGCTGCTGATGTTCGCGACGCCGCTGTTCGCCGGCTTCGCCAACGTGCTCATGCCGCTGCAGATCGGCGCCCCCGACGTGGCGTTCCCGCGTCTGAACGCGCTGGCGTACTGGTTCTACTCGTTCGGCTCGCTGATCGCGGTCGCCGGGTTCCTCACCCCGCAGGGTGCGGCCTCATTCGGCTGGTTCGCGTACGCACCGTTGTCGAGTACGACGTTCTCACCAGGAATCGGCGGGAACCTCTGGGTCCTGGGCCTCGGTCTGTCGGGCTTCGGCACCATCCTCGGTGCGGTGAACTTCATCACGACCATCATCACGATGCGCGCGCCGGGCATGACCATGTTCCGCATGCCGATCTTCACCTGGAACACCCTCGTGACGTCGATCCTCGTGCTGATGGCCTTCCCGGTCCTGGCCGCCGCGCTGTTCGCCCTCGCGGCCGACCGCGTGTTCGACGCGCACATCTACGACGCCGCGAACGGCGGGGCCCTGCTGTGGCAGCACCTGTTCTGGTTCTTCGGCCATCCCGAGGTGTACATCATCGCGCTGCCGTTCTTCG
>NZ_CAMFLC010000091.1 GCF_945957465.1 uncultured Leifsonia sp.
GGCGCTCGAGCGCGGCGTCCTTCTCGAAGTGCTTGCGGTACTCGTCGAGCGTGGTGGCGCCGATGGTCTGCAGCTCGCCGCGGGCCAGCAGCGGCTTGAGGATGCTGGCGGCGTCGATCGCGCCCTCCGCGGCACCCGCACCGACCAGCGTGTGGATCTCGTCGATGAAGGTGATGATGTCGCCGCGGGTGCGGATCTCCTTGGTGACCTTCTTCAGGCGCTCCTCGAAGTCTCCGCGGTAGCGCGATCCGGCGATGAGGGAGCCGAGGTCGAGCGTGTAGAGCTGCTTGTCCTTCAGCGTCTCGGGCACGTCGCCGCGCACGATCGCCTGGGCGAGGCCCTCCACGACGGCGGTCTTGCCGACGCCGGGCTCGCCGATCAGCACCGGGTTGTTCTTGGAGCGGCGCGACAGGATCTGCATGACGCGCTCGATCTCCTTCTCGCGCCCGATGACCGGGTCGAGCTTGTTGTCGCGCGCGGCCTGCGTCAGGTTGCGGCCGAACTGGTCGAGGATCTGGCTACCGGCCTGCGCGGTCTGCTGATCGTTGCCGCCGACCTGTACCTGCTCCTTGCCCTGGTAACCCGAGAGGAGCTGGATGACCTGCTGGCGGACGCGGTTGAGATCGGCGCCCAGCTTGACGAGCACCTGGGCGGCGACGCCCTCGCCCTCGCGGATGAGGCCGAGGAGGATGTGCTCGGTGCCGATGTAGTTGTGGCCGAGCTGGAGGGCCTCGCGCAGGCTGAGCTCGAGGACCTTCTTGGCGCGCGGCGTGAAGGGGATGTGGCCGGTCGGCTGCTGCTGGCCCTGGCCGATGATGTCCTGGACCTGCTCGCGGACGGCGTCCAGCGAGATGCCGAGCGACTCGAGCGCCTTGGCGGCGACGCCCTCACCCTCGTGGATCAGGCCGAGCAGGATGTGCTCCGTCCCGATGTAGTTGTGGTTGAGCATCTTGGCCTCTTCTTGGGCCAGGACGACGACGCGTCGAGCGCGGTCGGTGAATCTCTCGAACATCTCTACTCCTCTCGACGCCGTTGCAGGGTCGGCATCGATACAAAGAGAGTAACCGCGGCCTCCCGGGCTGCGGAGGCATGTTCGCTGGAGGCTGAGCGCGCGTCGTCCGGGTCGGCGGGCCGGGCCGGTCAGCCGCGCAGCGCCGGGATGGTGAGGGTGGTGTCCGGCAGCTGGACGGTCACGTCGGAGGTCGTGGTGACGCCGCTCGGCGTCGCGAAGACGGTGGTGTGCGGCACCAGGTCGTGCGTGCAGACGCCGCCCGACGCGGGCGAGAGCGTGGCCTCCAGCCGGTTGTCGGAGACCACCTTGACCGACTGCACGGTGGGCGGGCAGGTGGAGCTGCCGTAGAGCACGATGCCGAACTGCTTCCCGCCCTGCATCCAGGTCGCCCAGGAGGCGCCACCCGCGCTGCTGGACGGAGCCTCGACGCCCTTAGGTTCACCCGCGTAGTCGCTTTCGGGCTTCACCTGGCCGCTCGAGCAACCGGCGAGCAGCAGCGCCGCAGCCGCGACGGCGACGATGGCGGTCAGAGGGCGCGCGGCTCGGGTCACGCGCTCATTCTAGATGCGCCCGGTGGCCGGTCGCAGCGCACGCTCAGGAGCCTAGGATGCCGCTATGAGCAACCTCGAACGTGACCCGGTGGAGGTCCTGGTCGGCGACGACACGGTGGTCGCCGACGCCCGGGTGGAGATTCTCGAGCCGAGGGAGGTGCCGCTCGGCGGACCTCGTGCGATGACCGTGCGACGCACCCTCCCGCAGCGCCGCCGCTCGCTCATCGGCGGCTGGTGCTTCGTCGACCACTACGGCCCCGACGACGTGTCGGAGACCGGCGGGATGCAGGTGCCGCCGCATCCGCACACCGGCCTCCAGACCGTGAGCTGGCTGTTCGAGGGCGAGATCGACCACCGCGACAGCGTCGGCAGTCACGCACTGGTGCGGCCGGGCGAGCTCAACCTGATGACCGCGGGCCGCGGCATCAGCCACTCGGAGGTGTCGACGCCGCAGACGCGCCGCCTGCACGGCGTGCAGCTGTGGGTGGCGCTTCCGAGCGCCTCCCGGGACGTCGAGCCGTTCTTCGAGCATCATGTCCCGGTGCCGACGAGCCTCGGGGAGACGACCGTGCGGACGTTCGTCGGCTCCCTCGCGGGCGGCGGTACTACGGCGACGGTGTTCTCGGCGCTCGTCGGCGCAGAGCTGCTCGTGCCCGCGGGGACGAGCGTGACGGTGCCGCTGGATCCCCGCTTCGAGCACGGCGTGCTCGTCGACGCGGGCGAGGTCACGGTGGCCGGGGACGCGGTGCCGATCGCGCACCTCGCATACCTGTGCCCGGGCCGCGACGCGGTGGACGTGGTGGCCGGCGGGGACGGCCCGGCCCGCCTCCTGCTGCTCGGCGGCGAACCGCTCGGCGAGGAGATCGTGATGTGGTGGAACTTCATCGGCCGCAGCCACGAGGACGTCGTCGCGGCGCGGGCCGAATGGCAGCGCGACGTGATCGACGGCGAAGATCCGGACGGCCGGTTCGGCACGGTCCGGGGGTTCGACGGGTCGGCTCTGCCGGCGCCGGCCCTCCCGACCGTGCGGCTGAAGCCTCGCGGGTAACGGAGGACATCGCCCCCGGCGCGCCGGTCGGAGTCAACCGACGGAGGAGTCGCGCCGTCGCGCGCGCAGAATCTCCTCCGTTGCCCGCGTCGGACGGTTACTGCAAGGCCGAGGTGAGCCGTGCGAGGTTGTCGAGCACGGTCGAGCGGAGCGGCTGCTTCATCCACTCCTCCAGGGTGAGCTCGCGGCTGTCGCGCCGGTAGCCGTCCTCCACCTTGCGCATCTCGTCGACGAACGAGCGTCCGCGCACCATCAGCGACACCTCCATGTTGAGCAGGAACGAGCGCATGTCCATGTTGCTCGACCCGATCACGGCGACGTCGTCGTCGATGGTGAAGTGCTTGGCATGGAGGATGTACGGCGCCTTGTACATCCAGATGCGCACGCCCGCGCGCAGCAGCGCCTCGTAGTAGGAGCGCTGGGCGTGGTAGACGAGCGCCTGGTCGCCGATCTCGGAGACGAACAGCTCGACGGCGATGCCGCGCTGGGTGGCGGTCGTGATCGCGGTGAGCATCGCCTCGTCCGGCACGAAGTACGGCGACGTGATGACGATGCGCTCCTGGGCGTAGTACAGCAGCGCGAGGAACAGCCGGAGGTTGTTCTCGCCCGCGAACCCGGGGCCGGAGGGCACGACCTGGGCGTCCAGCTCCTCCGGGTCGATGTCGTCGGTGATCGGCTCCGTCTCGCGGCGGAGCAGCTCGTCGGTCTCGCTGTACCAGTCGGTGATGAAGATGGCGTTCAGACCGGCGACGATCGGGCCTTCGAGGCGCACGATGAGCTCTTTCCACTTGAGCCCGCGCCTGATGTTCGACTTCTTGTTGTAGCTGCGGTCGATCACGTTCTGCGACCCCATGAACCCCACGCGGCCGTCCACGATCAGCAGCTTGCGGTGATTGCGCAGGTCGGGTCGCTGATACCGGCCCTTGAAAGGCTGCACAGGGAGCATCAGGTGCCATTTGGCGCCCATCGCGGTGAGGCGTTCGATCGTGGCCTTGTAGTCGGGGGTGCGCAGCGAGGCGATGTGGTCGAGCAGAACGCGCACGACGACGCCGCGCTTCACCGCGGCCTCCATGGCCTCGAAGAAAGGAGTCGTCGTCTTGTCGAGCGTGAGGATGTAGAACTCGATGTGCACATAGCGCTTCGCCTCGCCGATCGCCGCCGTCATCGCCGCGAGCGACTCCTCATAGTGCCCGTTGAGCTGCGCACGGTTGCCGCCGACGAGCGGCATCGCGCCCAGGTTGCGGTTGAGCTCGACCACCGACTCGAGCCACGGAGGCCACGGGTGGTCGCGCCGGACCCGCTCGATGCCCTCGGTGCTGTCGATGATGAAGCGGTTGATCTCGTCCTGCTTCTCGCGCCGCTTCTTGGGGAGCTTGTAACTGCCGATCAGCAGGAAGAACAGCACACCGATGTACGGGATGAGGAAGATCGCGAGCAGCCACGCCGTCGCCGAGGTGGGTTTGCGGTTGCGCGGAACGACGATGATCGCGATGACGCGGATGACGAAGTCCACGAGCAGCAGGACCACGACGATCGTCGTGGTCAGGAAACCCGCGCTCATTCAGGCCCCCTCCGGCGTCGCGGCGTCGAGGACCGGGATGAGTGCCCTCTCACGCCTACCGTAGCGGGCGTCAGCCCTTGGGAGCGAGACCGCGGCGGGCGCGCTCCTCGGCCTCCATGCGGGAGTAGACCTTGCGCTCGGTGCGGTCGGCGCGAACGATCGCGCGCATGATCAGCCAGAACAGCAGGCCGACGAGCACGGTCGGGGCGAGCGCCCAGGTGATTCCACCGATGATGTCTCCCATAGCGGGATAATGGTACCTCCCGCACATGTACGTTCCGACCCACCTCTGGCCGACCCACCTCTGGAGCAGCGCCACGCCTCCCGTCCTCGTCTTCCTCTCCACCTGGTCGTTCGACCCGGCGGCCGCGATCGTGCTCGTCGCCGCGGCCGCTCTCTACCTCGGCGGGGTGCTGTCGCTGCGCCGCCGCGGCCACCACTGGCCCGCGCGCCTGACGGCGATGTACCTCCTGCTCGGCCTCGGCTCGTACGCGTTCATCTCCTTCGGATTCCTCGGCGCCGAGAGCCACGAGCTGCGGTGGGCGTTCACGACCCGCATCGCGCTGCTGCTCTTCGTCGTGCCCGGCCTGGTGAGTCTCGGGAGGCCGATCGCCCTCGCGCGCGCGGCTCTCGGCGCCACCGGTCAGGCGCGAACCGACCGGTTCCTGCAGTCACGGCCTGCCCGGCTGTTCGGCAACGCCATCTTCGCGACCGTCTTCGCCTGCGTGGCGTTCATGATCTTCCTCACGCCGGTCGCCGCCGTGCTGCGCGACAACCCGTGGTCGGAGTGGACGATCTCGGTGCTGGTGCCGATCGCCGGCCTGCTCATGGTGCTGCCGATCGCCGCGAACTCGGTGCTGCACACGAGCTTCTTCATCACGGTGGAGTTCCTGCTCGCGTTCGTCGCGATGGTACTCGACGCGATCCCGGGACTGCTGCTGCGGCTGAACGACGCCATCCTGGACCACGCGCCGAGAGTCGTCGGACAGTTGCCTCCGTGGTTCCCCAGCGCGCTGCACGACCAGCACCTGTCGGGTGACTTCCTCTGGTTCATCGCGGAGGTCGCCGATGTGCCGGTGCTCGTGCTGCTGTTCGTGCGCTGGATGCGGCTCGACCGCCGCGAGGGCCAGAAGCTCGACGAACTGAGCGACGAGGAGATGGAGGCGCTCACGCAAGCGCACCTCCGCCAGCACGGCTGAGCGCCCGGCGCCCGCGCCCGAACGGCCACCGAAGGGCACCCGAAGGGCACCCGAAGGGCGCCTTAACGCCCCTAAAAGGCCGTTTTAGGGGCACTAAGGCGCCCCTCGGGCGCCCCTCGCAGGGCGCGGGCGCCCCTCGGGCGCCCCTCGCAGAGCGCGGGCGCCCCTCGGGCGCCCCTCGCGGGGGGCGGGCGCCTGCGGGAGGGGGGCTACTTCACGAGCGGGAAGAGGATGGTTTCGCGGATGCCGAGGCCGGTGAGGGCCATCAGGAGGCGGTCGATGCCCATGCCCATGCCCCCGGTCGGCGGCATGCCGAACTCGAGCGCGCGCAGGAACTCCTCGTCGAGGCGCATGGCCTCGTCGTCGCCGGCGGCCGCCAGGCGGGCCTGCTCGATGAAGCGCTCGCGCTGCACCACCGGGTCGACCAGCTCGGAGTAGCCGGTCGCCAGCTCGAAGCCGCGCGTGTAGAGATCCCACTTCTCGACGACGCCGTCGCGCGAGCGGTGGGCGCGCACCAGCGGGCTCGTGTCGACCGGGAAGTCCATCACGAACGTCGGGCGCACCAGCCCCGACTTCACGTGGTGCTCCCACAGCTCCTCGACGTACTTGCCCGGAAGCGGGTGCGGCACCTCGATCTCCGCCTCGGCGGCGAGCTCGCGCAGGCGGGACATCGGCGTCTGCGGCGTGATCTCCTCGCCGATGGCCTCCGACAGGCTGTCGTACATGCGGATGCGGTCCCACTGCCCGCCGAGGTCGTATTCGGTGCCGTCGGCCCAGGTGACCACGTGCGAGCCGGAAATGGCCTCGGCCGCATCCTGGATGAGCTGCTGCGTCAGGTCGGCGATGGAGTTGTAGTCGCCGTAGGCCTGGTAGGCCTCCAGCATCGCGAACTCGGGCGAGTGCGTCGAGTCGGCGCCTTCGTTGCGGAAGTTGCGGTTGATCTCGAACACCCGGTCGATGCCGCCGACGACGG
>NZ_CAMFLC010000092.1 GCF_945957465.1 uncultured Leifsonia sp.
CTCGCTGATGACGATGCTCATCGCGGTCCCGACCGGCGTGAAGATCTTCAACTGGATCGGCACCATGTGGCGCGGGTCGCTCACCTTCGAGTCCCCGATGCTCTGGTCGATCGGCTTCCTCATCACCTTCACGTTCGGTGGACTGACCGGCGTCATCCTCGCGTCGCCGCCGCTCGACTTCCACGTGTCCGACACATACTTCGTCGTCGCCCACTTCCACTACGTGGTCTTCGGGACGGTCGTGTTCGCGATGTTCGCCGGATTCTACTTCTGGTGGCCGAAGTGGACGGGCAAGATGCTCAACGACCGACTGGGCAAGTGGCACTTCTGGCTGCTGTTCATCGGCTTCCACACGACCTTCCTCATCCAGCACTGGCTGGGAGTCGTGGGCATGCCGCGACGGTACGCGACCTACCTCCCGTCCGACGGCTTCACCTGGATGAACCAGGTCTCCTCGATCGGTGCGGGCATCCTCGCCGTCTCGATGATCCCGTTCTTCGTGAACGTGTACCTCACGGCGCGCAACGCGCCGAAGGTCACGGTCAACGACCCGTGGGGCTACGGCCGTTCGCTCGAGTGGGCGACGTCCTGCCCGCCGCCGCGGCACAACTTCACGTCGATCCCGCGCATCCGTTCGGAGTCGCCGGCGTTCGACCTCAACCACCCCGAGGCCGGCATCCCGATCGGAGTCGGCGGCGGCAAGGACGCCCCGGACGCCCCCGTGCTCGACGTCGCAGACAACAAGGTGAAATGAACCCATGAGAGCTAACGCGATCCTCTTCTGGATCCTTTCGGTCTTCTTCCTCCTCTCGGCGATCGTCTATACGCTGTGGAGCCTGATCGACCCGATGCACGGCAAGGTCGAGTGGGTCGGCACGGTCGCGCTCGTGTTGAGCGCGATCCTGGCTGCGTTCATCGCCTTCTACGTGGGACGTTCGCACGCCTCGCAGGGCGGCGAGCTTCCGGAGGACCGTCTCGACGCCAACATCGACGACGGCGACCCCGAGCTCGGTCACTTCTCGCCGTGGAGCTGGTGGCCGGTGGCCCTCGCGGCCGCCGCGGCGCTGGTGATGCTCGGCCTGGCGGTCGGCATCTGGATCTGCTTCATCGGTGTGGCCTTCGCGCTCGTGTGCATCGTCGGCTGGGTCTACGAGTACTACCGGGGTTACTTCGCCCGCTGAACCGGCCGATACTCCGCTCGAAAGGCCGTCTCCTTCGGGAGGCGGCCTTTCTGCGTACCGTCGAGGCGCATTCTCCGCAGCCACGGGCACGGGGGACGCACTGTGCGCCGTCTCGATCGAGGTCGAGCCGGCTCGTGCACGTCAGCGGGCTGCGAAGGCGAGGATGTCGACGGAGACCGTCGTCTGCTCCACCGCTGCGGGCATAGCAGCGGCGTGCCGGGCCGACGGGCCCATGGCCGCCAGGGCGCGCCGAAGGGTCTGATCGACCGAGAGGTCGTAGTGGACGTGTTCGCGTGCCAGCGGGGCGTACAGGGCGCCTGCGGCCCTGATGACGTCCTCGGCCTTGTCGGTGGGGACGTCGAGCATCGTGCCGGATGACCGGAGCGAGCCGAGGTGGTCTGCACGCGGTACGACGACCACCAGCCGGCCGCCCGGGCGGAGCGTTCGCCGGAACTCGGGGAGATTGCGCGGGGCGAAGACGTCGAGCACGACGTCTGCGCTCTGCGAACGGAGGGGAAGCGGGCGCCAGGTGTCGGCGACCAGCCCGTCGATACGCTCCGAGGAGCGGACAGCGCGGAGGACGGCGGTGGGGGAGAGGTCCATCGCCAGGCCCGTGGCGTCGGACGCGGCAGACAGCGCTGCGCGGAGGTAGTAGCCGGTGCCGGCACCGGCATCGACCATGCGCAGGCCGCCGGCGTCCGGAATGAGCGCCGCGACCACGGCTGCGATCGGCGCATAGGCGCCGCCCTCCAGCACCACGTCACGGGCATCGAGCATCTCGGCGGAGTCGCCCACGAGCTTGCTGCCGCCGCCCAGGAGGGACACGTAGCCGCGCTTGTTGACGTCGTGGCGGTGACCCTCTGTGCAGCCGAGCGTGAGCCGGTCGACGGGCTCGAGGTCACGACCGCACACCGGGCAACGGAGCCAGGAAGCGAGACGGGCCACATCGGTCACAGGGAGCTCCTCACGCGAGCCCGCCGGGTCGGCGGATGGAAAAGGGAAAGCGCCGATCGTCGATGACGATCGGCGCTTTCACGAAGGTTCAGCGGATCAGTGGTGTCCGTGACCCGACTCGAGCTCGCCGCGGGTCGGCGGCACGAGACGGTCCTCGAAGAACCAGCGGGACAGGCTCGCGCGCATGCGGGTGCCGGCCGTGATCTTGCCGCGCTTGTTCGGGCGGATCATCAGCGGCTCGTACGCCTCGTAGCTCACCAGACGCCAGCGCTCGTAGTCGCTGAGCTGCTCGTGCACCTCGATGAACTCACCACCGGGGAGCTTCACGATGCGGCCGCTCTCGTAGCCGTGCAGCGCGATCGAACGATCTTTCTTCTGCAGCGCGAGGCAGACCCGCTTGGTGAGCACGAACGCGATGAGCGGGCCGAGGAAGAGCAACGCCTGGAGCGTGTGGATGACGCCCTCCATCGTCAGCTTGAAGTGCGTGGCGATGAGGTCGGACGACGCCGCCGCCCAGAACACCGCGTAGAACGTGACGCCTGCGGCGCCGATGGCGGTGCGGGTGGCCGCGTTGCGCGGGCGGTCCAGGATGTGGTGCTCGCGCTTGTCGCCGGTGATCCACGCTTCGATGAAGGGGTAGATCATGACTGTCACGATGAAGAGACCGAGGATGGCCACCGGGACGATGATGTTGAACGACCAGGTGCGGTTGAGCCAGACGAACTCCCAGCCCGGCGGCACGAGACGCAGCGCGCCGTCCGCGAAGCCGATGTACCAGTCCGGCTGGGTTCCGGCGGACACGGGGGAGGGGTCGTACGGGCCGTAGTTCCAGATCGGGTTGATGGTGAAGAGCGACGCCATGAGCGCGACGACACCGAACACGATGAAGAAGAAGCCGCCGGCCTTCGCCGCGTAGACGGGGAGGACCGGGTAACCGACGACATTGCCCTGGGTGCGACCCGGAGCGGCGTACTGCGTGTGCTTGTGGACGACCACGAACACGAGGTGCAGTGCGATGAACGCGACGACCAGCGCCGGCAGCAGCAGGATGTGCAGCGTGTAGAGGCGTCCGACGATCGCCGTGCCGGGGAACTCGCCGCCGAACAGCAGGAACGAGATCCAGGTGCCGACCACCGGGAGGCCCTTGATGAGGCCGTCGATGATGCGCAGGCCGTTGCCCGAGAGGAGGTCGTCGGGGAGCGAGTAGCCCGTGAAGCCCTCGGCCATCGCGAGGATGAACAGCGTGAAGCCGATGACCCAGTTGAGCTCGCGCGGCTTGCGGAACGCACCCGTGAAGAAGATGCGGAGCATGTGCAGCCCGATCGCGGCCACGAAGAGCAGAGCGGCCCAGTGGTGGATCTGACGCACGAGCAGGCCGCCGCGCACCTCGAACGAGATGTTGAGCGTCGACTCCATCGCGGCGGACATGTGGATGCCCTTGAGCGGGACGTACGAGCCGTTGTAGACGACCTCGGCCATCGACGCCTGGAAGAAGAACGTCAGGAACGTCCCCGTCAGCAGGATGACGATGAAGCTGTAGAGGGCGACCTCACCGAGCAGGAAGGACCAGTGGTCCGGGAAGATCTTGCGGCCGAACTCCTTGACCGCACCGGAGATGCTGGTGCGGTCCTCGATGTAGTTGGCGGCCGCCGCTGTGAAGCCGCCGCTCTTGACCGTGGTTTCTGCCGCAGGGGCTGCGGCGGTCGTGGTGCTCAATGGCGCTCCCAGAAGCTCGGGCCGACGGGCTCGTGGAAGTCGCTGCGAGCGACCAGGTATCCGTCGGCGTCAACGGTGATCGGCAGCTGCGGCAGTGGCCGCTTCGCCGGTCCGAAGATGACCTCTGCCTCGTGCGTGATGTCGAACTGCGACTGGTGGCACGGGCACAGCAGGTGGTGGGTCTGCTGCTCGTAGAGCGCCACGGGGCACCCGACGTGCGTGCAGATCTTGGAGTAGGCGACGATGCCGTCGTAGTTCCAGTTCTCGCGGCCCTTGGACACGTGCAGGTCTTCGGGCTTGAGGCGCATGAGCAGCACGGCCGCCTTGGCCTTCTGCTCGAGCATGTCGGGGGCGTCGTTCAGACCCTCCGGGATGACGTGGAAGGCGCTGCCCAGGGTGACGTCGGACGCCTTGATCGGGGTGCCGGACGGGTCGCGCGTGAGCCGGATGCCCTTGGCCCACATGGTCTGCGAGAGCAGTTCGGCCGGGTCCTCGCCCTGCGGCGCGAGACCGCGGAACAGGACGACCGCGGGCAGCGGGAAGGCGATCAGGGCGCCGATGAGGCTGTTGCGCACCAGCGTGCGGCGATTGAAGCCGGACTCCTGGTCGGCCTGGCGGAAGATCTCCGCTGCGCGCGCGGTGGTCTGCTCCGAGCCGCGCACCGGGTGCCGCAGGTCGACGCCCTCCTTCTCGTGCATGAGGGCCTTGCCCCAGTGCACGGCGCCGATGCCGATCGCGAGCAGCGCGAGGGCGATGCCGAGACCGATGAAGAGGTTGTTCAGCCGGACCGACCCGGGGTCGCTGTCGTTGATCGGGAACGCCATGTAGGCGGCGACCGCCCACACCGAGCCCGCGATGGACAGATAGAACAGCGTGTAGACGGTGCGCTCGGCGCGCCGCTCCTTCTTGGGGTCGAGGTCGGTGACCCGTGGACGGTGCGGCGGGAAACCGGGGTTCTCGACGGCATCGCGGATGATCACCGCCGTTCCGGGGTCGCCGGTCCGGTGCACGTCGACGGCCGACGAACTGGCTGGCGTCAGCTCGTGACCGCCGTTCTCGTCCTGTGCCATTGTTCTCCTTCTTACGCTGTGCTTCTACAAGTACGACAGAACGGTCAGTTGGACTTCGCCGTGATCCACACGGTCAGGGCGACGATGGCGCCCAGACCGAAGATCCAGAGGAAGAGACCCTCGGCCACCGGGCCGAGCGAACCGAGCTCGAAGCCGCCCGGGGACGGGTTGTTCTGGATGTACTTGAGGTACGTGATGATGTCGGCCTTGCCCTGAGGCGAGATGTTCAGGTCGTTGAACACCGGCATGTTCTGCGGGCCGGTGATCATGGCCTCGTAGATGTGCCGGGCGCTGACACCGGTCAGCGGCGGGGCGAACTTGCCCTCGGTCAGTGCTCCACCCGCGCCGGCGACGTTGTGGCACATCGCGCAGTTGATGCGGAAGAGCTCGGCGCCGGCGGCGGCGTCGCCCTTGCCGTCGAGGTACTTCTGCTCCGGGATGGACGGGCCGGGGGCCAGCGACGCGACGTAGGCGGCGAGTGCCGCGACCTCTTCGTCGGTGAACTGGACGGGCTTCTGCTCCGCCTGCGGTCCCTGCATCTGCATGGGCATGCGGCCGGTGCCGACCTGGAAGTCGACGGCGGCGGCACCGACGCCGATCAGCGAGGGAGCGTTGACGGTGCCCTGCGCCTCCATGCCGTGGCAGGTGGCGCAGTTGGCCTGGAAGAGCTTCTGGCCCTGCTCGACCGACGACTTGGAGGCCGTCTGCACCTGAGCCGGGTCGGCCGAGGCCGTCGTGGTGGTGAAGGCGGCGTAGGCGCCGCCGGTGAGGCCGAGGCCGATGGCGAGCAGCGCGACGGTGGCGAGCGGGTGGCGGCGACCGGTCTTGCGCGCGGCCGTGGGGCGGCCGGAGGCTGTGGCGCGGGACTTCTGGGTGCCGGGAACGCGGGGACGCATGAGGTGAGGTCAGCTCCTGTTGATCTATCGGATGATGTAGATGACCGCGAACAGTCCGATCCACACGACGTCGACGAAGTGCCAGTAGTA
>NZ_CAMFLC010000093.1 GCF_945957465.1 uncultured Leifsonia sp.
ATGATCGGCGACCTGCAGACCGTCGCCCTGGTGTCGACCGCGGGGTCCATCGACTGGTTCTGCGCCCCGCGATTCGACTCGCCGACGATGTTCGCATCGCTTCTCGACCGCGAGAGGGGCGGGTATTTCCGCATCCACGCGCTCGCGGACGACGCGCGGATCCGGCAGATGTACTTTCCGCAGACGGCCGTGCTGATCACGCGCTTCATGTCGTCGCAGGGCGTCGGGGAGGTGATCGACTTCATGCCGGTCGCCGACGAGCCGCACATTCCCACCGCACGTCGGCTCATCGTCCGTGCGGTGCGGGTGGTGCGCGGCGAGCTGAGGTTCCGGCTGGAGTGCCGCCCGCGGTTCGACTACGGACGCAGCGAGCACTCGGCGACGGCCTCCGACCACGGTGTGCTGTTCGCCGACGACACCACGAGCGCTGCGCTGCACGGCGTCGAGCCGGAGGCGCTCGTCCACGGCGACGTGGTCACCGAGTTCACGGTCGCCGCCGGTGACATCCGCATCTTCGCGTTCGAGACCGAGCCGCGCGGCGAGCCCCGCGACATCGGACGGGCGCGCGGCAACCGGCTGTTCCGCGAGACGGTCGCCTTCTGGCGCGACTGGATCGGCCGCAGCAGCTACTCGGGCAGGTGGCGGGAGGACGTCGAGCGCTCCGCGATGGTGCTCAAGCTGCTGCAGTACGCGCCGAGCGGCGCGCTTGTCGCGGCACCGACGGCGGCCCTCCCCGAGCAACTCGGCGGCGTGCGCAACTGGGACTACCGCTACACCTGGATCCGGGACGCTTCGTTCTCGGTGTACTCGCTGCTCGCGCTCGGCTACGAGGACGAGGCGATCGCCTTCGCCCTGTGGACCGCCGACCGGGTGGCCGAGCAGGCGGGGGGCGAGTCCGGTCCGCTCAAGATCATGTACCGCATCGACGGATCCTCCGACCTGGAGGAGCTGACGCTCGACCACTTCGAGGGCTACCAGAGCTCGCAGCCGGTGCACATCGGCAACGGCGCCGCCGACCAGCTGCAGCTCGACATCTACGGTGAGGCGCTGGACGCGCTGTCCATCGCCGAGGACCACCATCCCATCGGGCACCCGGGCTGGATGAAGCTGGTCGGCATCCTCGACTGGCTGGGCGACAACTGGGACCAGCCCGACGAGGGGGTCTGGGAGACCCGCGGGGGTCGCAAAGACTTCACCTACGGCCGCATCATGTGCTGGGTCGCGTTCGACCGCGCCATCACGATCGCCCGCGAGCGCAGCCGGCCGGCCCCGCTCGACCGCTGGATCCGCACCCGCGACGCCATCTACGAGCAGGTGTTCACACGCTGCTGGAACGACGAACGGAAGGCGTTCACGCAGTATCCCGGCACGGACGTCGTGGACGCCATCACCCTGCTCATGCCGCTGGTGGGGATGATCTCGCCGACCGACCCGATGTGGTTGTCGACGCTCGACGCAATCGGTGAGGAGCTGGTCACCGACAGCCTGGTCTACCGCTACAACCCGGCCGCCTCACCGGACGGCCTTCCCGGCGAGGAAGGCACGTTCTCGCTGTGCTCGTTCTTCTACGTCTGTGCGCTGACCGACGCCGGCCGGCTCGACGAGGCCCAGTATGCGTTCGAGAAGATGCTCACCTACGGCAACCACCTGGGGCTGTTCGCCGAGGAGATCGATCCGGCCGGCCTCCAGCTCGGCAACTTCCCGCAGGCGTTCACGCACCTGGCTCTCATCCGTGCGGCGATCAGCCTCGACACCGCCCTGACCTCGCTCACCACCACGACCCGGAAGGTTCCCCGATGATCCCGCTCACGATCGGCACCACCGTCGACGCGCCCGACCGTCCCGCCGTCATCGACGGGTCGCGGTTCAACCGGCACACCTTCTGGTGCGGCCAGAGCGGGTCGGGTAAGACCTACGCGCTCGGTGTGGTGCTGGAGCAGCTGCTGCTGCAGACCGAGCTGCCGATGGCGGTTCTCGACCCGAATGCCGACTTCGTGCGGATCTCGCGCACGCGCGACGACGTGACCCCGGAGGAGCGCGAGCGCTTCGACCGGTTCGACATCCGGGTCTTCCACTCCAGCACCCGCGAGGAGCCGCAGCTGCACGCCCGCTACATCGACCTCAGCGTGCGTTCGCAGGCGGCGGTCGGCCGGCTCGACCCGATCGTGGACGAGGAGGAGTACAACGCCCTCCTGCACCTGGACAAGTCGCCGGGGCAGCACTTCGACAAGCAGCGTTTCCTGGACGCGCTCGCCACCTCCGACGACCCGGCACGGCGGCGGCTGGGCATCCGCATCGACAACCTGGAGATCCTGGACTGGCCGCTGTGGTCGTTCGGCGGCTCCTCCGCCGTGGACGACCTCGACGAGCGGCCCCGCGTCACCGTGCTCGACGTGGGCGGCTTCGCGCACCAGGCGGAGCCGCAGGCCGCCGCGCTGTGCGTGCTCGAGCACCTCTGGGAGCGGCGGATGGACCGCGACCCGCTCCTGATCGTCCTCGACGAAGCCCACAACTTCTGCCCTCCGGTGCCGCGCAACAGCGTGGAGGCCCAGCTCACCGAGCAGCTCATCCAGATCGCGGCGGAGGGCCGCAAGTTCGGGCTGTGGCTGTTCCTGTCGACGCAGCGGCCGACGAAGATCCACCCGAACGTGCTGTCGCAGTGCGACAACCTCGGCCTGATGCGGATGAACTCGCCGCGCGACCTCGACGAGATCGCCGACGTGTTCGGGTTCGTGCCGCAGCATCTGCTGGAGCAGTCGCCGACCTTCCGCAAAGGGGAGGCGCTGTTCGCCGGAGCGTTCTCCGACGAGCCGCAGCTCGTGCGGGTGGGCCGGCGGCTCACGGCGGAGGGCGGCAGCGACCTGTCCGTGGAGCCGCGCAGGGCGGAGACCGTTCAGTCCTGAGACGTGAGGAGACATCGTGTCAGAGAGGCATCCAGCACGGGTGACCGGCAGCCCCGGCCCGCATCGCGACGAGGGCGCCGCCGGCGTCGTGAGCGACATCGTGCACGGACGGTTCATGCACGTTCCGGCGACGATCGGCCAGTCCATCGAAGACTTCCACGACTCGTCGCAGGAGTGGCGGCGACTCTTCTCCGAGCTGCTCGGCACGTTCTTCCTCGTGCTGGTCGCGGCCGGCGGCGGCATGATGGGCCAGGCGTTCCCTGACACGATCTCGCGAACGGCGGCGGTGACGGCGCCGGCGCTGATGGTCTTCGCGATCATCCTCTTCATGGGCAAGATATCGGGTGCGCACCTCAACCCCGCTGTCAGCGTCGCCTTCGCGCTGCGCGGCGACTTCCCGTGGGTACGGGTGCCCGGCTACATCCTCGTGCAGCTCGTCGGCGCCTGGCTGGCGGCCTGGTTCCTGGAGGGGGTGACGCACGTGTCGTCGCGCTACGGCTCGAACTACCCGGCGTCGGGCTCCGGCTCGTGGGATGCGCTGCTGATGGAGGCGGTGCTCACGTTCGGCCTGGTCAGCGTCATCCTGGGCACGGCCTCCGGAGCCCAGAACCTCGGCATCATCGGCGCGTTCGGCGTCGGCGCCTACATCGCGCTGGCCGGTCTGTGGGCGAGCCCGATCTCCGGCGCCTCGATGAACCCGGCCCGCACCTTCGGGCCGGACCTCGTGAGCGGCCACTGGGACGCCTACTGGGTGTACATCGTCGGTCCGCTGGCCGGCGCGGCGGTCGGCGCGGCCTTCGTCCTGCGCGGCCGCGGCGGGGGACGCGCCGGATCGGCGGCGGCGCAGGGCGGCCTGATGACGGAGGCGCGGTTTCCCGAACAGGACTGACGGCGCACTCCCGGGCGGACCATGATGTCTTCATGGACTCGATGGATCTCAACCGGTCCTCTGTGCGGCCCGACAGCAGCGTCCGGGTGCAGAGGGCGCTGTGGCGGCACTGGGGAACACCCGCCGGCATCTACGGCACCATCGTGTATGCGAGCGTCGTCGCAGCCAGCTCTGGCGGTCCGAGCGATCAGACCCAGTCGGACGCGCTCCATGTGCTGGTGTTCAGCCTGGTGAGCATCGTCGTGTTCTGGATGGCGCACGTGTACTCCACGGCCCTGGGCTTCCACGGTGCCGACGAGAGCGTCCGGGCGCGAGTGCGCGACGCGTTCGGCCACGCGCTGTTCGAGTCGAGCGGCATGCTGGAGGCCGCCGTCGTCCCGAGCGTCCCGCTGCTGCTCGCCGCGATCGGGGTCCTCCCGGCCACGCTCGGTGTCTACCTGTCGCTCTGGCTCACGGTGCTGCTGCTGGCACTGCTGGGCTACCTGGTGTTCCACATGCGCGGCAGGTCGGTGCTGATCTGCCTGCTGGGTGCCGTCATCACCGGACTGTTCGGCGTCGTCGTCATCCTGCTGAAGACGACGCTGCAGCACTGAGCGCGATGCCCAGTTCGGGCGGGAGGGAACCCGCGTTCGCGCTTCGCGTCTACTCCTCCTTCCGCTCCGCGTTCCGGTCGGCGGCGGGAGTGTGCCTGGCGAGCTTCGCGGACTTGCGTTCGGCCTTGGCCTCCGCCGACTCCGCCTTCATCAGGTCCTTGGTCTCGCGGAGGTCGCCGATCGCGGCGCGCCAGATGCGGGCCCGCGGGTCGGAGTCCACCAGGATCGCGCGGAACAGCAAGGTGAGCGGGATCGCCAGGATGGCGCCGATCGCGCCCAGGACCACGGCCCACAGCAGCACGGAGAAGAACGTGAGCGTCTGGCTCAGCGCCACCGCATTGCCGACGACCTTCGGCTGCACGACCGACTGCACGACGGCGTTGACGATCCCGTAGATGACGATGATGGCGATGACGGTGCCCCAGCCGCCGACGAGGTAGCCGAACACCAGTGGGGGAACCAGCGCGAGGAAGTAGCCCACGTTCGGTATGAAGCTGCACAGGAACGACAGGATCGCCCAGAGAAGCGCCGCAGGCACCCCCAGGATCCACAGCGCGATGCCGTTGATCACGCCCTGGACGATGCCGAGCACGGTCGTGACGACCATGTAGCGGCGCACGCTGTGCGCGAAGCCGGCCATGGCGTACACCAGGTTCGGCTTGGCGGGCTTCAGCTGACGGAGCAGGGTCGGCGTGTATGCCGCGTCGGCCGGCATCAGGATCAGCATCGTCAGCACGATCACCCCGAAGGTCACCAGACCGAACGCGCCGCCGAGCACTCCGGTGAAGACGTTCACGAGCTTCGTCGGGTCGAAGCCCTGTGTGACGGTCTTCAGATCCTGCGGACTGATCCCGATGCTCGAGAGCCAGTTCGCGAACTGCTGGCCGAGCGCCTGGAACTGCGCCTTGTACTGCGGAAGCATCCCCACGAACTGGGCCAGCGCGAGGATCAGCAGCGCTACGAAGCCGGCGAGCAGCGCGAAGGTCGTCAGGGCGACGGCTCCCGTCGCGACCCCGGAGGGCGTGCCGTGCCGTTCGAGCCAGACCCGGACCGGCTGAGCGCAGATGACCAGGATGAGGGCCAGGAGGGTCGGGGCGAGGATGCCGGCGATGGCGTGCATTCCGATCGCGACCACGACGCCGCCGGCGAGGCCGAGCAGGATGCGCACGGCCCGCCCGTTCGCCGCGTTCGTCGCCTGTTCGGGATCGGGATCGCTCGGCGGCTCCGCCTCGGGCGCCTTCGTGCGGCGGCGGAACGGCCAGAACCCGCTAACGGCGGCCATCGCCGGATCCTGTCGTGTTCGTCTGGAGCGCCATGACGGCCTCCCGGAGGGCGTTCTGCGGTGTAGGTCCGGCGAGCGGCCGGAGGTGGGTGCGCAGCGGCGGCGGGGGCCAGCTGGGGGGCCGCGCCCCCGCGGTGGGGGGGGGGAACACCGGAACCCAGCCCCGCCCGGGACGCCCGGGGGGCGGGCCGCG
>NZ_CAMFLC010000094.1 GCF_945957465.1 uncultured Leifsonia sp.
GTGGGGATAATTACACCGGTGTAACTCTCCACAGGCTTATTAACACTGGGGAGAAGCCGACTGTCAGCGGCCGAGCTGTGGGGAAAAGGGCTGTGGATAAGTGGACAGAGGGCTGGACGCCGCTCAGCGCCACCGCGTGGTCATCAGAAAGCCGATGAAGGCGATACCGAAGCCGACCAGGATGTTCCACGCGCCGAGCGCGGGGATCGGGTACTGGTTCTGGCTGACGTAGAAGACGATGATCCAGATGAGCCCGAGGAGCATGAAGCCGAACATCACGGGCTTGAACCAGACGGGGTTCGGGGTGTCCTCGCCTGTTGCGGCCGAGCTGCGCTCGGTGCGTGCGGAGCGCTCGAGCTTGGTCTTGGACTTGGTGCGTGCCATAGCACAACAGTGTAGCGGGAGGGAACTGGAGGTTCGCGGCGACCGAGGCGTGCGGTTCCCGGGAAACACCCGGCTTGCAACGCCTCGCCCACGATTAGAATCTGTCATATGACTGCACCCGCCGAGCCCGAGCGTCACCGCGGCGCCGGCGGCCGCCGGGTCGCCAGGAGGCCCCGGCGCAAGCGCGGCCCCGTCGATACCATCATCGGCGTCGTGGGCGAGCTGCTGATCACCGCGGGCATTCTCGTCGGGCTGTTCCTGGGCTGGCAGGTCTGGTGGAACAACCTGGTCCTGTCCGGGCAGCAGACCTCGGCGGCGGAACAGCAGAGCAAGAAGTGGATCGACGAGGCCACGTCCACTCCGCGGCCGACGCCGACCGAGGGTTCGAAGCCGGTGTCGGTCGACCCGCCGGTCATGGCCGTCCCGGCGGACTACGATCCGTTCGCCGTGATCTACATCCCGCGCCTCGGGGCGGACTGGAAGCGCACGATCCGGCAGACGGTCGACGTGGAGAAGGTGCTGAACAGCTACACCGCCGGCGTCGGCCATTACGCCGACACCCAGATGCCGGGCCAGGTCGGCAACTTCGCGGTGGCCGGACACGACTCCGGCTGGGGCAACACCTTCATCGACCTGTCGAAGCTTCGCGTGGGCGATCGCATCTACGTGCAGACCAAGGACGGCTGGTACACCTATGTCTTCCGCAACTTCGAGTATGTGCAGCCCAGTCAGGTGCAGGTGATCGCCGCCGTGCCACGGCACCCGGACGTCCAGCCGGTCGATCGGCTGATGACCATCACCACCTGCAATCCGCCCTTCCATGCCGGCGAGCGGCTGATCGCCTATAACGTGTTCGAGGGCTTCGCCCCGACTCAGGACGTCCCCGACGAGATCCGCGCCGCGGTGGCAGGAGGCTGACACATGTATGGAGCGTTGTGGCGGATCCTGCCCGGCCCGATCTGGCTGCGGATCCTCATCCTGGTCGTCCTGGCCGTCGTCGTTCTCTGGGCGCTCGTCACGTGGGTCTTCCCCTGGGTGGATTCGCTCTTGGGTCCGCAGGAAGGTACCGTGGGCCCGTGACCCGTGTACTCGTCATCGACAACTACGACAGCTTCGTCTACACGCTCAACGGCTACCTGCGCGAGCTGGGCGCCGAGACGGAGGTCGTGCGGAACGACGACATCGCCGTGGCGGATCTCGCGGAGCGCGTCGCCGACTTCGACGCTGTGCTCGTCTCGCCGGGGCCGGGAAAGCCCACCGACGCGGGTGTCTCCATCCCCGTGGTCGAGCTCGCGCTCGCATCGCGCACGCCGCTGCTCGGAGTCTGCCTCGGGCACCAGGCGATCGCCGAGGCGTTCGGCGGCGTGGTCACCAATGCCGAGGAGCTGATGCACGGGAAGACCTCACAGGTCGAGCACGACGACAGCCTCCTGTTCGGTGGCGTTCCCCAGCCGTTCACCGCTACGCGGTACCACTCGCTCGCGGTGGTGGACGGGACTCTTCCGCCGGAACTCATCGTGACTGCGCGCACCGCAGGCGGGGTCATCATGGCGCTTCAGCACAGCGACGCACCGATCTACGGTGTGCAGTTCCATCCCGAGTCCGTGTTGACGGAGGGCGGCTATCGGATGCTGGGCAACTGGCTGGAGGCCGCCGGTCTGCGTGGCGCGGCCGAGGCCGCGCGCTCCCTGAACCCGCTCGTCAAACTGGGCTGACCGACGTCGCTGCCCTGCGAGTCGCGCGGCAAGGAAACGGCTATCCCGAGCAGTAGGTGAGCCCGACGGTGCTCCCTTGGGGAACGTCGCCCGGGGCGACGGACTGGGTGTGCACCAGCGGCGTGCCCGAGTTCTGCGGGCAGGTGGGGTCGGCCTTCGGATCCGCCGTCAGGCCGAGCTGCGAGAGCAGCGCGGTGGCCGCGGTCAGCGACTGACCGGTGAGATCGGTCAGCGTGACTTTGCCGCTGGAGATGGTGAGGGCGATGGCGTCGCCCTCGTGCGCTGAGCCGCCGGCCGCCGGGGCGGTCTGGATCACCACATTCGCCGGTACGGTGGCAGAGTTCTCGGTGGTCACCGGGCCGACCGTCAACCCGGCGGTCTGCAGGGCCTGTTTGGCCGCGTCCTGCGTCATGTTCGTCACGTCGGGGACGGAGACCGCCTTCTTTCCGGTCGAGACGTAGACCGTGATCGTGTCGCCGGTGGCGACGACGATTCCCGCTGCCGGGTCGGTGCGCGTCACCTGGCCGGTCGGGTAGGTGGAGCTCTCCTCGCTCGTCTGGGTCCACTTGAGGTGCAGGTCTTCGAGCTGCTTGGTGGCCTTGTCGATCGGCTGGCCCGAGAGGTTGGGAACCTCGCGAGAGGTTTCGGGCATCGTCGCGCTGGGTGCGAGCCGCAGAACCCAGGCGAGCACTGCGACGATGACGACCGCCATGACGGCGATACCGGCCCAGATCCAGATGACGGGTGGCCGGCGCTGCGTGCGCACCAGAGTCTGGTCTTCGGCGAGCTGGCGGAAGGCGGCCTCCGGGCCCGACACGGAGCTGGGCGGTGCGCCGAACAACGTTTCAGCGAACTCGTCCTGGCTCTTGTGGACGGGGACCCGACCGGCGGCCGCCTCGTCGAGGTCGTGCCGGAAGTCGGTGACCGTCTGATAGCGTTCGAAGCGATCCTTGGTGAGAGCCCGCGCCACGACGACGTCCATGGCCGGGGAGACCTTGTGGTTGATGGTGCTCGGAGCGACCGGCGTCTCGCTCACGTGCTGGTAGGCGACCGCGACCGGGGTGTCGCCGCGGAACGGCGGGCGGCCCGTGAGCATCTCGAAGAGCACGACGCCGGTGGAATAGAGGTCGGTGCGGGCATCGACCGTCTCGCCCTTGGCCTGTTCGGGCGAGAAGTAGCTCGCCGTCCCCAGCACGGCCGTGGTCTGCGCCACGGTCGCCGAGGAGTCGCTGATCGCGCGGGCGATGCCGAAGTCCATCACCTTGACCTGGCCGGTCGTGGTGATCATGACGTTGCCGGGCTTGATGTCGCGATGCACGACTCCGGCACGATGCGAATACTCGAGGGCCGTCAGGACGCCGTCGGTGATGCGCACCGCCTCCGCGACCTCGAGCGGCCCGCGCTTGATGAGATCTTTCAGAAGAACGCCGTCGACGTACTCCATGATGATGAACGGGAGCGGCGCCTCGTGGCCGTTCGGCTCACGGACGGTCTCCTCGCCGGCATCGAAGACACGCACGATCGTCGGGTGCGTCATGCGTGCCGCGGCCTGGGCCTCCTGACGGAACCGGGTGCGGAACGCCGGATCGGTCGCGAGGGACGGCTTCAGCAGCTTGATGGCCACTGTGCGCCCGAGCCGCGTGTCCACGCCGCGGTGCACATCGGACATGCCTCCGCGCCCGACGAGTTCGCCCACCTGATATCGGCCTGCGAGCAGGCGGCTATCTGGGCTCAAGACGACTCCTTCTCGGGTGACGGGCTCCGGATAGTGTAGCGGGCCGACTCTGGATGTCTCCCCCGTGCTGGGGACGCGCGGTCACGTGTTGCTCCCGGCTCTCCGACGCACGGGGCTCCGGCTTACGGGGTGGGCGTGGAGGTGGGGCCTCCCGCAGGCAGGACCGTGTACGGTGCGGTCGGCGACTGCGCGGACTCGACCGACTCGCCCTGGTTGCAGAAGATCGAGTAGCTGAGCGTGTAGTCGCCGGCAGCGGTCGGGGACCACGTGAACTTCGTGTCGTTCACCGGCGCCTGCGGCTGGCCGTTGACGAACAGCCGGCGCCCCGTGAGATTCTGCCCGGCGGGACACGTGGCGGAGCCGAAGGAGACCGTGATCTGGGAGTTGGCGGCTCCCTGACCCGACGGCGGGTTGGCCGACACCGTGTCGGACGGCGTCGGGATCGGCGTCACCGGGCCGTAGACCTTGACGGTGATGGTCGAGCCCTTCTGCACCGGGCCGGTCGGGTTGACCGAGTAGACGGTGTTGACTTCGCCGGCGGTCGACGCCGCCGATCCGGTCTGGACGTCCGCGACCATCCCCGCGGCCTGCAGCTTCTGGCGCGCTTGGTCGGCCGTGAGCCCGAGGTAGTCGCCCTCGGAGATCTGGACAGTCGTGCTCGTCTGCGTCGGCGTCGGAGACGGCGTGGGGGAGTTCGGCGTGTGCGCCGCGGTGGTGGTGGTCGTCGGCGTCGGTGTCTTGGGCTGCGCGAGCAGCGCGATGATCGTGCCGATCAGCACGAGCGCGAGGAGGGCGATGAGGGCGATCAGCGGCCACGTCCACGGGCTGCGCTTCTTCTCCTCGACCGGGGCCTCCGTGGTCTCCTCCTCTACGACCTGCCCCGCGGCGGCGGCTGGGAGGACCGTGGTGGCCTGGGTGGGAGCCGCGTTGGGCGACGTCATCAGCACGGTCGCGGCGTCGGTCGCAGCCGCGGCGCCGAGTATCGCGGGCACGGCCGCGGCCGCGGCGCGGGTGTCGCCGCGGCGCAGCGCCTGTGCCGCGCGCGCGAGATGCGCAGCCGACGCCGGCCGGTCGGCCGGGTTCTTCGCGATGCAGGCGAACACCAGGTTGCGGACCGGCTCCGCGACGGTGGCGGGCAGCTCGGGCGGAGCCTCGTTGATCTGCGCCATCGCGATGGCCACCTGCGACTCGCCCGTGAACGGGCGGCGGCCGGCGAGACATTCGTACGCGACGATGCCGAGCGAGTAGATGTCGGTCGTCGGTGAGGCGGGGTGGCCGGAGGCCTGCTCCGGCGACAGGTACTGCACGGTTCCCATGACCTGGCCCGTGGCGGTGAGGGGGACCTGGTCGGCGATGCGCGCGATGCCGAAGTCGGTGATCTTGACGCGGCCGTCCGGAGTGATCAGCAGGTTGCCCGGCTTGATGTCGCGGTGAACGAGACCTGCCGCGTGCGCGGCGTGGAGGGCGGCGGCGGTCTGGGCGACGATGTCGAGGGTGCGGTCGGTGCTGAGGACGTGCTCGCGCTCCAGGATGGTGGAGAGCGCCTCGCCGGGCACGAGCTCCATGACGAGGTAGGCGCTGCCCTCCTCCTCGCCGTAGTCGTAGACGTTCGCGATGCCCTCATGGTTGACCAGTGCGGCGTGCCTGGCTTCGGCGCGGAACCGCTCGAGGAAGCCGGGATCGCCCAGGTACTCGTCCTTGAGGATCTTGATCGCCACGGTGCGGCCGATGACGAGGTCCGTCGCCTGCCAGACCTCGCCCATGCCGCCGATCGCGATGCGCGACTGCAGCTCGTAACGTCCTCCGAAGGTGAGCCCTGCTGTGGGTCTCATTTATTCAGCACCGCCTCTAGTACTTTC
>NZ_CAMFLC010000095.1 GCF_945957465.1 uncultured Leifsonia sp.
GCGCTGATCTCCAGCGCGCGCTGCGCGGCGACGGTGTCGGTCGAGAAGTACGGGAGCCCGGCGCCGGCGCCGAAGATGACCACTCGGCCCTTCTCGAGGTGGCGCTCGGCGCGCCTCGGGATGTAGGGCTCGGCCACCTGGGTCATCTCGATGGCGGACTGCACGCGCGTCTCCGCACCCGCCTGCTCGAGGAAGTCCTGCAGAGCGAGCGAGTTCATGACCGTGCCCAGCATGCCCATGTAATCGGCGCGGCCGCGGTCCATGCCGCGCTGCGACAGCTCGGCGCCGCGGAAGAAGTTGCCCCCGCCGACGACGATGGCGATCTCCACATCGGTCGCCGCCTGGGCGATCTCGCGGGCGATGCTGCTGACGACGTCGGGGTTCACCCCGAGTTGACCGCCTCCGAACGCCTCGCCGGAGAGTTTGAGGAGGACCCTGCGTCTTTGAGTGGATGCCGACATACGTGTACGAGTCCTTCCGTGTGTTTCGTTAACGCTAGTGCGTGGGCGCGGCGCCTGAACAGCGCGGGCACGCACAGAAAAGGAGTCCGGATCGTGGTTCACGATCCGGACTCCTTCATGCCTGTGTCAGGCGCCGACCTTGAAGCGGGCGAAGCCCGAGACGGTCAGACCCGAGTCCTTGAGGACCTGGGCGATGGTCAGCTTGTTGTCGCGGGCGTACTCCTGCTCGAGCAGTGCGACCTGCTTGAAGTAGGCGCCGAGGCGGCCCTCGATGATCTTCGGGAGCGCGGCCTCCGGCTTGCCCTCGTTGCGCGAGATCTCCTCGACGATGCGACGCTCGTTCTCGACCTCGTCGGCCGGGACGTCCTCGCGGGTGAGGTAGGTCGGGTTGGCGAACGAGATGTGCTGCGCGATGCTGCGGGCGGTCTCCGCGTCGCCGCCGGCGTAGCCGACGACCACGCCGACCTGCGGCGGCAGGTCCTTGGAGGTCTTGTGCAGGTAGATCGCGAAGCTCTCGCCGGAGACGACGGCGATGCGGCGCAGCTCGACCTTCTCGCCGAGGATCGCCGCCTCGTCGCCGATGAGCTCGGCGACGGTCTGCGACCCGGCGGGGGCGGCCAGCGCCTCCTCGACGGTGGTGGCACCCGCGGCCGCGTCGAGGACCTTGTCGGCCAGCGCGATGAACTTCTCGCCCTTGGCGACGAAGTCGGTCTCGCACGCGAGCTCGATCATCGTCGCGGTGCCGTTGCCGTTCTCCTTCGCGGCCACGAGGCCCTCGGAGGTGGAGCGGTCGGCGCGCTTGGCGTTGCCCTTCGCGCCCTTCAGGCGCAGGATCTCGGTGGCCTTCTCGATGTCGCCACCGGCCTCCTCGAGGGCCTTCTTGGTGTCGACCATGCCGGTGCCGAGCTGCTCGCGCAGGGCCTTGATGTCAGCGATGCTGATGTTTGCCATGTTCTGACTGGAACCTTCTGATTTGACGTGGTGGAGTTGCTTACTTGGCCTCGGCGTCGGCTTCGCCCTCGGCGACGACCTCGGCGGAGTCCGCCTTGGCCTCGGCGAGGTCGGCGTCGGCCGCCTTCTCGTTCTCGGCGGAGGCCTGGACCTCGTCGCTGGACTGCGCGAGGAGCTCCTGCTCCCACTCGGCGAGCGGCTCGGCCTGCTCGGAGCCCTCCTCGGGCTTCTGGTGGCGCTGGATGAGGCCCTCGGCCGCGGCGTCGGCGACGATGCGGGTGAGCAGCGTGACGGAGCGGATGGCGTCGTCGTTGCCCGGGATCGGGTACTGGACCTCGTCGGGGTCGCAGTTCGTGTCGAGGATGGCGATGACCGGGATGCCCAGCTTCTTCGCCTCGTCGATCGCGAGGTGCTCCTTCTTGGTGTCGACGACCCAGATGGCGCTCGGGGTCTTCGACAGGTTGCGGATGCCGCCGAGCGACTTGTGCAGCTTGTCGAGCTCGCGCTTCTTGATCAGCAGCTCCTTCTTGGTGAAGCCGCTCGTGGTGCCCTCGAAGTCGAGCTCCTCGAGCTCCTTCATGCGCGCGAGGCGCTTGGACACGGTCGAGAAGTTCGTCAGCAGACCGCCCAGCCAGCGCTGGTTCACGTAGGGCTGGCCCACGCGGGTCGCCTGCTCGGCGATCGCCTGCTGCGCCTGCTTCTTGGTGCCGACGAAGAGGATGGTGCCACCGTGGGCGACCGTCTCGCGGACGAACTCGTAGGTCTTGTCGATGTACGCGAGCGACTGCTGCAGATCGATGATGTAGCTGCCGGAGCGCTCGGTGAGGATGAAGCGCTTCATCTTCGGGTTCCAGCGGCGGGTCTGGTGTCCGAAGTGGACGCCGCTGTCGAGCAGCTGGCGCATGGTGACGACGGCCATTGCCGTTCTCCTTGTCTTGCGCGCCCGGCCCTGAGGCGGGGTCGCGACTCTCGGTTGTCCCGCGACGATCGGTCGATCGCCGCGCCTGGTGCCCTGCGCTGCTCCGCACCCGCGCACCCGCACGGAAGAACCGTGGTGGATGATCAGGAGACCGGTGGAGACGCGCCCGCCCTGCGACGAGGGCGTTGCGGACACGCGTAGTCACTCCGACGTGCGGAGTGCAGGGAACATCCTAGCAGGATCCCGGCTCGTCGGGTTCGCGGGAGCCCGCGGTGCTCAGGCCCGCGGGACGGAGTCTCCCGACGACCGCACCTGCGGGCCGCGACTGCGGCCCGCGTTGGCGAACAGCGTCTCGGCGTGCTCGAGTGCCATCCCGTTCGTCTCGGGCACTTTGAAGAACACGAAGAAGAACGACAGGGCGGCGAACACGGCGTACATACCGTAGGTGAAGGGGAGCGAGAAGTCGGACATGGGCGGGAACGAGACCGTGACCAGGAAGTTCGCGACCCACTGCGCCGACGCGGCGACGCCCAGTGCCGCACCGCGGATGCGGGGCGGGAAGATCTCCCCCAGCAGCACCCAGACCAGCGGCCCCCACGACGCGCCGAAGAAGATCACGAACAGGTTCGCGGCGACCAGCGCGATCGGACCCCACGGGTTGGGCAACGACACCTCGCCTCCCGACTTGGAGGCGAAGCTGAACGACAGCGCCATGACCGCCAGCGACAGCGCCATGCCCACGGAGCCGGTCAGCAGGATGGGGCGGCGACCGACGCGGTCCACGAGGAGGATCGCCACGACGGTCACGACCACGTTGGTCACCGAGGTGATGACGGTGATCAGCAGCGAGTTGCTCTCGGTGAAGCCGACGGCCCGCCACAGCGTCGTCGAGTAGTAGAAGATCACATTGATGCCCACGAACTGCTGGAACACCGACAGGATGATGCCGATCCAGACGATCGGCTTCAGCCCGAACCGGTTGCCGCGCAGGGTGCCTTTCGCCGCGTCCTTGTCCTGCTCGATCGCCTGCTCGATGTCGCGCACCTGCCGGTCGACGTCCTCCTCGGGCACCAGGGTCGAGAAGATCGCCCGTGCTTCGTCGTGCCGGCCGGTGGCCAGGAGGTAACGGGGCGACTCGGGCAGCACGAGCGCGAGGAGCCCGTAGACGACCGACGGGACGACGCCGACGAGGAACATCCATCGCCAGGCCTCGAGCCCGAACCAGAGCTGGTTCGCGGCGGCACCGGCCGCACCGGCGAGCAGGGCGTCGGAGAGCAGCGCGACGAAGATACCGATCGTGATGGCGAGCTGCTGCAGCGACGCGAGTCCGCCGCGCCGTTGCTTCGGCGCGATCTCGGCGATGTAGGCCGGCGCCACGACGGACGCGATGCCGATGCCGAGGCCTCCGATGATGCGCCAGAAGCCCAGATCCCACACCGAGAAGGACAGCCCGGCGCCGATCGAGCTGGCGAGGAAGAGCACGGCGCCGATCAGCATGACCCGGATGCGCCCCCACCGGTCGGCGAGGCGTCCGGCGAAGTAGGCGCCCACTGCGCAGCCGAGCAGGGCGACGGCGACGATGAAGCCGGTGACGAACGCGTTCAGCGCGAAGTGGTGCTGGATGGAGTCGACCGCGCCGTTGATCACGGACGAGTCGAATCCGAACAGGAAGCCGCCGACCGCTGCGGCGGTGGCGAGCCCGACGACCTTTCGTTTCATCGCGGCCGTGGGCTGGGGCGCCCCTTCTCCCCCGTCGGCCGCCTGCTCTCGGTCGGAACCGGTGCTGCGTTGATCAGACATGTCATCCCTCTTCGGTTGTAGCGCGCGACCGAACGCGTCGCGGCGTTGGACACGGTACGCCGCAATCCGGACGGGCAGAAGAGTCCTCCACATCGACGGGCTGTTGTCGCTCGTCCACCGATCGCGCGATCACGGGGCGCATTCGCGGCCGGTCGCGCGAGGGTTGACAACGTCCGGCGACGGAGGAAGGAGGACGGCAGATGGGGTCGGGACGCACAGCGATCCGGTGCGCGAGAGCGACGGTGGTGACGGCGACCGCGGCGGCGCTCGTCGGGATGCTGGGGGTGTCCGGGGCGGGGGCGGCAGCCGATGGGAGCGGGGATTCAGGTCGTGGCGCGAGCGGCGCAGAGCGGGCGGCCGCTCTTCCGCGCTGGCAGTGGCCTGTCGCTCGGGAGCGGATCGTGCAGGCCTACGCGGCACCGCCGTCGCCGTACGCCGCCGGTCACCGCGGCATCGACCTGGCCGTCGAACCGGGCACTCCGGTGGTCGCACCGTCGGACGCCATCGTGCACTTCGCCGGCGTCGTGGTCGACCGTCCCGTGCTGACGCTCGATCACGGCTCAGGGGTGCTGTCGTCGTACGAGCCGCTCGTCGCCGAGGGACTGCGCGTGGGCGACGTCGTGGTGCGCGGCGACCCGCTCGGGGTGGTGAGCACCGGTGCGCATTGCTCCTCGATCTGCCTGCACGTGGGCGTCCGGGTCGACGGTGCGTACGTGTCGCCGCTGCTGTTCTTCGACCGCGTACCGCATTCGGTCCTGCTCCCGTTGCGGGGCCCCGCGACGGGCTGAATCACGCGCGGGGATGTGCGATCCGGTAGGTCTCCTTCAGCCGTTCGGTGGAGACGTGCGTATAGATCTGGGTGGTTCCGAGGCTGGCGTGCCCGAGGATCTCCTGGACTGCGCGGAGGTCGGCGCCACCGTCGAGCAGGTGGGTGGCGGCCGTGTGACGCAGTGTGTGGGGACCGGCCGGTCCGCCGCCGGGCAGGTCCGCCAGCAGGGATGCCACCAGCTGGTAGACGGCGCGCGTCCCGAGTCGTCCGCCGCGAGCGCCGAGCAGCAGGGCCGGGCCGGAGCGCTCACCGGCGAGGGCAGGACGGGCTGCGGAGAGATAGCGCCGAACGGCCCGGAGAGCGGGTACGCCGAACGGCACCACCCGCTCCTTGCTGCCCTTTCCGACGACCCGGAGCGTGAGCCGTTCGAGATCGACATCGTCGACGTCGAGGCCGGTGAGCTCGCTCACCCGGATCCCGGCGGCGTAGAGCAGTTCGATGACGACGACGTCGCGCAGGGCGGCCGGTTCGCCGTCCTCCGCGCGCGCGCTGAGCGCAGCGAGGAGCCCGTCCATCTGTTCGCGCGTGATCACGCGCGGCAGGTGCTTGTCCGCCTTCGGCGCCCGCAGCCGGGCGGCGGGGTCGGATGCGGCAGCGATTGTCGGCGCGCCGACAGTCCCGGAGACCGCGGGCCGCGCAGAGCCGATCTGCGGGGATCCGTCGGGCTGCGCAGAGCCGATCTGCGGGGATCCGTCGGGCTGCGCAGAGCCGATCTGCGG
>NZ_CAMFLC010000096.1 GCF_945957465.1 uncultured Leifsonia sp.
GGCCGGCCTGCCACTCGTCCCGACGCACGCCGCGGTGCACGACCCCCTGACGGGCGACCCCCTCCCACCGGAAGCCCGCCCGCCGGGCGACCGCCGCGCTCGCAGCGTTGCCGCCGAAGGCGTGCCAGACCACCCGCTGAAGCGCCAACCCGTCGGGTGCCGTCGCGAACGCGAAGTCCAGCATCATCCCCACCGCGAGCGTCATCCAGCCGCGCCCCCGTGCCGACTCGGCGAGCCAGTATCCGATCTCCGCTTCGCCGTCTTCGATGCGGTGGAGTCCCGCCATACCGTGGAGCACGCCCGTCGATGCGTCGCGGACGCCCCACGTGCACTCGCGCCCGCCGGCCCAGGCGTCCGGCACGGTGCGCGTGACGAAGCGCTCGGCGTCCTCGCGCTCGTACGGGCTGGGAACCGTGGTCCAGGCGGCGATCGCGGGATCGCGGCAGAGCTCCGCGATCCGGTCGATGTCGTCGATGCCGGGCGCCGACAGAACCAGCGGGCCGCCCGCCAGCCGCACCGGCACCCGCGCCATCAGCGCGCCCGCCGCAGCAGCCCGACCGCGTTGTACGCCTTGGCGAGCGTGCGCTCCGCCACCTCGCTCGCGCGCTCGGCGTTGCCGGCGAGGATGCGGTCGAGTTCGGCCGGATCGGCGAGCAGGTCGAGAGCGCGCTCCCGCACGGGGCCGAACGTCTCGACCACGACCTCCACGAGACCCTTCTTGAAGTCGCCGTAGCCCGTGCCGTCGTACTCGAGCTCGATGTCGGCGACGGGTCGGCCCGTGAGTGCCGAGTAGATGCTGAGCAGATTGGAGATGCCGGGCTTGCCCGCACGATCGAACGAGACCACGCCGTCGGTGTCGGTGACCGCGCGCATGATCTTCTTGCGGGTCACGTCGGGCTCGTCGAGCATCCAGACGATGCCGGCACCCGACTCCGACGACTTCGACATCTTCGACTCGGGGTTCTGGAGGTCGTAGACGCGCGCGCCGTCCTTCAGGATCATCGCCTGCGGCACGACGAACGTCTCGCCGAAGCGGCTGTTGAACCGTTCGGCCAGGTCGCGGGTGAGTTCGACGTGCTGGCGCTGGTCGTCGCCGACCGGCACCACCTCCGCGTCGAAGAGCAGGATGTCGGCGGCCATCAGGACCGGATACGCGAAGAGTCCGACCGAGGTCGCGTCGGCGCCCTGCTTGGCCGACTTGTCTTTGAACTGGGTCATGCGTGCCGCCTCGCCGAACCCGGTGATCGTGTTCAGCACCCAGGCGAGCTGGGCGTGCGCGGGCACGTGCGACTGCACGTAGAGGGTGGAGGCCGACGGGTCGATGCCCGCCGCGATGTACTGAGCCGCGGTGCGGCGGGTCTTCTCGCGCAGTTCGGCGGGGTCTTGCGCGACCGTGATCGCGTGGAGGTCGACGACGGAGAAGAACGCGTCGTGGCTGCTCTGCAGATCTTTCCACTGCAGCAGCGCGCCGATGTAGTTGCCCAGGTGGAGGGAGTCCGCCGACGGCTGCATGCCCGAATAGAGGCGGGGGAGTGTGCTCATGTCAATGCCTTCGAAGTCGATGCCCGGTGGATCGGGTGGTGTGGGTGTGTGCCGGTGCTTCTGCGGCCCGCTGCGCTCAGATGGCGTAGTCGACGACCACGGGGGTGTGGTCGGACCATCGCTCGTCGTAGGCCGATGCGCGGTCGACCGCGTAGTGCTTGACCGTCGCCGCCAGCGCCGGCGAGGCCAGCTGGTAGTCGATGCGCCAGCCGGTGTCGTTGTCGAACGCCTGCCCCCGCCAAGACCACCAGGTGTACGGGCCGTCGACCTCGCCGGCCGCCTTGCGCCCGACGTCCACCCAGCCGAGGCCGGCGCCGTCGTTGTAGTGAGGATCGTCCTCCGCGCCGAGGATGCGGTCGAAATACGCGCGTTCCTCGGGGAGGAAGCCGGCCTTCTTGACGTTGCCCTTCCAGTTGCGGATGTCGAGCTTCCTGTGGCCGACATTGAGGTCGCCCATCACGACTGCGAGGGGGTTGTGCTTCTGCAACTCCGGAAGCCGCGCCTCCATCGCGTCGAGGAAGGTGTACTTCGCATCCTGCTTCTCGGTTCCGGCCTCGCCCGAGTGGACGTAGGCGCTGACCACCGTGATGATCTTCGAGCCGATCTCGTAATCGGCCTCCAGCCAGCGTCCGGCGCTGTCGAAGTCGGTCGCCCCGAGTTCGACCCGGTGGATGTGCGCGCGGTGCCGGCTGGCGATGGCCACGCCGGCGCGCCCCTTGGCCGTGGCGGGGTCGTGCACGATGTCCCAACCGTCGCCCAGGAGGCCCTGGAGGTCTTCGCTGGACGCGCGCACCTCCTGCAGCGCGAGGATGTCGACGTCGCGCGAGTCGAGCCACGAGCCCATGCCCTTGCGGAAGGCGGCACGGATGCCGTTGACGTTGACCGTCGCGATGCGCAGGGGTTTCGAGGGCATGCTCCCAGCCTACCGGCGCGCGCCGACGCTGCTCTCGTCGAGCAGGTCGTTGAGCCGGTGCTCGGCCTTCTCGACCCTGCGCTGTGCGCCGAGCCGGGCGAAGAAGCGTGCGCCCGCGAGGTCGTCCTTCGCGTCCTGGAGCTCGGCCTTGGCCACGAGGACCCGCGCTTGGTACTCCGCCGCGGCCCGCTCGGCGGCGGCCTGTTCGGGCGTGACCATGCGCGGCGAGAGTCCGGAGTCGAACATTCCGACCGCGATCCAGGACGCCGACAGCAGGATGACCCGGGACACCAGGTTGAACCAGAGCAGGAGCCCGATGAACACGGCGAAGGTGGCGAGGAGCGGGTTCTTGGTCGCGCCCGTGATCAGCACGCCGCCCAGCGCGCTCAGGCCGGCAAGGACCAGGGCGCCGAGCAGCACGCCGAAGAACAGGTTGCGCCACGGGATCGCGACGCGGGCCATCACCCGGAACATCGCGCCGAGGGTGAAGATGTTGAGGATCACGGAGATCAGCAGTCCGGAGAACCGCGTGAGCGTGTCGGACCAGAAGCTGTCGGAGGTGAGGCCGACCAGCTGGAGGAACAGGGTGACGGCCTGCGTGCTCACGATGGAGACGAGCGCGGAGACGATGAGCACCAGGCCGAAGGCGAGCGCCAGGAACAGGTCGCGGATCTTCTGCAGCACGTAGTTCGTCGTGTCCCGGCTGAGGCCGAAGACCGCGCGCACGGCCTGGCGCGTGTAGTAGAGCCAGCCGATCGCCGTCCAGAGGAGGCCGATCGCCGCGATGACGCCCGACCAGCCGAAGCCCGTCGCTTCTTGGAGCTGCTGGGCGCTGATCACGCCCTCCGTGGTGTCGGTGGAGATGAGCCCGGGCACGGCGCGATTGATGATCGTCACCAGCGACTGGAAGAGATCGGGGTTGCTGGTCAGCCAGGCGCCGGCCGCCGAGAACCCGAGCCAGACGGCGGCGAAGATGGCGAACAGCGACTGGAAGCCCATTCCGGCCGCCCGGAGGTTGCCGTCGGAGTGCGAGTAGTTGATGTAGACGCGGTACGGACGCAACGCCTGCACCCACTTCGCCCACCGCGAGACCCGTGCGACCGGTTTCTCCAGTCGCTCCTTCAGCGGCTCGGTCGCGTCGAGGATGCGTTCCTTGAGCGTCTCCTGCGGCTCGACGGTCCCTTGCGCGCGCTGCAGCGTCGGATCCGGCTCTGCGGGGGCGGCGGTCTCCGACCGGCGGGACTTCTTGGCCACGCCGCAAGGATAGCGAGCGATGTCCCGCGTGTGGCGTGCGGCCCTTCGATACTCGGATCTGTGATCGTCGATACTCAGGCCGGCCGCCGCGGGCACTCAGCGTGCGTGGAGAGAAGCGTGTAACATGTCAAAAAGAAATTCTACATTTGACACATACATCGACAGGAGCGCCCATGGTTTCCCCCGACAATCCGGCCGACCCGACCCCACTCGTGTCCCGCCGTACCGTGGCACGCACAGCCGCCTGGGCGGCACCGGCCATCATCCTTTCGACCGCTTCGCCCGCCTTCGCCGCGTCCGGTGAGAAGGTCGGCGGCGCGATCCTCTTCGACGAGGCGGAGTACGACATCACGTTCGGCAAGACCGTCACGGTCACCGGAGCGCTGGTGCCGTCGGCCGGAACCGCGGTGCCGGGCGATCTTCGTCTCACCGCGACCGTCAGCGCGGGATTCTCGATCCTCTCGGGCCCCACCGTCACCGGTACGACGTTCACGGTGACGTTGTCCGGGCCGCAGTCCGCTGCCTCCGGAACACTGACCGTGTCGAGCCCGAACCACCCGAGCTATTTCACGGGGACCGTCCCGGTGGCACAGCTCGCGCCGGGGTTCATCGCGAAAGGCTACGGCCTCCTTCCTCTGGCCGACACGTGGGTGGAGACCGCCTCGAGCGACGACATCCGCTGGTTCGAGCCCGCCGCCGGCATGCTCGCGGTGGCCGCCACGCAGGTCAGCACGGCCACGGTGCTTCGGCCGTGGCTCGACCTGCGGTTCTATCTGGACAACCAGAACGGCTCGGTCGAGAACAACTTCGGCAACGCCCCGTTCGGTGCGATCACGAGAACGGGAGGGCGACCTCTCAAGCTGGGGACGGTCAATATCACGACCGAATCCCAGGTCCTCGCACTCCAGGCGAACAACGGGGGCGCCTTGGACGCCGTCAGCGGCGTCGGAACCAACATCGGGAACGTCAGCAGAAGCGGGCCGGGCTGGCTGGTGAGCAGCGATGCCGACCGGGCGGCGTTCATGCCGAGCACCGACCAGAACGGTGCCAAGATCACTCAGAACAACAAGATCTTCGCGTTCTTGCCCAGCACCCTCCCGAAGGGTGCGTTCGGTTTGATCCGGATCATCCACACCGTGTACGACGGGGGAGACCGGCAGGCCAAGCTGGGCTTCGAGATCCAGTACCGCTACGCCTGATCGCGTCGACGACGAAGGCGCCCTCGAGAATCGAGGGCGCCTTCGTCGTGGGGCTCTTATTCAGCGCTTGCCGCGCATTCAGCGCTTGCCGCGCATGATGGCCTGCTTGACCTCGGCGATGGCCTGCGTCACCTGGATGCCGCGCGGGCAGGCGTCGGTGCAGTTGAAGGTCGTGCGGCAGCGCCACACGCCCTCCTTGTCGTTGAGGATGTCGAGGCGCACCTGCGAGTTGTCGTCGCGCGAGTCGAAGATGAAGCGGTGGGCGTTGACGATCGCCGCCGGGCCGAAGTACTGCCCGTCGGTCCAGAACACCGGGCACGAGGAGGTGCATGCGGCACAGAGGATGCACTTGGTGGTGTCGTCGAAGCGGGCGCGGTCGGCGACCGACTGCACGCGCTCTTTGCCCTTCTCGGGCTTCGAGTTCGCCACCAGGAACGGCTGAACCTCGCGGTAGCTCGCGAAGAACGGCTCCATGTCGACGATGAGGTCCTTCTCGAGCGGGAGGCCCTTGATCGCCTCGACGTAGATCGGCTTGGAAATGTCCAGGTCTTTGATCAGCGTCTTGCAGGCGAGGCGGTTGCGGCCGTTGATCCGCATGGCGTCGGAGCCGCAGATGCCGTGGGCGCACGAGCGGCGGAAGGTCAGCGACCCGTCCTGCTCCCACTTGATCTTGTGCAGTGCGTCGAGGATGCGGTCGGTCGGGAAGAGCTCGACGTCGAAGTCCTGCCAGCGCGGCTCCGTGTCGACGTCCGGGTCGAACCGA
>NZ_CAMFLC010000097.1 GCF_945957465.1 uncultured Leifsonia sp.
CCGCGGTAGAGGAACGCGGTGTAGCCCTGCACGAGAGTCGCGCCCGCATCGAGTCGGCGCTGCACGTCCTCCGCGGTCTCCACACCGCCGACCGAGATGACGCACAGCTCCGCGGGAACGTGCGCGCGGATCAATCGGAGCACCTCGAGCGACCGGGCGGCCAGCGGAGCGCCGGACAGACCGCCCGCCCCCGCCGCCGCCACCACGGCCGGATCGGTCGACAGTCCCTCACGGGAGATCGTCGTGTTGGTGGCGATGATGCCCGCGAGCCCCAGCTCGACAGCCAGGGCGGCGATCTTCTCCACCTGCTCGTCGGTCAGATCGGGGGCGATCTTCACCAGGAGCGGGGTCGAGCCGGCGACCTCCTTGACCGCCCCGAGCAGGGGCGAGAGCAGTTCGAGCTCCTGGAGGCCGCGGAGGCCGGGGGTGTTCGGTGAGCTGACGTTCACGACGAGGTAGTCGGCGACCGGGGCGAGCGCACGCGCGCTGGTCAAATAGTCCTGCGTGGCGTCCTCGACGGCGACCACACGGCTCTTGCCGATGTTGACTCCGAGCACCGGTCGCGTCCGCGCGCGACGCACCTTCAGGAGCCGGTTGGCCGCGACGCCCGCGCCACGGTTGTTGAAGCCCATCCGGTTGATGACCGCGCGGTCCGCGATGAGGCGGAACAGGCGCGGCCGATCGTTCCCGGGCTGGGCGAGGGCCGTGATGGTGCCGACCTCGACGTGCCCGAACCCGAGGTCACCGAGCCCGAGCACCGCCTCCCCGTCTTTGTCGAACCCGGCGGCGACGCCGAACGGGGACGCGAACCGCAGGCCGAGCGCCTCGACGGCGAGCGACGGGTCGGGCGCGGTGAAGCGGCGGACGAGTCGGCCCAGCCCGAGCGCGGGCACGGCGCGGATGACGAGGAAGGCGAGGTGGTGCGCGCGCTCCGGGTCGAGCTTCGACAGGACGAGGGAGAAGAGTGTGCGATACATGCCGGTACGAGAATACCGCGCAGTGCTCACGCCTCCACGTCGACCGGCTCGCCGTGGTGCTCGACGCGCAGCTGCTGGATGGCGTCCTCGAAGTCCTCGAGCGAATCGAACGCCTGATAGACGCTCGCGAAGCGCAGGTAGGCCACCTCGTCGAGTTCGCGCAGCTCCGGCAGGATGGCGAGGCCGATGTCGTTGGCCTCGATCTGCGAGGCGCCGGTCGAACGGATGGTCTCCTCCACCTTCTGGGCCAGCACCGCGAGGTCGGAGTCGGTCACCGGGCGGCCCTGGCAGGCCTTGCGCACGCCGAGGACGATCTTCTCGCGGCTGAACGGCTCCACCACGCCACTGCGCTTGATGACGCTGAGGCTCGCGGTCTCGGTGGTCGAGAAGCGGCGGCCGCACTCCGGGCACTGCCGACGTCGCCGGATCGAGAGCCCGTCGTCGCTCGTGCGGGAGTCGATGACACGGGAATCGGGGTGGCGGCAGAAGGGGCAGAACATGTGCGGAATCTTACCGGGGATTCACGAGAGGACGCCCGGAAGGGCGGTCTCCCGCCTCACGCGAAGCGGATCGTCACCGCTTCGCCGTGCGCGGGGAGGTCTTCCGCCGTGGACAGCGCCACGATCTGATCGGCGACCGTCCGCAACGCCTCACGGTCGTAGCGGATGATCTGCTGCGGCCGGAGGAACGAGTACGCGCCGAGTCCGGGTGAGAACCGGGCCTGACCGCCGGTGGGGAGCACGTGGTTCGAGCCGGCGAGGTAGTCGCCCAGGCTGACGGGCGCGCTGGGGCCGACGAAGACGGCGCCGGCGTTCTGGATCAGCGCGAGGACGGCATCGGCATCGCTGGTCTGGATCTCCAGGTGCTCAGGACCGTAGGCGTTGCTGAACGCGGCGGCCGCCGCCAGGTCGTCGACCAGCACGATCGCCGACTGCTGGCCGCCGAGGGCCGCGCGGACGCGCTCGGCGTGCGCGGTGGCGCCCGCCAGGGCCTCCAGCTCGGCGGCCACCCGATCGGCGAAGGAGGGGCTGTCGGTCACGAGCAGGGAGGCAGCCGCCTCGTCGTGCTCGGCCTGGCTGATGAGATCGGCCGCGACGTATCGCGCATCGGCGGCGTCATCGGCGATCACGAGGATCTCGGTGGTCCCGGCCTCCGAGTCGATGCCCGTCTGGCCGCGCACCACGCGCTTCGCCGCGGCGACGTAGATGTTGCCCGGGCCGGTGATCACCTGGACCGGGTCGAGGCCGATGTCGTCGACGCCGTAGGCGAGCGCGCCGATGGCGCCGGCGCCTCCCATCGCGTAGACCTCGTCGATGCCCAACAGGCCGGCTGCGCCCAGGATGACCGGGTGGACCGCACCCCCGAACTCGCGCTGCGGCGGGCTCGCGAGAGCGACCGACGAGACGCCGGCCACCTGCGCGGGAACCGCGTTCATGACGACGCTCGACGGGTAGACCGCCTTGCCGCCCGGTACGTACAGCCCCGCGCGCTCGACCGGCTGCCAGCGCTGGACGATCGTCGCTCCGGGACCGATCCGGGTCTCCGCCGACGGCGGCACCTGCGCCGCCGTCGCCTGGCGCACGCGTGCGATGGCCTCGTCGAGCGCCGCGCGCACCTCCGGAGCGAGGGCGTCGACCGCGGCGGCGATCTCGGAAGCGGGGACCCGGATCGAGGCGGGTGCTCCCCCGTCGAACCGCTCGGCCTGCTCGGCGAGCGCGGCCCCTCCCCTGGTGCGGACGTCATGGATCAGCTCACCGGCCGTCTGCATCGCGACCTGGACGTCGACGACGGGACGGGGGACGAGCCGCTCGAAAGCGGCGCGGGTAGGCTGGACTCCGCGGAGATCGATGGTGTTCATCATGGCCGTCCCAGCCTATCCGCTCCCGACCGCCCCCTCTCGGGAATTCCCCCACGCCGAACGGTGCTTCTAAACCTGTATGAACGATGCGACGACCGACCGCACTCCCGACCTCGACGCGTTCCGGCAGGCCTTCCGCCGGCATGCTGCCGGAGTGGCGATCGTCACGGCCCAGACGGCCGACGGCACCCCGGTCGGCTTCACCGCGACCTCCCTCGCCTCGCTCGCGGCAGTGCCGCCCCTTGCGACCTTCAACATGGCCCGCTCGGCCTCCAGCTGGCCGGCCATCCTCGAGACCGATCGTGTCGTCATCCACATGCTGGGGGTCCGCAACAAGGGCGTCGCCGAGATCCTCTCGGCCGACAACGCGCAGCGATTCCTCGGTGACCACTGGCATCGCGGGCCGCACGGCCTCCCGGTGATCAACGACGTGACCTCGTGGATGGTGGGCCGCATCGTCGAACGGTTCCCGGTGCACAACAGCGCCGTGGTGGTCGTGCAGATCGAACAGGGCGAGCTCGGAGAGCCCGACGAGCCGCTGCTCTACCACGAGCGGCGCTACCACCGGCCGAGCGAGCTGGAGTGAGCGCGCTGGACTGAGCGCGCTGGACTGAGGGCGCACCTTCGTCACGAATGTCGACATTCGTGCCACGAATGTCGACATTCGTGACGAATCGCGGCGCGGCGCGTGAACGCGTCAGACCAGGCAGTTGGGGCCGAGGAGGCCCTTCAACTCCCCGTAGAGATCGGGCGAGACCTTGACCGGCTTCGGCACCTCGAAGACGCGAGCGACCTGACCCTTCACAAGGCGCAGGCGCACCTCGCTCTCTCCGGGATGACGCGCCAACACCTCCGCCAGCGACGAGACCGTGTCGGTCGTGGCGCGCTGATCGGGCATCGTGATCATGAGGGTGCCGACATCGTCGGCCTGACCCAGGTCGGGGATCATCAGGCTGAACGCGTGCAGGTTCATCCCGTCGTCGCGCATGCTCACGCGGCCGCGGACCACCACGATCGAGTCGCCCTGCAGCATCGGCGAGAACTCCTGGTAGGCCTTGCCCATGAACATGACCGTCATCTCGCCGCCGAAGTCTTCGACCTGGATCATGCCGTACTGGTTGCCTGAGGCCTTGGCCACCCGGTGCTGCACGCTCGTGACGAGACCGGCGATGACGACTGTGTCGCCGTCTTGCACGCTGTCGGAGGCGAGCAGTTCGGCGATGGAGGTGCTGGCCAGCTTCGCGAGCTGCAGCTCCAGCCCCGCGAGCGGGTGGTCGGAGACGTACAGGCCGAGCATCTCCCGCTCGAACGCGAGCTTGTCGCGCTTCACCCACTCCGGGCGCTCCGGGATGTGATGCTGCGACTGATTGGGTTCGTCGTCGCCCCAGAGGCTGTCGAAGTCGAAGCCGACGTCGCCGTTGGCTTCGCTCCGCTTGATCTTGACCGCGGACTCCACCGCATCCTCGTGCACCTCGACGAGCGCGCGGCGCGTGTGACCGAGCGAGTCGAACGCACCGGCCTTGATCAGCGATTCGACCGTGCGCTTGTTGGCGGCGTGGATCGGCACCTTGCCGAGGAAGTCGTGGAACGACTCGAAGCGGCCCTTGGCCTCGCGGGCCTCTCTGACGCCCTCCACGACGTTCGCGCCGACGTTGCGCACCGCGCCCATGCCGAAGCGGATGTCCTCGCCGACGGCGGCGAAGTAGAGGTTCGATTCGTTGACGTCCGGCGGCAGCACCTTGATGCCCATGCGCCGGCACTCGTTCAGGTACAGTGCCATCTTGTCTTTGGAGTCGCCGACGCTGGTGAGCAGCGCGGCCATGTACTCCGCCGGGTAGTGCGCCTTGAGGTACGCGGTCCAGTACGAGATGACCCCGTACGCGGCCGAGTGCGCTTTGTTGAAGGCGTAGTCGGAGAACGGCAGGAGGATCTCCCACAGCTTGCCGACCGCCTCCATGGAATAGCCGCGGTCGACCATGCCCTGCGAGAAGCCCTCGAACTGCTTGTCGAGCTCGGACTTCTTCTTCTTGCCCATCGCGCGCCGCAGGATGTCGGCCTGGCCGAGGGAGAATCCGGCTACCTTCTGCGCGATCGCCATCACCTGCTCCTGGTAGATGATCAGGCCGTAGCTGGTCGAGAGGATGTCTTCGAGCGGCTCGGCGAGCTCGGGATGGATCGGCGTGATCTCTTGCAGGCCGTTCTTGCGCAACGCGTAGTTGGTGTGCGAGTTCGCGCCCATCGGGCCCGGCCGGTACAGCGCGATGAGTGCCGAGATGTCCTCGAAGTTGTCGGGCTTCATCAGGCGCAGCAGCGAGCGCATCGGGCCGCCGTCGAGCTGGAACACACCGAGCGTGTCGCCGCGCGACAGGAGCTCGTAGGCCGGGCGGTCGTCGAGTTCGAGGTCTTCGAGAACCAGGTCGATGCCGCGGTTGTCGCGGATGTTGTCGAGCGCGTCGTTGATGATGGTCAGGTTGCGCAGACCCAGGAAGTCCATCTTGATCAGGCCGAGAGACTCGCAGGCCGGATAGTCGAACTGCGTGACGATCTGGCCGTCCTGCTCGCGCTTCATGATCGGG
>NZ_CAMFLC010000098.1 GCF_945957465.1 uncultured Leifsonia sp.
CACGAACCGAACCGGTTAGACCTGCTCAGTGAGTGGGGTGTTAATCCTAAGCGCACCAAAGCAACTCTTTCAAGTTGAGATTTGCCGCTAGGCTTAGGATTTGGTCCCGCTTGAGGCCGGGGAGCTCTTCCGCTCTCCCGCACCTTTGGGGTGACAAGTAAGTACTTTACGCAGGCCCTCGGAGCGTCGCAAATCCCGCCGACATCCCGGGCGTGTCGCGGGTGCTGTTCCCCGTGATTCCGTGGAAGTCGCCCCTCGAGATGCAGAAACGCGGCCGCCCGGAAGGGCGACCGCGTTCGAGACCGGGATGCGGAGCGGATCAGGATCCGAGACCCGAATAGGCGTGGAGTCCGTGGAAGAACACGTTCACGATGCCGAAGTTGAACAGCACCGCTGCGAAGCCGATGATGGCGAGCCACGCCGAGCGCGATCCGCGCCAGCCGCGCGTCGCCCGCGCGTGGATGTAGCCGGCGTAGATCACCCAGATGATGAACGTCCAGACTTCCTTCGTGTCCCAGCCCCAGTAGCGGCCCCACGCCTTCTCGGCCCAGATGGCCCCGGCAATCAGCGTGAAGGTCCAGGCGATGAAGCCGACGATGTTGATCCGGTAGGCGAGGTTCTCCAGAGCGACGGCGCTCGGGAGCGTGCTCAAGAACTTGAACTGCTGCGGGCGGGATTCGGCGACCTGGCGCTCACGCCGGTACTGCAGCAGCTGCAGCGCGGACAGCGCGAACCCGAGGGCGAAGAAGGCCGTGCCCAGCACGGCCACGATGATGTGGATGACGAGCCAGTACGACTGGAGCGCCGGTTGCAGCGGCACCACCGGAACGTAGTACCGCAGCAGGGCGATCCCCTGAAGGACGAGCACCAGTCCGACGATGAAGGTGCCGAGGTACTTGATGTCCCATTTGAGGTTGGCGACCAGGAAGACGCCGATGATGACCAGGGTGCCGGTCATCGAGAACTCCCACATATTCGCCCACGGGACGCGATCGGCGGCGATGCCGCGCAGAATCGTCGCGATGGCGTGGAAGGCGAAGCCCGCGATGGTGAGTCCGAAGGCCCAGCGGATGGACGTCGATGACGCGTCACCGTTCATGACATCGTCTTCGACGCGGGAACTGATGCGTGACGACAGCCTCCCCAACGCCGACGACGCCGGGGCCGGGGCCATCGGCGGGCCCGCCTGGCCGCCCGACACGGAGAGTGTGGTGGTGGTCGGCGCCCCGACCGGGGCGGCGACTTCGGCCCGGCGCGCAACGGCGCTGGGAACCACGGCGGCCTCGTCCGCCGTTGCTCTCGCCCCGCGCCGGGCGAGATCGAGGGCGAACGCGATGAAGGCTGCGGCGTAGAACCCCATCGCCACGTAGATGAAGACCGTGGAGAACTGGGACAGGGTGTCGGTCACGTTGAAACTCTAATTCGTCGGGGGTCGGGTGAGGAGGGCGGTGTGCTCGTCGGCGACAGCTGAGACGGCAGCGAGCAGGTTGGGGTCCTCGCCTCGTGCGAGGCCAGCGTACTCCAGCGTCAGGGATCCGTCCGGGTTCTCGACGGCTTTCACCCAGATGCGCCTGCGCGGCACGAACAGCGAGGTCAGAAGGCCGGCGAGGATCAGCACGGCGAAGAGCAGCACCCAGACCTGGGCGGGATCGTGGTGCACGTCGAGCGATGCGTAACGCTTGACGTCGCCGAGGGAGATGGTGCCGAGGCCATTCGGGAGGTCGACCGTCTGCCCTGGCTTGAGCTGAAGCGCCTTGGTCTTGGTCCCCGGTCCGGCCAGCTGCGTCATCTTGTCGGTGTTCAGGCTGTAGACCGATTGCGGGACGCCGTTGTCGACCCCGAGATCTCCCGCGTACACGTTGAGGCTGAGGACGGGGTCCCTCAGTCCGGGGAACGTCGAGGTGAGCGCCCCGGCCGCCGTGCCGCTCTTGCCGACGGTCGGGTAGAAGAAGCCGATCATCCCCACCTGCTCGCGGAGCCCGTCGGGCACCTTGACCCAGCCGAGCGAGGTGAGGCGGGCGTCCTGCGCGATGAACGGGACCGAGTCGCTGAAGACGACCTTGCCCTGCGGATCCTTGACGGTGATCGTCGGCGCGTACCCGTTGCCGAGCAGGTAGACGTTGGTGCCGCCGATCGCGAGCGGATCGTTGACCTTGATGGTCGACGTGCCCCGTGCGTCGCCGGGTCCGATGGTCGTCACCTTGGCGGTGTAGTCGAGCGGGGTGCCGACGGCGTTCTGATTCTTGGTCTCGTAGGCGACGTCGAGGCTGTCCACTCGGATCGAGAAGGGCTCGAGGGAGCTGTCGGAGAAGAACCGGCCCGGGTTGAACGAGTTGTACGACGGGAGACTGTTGACGAAGCTCTGCCCGACGACGACGACCTTCTGCCCGGTGTAACCGAAGCCGCCGCCGATGCCGACCGCGACGAGGACGCCGAGCAGCGCGATGTGGAAGACGAGGTTGCCGGTCTCGCGCAGATACCCGCGCTCCGCCGACACCGAGGTCGAGCGGGCGTCCTGGTACAGCGCGACCCGGTAACGGGACCGACGCAGCACCTCCCGGGCCGCCTCGATCGGGTTCGGCGCGTCGTCGCGGAGCTCGGCGGGCAGGACCCGCGCCTGGAACCCGGACATGCGGGTCAGCCGCACCGGCGTCTTGGGCGGCCGCGCCCTCAGCGCTCTCGCGTGGTGGGACGTGCGGGGGATGATGCACCCGATCAGCGAGGCGAACAGCAGCAGGTAGATGGCCGAGAACCAGAACGACGTATAGACGTCGAACAGCTGGAACTTGTCCAGCACGGGGGCCAGCTGCGGGTTGTCGTTGAAGTACTTCGTGACACCGCTCGGGTCGGCCCCGCGCTGCGGGAACAGCGAGCCGGGGACGGCCGCGATCGCGAGCAGGAGCAGGAGGAACAGCGCCGTGCGCATGCTCGTGAGCTGACGCCAGGCCCAACGGACCAAGCCGAGCGGCCCGAGCTTGGGCTGGACGACGTCCGGGTCATCGCGCGGCGGCGCGGAGTCGATGTGATCAGATGGCCGGGACAAAGCCGGAGATCACCCCCAGGAACTGGGACATCAGTGCGGTCCAGAGACCCGTCGCCATCAGGATGCCGATGACCACGAGCAGCGCGCCTCCGATGATGTTGATGACACGGATGTGCCGCTTGAGGAACGCCACCGAGCCGGCCACCCAGTCGAAGCCGAGCGCCACGAGCAGGAACGGGATGCCGAGGCCGATGCAGTAGAAGAGACCGAGCAGCGCTCCCCGCCAGGGCGATCCGCTGCCGACGCTCAGTGCACTGATGGCGGCGAGGGTCGGCCCGATGCAGGGGGTCCAGCCCAAGCCGAAGACGATTCCGAGCAGTGGCGCGCCGATGAGTCCGGTCGCCGGCCTCCACGTCGGCTTGATCGTGCGCTGGAGGAAGGAGAACTGGCCGATGAACACGAGTCCCATCAGGATGACCAGCACGCCGAGGACTCGGATGACCACTTCCTGCCACCGCACCAGCCAGAGGCCGAGCGCACCGAAGGCGGCTCCGTAGGCGACGAAGACGACGGCGAACCCGAGGACGAACAGCGCCACCCCGAGGAGCACCCGGCTCCGGTCGCGTTCGGCGCCCGGATCGCTCATCCCCCCGACGTACGCCAGATATCCGGGCACCAGCGGGAGGACGCAGGGCGACGCGAACGACACCAGCCCGGCGAGGAGGGCGATGGGCAGGGCGAGCAGGAGCTGTCCGCTGAAGACGATCTGGCCGATGTCCACGGCTTACTTCCCGGCCACGGCGTCGGAGATGAGCGAGTCGAGGATGCTCTTGTCCGGGATCGCGCCGAGGATGCGGGCGGCCACGCGGCCCTGCTTGTCGATCACCAGGGTGGTCGGCGTCGCCTTGGGCGGGACGGTCTTGCTGAAGGCGAGCAGCACCGAGCCGGTGTCGCGGTCGAGCACCGACGGGTACGTCACGCCCTTGTCTTTCTCGAAGCTCGCAGCGGTGCTCGCGGAGTCGTAGAGGTTCACGCCGAGGAAGCTCACTCCCTGCGAGGCGTACTTCTGCGAGAGGGACTCCAGATCGGGGGCCTCCACCCGGCACGGCGGGCAGCCCGCGTACCAGAAGTTGACCACCAGGACTTTGCCAGCGTAGTCCTTCGACGAAACGGCGGTTCCGTCGGCCAGCGTTCCGGAGAACGCGACCGGGGCGCCGCGGTCGGCGGCGGCGTACTCGCTGACGCTGCCGTCGCCCGCGATGTAGTTCTGGCCGGAGCCCGAGCGGTACTGGTTGGCGAGCGCGTCGTTCGAGGTGCACCCGGAGAGCAACAGCGCGGCCGATGCCACGACGGCCGGGACGACGAGCGCGATCCGCGTGCGAGCGGACCGCGGGTGGCGGACGGTCATACGGCCCCCACATCGGTCGCGGAGGCGATCAGGGAGCCGGCGGGCTCGGCATAGCCGACCTCGACGACGCGGAGCACCGGAGGCGCCGACGGGTCGGCCGCCACCGCTTCCTCGCCCGGACGGGGCTGCGGGGCGGGCGCAGGCTCGGAGACGCGCTCGAAGGTCGTGATGCTCGACAGTGCGCAGCGGCGCTTGCGCGGATCGTGCGGGAAGCTCTGACCGGCCACGGACAGGTGAGCGACCCAGATCGGGAGCTGATGGCTCACCAGGACCACGTCGCCGGACTCCACGGAGTCGAATGCGTCGTCGATGGCAGCACGCATGCGCTTCTCGATGTGCGTGTAGGCCTCGCCCCAGCTCGGCCGGGGCGGATAGACCAGGAACGGCCAGTTCACCGGGTTCTTGAGGGCGCGGCGCATATTGCTGCCCTCGAAGTGGTTGGTGGGCTCGATGATGCGCTCGTCGACGATCGGCTCCAGCCCGAACGCCGCAGCGATCGGTGCAGCCGATTCGCGCGTTCGCTGGAGCGGCGAGACCCGCAGTGCCGACATGGGACGGTCGCGAGCCGTCAGATCGTCGGCAGCGGCCTGTGCCATGCGATGGCCGAGCTTGGAGAGGCCGAAGCCCGGCAGCCTGCCATACAGGATGCCGTCGGGGTTGAACACCTCGCCGTGACGGACGAGATGGACCTGGCTTGCTACCACCGCACCAGTCTACGGAGCGCTTTGCCTTGAATTCACTGAGCGCCGGAGCGCGGGACCCGATCGCGCCCCTCTTCGGCCGTAGACGCGGGCGGTAGGCTTGGCGATCGTGACCGCACGCGTTTTGATCAAGGACCTCGCCGCTCTTCCCGACGGCCCCGTGAGCGTCGCCGGATGGGTCGAGACCGTCCGCGACCAGAAGAAGGTGCAGTTCGTCGTGCTGCGCGACGAGTCGGG
>NZ_CAMFLC010000099.1 GCF_945957465.1 uncultured Leifsonia sp.
AGCGCCTGCTTTGCAAGCAGGATGTCAGGAGTTCGAATCTCCTAGGCTCCACAGTCTTCTTCTCCATCGCTTCACTCGTGCGGTGGTTCGATCGCCCGTGTCGGCACGGTGCTCGAATACGCGATGCTCGTGGTCACGCTGCCGAGTGTCCCGATCGTGCCGCTCACCTGTTCCAGGTGACGCATCGACGTCGCCACCACCTTCAGGATGAAGCAGTCGTCGCCGGTGACGTGATGCGCCTCGACGACTTCCGGGGTCTGCGCCAGCAGATCGTGCAAGGGCTGATACCGGCTGCTGGGATAGCGCAGGCGGAGGAAAGCGAGGATGCCGTAGCCGAGTCGTTCGGGGTCGACGACGGCACGATATCCGGCGATCACACCTGCCTCCTCGAGCCGCCGGACGCGTTCTGCGACGGCGCTGTTCGACATGTGCACGGTGCGTGCGAGCTCGGCGACCGACTGCCGGCCGTCGCGCTGGAGCTCGGACAGGAGGGTGCGATCGACCCCGTCGGCGAGGAACGAAGAATTCGCGGGCATATGCGAATTCTGCCACCCGAATCGCGGTGGATCCACGCGAACGGCGTCGATCGCTCGTTCAATCGGGAGTCGCAGATCCCTAGTGTTGACAGCATGACGACGACAGCAACGGAAGCCTCCCGACACTTCGCGGCCAAGCTCAGCTTCGAAACCGACCCGTCCGACGTGAGAGCCGCGCAGCAAGCGGGGGAGCGGTTCGTCCTGATCGACAGCCGCGGAGCGGAGGCGTGGCGTCAGGGCCGCATCGTCGGAGCGGTTCACCTCCCCACAGCGGAGATCGGCGAGCGCGCGCTCGAGACCATCCCGCTGGACGACCCGGTCGTCACCTACTGCTGGGGTCCGGGCTGCAACGGTTCGACGCGGGCAGCTCTCGCCCTCAGCCTGCTCGGCTACGAGGTGCGCGAGATGATCGGCGGGTTCGAGTACTGGGCTCGCGAGGGCCTGCCGGTGGAGGACGACAACGGACCGGTGGACCGTGCCGCGGACCCGCTCACGGCACCCGTGAGCGCTGTGAGCTGTGCGTGCTGAAGTTACTTGAGCAGCCGTGAGAGCACGCGATCAGCGAGTGGTTTGCCGCCCGTCTGGCAGGTCGGGCAGTACTGCAGTGTCGAGTCCGCGAAGATCACCTGTCGGATGGTGTCGCCGCAGACGGGGCACGCCTGACCAGCCCGGCCGTGGACGCGCATCCCGGACTTCTTCTCGCTCTTCAGCTCTGAGGCGGCCAGCCCCTCAGAGCGGGCCAGCGCTTCGTGGAGCGTCCCCTCGAGTGCCTCGTAGAGCCGGTCGACCTCCGCATCGGTCATCGCGGCCGGTTTGAACGGGGACATCTTCGCGACGTGGAGGATCTCGTCCGAATACGCATTCCCGATCCCCGCGATGAGACCCTGGTTGCGGAGCACTCCCTTGAGCTGCGCGCGGCCTTGTGCGGCCAGGATCGCCGCGAACGCATCCCGCGTGAACGCGGGGTCGAGAGGGTCGGGTCCGAGTCGGGCGATCCCCGGCACCTCGGCCGGATCGCGGACGATCGAGATGGCGAGACTCTTCTTCGTTCCCGCCTCTGTGATGTCGAGCCCGCTGCCGTCGTCGAGTACCAGGCGCGCGGCGAGAGGACCCTTCCCCGGCCTTCCCGACGGCGGAGGCGGAGCCGAGTCGCGCCAGCGGATCCAGCCGGCTCTCGCGAGGTGGATGACGACGTGAAGGTCGTCCGCTGCGATGTCGAGGAACTTGCCGTGGCGGGTCACACCGGAGACCGTCGTTCCGGCGAGGGCCTCGGGAGGCGGATCGAACGTCTTGAGGGCGGAGAACGCGACGATGGTCAGGCGGTCGATCACACGGCCGCGCAGCCGCTCGCCGAGGTCGGCGGCGAGAGCGGTGACTTCCGGCAGTTCGGGCACCACCCCATACTGCCGCTCTCCACCGACGAGCGGCAGTAGGGTGTCGGAATGGATATCAGGGTCGCCGCCTACGGCGTCATCGTGGACGGGCCGCGCATCCTGCTGGCGCACTGGAACGAAAGCGGTCGTTCCGGATGGACACTACCCGGCGGCGGACTCGAACCGGGCGAGAATCCGCTGGATGCGGTGGTGCGGGAAATCGGGGAGGAGACCGGCTACGAAGCGAGGGCCGGGGAGCTGCTCGGGATCGACTCCAAAGTCGTTCCCGCCGAGGCCCGATTCCTCCCCGACGCCGGGCCGCTGCACGCACTGCGCATCGTCTACCGGGCGGCAGTGGTCGGTGGCAGCCTGCGGAACGAACTCGGCGGCACCACGGACGAGGCGGCGTGGTTCTCGCTCGCTGCCATCCCGAATCGCCGCGTCGATCTCGTCGACGTGGCGTTGCGGATGGCCGGATACGGAGAACTGGCGCGTCCCGAGCGCTCCTGAGCGCGTCCGCGCTCGGGTCATGCCGCGCGAACCAGCGCCGGCTTCTCGGCCGGGATGATGATCCACATCGCGAGGTAGGCGATGAACTGCGGCCCGGGAAGCAGGCAGGAGAGCAGGAAGAGCACGCGGACCGTCCACGGCTTCATCCCGAAGCGGTGAGCAAGGCCGGCGCACACACCGGCAACGATCCGGCCATCGATCGGACGTTCGAGGTTGTTCATGACACCAGCCTCGCGTGGGTCGCGACACCGCACCATCGGGGAAACCCCCCGGTTCGCCCCGGAGGCGACCCCCGAGGAGCAGGTGACCTGCGGAGTGCTACTCCGCGGCGGGCGTCGTCGGCTCCTCGTCGGCGACCCAGAGCTCGTCGTCGGCGCGGAACGTCTGCCAGACCGCGTAGAGCAGTCCGGCCGCGGCCACGACGCCGAGGCCCACGGCGATGACCGTTCCCGCACCGGGGCCGGACTTCTTCGTGGCGACGGTCGCGCGCTTGGTCAGTTCTTTACGGGCCTTCGTGAAGTCACCGTTGAAGGCGGCACTGCGCGCAGCGCGCGCGTGATCCACCACCGAGAGCGCAGTACCGACCGCCGTGCCGACAGCCGGGATGACGTCGCCGACGAGACGGTCACGCGCCACCCCCGCGTACCGTCCGGCGGACTGCTTGGCCGACTGCGCGGCGGGGAGCACGTAGGACTCGTAGCCCTCACGCACGCGCGGGGCGATCTCTTCGCGGGAGTAGTAGGCGGCCTGCTTGCGAGCCGCCGCGGCCAGAGCGTTCGCGTTCGCGAGCACCTCCTGCTGCTGCCCCCACAGGTCCTGCGCGTCACTCCGCAGACGGTCGAGTTCCTTCTTGCGCTTCTTCGTCAGGCTCATTCTGGACCTCCATTGCGTCGGCTGGGCGAACTGACTCCATCTTGCCACCGAAAGGCCTGAGCATGGCCCGAGAGCATCGGGGCCTTCCCGAAACCCGGTATTGCGCTGTGCAAGAATTGGTGCCATGTCTAAGCACACCGCCGTCGCCACTCTCCACACTAACTACGGGGACATCAAGGTCAACCTCTTCGGCAACCACGCGCCTAAGACGGTCCGTAACTTCGTGGGCCTGGCGACCGGTGAGATCGAGTGGACGCACCCTGCGACGGGCGAGAAGACGAACGCTCCTCTTTATGACGGCGTGGTGTTCCACCGCATCATCCCCGGCTTCATGATCCAGGGCGGCGACCCGCTCGGTCAGGGCGTCGGCGGTCCGGGCTACCAGTTCGACGATGAGATCAACCCGGAGCTGGACTTCACCCAGCCGTACATCCTGGCCATGGCGAACGCCGGCATCCAGGGCGGCCGGGGCACGAACGGCTCGCAGTTCTTCATCACGGTCGCGCCGACGACCTGGCTCCAGGGCAAGCACACCATTTTCGGCGAGGTCGCGGACGACGCTTCGCGCAAGATCGTCGACAAGCTGGCCGAGCTTCCGACCGACGCCCGCGACCGTCCTCTCGACGACGTGGTGATCGAGTCGGTCGAGATCGAACAGGCCTGAGCCCGGCCGGGAACGAGAGCGCGGGCGGAAAGCGAACACGCATGTCTCAGCCCGTCGATGCCCCGACGACCGTCTGCTACCGGCATCCCGACCGCGCGACCTTCGTGCGCTGTCAGCGCTGCGGGCGGCCGATCTGCGGTGAGTGCCAGACTCCCGCGGCTGTCGGGGTGATCTGCCCCGAGTGCATGGCTCAGCAGCGTGCGACCGCGCCGCGCACGCGCTCGCCCTGGGTGTCGCGGCTGACCGGCCCGGGTGCACCAGTGGTCACGTACGCGATCATCGGCATCTGCATCGTTGTCTTCATCCTGCAGAACCTGCCCGTGATCGGCTCGCAGGTCACCAATGCGCTGCTCTATGCGGGCGTGTACTCGTACCCGACCCATTCGCTGTCGCCCCTGCTCGCCTTCGAGCCGTGGCGCATGCTCACGTCGGTGTTCCTGCACGCCAACATCATCCACATCGCGCTGAACATGTACACGCTGTGGATCTTCGGCATGGCCCTGGAGCCCGTCCTCGGGCGCGCGCGCTTCCTCACGCTGTTCCTGATCAGCGGATTCGCCGGTTCGCTCGGCGTCCTGCTGCTCTCTCCGGCGAATCAGCCCGTGATCGGCGCTTCCGGCGCCATCTTCGGCATGCTGGGAGCGTTCTTCATCATCCAGCGCCGGCTAGGCGGAAACGGGATGCAGATCCTCGTTCTCGTGATCCTCAACCTGGCGATCGGCTTCCTGCCGGGGATGAACATCGCCTGGCAGGCACACGTGGGCGGGCTGGTCGGCGGCATCCTCGCCGGACTGATCTATGTCGAGACGCGCAAGCCGTCGCGGCGACGCTGGCAGACGCCGCTCATCGTTCTGCTCTGCGTCGTCCTGGTCGGCGCCAGCCTGCTGCACTTCGTCTGACAGCGGCTACTTCCCACAGTGCGTGGATAAGTTATCCACACCCTTATTAACAGTGGGGATAATTACACCGGTGTAACTCTCCACAGGCTTATTAACACTGGGGAGAA
>NZ_CAMFLC010000100.1 GCF_945957465.1 uncultured Leifsonia sp.
CGACGCTGGAGTTCCAGCTCGACGCCATCCCGGAGAACGCCGCCCACATCGAGGATCTCCTTCGCCAGGCACGCGAGCGCGACACCGAGGTGGCCGGCCTCGCTGCCGGTGCGAGCTATGCGGGTGAGGAGGACCCGTACGTGAAGCCGAGGGACGCGGACGACGAGGACTGACCAGACGCACGACACGAGAATGACCCGGTGGTGATCCACCGGGTCATTTTTCGTGCCAGGGCTTCGGGGGATGCGAACGGCACTCGGATGAAACCACTAAAATCTAGAATCGAACTCATCCGTGGATGTGAAGGATATTCGTGGCCTCCCGCTTCCGTCTCGATATCGAAGGACTTCGCTCCGTCGCCGTGCTGCTCGTGGTCGCGAACCATGCCTGGCACTGGCCGACCGGCGGATACATCGGTGTCGACATCTTCTTCGTGATCTCCGGTTACCTCATCACCCGCGCGCTCCTCCACGAGAAAGAGAAGACGGGCGGCATCGCGCTCGGCCGGTTCTACACGCGACGGTTCGCTCGACTCGCTCCGGCAGCGGCCGCCACCATCGCGGTCTCGGCCGTCGTGTCGAACGTTCTCTTCTTCGGTGTCACCAACGCCGCCTGGAACCAACAGGCGTTCGCCTCCCTCGTCTGGGTTCAGAACTGGTTCCTCGTGCAGGCCGGGGCCGTCTATCTGAACACGAGCGGTTCCGTGTCGCCTTATCAGCACTTCTGGTCGCTCTCCGTCGAAGAGCAGTTCTATGCTTTCTGGCCGTGGCTGCTGATCCTCGCCTGGGTCGCCGTCTCAGCCGTCACCCGAGGTCGGGCTACTCGCATACGGCAGACCGTGCTCGCGCTGGGCCTCGTCGGCTTGGCGGCATCGCTTGCGTTCTCCGTCTGGTTCACCGCCTTCCGCCCCGCAAGCGCATACTTCGCCACGCCGACCCGCATCTGGGAGTTCGCTGTCGGAGTGATCATCGCAACCGGTATTCTGCACGTCACGCGACACTGGTCGAGGGTCGTGCTCCGCGCGGCAGGCTTGGTGGCGATCGCGATCGCAGCCTTGCTGTTCGATGCGGCGACCCCCTTCCCCGGTGCCGCCGCTCTGCTGCCCGTCCTCGGAACGGGTGCTGTCATCGTCGCAGCCGAGCGTGCCACCAGCGACGACGACTTCGGGCGGCTCCTGACTCTGCCACCGGTCCGGTACGTGGGGCGGATCTCGTACTCGCTGTATCTATGGCATGCTCCGATTCTCGTCTTCGCCGCAGCTCTGTTCCCCGCCGAGGGCTTCGTGCACGGACTGCTGTGCGTGCTGATCTCCCTCATCGTGGCTGCTGCCTCGTATCGCTTCATCGAAGATCCCGCGCGGCACGCCCGGGTGTGGAAGAGCGTTCAGGGGTGGCTGTCTCGGCGTCGATCATGGAGTCGCGTCGGCGGCTTCGCCGTGACGGCCGCCCTCGTCGCCCTTCTGTCGGTACTGCAGCTCCGCGGGCCCGTGCTGCCGCCGGCGCCGGCTCCCGCCGCGGCTGAGTCCGAAACCGAAACATGGGCGTCGACCGATCGACTCTCCGCGGCGCTCGAGAACGCCGTGCGATCCGCTTCCTGGGCACCCTTCGAGAGCGAGCTGTCCGCCCCGCTCAAGGGAGTCGATTACCGCGGTTGTCTGCGCGACGCAGTCGGTCTCTCTCCTTCGTCGATCGCGGGACCACGCGCAACCTGCCTGCCGCGGAGCGACAGCGCCTCCCGCACAGCCATCGTGGTCGGGGATTCCATCGCGTTGAGCTGGGTGCCGGCCATCGAAGGCGCTCTCGGGCCGGGATGGAAGGTCGGAGCACTCGGGCTCCACGGCTGTCCCGCCGCGTCGGCCCCCGTGCGCGAAGCGCGCAAGAGAGGAACATTCGTCGAGGAGTGCGCTCGGGCACGGAGCGCGGATCTCGCGGCGGTCGTGGCCGCGCGGCCCGATCTGATCGTGATGTCGAGCGGGATCGGATCCATGCGCTTCCTCGACTCGGGCAGTACTGGTGCGGCAGCCGCTCGCGAATGGCGGCAGGCGACACTCCGCAGCCTGGAGAGCGTGCGATCTGCGGGAGCGCCTGTCGTCGTGGTGGGTAGCCCGCCGGAAGGCTCGCGTCCCGCCGACTGCGCTGTCACCGTGGCGGGACCGAACCGCTGTGTCGCGATGATGAGTCCGGACACCGCAACAAAGCGCGATGCAGAGCAGCGAGCAGTCACCGACGCCGTCGAACGCGGCATGACTGCCGGGTATGTGGATCCGGACGCGTGGTTCTGCACAGCCGACGGTTCGTGCCCGGTCGGCGCAGGCGGCCTCCTCATCCGGATCGATGCCAGTCACCTCACCGCGCTGTACTCGGCGTCACTCGGCACCCTCATGCGATCGGCGTTGATCGCGACCGGTGTCCTCGCCGCCGACCACGTCGCGTAACGGAGCGGGCGTCGTTCTCCTGCTGTCGCTCGACCCGTTGTCGCGCTGCCGACCGACGCGGGCGGAGGCCCCGCGCGAGAAATTGTTGGCGTCGTTCGCGAGAATCTTCGTACGCTGAAGTCATGTACGCCGTCTCGTTCTATGATGCGGACCCCGACGCCGGGCCGGAGCATTTCCAGCGGCTGGTGGAGACCTACCCGCGGCACAAGGCCTACCTCGACGAGTTCGCCCGGGGCGGTGAGATCCTGATGATCGGCACGTTCGGTGACCCGGGGACCCAGGGATCCATGGCGATCTTCCGCTCACGGGAGGCAGCCGAGCGGTTCCGGGCGGGCGACCCGTTCATGACCGAAGGTCTGGTGTACCGGTCACGGATCCTCGACTGGAATCCGGCCGTGTTCGCCGAGGCGTGACTCAGGGCAGCGTGTAGCCGCCGGCTTCGGCGACGGCGAGGCCGTCTTCCAACAGGCCGCTCAGCGCCCGCTCCCGCTGGGCGGCGTCAGGCCAGATCAGCTCCAGCTCCTCCGCCGTGACCGGGATGTGCGACGCTCGCAGCTCGGCCAGGATGCGGCCGCGCACCTGACGATCGCTTCCCTCGTACTTCTTCTGCACCGCCTTGCGCGGGCCGTCGTACTCCGGGTAGCCGGCAGCCCGCCACGCGCATCGCTGCGCGAGCGGGCACTCGTCGCAGCGGGGCGATCGGGCGACGCAGATGATGGCGCCGAGCTCCATCATCCCCGCGTTGAAGGCCGCGGCGACGGGCAGGTCGTGCGGCAGCAGGGCCGACATCGCAGCGAGATCGCGCCGGGCGTTCGGCGGCGACGGTTCGCCCTGCCCGTCGACGGCGCGGGCGATGACGCGACGGGTGTTCGTGTCGACGACGGGATGGCGGGCGCCGTACGCGAAGACGGCCACCGCGCGAGCGGTGTAGTCGCCGATGCCCGGGAGGGCCAGGAGCGCCTCGACATCGTCGGGGACCACGCCGCCGTGCCGCTCGGTGATCGCGACGGCGGCCGCGTGCAGCCACAGCGCCCTCCGCGGGTAGCCCAGGGACTGCCAGGCGCGAACAGCCTCCCCGGGCGGCACCGCGGCGAGGGCGGCCGGCGTCGGCCACCGGGTCAGCCACTCCTCGAGACGAGGGATCACCCGGGAGACCGGTGTCTGCTGCAGCATGAACTCGCTGACGAGCGTGCCCCACGCGGTGAATCCGTCGCGACGCCACGGGAGGTCGCGGCGGTTCGCTTTGTACCAGTCCACCACGGCGGACGAGAACGCATCGGGCATGCTTCGAGGCTAACCGCTGCCGCGGACGGCGGCGGCGCGACCGCGCGTTCCCTCAGAGCAGCAGCGCCCTCAGAGCAGCGCGCCCTCAGAGCAGCGCGCTCATCCGGCGGGCGACCTCCGCCGGCGGGAGGAAGGCCGTGGTCGCCTCCACTTCGTGGACCAGAGCGGTGAGTGCAGCGTTGACGGGGGCCTCGCGGCCGGCCGCCGCGGCCTCCGCGACGACGGCGCCGTTGAGGAAGTCGATCTCACTCGGCTGGCCCCGGCGGATGCTCTGCAGCGTCGACCCGGGGTTCGGCGTGGCGCCCATGCGCCGCCGCATCAGCAGCGGCACCGCCTGCGCGATCCAGCGCGGAGCGGAGGCGACGAACCGGAGGATGCGGTCGTCGAGGCCCTGGATGCTGCCGAATCGCACGCCGCGGGCGATGCCGACGCGCACGGCCTCCTGAAGGCTCGCCGTGATGATCGGCCGCAGCCGGCGGTCGCCGAGGGTCTGCTGCGCGCTCAGCCCGGTGATGGCAGGCATCGCGTTCACCTGGTTGACCATGAGCTTGGTCCACTGGCAGCCGGTGAAGTTGTCCACGGCGAAGCTCGGCATCGCGGCGTCGAGGATGCGCGCGGCGTCGACGGCGGCCTGCGGTGCCTCGCCGTCCCCGGCGCCCAGATAGGTGTTGGCGGTCGTCGTCACGCTGACCCGGCCGGGGGAGAGGTAGCTGGCGGCGTAGAGGGCGAGCGCACCGACGCAGTCGGAACCGGGGAGCAGTTCGGTCGCCAGGCGCAGCCCGGCGAGGCCGTTCTGCACCACGACGACCGTGATGCCGTCGAGGAGGTCGGCGTTCTCGCGGATGGCGCGCTCGGCGTCCTGTGCCTTGGTGCAGACGAACGCGAGTTCCGGCTTCGTCTGCAGCCGCTCGGCGGCCGCGACCCGCGCGGTGTGGATGCCCCAGCCGCCGTCGAGCCGTAGTCCGTCGGCGCGGATGGCGGCGAGGTGGTCGCCGCGGGCCGTGACCTCCACCAGGTGTCCTACCCGGTCGAGGAGGGCCGCGACCGTGCCGCCGATCGCTCCCGCCCCGATCACTCCGATACGCACACCCTCCACCCTATCCGCGCCCGCGCCGGCTC
>NZ_CAMFLC010000101.1 GCF_945957465.1 uncultured Leifsonia sp.
CGCCCGCCGATGCGCTCACGACCCCGGCCGGGCGCGGCCCGTTCGCCGCACAGGCCGCCGGCGGCGGATGGTGCCGCTGGGGCGACGACCCGGCCGGCACCACGTCGAAGGCGGTGCACACGCTGGCCGTGCAACTGCTGCCGCGGGCGGCGGCGAGCTGGGAGCGCCTCGCCGCCCAGTATCCGGAGTCCGCTGCGATGGGCGCCCACTACGACGGCGGTGAGTCGCGCGGCGGCGACTGCGCGCCGGCGACGGGCGCACCCGGAAGCAGCTGCCGCACCAACGTGCTCGTGGGTGGTTCCTGGCTGGCCGTGCAGGCGGTCAGCGGGACCTCGGCGATCGACGAGAAGGCCTTCCATGCGCTCGTGCAGTCGTTCCTCCCGACCGTCGCCGCCATCGACGCGCGCACCCCGACGGCAGCGCCGACGGCGTCCGGAAGACCGTTGTCGTGCGGCTCAGCCGACTGGCTGAAAGCCGTCGCTTCGGCGTTCGGGCCGAAAACGGTCACGACGCTCGACCCGGGGGAGAGCTTCGGGATGCCCACGGCGCTCCTCGGCGTTCCCGGGACGACCACGTGCGCGTACAGCAGCGGAGGCGACGGCGGCTCCGGCCACCTCGGGACGGTCTCGGTGCTGCGCGGCGCCTCGGACGCGTACGCTACGTATCACGCGGCCGTGGTCGACAGCGACTCGGACGCCAGCGGGGGCACGATCGAGGTGGGCGGCTCGCCGCTCGCGACTCTGGTCCGCACGACCTCGGCGTCCGGCTCGACTCCGGCGGAGACGGTCGTCGACGCCCTGGTCGGCGGCACCTGGATCCAGTACGCGGCGCAGGCCGGCTCCGGCGACGAGGCCGCGTCGATGGTCCAGTGGGTGGCGGGCAGGCTCTGAGCTGCGGGAGGCGCGGGCCGGCACGCTCTGTCACGACGACGAGGCTGCGGGTGGCGGGCCGCCGCTGATCAGCCGATCAGTCGCTCACGTCACGCGCCGGCGGGCGCGCGTTCCGCCGCGCGGGCCGGGTCGGCGAGCGGTAGAGACACGCGGAAGGTTGCGCCACCGCCGTCGGTCTCCACGACCTCCACCGTGCCGTGGTGCGCGGCGACGATCGACGAGACGATCGCCAGCCCGAGGCCGCTGCCGCCGGTCTCGCGCGCGCGGGAGGTGTCGGCGCGCCAGAAGCGCTGGAAGATCTTCTCGCGGATCTGCGGCGGGACGCCCTCGCCGTGGTCGCGGACCTCCAGGACGGCGCGATCGGCGCGGTGGTCGACCTGCACGGCGATCTCGATCGGGCTGCCCTCGGGGGTGTATCGCAGCGCGTTGCCCATCAGGTTCGTGACGACCTGACGGAGCTTGTTCTCCTCGGCCATGACGATCGCCGGCTCGGCCGGCGGGGCGGTCAGGACGACGCGTTCGGTCGTCGTGACCGGGATCGGCCCCGTGGTACCTCGCCGGCCACGGCCGCCGCGGCGCAGGCGGGCCAGCGCCGAGCCGGCGAACGCGATCGGCCCGGTCGCATTGCTGGGGCGCGAGACCTCGTCCGGGATCGTGTACGGCACGGTGTCGACGCCCGGCTCCACCGCATCATCGGAGGCGGCCTGCACGGCGGCAGCCGGCACCGGGCTCGGCGTGAGCACGGTGACGGTGCGGTCGGGGGAGCCGGCCATCGCGTCCATCGCGGCGTCGCGGGCGATCCGGACCAGATCCACCGGGCGCAGGTCGAGCGGCTTGGTCTCGTCGAGACGGGCGAGTTCGAGCAGATCTTCGACCAGGAGGCCCATGCGGATGGCCTCCTTCTCGATGCGGTCCATCGCCTGCGCGACGTCTTCGGGGGTCTGCAGCGCGCCCATCCGGTACAGCTCGGCGTAGCCGCGCACCGAGACCAGGGGCGTGCGCAACTCGTGGGAGGCGTCCCCGACGAACCGGCGCATCTGATCGATGGTGCGCGCGCGGTCGGTGAACGCGCGGTCGATCCGGTTCAGCATGGTGTTGAGGGAGCGGTTGAGCCGCCCGACCTCGGTGTTGGGCGTCGCACCGCCGAGGCGCTGGCTGAAGTCGCCGTCCGCGATCGCCGCGGCGGTCTGCTCCACCTCGCGCAACGGGGCGAACGTCGTCGTGACCAGCATCCGGGTCAGTCCGGCGCCCACGACGATGACGATCACGCCGAAGAGCAGGAAGATCGCCAGGAAGGCCGCCATCACGGTGTCGATCTGGCTCGTCGTCGTGGCGATGATGACGGTGGCGAGTTCGCCGGTGCCGGCGAAGGTCTGCGTCGTGACCAGCGCGCGGTACGACGTCCTGCCGTCGTTGCTGGGCACCGGGAAGCCGCCGACCGGCATCGCCTTGGCCTCCGAGAGCGACAGGCTGGCCGGGATCGCCGGCCGGTGCGCGAACGGGATGTTGGTCCAGTTCGTCTTGACCAGCTTGCCGTTGGAGTCGTACAACGCCGCGAAGTAGTCCGACGGGCTCGAGTCGGTCGCGATCTTGTCCTTGTCCGACGAGGAGCCGTAGAGGTAGGTGTTCACGTAGGTCGCACCCGACGCCGCCGACAGCTGCGCGTCCAACTGCTCCAGCAGCACCGGCTTCAGCATGGCCATCGTGCCGATGCCGGTCACGAGCAGCCCGAGCGTCAGCATGAGCACGGTCACCCCGGTGATCTTGGTGCGCAGGGAGATCGCGTTCCAGCGGTCGAGCAGGCGAGAGTGCATCAGGCCGTCAGTCTATGCAGTGGATGCTGTGCCGCGGATGTGCGCGGCAGGTCACGCCTTGGCGGCCTTGAGCATGTACCCGAACCCGCGCTTGGTCTGGATGAGCGGCTCGCTGGAGTGCGCATCCACCTTGCGGCGCAGGTACGAGATGTACGACTCGACGATGCCGGCGTCGCCGTTGAAGTCGTACTCCCAGACGTGATCGAGGATCTGCGCCTTGGAGAGCACCCGGTTGGGGTTGAGCATGAGATATCGCAGCAGTTTGAACTCGGTCGGGCTGAGCTCGATCGGGGTGTCGCCCACGAACACCTCGTGCGTGTCCTGGTCCATGGTGAGCTCGCCGGCGCGGATCACCGCGTCTTCGTCGGCCTGCATCGTGCGCCGCAGGATGGCCTTGATGCGGGCGACGATCTCGTCGAGGCTGAACGGCTTGGTCACGTAGTCGTCGCCGCCGACCGTGAGGCCGGTGATCTTGTCCTCGGTGTCGTCCTTGGCGGTGAGGAACAGGATGGGCGCGGTGTAGCCCGCGCCGCGGAGTCGCTTGGTGACGCCGAACCCGTTCATGTCCGGGAGCATGACGTCGAGGATGATGAGGTCTGGCTCCTCTTCGAGGACCGCGGAGATGGCCTGCGCGCCGTTGCCGACCGCTCGCACGGCGAAGCCGGCGAAGCGGAGGCTGGTGGTGAGGAGATCGCGGATGTTCGGCTCGTCGTCGACGATGAGAATGCGGGGTCCTGCGTTCATGCGAAACAGTATCTGCGCGTCTGCTGAATTCTGCCTGTGAGCGGTCGGTGCGCGCTGCGTGTGCGCACGGTGCGCTCACGGTGCGCGTTGCGTGCACGGGTCTGGCGCTGCCAGTGTGAACAGTGGATGCTGAAGAGACCAGCGATCGGAGCAGCCCATGTCCCATCCCACCGTGGTCATCGCCGGAGCCGGGCTCGCCGGAGCCACGACGGCGGTCGAACTGCGCGAGCGCGGCTTCGACGGCCGCATCATGCTGCTGGGCGCCGAGGGCCATCACCCGTACATCCGGCCGCCGCTCTCCAAGGAGTTCCTGAAAGGCGAGGCGCCGTTCGCCGATGCCGCCGTGAAGCCTGAGGACTGGTACACGCAGAACCAGGTGGAGTTCCTCCCCGGCGAGGAAGCCGGCTCCTTCGACCCCTCCGCCCACGAGCTGTTCGTCTCGGGCGGGGCGCGGATCACCTACGACAGCCTCGTGCTGGCGACCGGTGCATCCCCTCGCCCGCTGGGCGTGCCGGGCAGCGGGCACGGCGCCGTCTTCTCTCTGAGAACAGTCGAGGACTCCGAGTGGCTGCGTTCTGCGCTCGAGGTCGGCGGACGCCGGATCGCGATCGTCGGCTCGGGCTGGATCGGCCTGGAGGTCGCCGCCGCCGCGCGCGGTTACGGAAACGACGTGACCGTGGTCGGGCGCGGCGACGTGCCGCTCGGGTCGGCCGTCGGACCGGAGCTCGGCCGCGTGTTCGAGTCGCTGCACCACGCCAACGGCGTGACGTTCCACAACGGCGCGCACGTGGTCGCGGTCGAGGGCGGCGACGAACAGGCCGTCGTGCTGGCGACGGGGGAGCGCCTCCCGGCCGACGTGGTCGTCGCGGGTGTCGGCGCGTCGCCCAACACGGCCGTCGCGGAGCGCTCCGGCCTGGCACTCGACAACGGCATCCCCACCGACCAGGCGATGCGTACCGAGATCGAGGACGTCTATGCGGTCGGCGACGTCGCCGACCCGTTCCTCCCCGCCATCGGCCGGCGGCAGCGCAACGAGCACTGGGCGAACGCGATCGCGGGCGGCACGGTCGCGGCGCGAGCGATCCTCGGCGAGGACGCGAGCTACGACGACATCCCGTACTTCTACTCCGACCAATACGATCTGGGCATGGAGTATTCGGG
>NZ_CAMFLC010000102.1 GCF_945957465.1 uncultured Leifsonia sp.
ATCGTCGGCAGCGTCAGATGTGTATAAGAGACAGCCGTTGCCGTGATTGGCGCCGCGAGCGGCCCCCGAGTTGCCGTTCCCACCCGCGCCGCCGGTGCGTGCCCCGCCAGTGGCGCGCTCGCCGGTCACCGGACGCGCCTCGGACTGTGCCGCACCGCGTCCGCGCCTGCGGCGGCGCGACGATCCGTCGCCGCGTCCCGCCTCGGAGCCGTCGCGACCCGCGGTGGGGCGGCCGCCGGCGTTCCGGCCTGCGCCGTTGCGGCCCGCGTCGCCACGTCCGGCGGAGTCACGACCGCCCGCGTTCCCGGTCACGTCATCGCGGCCTCCGCCGTTGCGGCCTGCATTGCCGCGACCGGTGGCACCGCCGCCGTTTCCGCCACGGCCGCCGCGTCCTGCTCCACCGGAGCCGCCAACAGCACCGGCACCACCACTGCCGCCCTTCGCCGCAGGCGCCGGCGCCACGCGGGGCGCGCGCTCGCCGACGAGCGACGTCACGGCCTCCGATTCCGCGGTGACGCGCTGCGGGGACGCGGTGATGGCGGCTGCCCGCAGCAGGGAGCGCACGTCGCCCGCCTGTTCGGGCAGCATCACGGTCGCCACGTCTCCGGTGCTTCCGGCGCGGGCGGTGCGGCCCGAGCGGTGCAGGTACGCCTTGTGCTCGGCGGGCGGGTCGACGTGGACGACCAGCTCCACCTCGTCGACGTGCACTCCGCGCGCGGCGACGTCGGTCGCCACCAGCACGCGCACGTCGCCGGTGCCGAACGCGGCGAGGTTGCGGTCACGGGCGCCCTGGCTGAGATTGCCGTGGAGGTCGACGGCGGGGATGCCCGCCGCGGTCAGCTGCTTCGCGAGGCGCTTGGCCTGGTGCTTGGTGCGCATGAACAGGATGCGGCGGCCGCGGCCCGATGCGAGCGCGTGGATCAGATCCTTCTTGGCGTCCTGGTCGCTGACCTCGAACACGTGGTGGGTCATGGCCTCCACGTGGCTCGTGGCATCGTCGACCGAGTGCAGCACCTCGTTCGTGAGGAACTTCGACACGAGCTTGTCGACGCCGTTGTCCAGCGTGGCCGAGAACAGCAGACGCTGGCCGCGCGCGGGAGTGGCGTTGAGGATGCGGGTCACCGTGGGCAGGAAGCCCAGGTCGGCCATGTGGTCGGCCTCGTCGAGCACGGTCATCTCGATCCGGTCGAGCTGCACGATGCCCTGCTTCATCAGGTCTTCGAGGCGGCCGGGACAGGCGACGATGATGTCGACGCCGGCCTGCAGCGCCGTGACCTGACGGCTCTGCGAGACGCCGCCGAAGATCGTGGTGGTCGTCAGGCCGAGCGCTGCGGCGAGGGGCTTGAGGGTGGCGTCGATCTGGGTGGCGAGCTCACGGGTCGGTGCGAGCACGAGTCCGCGGGGACGGCGGTGACCGCGGGAGCGGCCTCCCGCCGCGCCGGCCGGAGCGGATGCGCCGAGGCGCGCAGCGAGCGGCAGCGAGAACGCGATGGTCTTGCCGGAGCCGGTCTTGCCGCGACCGAGCACGTCGCGTCCGGCGAGCGTGTCGGGAAGCGTGTCGGCCTGGATGGGGAACGGCTCGGTCTTGCCGTCGGCCGAGAGGACGGCGACGAGGGGAGCGGGCACGCCGAGGTCGGCGAAAGTCTGGGAGGTCACAAAGTGCCTTTCTGGCAGGGCTCGGCCCTGTCGGGCGGGTTCGGGCGGTCGTCGCGATGAGCGGGACGTCTTCGCCGGAAAGAAGAGTGGAGGTGCGCGGCGGGGACACCGCCCGGCGCTCGCGCACGCCGACGATGTCGGCTGGCCAGTCGTGCTGGTCCGTACAGTCTACCCTGTACCGGCCGCACGCTGGCTGGGAGCGGATTCACGGCGGGAGGTCGTAGACTGTCGGCCCGTAATCCGGAAGGTGGTACGCGCGTGCAGGAATCCGAACTCGATCGCGAGCGCGCCGTCGTCTCGGGGCTGTACGAGCGATTGGACACGCTCCGGGCCGAGACGGAGGAGCGCTTGACGCGCGTGCGCCGTGAGAGTGTCGGAAGCAACCACCAGGCGCGCAGTGAACGCGACGCCTTCGCCCGCCTCTACGAGGACCAGCTGTTGCAGCTGCGCGATGTGGACTCCCGTCTCGTGTTCGGCCGCCTCCTGCTCGACGAGCGGGTCGACGGCACCGACCATCGTTACATCGGACGGGTCGGGTTGCGCGACGACGACCAGCGGTCGCTGCTGGTCGACTGGCGCGCCCAGCAGGCGAGCGCGTTCTACCAGGCCACCGCGAGCGAGCGGATGGGCGTGCGGGCGCGACGGCACCTCACCATGAACGGGCGCCAGGTGGTCCGCATCGACGACGAAGTGTTCGACGAGGCCCTGCTCGACGGCGACGCGACGGGGGAGCAGGTGCAGGGCGAGGGTGCCCTGCTCGCGGCGCTCACGGCGCAGCGCACCGGACGCATGCACGACATCGTGGCCACCATCCAGGCCGAGCAGGACCGGATCATCCGGTCCGATCTCCGCGGCGCCCTCGTCGTGCAGGGCGGCCCGGGCACCGGCAAGACCGCAGTCGCACTGCACCGTGCCGCCTACCTGCTGTACGCGAACCGGCAACGACTGAGCGCATCCGGGGTGCTCGTCGTCGGGCCGTCGTCGGCGTTCCTGCGCTACATCGAGGCGGTGCTGCCGTCGCTCGGCGAGACCGGCGTGGTGATGCAGACCCTCGGCGAGCTGTTCCCCGGGGTGGAGGCGACGGCGGAGGACGCACCGGAAGCCGCCCGGCTGAAGGGTGCGGCCGCCATGGCGCGGCTGCTGTCGCGCGCGGTCCGGTCGCGGCAGAAGGCGCCGGACGAGCCGCAGACGATCGTGGTCGACAACGAGCGACTGGTGGTGCAGCCCGAGCTCGTGCAGCGGGCGATCGCGAAGGCGCAGCGCACCGGGAAGCCGCACAACGTCGCGCGGGTGACCTTCGTCAAGCAGGCCCTCGGCGAGCTGACGGAGCAGCTGGCCGCGCAACTGCGCGCGGGCGGTTCGACGATCGACGACGCCGACCTCCGTGTGCTCAGGGAGGACCTCCGCACCTCCTACGACGTGCGTGTGCTGCTGAACACGGCGTGGCTGCCGCTGACACCGCAGAAGCTCTTGCAAGACCTCTACGCCCGGCCCGCCTGGCTGGCCGAGCTGACGCCGCGCTGGTCCACCGCCGAGCGGGAGGCGCTGCTGCGCGACCGGAGCGCCCCGTTCACCGTCTCGGACGTGCCCTTGCTCGACGAGGCGGCCGAGCTGCTGGGCGACTTCCCGGGCCGTGGGGACCCGAACACGCGGGAGCGGGAGCGTCAGCGCAAGCGCGACCTCGAGAACGCGCGCGCCGCGATCCGCAACATGGGCGTGGAGGGCCTCGTCAGCGCCGAGCAGCTGGCCGACGGATTCGCCGAGCAGATCGACCGCGGCACGACCGCGGAGCGTGCCGCAGCCGACCGGTCGTGGACGTACGGCCACGTCGTCGTCGACGAGGCTCAGGAGCTCTCGCCGATGCAGTGGCGGGTGCTGGTGCGACGCTGCCCGATGAAGTCGTTCACCATCGTCGGCGACATCGCCCAGGTGGCCTCCGCGGCGGGCGCGACGAGCTGGGACGAAGCGCTGCGCCCGTCCTTCAAGGACGCATGGCGCCTGGAGGAGCTGACCGTCAACTACCGCACCCCGGCGCAGATCACCCGGGAGGCGGAGCGCATCGCGCAGGACGCCGGGCTGCCGATCACGCCGACGCGGGCGGTGCGGGAGGGCGACTGGCCGATCCGACGCGTCGGGGCGGGCCGAACCGGCCTCACAGCGGCGGTGGCGGAGGCCGTCGCCCACGATCGTGGCATCGACGGCGAGGGCACGCTCGCCGTGATCGCGACCGCGACCGACGTCGAGTCGGTGGCGGCCGCTGTGCGCGAGCGCTTCGGCGACGAAGCCGCCCGGGGCGCCGCCGGCCTGACGCGACCGATCTCCGTGCTCACCGGCTACGAGGCGAAGGGCCTCGAGTTCGACGCGGTCGTGCTCGCCGACCCCGCGGCGCTCGCCGCCGAGTCCGTTCGCGGCGCGGCCTCCCTGTACGTCGCGATGACCCGCCCCACGCAGCGCCTCACCCTCGTCGCCCGCTGAGCGCCGCGGGCCCGCGCCGCGGGCGCTGGCGCTGGCGCCGAGGGGCCGCCGAGGGGCGCGTAGGCGCCACTAAAGCGCCCGTTTGAGGGCGTTTGCGCGCCTTTCGAGCGCCCGTCGAGCGCCCCTCGTGCGCGCAGGTTGCACCCTCTCGTCTCGCGAGCGAGCGCCCTCCCCCTGATGGCCCGGTGAAGTGTTGCCGAGGGGCGCGTAGGCGCCCCTAAAGTGCCCGTTTGAGGGCGTTTGAGCGCCCTTCACGCGCCCTTCGGCGCACCTCGTGCGCCCCTCGCGCTGAGGGGCCCGGTGAAGGGTCGCCGAGGGGCGCGTAGGCGTCCTTAGAGTGCCCGTTTGAGGGCGTTTGGGTGCCCTTTGCGCGCCCTTCGGGCGCCCTCGCGCTGAGGGGCCTGGTGAAGGGTTGCCGAGGGGCGCGTAGGCGTCCTTAGAGTGCCCGTTTGAGGGCGTTTGGGTGCCC
>NZ_CAMFLC010000103.1 GCF_945957465.1 uncultured Leifsonia sp.
CGCGCCCCCTACCTGCCGGTGGGGGGGGGGCTCGCGGGGTCCCCCCCCCCCCACCCCCTGTGACGGCAACCACAGCCGTCGGCGCCGGCCGGGCCCGGTTCAGACGGCCGGCGCCAGCTCCTCGGCGAATCGCGGCTCGTCCACCAGGAACCGGGTGTAGGCCGGGATCGTCAGGAAGGTCGGGAAGTCCTCGGCCAGCGACACCTCGCGCAGCAGTTCGGCGGCGTCGTCGAAGCGGTGATCCGTTCCGGACTCGCGGGCTGCGGCGGCGAGTCGGCCGCGCTCCTCCTCGAGGACGCCGTCGACGAGCGCCCGGTCGACGGTGGTGCCCTCGTCGGTCACCACGCGGTTCTCGATCCACTGACGCAGCAGCGAGCGGGAGATCTCCGCGGTGGCCGCGTCCTCCATCAACCCGTCGATCGCGACGGCACCGGTGCCGCGCAGCCAGGCCTCGATGTAGCGCAACGCGACCGAGACGTTCGACTGCACGCCGGCATCGGTCACCGTCCCGCCCGCCGAGCTGATGTCGAGGAGGTCGCCCGCCGTGACCCGGACGTCGTCGCGCAGGCGATCGACCTGGTTCGGCCGCTCGCCGAGCACCGCGTCGAACTCCGCGAGCGCTGTGGGGATGAGGTCGGGATGCGCGACCCAGGTGCCGTCGAATCCGTCGCCGGCCTCCCGCCGCTTGTCATCGGCGACCTGGGCGAGAGCGCGCTCGGTGGCCTCCGCGTCGCGGCGGTTGGGGATGAAAGCGCTCATGCCGCCGATCGCATGCGCGCCGCGCTTGTGGCACGTGGCCACCAGCAGCTCGGTGTAGGCGCGCATGAACGGGACGGTCATCGTGATCCCGCGCCGGTCGCCGAACGCGAAGCGGCGCCCGCGACCGAGGAACGTCTTGATGATCGAGAAGATGTAATCCCAGCGTCCCGCATTGAGGCCGGCGCAGTGCTCGCGGAGTTCGTAGAGGATCTCCTCCATCTCGAAGGCGGCCGGGATCGTCTCGATGAGCACGGTCGCCCTGATCGTGCCGACCGGCATCCCGATGCGCTGCTGCGCGAACACGAAGATGTCGTTCCACAGCCTGGCCTCCAGGTGCGACTCCAGCTTCGGGAGGTAGAAGTACGGCCCCCGACCGGATGCGACCAGTTCGGCCGCGTTGTGCCAGAAATACAGCCCGAAGTCGGTGAGCGACGCGCTGGCGGGCGCCGTCCGCCCGGCGCGGTCGGTGAAGGCCAGGTGCTTCTCGACCAGGTGCCAGCCCCGTGGCCGCATCACGATGGTGGGCGTGTGCTCCTGCGGCGTGGTCACGCGGTAGTCCTTGCCCTCCGGGCTGGTGAACGCGAGGCCGCCACGGACGGCGTCGCGCAGGGTGCGCTGGCCGCCGACGATGTTCTCCCAGGTGGGACTGGTGGCGTCCTCCAGGTCGGCGAGCCAGACCCGCGCACCCGAGTTGAGGGCGTTGATCGCCATCTTGGGGTCGGTCGGGCCGGTGATCTCCACCCGGCGGTCCTCCAGGCCCGGGCCGGCGCCGGCGACGCGCCAGGTGGGGTCGGCACGCACCGCCTCGGTGGTGCTGAGGAATTTCGGGTCGCGGCCGTTGCCGGCCTCCGACCGGCGGCGCTGGCGTTCCAGCAGGAGCTCCTGCCGGCGGGCGGCGAAGGCCTGGTGCAGATGGTCGACGAGGGCCAGAGCCTCCGGGGTGAGGATGTCGTCGGTCCCGTCGACGCGGGGCCCGGTGATCTCGATCATGGTCGTGTCCTTGTCTCTCGGTCCGCGGTGCGCGGATCAGAACTGGTGCTGTTCGGTGGAGCCGACGAGGGCGAGGGTGGCGCTGTCGGGGTTGAGCGCGGTCGCGATGCGGTCGAAGTAGCCGGTGCCGACCTCCCGCTGGTGGCGGGTGGCGGTGTAGCCGGCGCTCTCGGAGGCGAATTCCGCCTCCTGGAGGTCCACGTACGCGCTCATCTGCCGGTCGGCGTAGTCCTTGGCGAGCGTGAACATGGAGTAGTTGAGGGCGTGGAAGCCCGCGAGCGTGATGAACTGGAAGGCGTAGCCCATCGCGGCCAGCTCCCGCTGGAAGCGGGCGATGGTCTCGTCGTCCAGGTGCTTGCGCCAGTTGAACGACGGCGAGCAGTTGTAGGCCAGCTTCTTTCCGGGGAACTCGGCGTGCACCGCCTCCGCGAACCGGCGGGCCAACTCCAGGTCGGGCTCCGCCGACTCGACCCAGAGGAGGTCGGCGTACGGCGCGTAGGCGAGGCCGCGCGCGATGACCGGCTCGATGCCGTTGCGGACCTCGTAGAAGCCCTCGGCGGTGCGGGTTCCGGTGAGGAACGGGCGGTCGCGCTCGTCGTGGTCGCTCGTGAGCAGCGTCGCCGCGAGCGAGTCGGTGCGGGCGATGACGATCGTCGGCACCCCCGCCACATCGGCCGCGAGCCGCGCGGCGTTGAGCGTGCGGATGTGCTGCCCGGTCGGGATGAGCACCTTGCCGCCCATGTGACCGCACTTCTTCTCGCTCGCCAGCTGGTCCTCCCAGTGCACGCCCGCGGCGCCGGCCTGGATCATGCCGTGCATGAGCTCGTAGGCGTTGAGCGGACCGCCGAAGCCGGCCTCCGCGTCGGCGACGATCGGTGCCATCCAGTCGGTGACGGCGCCGTCGGTGCCCTCCACCTGGCCGGCGCGGAGCAGCGCGTTGTTGATGCGGCGCACCACCGCGGGCACCGAGTTGGCCGGGTAGAGGCTCTGGTCGGGGTAGGTCTGGCCGGACAGGTTGGCGTCGGCGGCGACCTGCCAGCCGGACAGGTAGATGGCCTCCAGGCCGGCGCGCACCTGCTGCACCGCCTGGTTGCCGGTCAGTGCGCCGAGGGCGGCGACCCAGGTGGCGTCGGGTCCGGTGCCGTCGCGCTGGATGAGTTCCCAGAGCCGCTCGGCGCCACGCCGGGCGAGGGTCTGCTCCTCGCGGACCGGGCCGCGCAGCGCGACGACATCCTCGGCCGTGTAGTCGCGGCGGATGCCGGACCAGCGCGGGTCGGCATCCCACTCGAGGCGGAGCTCGGCAGCGGTCTGCGTCGTGTCACCGGGGCGGGCTGAGCTGTTCATGGGGACCTCCATCGGTCGGATCGGATGACACGATCGTGCCCGGCCCGCACCGGTTGCGGAGAAGATCCGCCCGCAGAAATCCTGCTGTTCTTCTGTTTGCCAGAACTCCCGGCGAGTGTCACGATGTCCTGCATGACCGACACCGCTGTCACGGTCGACGACGAAGCGACCGCGACCGACGCACTCACTCTGGGGCGGCGCGTGCGCGCCTACCGGATTCAGAAGGCGATGACCTTGGAGGCCCTCGCGTCCGCGATCGATCGTGCACCCTCACAGGTCTCGGCGATCGAGAACGGCAACCGCGAGCCCCGCCTGGCCCAGCTGCGCGCCATCGCGTCAGCGCTCGGAGTCAGCGTGGACGACCTCCTGGCCCCGGACGCGCCCGACGAGCGGGCCGCCCTCGAGATCGCCGTGGAGCGCGCCCAGCGCGGCCCGGTGTTCGCCGCGCTCGGGATCGATCCGGTGCGGGTGTCCAAGTCCGTTCCCGACGCCACGCTCCGGGCGATCCTGGCGTTGCACCAGGAGGTCTCCCGGCTGCACCGCGAGCGCGCGGCCACGCCGGAGGAGGCCCGGCGCGCCAATGCCGAGCTGCGCGCGACGATGCGCGCACGCGACAACTACTTCGCCGACCTTGAGGCCATCGCCGCCGACCTCCTCGGCGCCGTCGGGCACACCGGCGGCCCGGTCTCGCACCAGACCGTGGCCGACATGGCCGACCGCCTCGGCTTCTCGCTGCATTACGTCGGCGACCTGCCGCACTCGACCCGGTCGGTGACCGACAAGCGCAACGGCCGCATCTACCTGCCGACCGAGCAGTCGGCCTCCCGCGACTCCCGCTCCCCCATCCTGCAGGCGTTCGCCTCCCAGCTGCTCGGGCACGACGAGCCGAGAAATTACGCCGACTTTCTGCGGCAGCGGGTGGAGACCAACTACCTGACCGCCGCGCTGCTCCTGCCCGAGAAGGACGCGGTGGCGTTCCTGACCGAGGCCAAGAACTTCCGGCGCATCTCCATGGAGGACCTGCGCGATGCCTTCGCGGTGTCGTACGAGACCGCGTGCCACCGGTTCACCAACCTCGCGACGGCACGCCTCGGCATCCCGGTGCACTTCATGAAGGTGCACGAGTCGGGCACGATCATCAAGGCCTACGAGAACGACTCGGTCGCGTTCCCGTCCGACGCCCTCGGCGCGATCGAGGGGACCCCGGTCTGCCGCAGCTGGACGGCGCGCACGGTCTTCGACGTCGCCGACCGGTTCAGCCCGTACTACCAGTACACGGACACTCCGCGCGGCACGTTCTGGTGCACCTCCCGCATCGAAAAGGCCAAGGAGGGCGACTATTCGGTGAGCGTCGGCGTGCCGTTCGCGCACGTGAAGTGGTTCCGCGG
>NZ_CAMFLC010000104.1 GCF_945957465.1 uncultured Leifsonia sp.
GACTCGATGCGGGCGCGACTCTCGTGCAGGGCTACACCGCGTTCCTCTACCGCGGTCCGCTGTGGGCGCGGCAGATCAACACCGGGCTGCTACGCCTCCGGCGTGCCCTGGTGGAAGCGCAGGCGCCAGCGGCCTCCGCTGCGAAGCCACACTGAGCTGCGCAGGCTCGCCCCCCGCTCGTCCACCGTTCGAGCGGTGAGGAGGATGACGTCGGAACCGAGCCGCTCGGTTCCCAGCACGGCGATCTCGGCCGCCGGCGCGTCCTCTTCGGCCAGCACCTCCAGGATCGCGTCGCGGCCCCACAGCGTTCCGGACCGGCCGATCTCTTCGAAGTCGGGATGCAGCAGCGCTGCGACGCGCGACGCGTCGGCCCTCACGGACGGCTCGACGAGTTCCCGCTCGAGCCGTGCGACGACCTCTTCGTCGGTCTCCACCGCGGTCAGCAGGTCGTCGAAGAGGTCGAACTCCACCGCCGTGGCCGCGGGAGCCGCGCCGCCGGACTCCGCCGGGGCCGGACGCGCGAGCGCGGGCTCGGGCTCGTGGACCGCCGCTCCCGGCCATCCCGGCCCGATCGGTATGGCGTCGCCGTCGCGATAGGCGGTCGCGACGGCTCGCGCGCGCAGATCGGCTGCTTCGTTGAGATCGTGACCGGCGTGGCCCTTGACCCACTCGAACCGGTAGCTGCGGCCCTGCAGTGCGCGGTCGAGGCGTTCCAGCAGCTCACGGTTGAGCACCGGGGAGCCGTCGGATTTGCGCCAGCCCTTGCGCTTCCACCCGGGCATCCACTTGGTGACCGAGTTGATGACGTACTGGCTGTCGCACAGGATGCGGAGGTCGTCGTCGACGTGGGCGGTGGATTCCAGCAGATCGATGACGGCCATCAGCTCGCCCATGTTGTTCGTGCCGTGAGGCCAGCCGCCCGCCGACCAGTGGTCGTCGTCGACGTACCAGGCCCAGCCGGCAGGGCCGGGGTTACCCAGGGCGGAGCCGTCCGCCGCTGCGACGATCGTCACGTCAGCTGGGGTACTGGCCGCGCTTGACCTGCGGCTTCGGCAGGCGCATGACGCGCAGCTGGAGCGCCCGCATCGCGGCGTACCACCGGAGGCCGCGCTCGACCTTGGTCTTGCCGAACTTCTCGCCCACCTTCCGGGTGACCATGAAGCCGAGGACGATGCAGTCGAGGACGGCGATCAGGAAGAAGGCCCACAGGGCGACCAGGCCCCAGAGCTGCATGAACTGCCAGGGCAGGAAGCTGAGCACGATGACCAGCAGCATCACGGGGATGAGGAACTCGCCGATGCTGAACCGCGCATCCACGTAGTCGCGCACGTAGCGTCGCTGCGGACCGCGGTCGCGGGCGGTCAGGTAGCGCTCGTCGCCCGCGGCCATCCCGATGCGGGCCTTCTCGCGGGCCTCGGCCTGCTTGCTGCGCGCCGCCCGAGCCGCCTCTTTGCGGTCGGTGGGCACGAGCGGCCGCTTGCGGGCGGCCTCCTGCTCGCGGCGGGTGGGCGTGGGGGCGCCCTTGCCCTGCGTGAGCCGGGCCGCGGTCTCTTCGGGGGTCTCGACGGCGGGCGTCTCCGCCTCGGCCGCCGGGTTCTGTCGTTTCGCCAACGCTTGCGCCTTCGTTTCAGTGGTCCGTTTAAGATTACCCGCATGACAGACTCCCAGCAGACTCCTTCCGGCCGAATCGCAGGGGAGGAGCCCGACGCCGTCGAAGCGCGCGTCAGGTCCGCCGTCGAGACCGGCCTGCCCTCCACGATCGCCGAGCTCTCGCGCCTGGTGCGCATCCCCTCGGTGTCGTGGGCGGCCTACGACCCCGCGAACGTGCGCGCGAGCGCCGACGCGGTCGCGGGACTGCTGCGCGACACGGGCGCGTTCGACAGCGTCGAGGTGAAGCAGGCGCCCATCGCCGGCGACACCCTCGGCCAGCCCGCCGTGCTCGCCACGCGGGCGGCGAGGAACGGCCGCCCCACCGTGCTCCTCTACGCGCACCACGACGTGCAGCCGCAGGGCGACGCGGCGAACTGGGACACCCCGCCGTTCGAGCCGACGGTGCGCGGCGACCGCCTCTACGGCCGGGGCGCTGCCGACGACAAGGCGGGCGTGCTGTCGCACGTCGCGAGCGTGCGCGCCCTGGTCGAGGCCCTCGGTCCCGACTTCGATCTCGGTCTGGCGGTCTTCATCGAGGGCGAGGAGGAGTTCGGCTCCCGCTCGTTCGCGAACTTCCTCGAGCAGAACAAGGCAGCCCTCGAGGCGGACGTCATCGTCGTCGCCGACTCGGACAACGTCGACGTCGACACCCCGGCGCTGACCGTCTCGCTTCGCGGGAACGTGACCTTCAAGCTCACCGTGTCCACCCTGGAGCACGCCTCGCACTCGGGCATGTACGGGGGAGCGGCTCCCGACGCCATGCTCGCGCTCGTCGCCCTGCTGGCGACGCTGCACGACGAGAACGGCTCGGTCGCCGTCGAGGGCATGCGGTCGCACGACGACGCCGCGGAGCCGCCGGCGCTGAGCGAGGAGCAGTTCCGCGAGGAGGCCGCGCTGCTGCCCGGCGTCACGCCGATCGGCACCGGGCCGATCCTGTCGCGGATGTGGTCGCAGCCCACGGTGACCATCACCGGCATCGACGCGCCGAGCGTGGTGGACGCCTCCAACACACTCCTCCCCAGTGTGGCCGTGCGGCTGAGCGCCCGCGTCGCGCCGGGGCAGCCCGCCTCGGAGGCCTATGCGGCGCTCGAGCGCCATCTGCGCGCCCACGCGCCGTTCGGGTCCCACATCGACATCAGCGATGTCGACACCGGCGACGCCTTCCTCGTCGACACGGCCGGCTGGGCCGCGACGGAGGCGAAGCAGGCGATGGCGGACGCCTGGGGCCGGGAGGCGGTCGAGACCGGCGTCGGCGGGTCCATCCCGTTCATCGCCGACCTGGTGCGCGAGTTCCCGGACGCGCAGATCCTGGTGACCGGCGTCGAAGACCCGGACACCCGCGCCCACAGCCCGAACGAGTCGCTGCACCTCGGGGTGTTCAAGCGGGCGATCCTCGCGGAGGCCCTGCTGCTGGCCCGCCTCGACCGCCGGCAGCGCTGACCGCCGGCCGGCGGATCGGTCACCGTTGAGCGATCTCCCGTCCGGGAGACGTACAATCGACCCAGATTTCGCAATCGAACACCCGATCCACGTGTGAGGAGCCCCATGACCGACACAGCGCTGACTGAGACCAAGGCCCACGGCGTCGGCCTGACCGACAACGCCGCAGGCAAGGTCAAGAGCCTGCTCGAGCAGGAGGGTCGCGACGATCTGCGCCTGCGCGTCGCGGTCCAGCCCGGCGGCTGCTCCGGCCTGATCTACCAGCTGTACTTCGACGAGCGCATGCTCGACGGAGACGCGACGGTGGACTTCGACGGCGTCGAGGTCATCGTCGACAAGATGAGCGTGCCCTACCTGGACGGCGCCACCATCGACTTCGAAGACACCATCCAGAAGCAGGGGTTCACCATCGACAACCCCAACGCGACGGGCTCGTGCGCCTGCGGAGACTCGTTCCACTGAGCCTTCCATAGCACAGGAAACACCTCTGGGCCGCCCCGTGTGGGCGGCCCTTTGTGTTCGAAACCGGGTGTCCGGCGGAGTAGGGTAGAGAACGCCACGTACAGTTGCATGTGAACTGTCCCCGAGTCTCTCGAAAGGTCACCGGTGCGTCACAATCGCCGTCTCCGATGGGCTGCCATCCCGATCGCAGCGACACTCGCTATCGTCCTCGCGGGCTGCACGCAGGCCCAGCTCCACGGCTTCCTGCCGGGCTTCGTCGCGGGCGAGCAGCCCGTCACGAACCACACCGAGCGCATCAGCGGCCTCTGGGTGACGAGCTGGATCGTCCTCCTCATCGTGGGAATCGTGGTGTGGGGCCTCATCCTGTGGGCGGTCATCGTCTACCGTCGCCGCAAAGGCCAGACCGGTCTCCCCGTGCAGCTGCGCTACAACATGCCGATCGAGATCTTCTACACGATCGTCCCGCTCATCCTGGTGCTCGGCTTCTTCGCGTTCACCGCGCGCGACCAGAACGCCATCGAGCAGCCGTACGCGCACCCCGACCTCAAGATCCAGGTCTACGCCAAGCAGTGGGCGTGGGACTTCAACTACGTCACCGACAACGTCTACGACCCGGGAATCCAGGCTCAGCCCGACGACGCGAACGCCGCGCCCGGCACGGTCCAAGAGAGCCAGATCCCCACGCTCTACCTCCCCGAGAACAAGAAGATCACGATCCAGCTCGACTCGCGCGACGTGATCCACTCCTTCTGGGTGCCGGCG
>NZ_CAMFLC010000105.1 GCF_945957465.1 uncultured Leifsonia sp.
GCCCGAGGGGCGTCTTATCGCCCCTAAACCCGCGGAATGGGGGCGTCTACGCGCCCCTCGCGGTGCAGAGGCCTCCGCCTCACGGGCTGAGCCCCCGCACATGCCGCCCGAGGGGCGTCTTATCGCCCCTAAACCCGCGGAATGGGGGCATTTACGCGCCCTTCGACTGTGCGGCCGAGCGCGCGGTCGTCGCGTAACCCTCGCTCTGCCGGGACGGCCGAGCACGCGCCCGGCCGTTAGGGTGTCCGTGTGAGCGAGAGCGGGCGGGCACCGGGTGTGCGGGAGGTCGCGGCGGCGGCCGGCGTGTCGCGCCAGACCGTGTCCCGCGTGCTCAACGACCATCCGAGCATCCGCCCGGCGACGCGCGAGCGTGTGCTGAGCGCGATGGCGGACCTCAACTTCCGGCCCAATCGCGCCGCGCGCATGCTGACCACCGCGCGTTCGCGCACCATCGGGGTGCTGGCGTCGTCGGCCTCTTCGTTGTTCGGGCCGGCGTCGAGCATCGACGCGGTCGAGCAGGCGGCTCGGGAGGCCGGCTACTTCGTGACCGTGGCGCATGCGGCCTCCCTCGATGGCGCAGAGCTCGCCGCGGCGCTCGACCATCTCGGCGCCCAGTCCGTCGAGGGCGTGGTCGTGATCGCTCCGCAGCGAGCGGTGCAGGAGGCCATGTCCGCGCTGTCGCTGTCGGTGCCGTCCGTGACGCTGCACGGCGCGGGCGTCGTCGGCGACGAGGGAGTCTTCGTGGACCAGTTCGAGGGGGCGCGCCTCGCCACGCGCCACCTGATCGAGCGCGGGCACGTACGCATCGCGCACCTGAGCGGCCCCGGGGACTGGTCGGAGGCGCGGGCGCGCCGCGACGGCTTCGTCGCCGAGGCCGCCTCGGCCGGCCTGGAGGCGGTGGTCTCGCGCGAGGGCGACTGGACAGCCGCCTCCGGCGCCGCCATCGGGGCGGAACTGCTGGCCGGGGGATCCGCGCCGACCGGCATCTTCTCGTCGAACGACCAGATGGCGCTCGGCGTTCTGCATGCGGCGCGGCAGCTGGGGCTGCGGGTGCCGGACGACCTTGCGCTCGTCGGGTTCGACGACATCCCGGAGGCCGCCTTCTTCGCGCCGCCGCTGACGACGATCCGTCAGGACTTCGCCGAACTGGGCCGCCGCTGCGTCGCGCGACTGGTCGCGCTGATCGAGGGGCGGGAGCTCGCGTTCGCCGCGCCCGTAGCGCCTGTGCTGGTGCAACGCGACTCCGCATGAGGGGGCGTCGAAGGGCGTCGTAATGCCCCTTCGCGCGTGTTTTAGGGGCGTTTACGCGCCCCTTGGCGATGGGATATGCTCTTTCGAAGTAATGTGACCGGTCACAAGGAAGTGGGACGAACCATGGCCGCCGACAACGCCGCCGCAGCCACCGAATCCGGCACGGCCGCCCCCGGCACACGCGGCCGGGCCGCGATCCTCGCCGGACGCACGGCCCTCGGCATCGAGTTCGGCTCCACGCGCATCAAAGCCTGCCTGGTCGACGCCGACGACCCCGCGACCGTGCTCGCCGTCGGCGTCCACGACTGGGAGAACGAGTTCGTCGACCGGATGTGGACCTACTCGCTCGACGCGGTGTGGTCCGGACTGCAGGCCGCGTACGCCGATCTCCTCGCCGACGCCGACCGGCGTCACTCCGCCGCACCCCGCACCTTCGCCGCGATCGGCGTCTCCGCGATGATGCACGGCTACCTCGCGTTCGACGCCGACGGCGAGCTGCTGGTCCCGTTCCGCACCTGGCGCAACACCACGACCGGCGCCGCGAGCGCCGAACTGAGCGAGCTGTTCGGCGTCAACATCCCGCTGCGCTGGTCGATCGCGCACCTCCACCAGGCCGTGCTCGACGGGGAGCCGCATGTGGCGCGGCTGCGCTCGATCACCACGCTCGCCGGGTACGTGCACGAGAGGCTCACCGGCCGCCGGGTCCTGGGCGTCGGCGACGCGTCCGGGATGTTCCCGATCGACGCGGCGACCGGCACCTACGACGCCACGCTCGCCGCCCGCTACGACGCTCTCGCCGCCACGCGCGCCGAGCTGCCCGCGCTCGTCGAGCTCCTGCCCGAGGTCGTCGCGGCCGGCGGGGCAGCCGGTGAGCTGACCGCCGAGGGCGCGGCGCTCCTCGACCCGACCGGATCGCTCCAGGCCGGCATCCCGCTCTGCCCTCCGGAGGGCGACGCGGGCACCGGGATGGTCGCCACGAACTCCGTCGCCCCCCGCACCGGCAACGTCAGCGCGGGGACGAGCATCTTCGCGATGGTCGTCTTGGAGCGCCCGCTCGAGCGCGTCCACCACGAACTCGACCTGGTGACCACCCCGGCCGGCGATCCGGTCGCGATGGTGCACTGCAACAACGGAGCGAGCGAACTGTCGGCCTGGGCGGCGCTGTTCGGGCGGTTCGCCGAGGCGGCCGGAGCCCCGGTCGCGGCGGACGCGGTCTTCGAGACGCTGTTCGGGGAGGCGCTGACCGGCGAGGCCGACGCGGGAGGCCTCCTGGCGTACAACTACCTCGCGGGTGAGCCGATCACCGGCCTGGCAGAAGGCCGCCCGCTCGTCGTCCGCACGCCCGACAGCCGCCTGACGCTCGGCAACTTCATGCGTGCGCAGCTCTACGGCGTGTTCGGCACGCTCGCGCTGGGCATGCGCGTGCTGGACGGCGAGGGCGTCGGCCTCGACCGGATGTTCGCGCACGGCGGCATGTTCCGCACGGCGGGCGTCGCCCAGCGTTTCCTGGCCGGCGCGCTGGACGCCCCCGTCTCCGTCGCCGAGACCGCGTCGGAGGGCGGCGCCTGGGGCATCGCCGTGCTCGCGGCCTACCTCGAGGCGGCGCGCGAAGGGATGACGCTCGACGCGTACCTGCACCGCCGCGTCTTCGGCGGCTTCGTCTTCGAGACGGCCGAGCCGCACCCCGACGATGTCGCCGGCTTCGCCGCGTACCTCGACCGCTATCGGGACGGCCTCGGTGCCGAACGCTCGGCCGTCGACTCCATCGCTCTGAAGGGAGCCCAATGATGACCACCGACCTCGAGACGCCCGCCGTCCGCCGTGTCCGGGAGCAGGTCGCAGCCCTGCACGCCGAACTGGTGCGCTACGGCCTCGTCGTCTGGACCGGCGGCAACGTCTCCGGGCGGGTGCCGGGCGAGGACCTTTTCGTCATCAAGCCGAGCGGTGTCGACTACGACGACCTCGCTCCGGAGAACATGATCCTCTGCACCCTCGACGGTGCGGTGGTCCCCGGCTCGATCGGCTCCGAGCGCTCGCCCTCCAGCGACACGGCCGCACACGCCTACGTCTACCGCACCCTCCCGGAGGTGGGCGGGGTCGTCCACACCCACTCCACGTATGCGACAGCGTGGGCTGCGCGCGCCGAGCCGATCCCGTGCGTCATCACCGCGATGGCCGACGAGTTCGGCGGGGAGATCCCGGTCGGCCCGTTCGCCATCATCGGCGACGACTCGATCGGCCGCGGCATCGTCGCCACCCTGCGCGGCCACCGCAGCCGTGCGGTGCTGATGCAGAACCACGGCGTCTTCACGATCGGCCGCGATGCGCGCGACGCCGTCAAGGCGGCCGTGATGGCGGAGGACGTGGCGCGCACCGTCCACATCGCCCGCCAGGGCGGCGAGCTCGTCCCGATTCCGCAGGAGGCCGTCGACAGCCTCTTCGACCGCTACCAGAACGTCTACGGACAGAACCCGGAAGGAACCTTCTCCTGATGCCGAAGCTCAGCACCTCCCTCGATCACTACGAGGTCTGGTTCCTCACCGGCAGCCAGCACCTGTACGGTCCGGAGACGCTCGCCCAGGTGGCCGAGCAGTCGCGCACCATCGCCGATCAGCTCGGGGCGTCCGCCGACGTGCCGGTCCGCGTGGTCTGGAAGCCGGTGCTCACCGACTCCGACGCCATCCGCCGCACCGCGCTGGAGGCCAACGCCGACGACGCCGTCATCGGCCTGGTCGCGTGGATGCACACCTTCAGCCCCGCGAAGATGTGGATCGCCGGCCTCGACGCCCTCCAGAAGCCGTTGCTGCACTTCCACACGCAGGCGAACGTCGAACTGCCGTGGGGCGAGATCGACTTCGACTTCATGAACCTCAACCAGGCCGCGCACGGCGACCGCGAGTT
>NZ_CAMFLC010000106.1 GCF_945957465.1 uncultured Leifsonia sp.
AACCGGTGCCCGCCGTCGAACGGAGCTTGATGATCGGACGGATGTCCTGCTGCTTCGCCATTGTTAGATCTTCTCCCCACGGGCCAGGAGGTCCTTGACCACGGACTCGATGCCACGGGCGTCGATGACCTTGATGCCCTTGGCGCTCAGGGTCAGGGTGACGTTACGACGAAGAGACGGGACGTAGTACGTCTTCTTCTGGATGTTCGGGTCGAACCGGCGCTTCGTGCGACGGTGCGAGTGCGAGATGTTGTGACCGAAGCCGGGGGTGGCTCCTGTCACCTGGCACACTGCTGCCATTGCTTTCTTCTCCAATACCGTGATGCCGGATGGCACCACCCAAGGTCACTTGTCGGCGCACGACTTCCCACGCGATTCTCGTCTGGGGTTTCGTACACGGCTAACGGAGTGGGAGGAGCCCACTCAGCCAAACATCCATGCTACGGCACGGGAGGCGATGCGACCAAATCGCGACGGCCCAACCAGGCGCGAGCTCGTCCGACAACGCGCGCCCGTCGAGTCCAGGTGGTTACATATCAGCTACTCGCCCGCCGCCTTCGCCGTGCAGCCCGCGCACAGGCCGAAGACGTCGACCACGTGCTGCGCCTGCGTGAAGCCGTGCGCTGCGGCGGCCGAGCGTGCCCACTGCTCGACCTCGTCCGCCTCGATCTCGACGGTGAGGCCGCAGTTGCGGCAGATCAGGTGATGGTGGTGTCCGGTCGTGCAGGCGCGGTAGAGGCTCTCGCCCTCGGGCGACTGCAGCGAGTCGGCGTCCCCCTCCGCGGCCAGGTCGGCCAGCGCCCGGTAGACGGTTGCCAGGCCGATCGGGGAGCCGGACTCGTGCAGGGTGAGGTGCAGCCCCTGCGCGCTGATGAAGCCCTCCGTCGAGGTCAGGGCCTCGCGGACGGCCTCCCGCTGCCAGGTGTTGCGCTTCACATGCCCAGGCTAGCCTGCCCGGCTCACCACCCGCCGCGAGCCGCGGGCGCCGACCAGGCGGCATACCACATAGATGAGGAACGAGATCGTCGTCACGTACGGGCTGATCGGGAGAGAGCTCCCGATCGCGAGCATGATGCCCCCGACGACCGAGAGCAGGGCGAAGCCCACGCTCAGCAGCGGCACGGCGAGCGGCGAGGACGAGACGCGCATGGCCGCTGCCGCAGGCGTGACGAGCAGCGAGAGCACCAGGAGCGCCCCCACGATCTGAACCGAGACCGCGACCGCCAGGCCGAGCAGCACCATGAAGGCGAGCGACACGAACCGGGTCGGCACGCCGCGCGAGGCGGCGACGTCGGCGTCGAGGCTGTCGAACATCAGCGGGCGCCACATCAGCAGCAGGGCGATCAGCACGATCGCGCCGATCACGAGCAGCGAGCCCAGCTGCGGGTCGTCGACCGAGACGATCTGGCCGGTGAGGAGCCCGAACTTGTTGGCGCTGCGGCCCGGATAGAGCGCGAGCGCCAGGATCCCGAGCCCCAGCCCGAACGGCATCAGCACCGCGATGATCGAGTTGCGGTCGCGCGCTTTCGCGCCGAGCAGCCCGATCAGGACCGCCGCGATGAGCGAGCCCACCAGGGAGCCGGCCACGATGTTCACCCCGAACAGCAGGGCGATGGCTGCGCCGGCGAACGAGAGCTCGCTGATGCCGTGGACCGCGAACGCCATGTCGCGCTGCATGACGAAGACGCCGATCAGCCCGCCGACCACACCGAGGACGGCACCGGCGAAGATCGAGTTGCGCACGAGCGCCAGGAGCGCGCCGTAGTCGGTGAAGTTGAAGAGCTGCGACCAGAGATCGTTCATGCCGCCGGCTCCGGATGCGGCGCACGGCCGTGTTCGTGGTGCTCGTGGGTCTCGGCATCCGGGATGCCGACGACGACGATCCGGCCCCGGCTGCGGATGACGTCGACCGGAGTGCCGTACAGGTCGGTGAGCACCTCGCTGCGGAGCACCTCGTCGGGCGTGCCGGTGCGGAAGCGACCGCCGGCCAGGTAGAGCACGCGGTCGACCATGCCGAGCACGGGGTTCACGTCGTGGGTGACGAACACGACGGCGCTGCCGTGCTCGCGGCGGCGCCGGTCGATGAGCTCGCTGACACCGCGCTGGTGCTGGAGGTCGAGCGAGAGCAGCGGCTCGTCGCACAGGAGGAGCGCCGGGTCTCCGGCGAGCGCCTGGGCCACCCTGAGCCGCTGCTGCTCGCCACCGGAGAGCGAACCCACCGGCGTGTCGGCGTAGCGCCGCGCCCCTACCGAGTCGATCAGTTCCTCCACCTGGGCGCGGTCGGCGCGATTGGGGACCGGCAGTCCCCAGCGGTGCCCGTTGACGCCGAGTGCGACGAGGTCGCGTGCCCGCATCGGGGTGCCCGCGGGGATGAGCTTCTGCTGCGGGATGTAGCCGATGCGCCGGTCGCCGCGGCGCACGGGGTGGCCGTCCAGCTCGATCGTCCCGGAGTCGAGGGCCTGCTGGCCGAGGATCGTCTTGAGCAGACTGGTCTTCCCCGATCCGTTCGGGCCGAGCACGGCGACGAACTCGCCCGCGTGGACGTCGAGGTCGAGCCCGCTCCAGAGGGTCCGGTCACCGAAGCCGAGCGCGGCGGAGCGCAGACGGAGGACGACCTCGCGGTGCTCCGGCACCGGCACGCGCTCGAGTGGCTCGCTCATTTCGCGAGCGCCGCTCCCACGGCGTCGAGGTTGGCGTTCATCCAGCTCACGTAGTCCTTGCCGGCCGGCAGCGTCTCGGTGACGGGCACGACGGGGACGCCGGCGTGCTTGGCCGCAGCGAGTACGCGCTCGGTCTCCGGGCCGGAGGTCTGCTCGTTGTAGGCGAGCAGCTTCACCTGATGCTCGCTGAACAGGGCGAGCGTCTGCTGCAGCACGAGCGGTGACACGTCGCTGCCCTCTTCGATGGCGGCACTGAACTTCTCCGGCGTCTTGTTCACGAGCCCGATGGAGTCGAGCAGGTAGAGCGGGACGGGCTCGGTGATCGCCGCGCCCTCGCCGGCGTACTGCGCCTTCAGCTCGGCCTCACGGTTCTGGAGGTCCGTCAGCTGAGCGGAGAACGCCTTGGCATTCTTCGCGAAGGTCGCCTTCTGGGCCGGGTCGGCCTTCGTCAGCGCGTCCGTCAGGGCGGTCGCGAACTTCTGGATCGTGGGGAAGTCGTACCAGAGGTGCTCGTTGAGCCCGCCGCCCTCGGCCTTCTTGCCGGAGAGGTCGACGACGTTCAGCACGGTCGCCTTCGTGTTCTTCGAACCGGAGCGCAGCGTGCTCATGAAGTCGTCGTAGCCGCCTCCGTTCTCGATCAGGATGTCGGCTTTCGACACCGCGAGCTGACTCTGCGCGCTCGCTTCGAACGAGTGCGGGTCCTGAGCCGGGTCGGACATCAGCGAGGTGACCTGGACGGTGTCGCCCGCGATGGTGGAGGCGATGTCGCCGTACACATTGGTGCTGGCGACGACTCGGACCTTGCCGCCATCGGCGGACGATCCGGCGGAGCAACCGCTGAGCGCGAGCGCGGTCAGAGCGGCGACGGTGAGAGCGAAGACGGAGCGCTTCTGCATGGGGGCCTGTCTAATTCGGCGATGGGTACCCCACGACACTAGCCCTTGTTGAGAATGATTGTCAAAATCAACTCTCGAGAGTTGCCGCACATGTGAGATCAGTCCAGCAGCAGCGCAGGCTCCTCGATGATGGAGGCCACATCGGCGAGGAACCGGGAAGCGACGTCCCCATCGACCACACGGTGGTCGAACGAGGCTCCGACGGTCGTCACGTAACGCGGACGCACCTCGCCGTCCACGACCCACGGCTTCTGCTTGA
>NZ_CAMFLC010000107.1 GCF_945957465.1 uncultured Leifsonia sp.
TAGTCGAACTGCGTGACGATCTGGCCGTCCTGCTCGCGCTTCATGATCGGGATGACGTCGATGAGCGGGTCGGACGACATGATGACGCCCGCGGCGTGCACGCCCCACTGGCGCTTCAGGTTCTCGAGCCCGAGCGCCGTGTCGAAGACGGTCTTGGCCTCCGGGTCCGATTCGACGACCGAACGGATGTCGACCGCTTCCTTGTAGCGCGGGTGGTTCTTGTCGAAGATGCCCGTCAGCGGGATGTCCTTGCCCATGACGGGCGGCGGCATCGCCTTGGTGAGCTTCTCACCCATCGAGAACGGGAAGCCGAGGACGCGACCGGAGTCCTTCAGCGCCTGCTTGGCCTTGATGGTCCCGTAGGTGACGATCTGGGCGACGCGCTCCGACCCGTACTTCTCCGTCACGTACTTGATGACCTCGCCGCGGCGGCGGTCGTCGAAGTCGACGTCGAAGTCGGGCATGGAGACGCGGTCGGGGTTGAGGAACCGCTCGAAGATGAGACCGTGCTGAAGCGGGTCGAGATCGGTGATGCGCATGGCGTACGCGGCCATCGAACCGGCCCCGGAGCCGCGGCCCGGCCCGACGCGGATGCCGTTGCGCTTGGACCAGTTGATGAAGTCGGCGACGACGAGGAAGTAGCCGGGGAAGCCCATCTGGGAGATGACGCCGATCTCGTAGTCGGCCTGCTTGCGCACCTCGGGGGTGATGCCGTTCGGATAGCGCTGCTCGAGCCCCTTCTCGACCTCCTTGACGAACCAGCTCTGCTCGTTCTCGCCCTCCGGCACGGGGAACCGCGGCATGTAGTTGGCCGCCGTGTCGAACTTCACGTCGACGCGCTCGGCGATGGCCAGCGTGTTGTCGCAGGCGTCCGGGTGGTCGCGGAAGAGCCGGCGCATCTCGTCCGGGGTCTTGAGGTAGAACTCGTCGGCGTCGAACTTGAAGCGGTTGGGGTCGTCGAGCGTCGAGCCGGACTGCACGCAGAGCAACGCCGCGTGGCTCTTGGCGTCGGCCGCGTGGGTGTAGTGGAGGTCGTTGGTGGCGACGAGCGGGATGCCGAGCTCCTTCGCCAGCCGGATCAGGTCGCTCATGATCCGACGCTCGATGCCCAGCCCGTGATCCATGATCTCGGCGTAGAAGTTCTCCTTGCCGAAGATGTCGCGGAACTCGGCCGCCGCCTTCTTCGCCTCGTCGTACTGCCCGAGGCGCAGCCGGGTCTGCACCTCGCCCGACGGGCAGCCGGTGGTCGCGATGATGCCCTTCGAGTAGCGCTCGAGCAACTCGCGGTCCATGCGCGGCTTGAAGTAGTAGCCCTCCATCGACGCGTAGGACGACAACCGGAACAGGTTGTGCATGCCCTCGGTCGTCGCGGCCAGCATCGTCATGTGGGTGTAGGCGCCCGAGCCGGACACGTCGTCGCCGCCGCCGTCGCCCCAGCGCACGCGGGTCTTGTCGGTGCGGTGCGTGCGCGGCGTCAGGTACGCCTCGGTGCCGATGATCGGCTTGATGCCCGCATCCGTCGCCGTGCGCCAGAAGTCGAAGGCGCCGAACATGTTGCCGTGGTCGGTGATCGCCACGGCCGGCATGCCCTGTTCGACGGCGGCGTCGATGAGCGGCTTGACGCGTGCTGCCCCATCGAGCATGGAGTACTCGCTGTGGACGTGGAGGTGGACGAACGAATCAGTCGAAGGCACTGGTGCTCCGGGTCGAGGTGAGGGCTTAAGACTACGTCGGACCTACGACGCGCGGAGCACGTCGAGTGCGTGTTGCAGATCATCGGGGTAGGTCGTCGTGAAGGTCACCCACTCCCCCGTCGCCGGGTGCTCGAACGCGAGCTGCACGGCATGGAGCCACTGGCGCGTGAGCCCCAGCCGCGCCGAGAGCGCCGGGTCGGCCCCGTACATGGCGTCGCCGACGCAGGGGTGCCGCTGAGCCGCCATGTGCACGCGGATCTGGTGTGTGCGGCCCGTCTCCAGGTGGATCTCGAGGAGGCTCGCAGAGGGGAACGCCTCGATCGTCTCGTAGTGCGTCACCGACGGCTTTCCGCCGGCGATGACGGCGAACTTCCAGTCCGACCGGGGGTGCCGGCCGATCGGCGCGTCGATGGTCCCGGTGAGCGGGTCGGGGTGCCCCTGCACGACCGCATGGTAGATCTTCTCGACCGTCCGGTCGCGGAACGCCCGCTTGAGGACGGTGTACGCGTGCTCGGACTTGGCCACGACCATGAGGCCGCTGGTGCCGGCGTCGAGCCGGTGGACGATACCGGCGCGCTCCGCCGCTCCGGAGGTCGAGATGCGGAAACCCGCGGCCGCCAGGGCGCCGAGCACCGTCGGCCCCTCCCAGCCGACGGAGGGGTGCGCTGCGACGCCGACGGGCTTGTCGATGACGACGATGTCGTCGTCATCGTGCACGATCGTCAACTCGGGCACCGCGATCGGCACGATACGGGCCTCCTGACGCGGCTGCCAGCTCACTTCGAGCCAGGACCCGGCCGTCAGGCGATCCGACTTGTCGGCACCGCGGCCGTCGACCGTGACGCCGCCCGCCTCGGCGATCTCGGCGGCGAAGCTGCGCGAGAAGCCGAGGAGCTTGGCGAGCCCTGCATCGACGCGCGACCCGTCGAGCCCGTCGGGGATGGGGAAGCTGCGCGACTCCATCAGGCCTGCGGTTTGCCCGGATCGTCGACGTGCGCGGGTGCGTCCGCCTCGACCGCGTCCGCGTCGGCCACCTCGTCGTCATCGACGGGGCGCCGGCCGTCGAGGCCGATGCCGCGGAGCGTCAGGATCAGGAACAGCGCCATGCTCGAGACGATCGCGACATCCGCCAGGTTGAAGATCGCGGGCAGCAAGGGGATCTGCAGGAAGTCGACCACGTGACCGACACCGAATCCCGGCTCGCGGAAGAGGCGGTCCGTCAGATTGCCGAGGAGGCCGCCGAGCAGGAGCCCGAACAACACGGCCCACGCAGTCGACCGGATGCGCGGCGCGTACCAGATGACGAAGCCGAGGACGCCGACGCCGACGATCGAGAAGATCCAGGTCGAACCGCTGCCGATCGAGAAGGCCGCGCCGGGGTTCTTGACGAAATGGAACTGGAGGAGCTGTCCGAGGACCTGGACCTGCTGGCCCTCGTAGAGGTTCGACACGACCAGGACCTTGGCGATCTGGTCGACGAGGTACACGCAGAGCGCGACCACGGCCAGAATCACCAAGGCCCTGATGCTGACCTTGGTCCTCGAAGGACTAGCCTCCAAAGCCGGGGAAGACCGGGGGCTGCGAGCCCTGGTCGTGGCTGTTCGAGTCGCCCGAGCCGGCGGGGACCGGCGTGGGCACGTTGCCCTGGGCGGGGCGCCCCTGACCGAAGGCCGACGACGAGGCGCCGGAGGGCGCGGCGACGGACTGGCTGTCGAGGTCGCGCAGCTGGCCCTCGATGTAGCCCTTCAGGCCCTGGCGATAGTCGCGCTCGAAGGTGCGGAGCTCGTCGATACGGCGCTCCAGGCCGGTGCGTTCCTGGTCGAGGGCGCTGATCTGCGCACGCTGCTTGGACTCCGCCTCGGCGACGATGCGAGCGGCGGTGGCGTGCCCCTCCGCGATGAGCGCGTCGCGCTTCTCGACACCCTCGCGCACGTGCTCCTCGTGGAGACGGCGCGCGAGCTGGAGGAGGTTGTTGG
>NZ_CAMFLC010000108.1 GCF_945957465.1 uncultured Leifsonia sp.
TGGAATGCGAGTATCCTGGGCGGCATGCGCGGGGGTGTGGCGCGGTGGAAACGAGGGGTTGCCTCACATGGGGTGAGGCAATCGATTGCTTACGCGTTCGGCGGTGTCTGCGATTCCCACCTCACCGCGAAGACAGCGCAAGGGGTCCTCGCGGCAGCGGATTACGCGGAAGCGGTGATGACCCGGTACATCGTGGAGAACGGGTCCATCCGCGATGATCTGCTCACCCGGAAGCAGTTGCGCACCTGGGTCGATGGTGGCGACCCACTCACCGGTGAGCATCGCGGGTTCGAGATGTCCTCCCCCAATGCGGATCTGGTGTTGGATGCGACGATCAACGCGCCGAAGTCGTTCAGCATCGCGGCGATGTTGGACCCGGAGTTGAACGTGGCGTACGAGGACCTCCAGGACCGACTGAGGGACCGGATCATCCACCTCTGGCAAGAGGAACTCAACGCCCGCCGTGGAAAAGGCGGCTGCATCAGAGAAGACCTCGCCCGAGTCGAGGTGGTCGAGCTCAAGCATGAACGCTCCCGCTCACTGGACCCGCACAAGCACCGGCACCTGTGGTTGAACGTGAAAGTCCAAGGCATCGACGGGAAATGGTCGAACGTGGACACCCGGGTTGCGCTGCGGTTCCAGAACGTCATCAATGCCGAAGGCGACCTCGCCGCCCGCACCGACCCCACCTGGATACACGCCCTCGCCGCGAAAGGCTTCACCCTCAACCAGGACGGGGAGATCGCCCAGTTGCAGCATCTCGTGCGACCGCTGTCGAAGCGGTCCGCGCAGATCGAAGGCAACAAGATCGCCCGGACTGCCTGGTGGAAGGAGCAGCACCCCGGGCAGGAACCGTCCCACGATGTGTCGAATCAGATCGACCGATGGGCCTGGGCTGCCGGCCGACCGAACAAGCCGGGCAATCTGAACGAAGACGACTGGGCCGAGTTCGTCCGCGAAGAGCTCGCCACCGCCGACCCCACTCTCCCTCTGGAGCGCTCCCCCATCGGCGCACCTTACGCATCGATCGAAGATCTCGACATCGAACTCCTCGCCGCCAAAGCCGTCATCGATGCTGATGCTCGCTCGACTAGCACCGGCGGCCGATTCAGCATGATGGACGTCCGCGCCGGCGCGCTCCGCGCCCTCGCCGCCACCGGCGTCATCGCCGAGCGAAAGGAACTTGCGAGCATAGCCGAGCAGGTCATCGCCGCCACACAAGCCCACACCGTCACACTGCTCGACGACCCCGACGTCCCCGCACACATCAAGTCCAGAATGGCCACTTCCACGGCAGCGCTGAAGGCCACGGTTGCCAACCAAATCGAAGCGCTCTCCGCACCTGGTGCCGCGGCCCCCATTGAGGAGATCACCGCGATCACTCACGCGCTCGACCCTGAGCGAGTCCTGGACGCCGATCAAACCGACGGCGCATCCGCCATCGCCGGGACCGCATCCGTCGTCGCCGTCACCGGAGCAGCCGGCACCGGCAAGACCACCATGCTCAAGGTCGCCGGCGCCACCCTGCGACGCCACGGGCGAAACATGATCATCGTCGCCCCCACCAAAAAGGCCTCCACCGTCGCCGGACGCGAAACCAACAGCGCCGCCTCCAGCCTCCACCAGCTCCTTCACGACTACGGCTGGCGATGGAACACCGCCATCGCCGGTAACACCGAGTGGACCCGGCTCCAGCCCGGCGAGATCGACCCCACGACTGGGAAGCAATATCAGGGTCCACGAATCCGAGTTCGCCCCGGCGACCGGATCGTTGTCGACGAAGCGGGCATGCTCGACCTCGAAGCCGCCAACGCCCTCATCGACGTCATCCACCGAACCGGCGCCACCGTCGCCGTCGTAGGCGACGACTACCAGGCCCTCCCCGTCGGGCACTCCGGCGCAATGGCGCTCTTCCGCCGGTCCGCGTTCGAGAAGATCGAACTCACCGAGATCCACCGGTTCCGCGACCCAGAATGGGCCGACCTGTCCGCGCGTGTGCGCTTCGCAAACGGTGCAGCCGAAGCCCTGAACGTCGCCGGAGAGCTTGTTCGAACTGGGCATGTTCGCACAGTCACGAACGAGGTCGAGGCACAAAGGGTGATGATCGATGAATGGTTCGGCGCATCTCACCGAGGCGAGTCGATCGCGCTTGTGACGGCAACCCACGCGGAATCACAGGCGATCTCCGAAGCGATTCAGGCTCGGAGAATCGAAGCCGGCGAAGTCGACGTGAAGCGTTCCGCGACCGGCCAAACCGGGCAACGCATCTACGTCGGTGACCTCGTGCAGACGCGACGTAACAACAATGCGTCCGGAGTCGAGAACCGAGAAGGGTGGGTCGTGCGAAATATCTCGGAATCCCACCTAACCCTGGCCTCGACCTCAGACTCTTCGAACCTGCGGCGGGTCACGATTGATTATGCGGGCTCGCATATGCATCTCGGCTACGCGTCCACTGTGTACGGCGTCCAAGGAGAGACCACGGAACGATCCATCGTCGGGCCGGGTGTCGATGCGGCCGGTCTTTATGTCGGCCTCACGCGCGGGAGAGCAAGTAATGAGGTCGTAGTGGTCTCCGGCACGGTAAAGGGCGCGACAACAGAACTCGCTGCCGCCATGCAGCGCCAACCGACCGAAGAGACGCTTCACAAGTCTCGAGAGGCGGCGCGTCAGGAGTGGATGCGTGCAGCGCGACTGCATTCAACTCGACCGCCAGCAGCAAATCCAGACACCGTCTCAACGCTGTCGCGTTGAACTCCCAACTATCCGAGATCAGCGGTTAGCGAGGCCTGATCGCACTGCTTCACGCCCTAACCTGCTGCGTCCCGCGAGTGAACCGTCTCGCGCGTGATAGTTGAGCAGAGCCACTCCGAGCACGTCCGCCCGCTGCTGCGCTATCGGTCGAACGCCCCCCTGCAGGAAGATTAGCGGGCTGCGACCATCTGACTTGGCCAGCGTTGCTGCTGCTTCTATCGGGCCAACATCGAGATTTCCGCGACTGTTAACCACCCAGGCCAAGTAGCGTGTGCTGAATAGATCGCACAGATCCTTGGTCTGTCCAGATGACGCGACGGTATCGGTCGCTCCGAGATATATCATCCACTCGCGACACAAGTCGATGGCTTCCTCCGCCGA
>NZ_CAMFLC010000109.1 GCF_945957465.1 uncultured Leifsonia sp.
CGATCGAGGTACTCGCGGTTCACGTCGGTGATCTCGAGCTCGCCGCGCGGAGAGGGCTTCAGGTTCTTGGCGATCTCGATCACGTCGTTGTCGTAGAAGTAGAGACCCGGCACGGCGTAGTTGCTCTTGGGCTGGGCCGGCTTCTCCTCGAGGGAGACCACCCGTCCCGCATCGTCGAACTCGACCACGCCGTAGGCGGTCGCGTCGTCCACCCAGTAGCCGAACACGACGCCGCCGTCGAGCTCGGTGTACTGACGCAGCTGCGTGCCCATCCCCTGGCCGTAGAAGATGTTGTCGCCGAGCACGAGAGCCGCCGAGTCGGATCCGACGTGCTCCTCCCCGAGGATGAACGCCTGCGCGAGTCCGTCCGGAGAGGGCTGCGTCTTGTAGGTGATGGAGACGCCGAAGCGCGTGCCGTCGCCGAGGAGGCGCTCGAACGCCTCGGCATCGTGGGGCGTGGTGATCAGCAGGATGTCGCGGATCCCCGCCAGGATGAGCGTCGACAGCGGGTAGTAGATCATCGGCTTGTCGTAGACAGGGACGAGCTGCTTCGACGTGCCGAGGGTGATCGGGTGCAGCCGGGAGCCGGTGCCACCGGCCAGGATGATTCCACGCATACACCCATTCTCTCGCATGACGGGCTCTTTCCTGTGAATTCGCCGCCGCGCGACGCGTGTTCCCGCGGCGGCCCCCACTACCCTGGAAGTCATGCAGAGACTGCTCGTCACCGGCGGGGCCGGCTTCATCGGTTCGAACTTCGTCCACCATGTCGTGGAGAACACCGAACACCACGTCACCGTGCTGGATGCGCTCACCTACGCCGGCAACCGCGCCTCCCTCGACGGTCTCCCCGCCGACCGGGTGACCTTCGTGCACGGCGACATCACCGATGCCGAGCTCGTGGACACGCTGTTCGCCGACGCCGACGCCGTCGTCCACTACGCGGCCGAGTCGCACAACGACAACTCGCTGCACAGCCCCCGTCCGTTCCTGGACACGAACATCGTCGGCACGTACACGCTGCTCGAAGCGGCCCGCAAGCACGACCGCCGGTTCCACCACATCTCCACGGACGAGGTCTACGGCGACCTCGAGCTCGACGACCCGGAGCGGTTCACCGAGAGCACCCCGTACAACCCCTCCTCCCCGTACTCGTCGACGAAGGCCGGATCCGATCTGCTCGTGCGCGCCTGGGTGCGCTCGTTCGGCGTGCGTGCGACGATCTCGAACTGCTCGAACAACTACGGCCCCTACCAGCACGTGGAGAAGTTCATCCCGCGTCAGATCACCAACGTGATCCGCGGCATCCGGCCCAAGCTCTACGGCGCCGGCGAGAACGTGCGCGACTGGATCCACGCGAACGACCACTCCTCCGCCGTGATGACGATCCTGGAGAAGGGCGCCATCGGCGAGACCTACCTGATCGGCGCCGACGGCGAACGGAACAACAAGGACGTCGTCGAGCTCATCCTCGAGCAGATGGGCCAGCCCCGCGACGCCTACGACCACGTCACCGATCGCGCCGGGCACGACCTGCGCTACGCGATCGACTCGACCAAGCTCCGCACCGAGCTCGGCTGGGCCCCGCAGTACGCCGACTTCGAGTCCGGGCTCGCCGCGACCATCGACTGGTACCGGGCCAACGAGGCTTGGTGGGCGCCCTCGAAGGACGCCACCGAGGCCTTCTACGCCACCAAGGGACAGTGATGACCGTCGAGTTCGGCAAGCAGCTCCAGGTCGTCGAGACGCCCATCCCGGGCATGATCGTCCTCGAGCTGCCGGTGCACGGCGATGCGCGCGGATGGTTCAAGGAGAACTGGCAGCGCGAGAAGATGACCGCGCTCGGCCTCGCGGACTTCGGCCCGGTGCAGAACAACATCTCGTTCAACGACGCCGTCGGCACGACGCGCGGCATCCATGCAGAGCCCTGGGACAAGTGGGTCTCGGTCGCGACCGGACGCATCTTCGGCGCCTGGGTGGATCTGCGCGAGGGCGAGAGCTTCGGCACCGTCTTCACGATCGAGCTGGATCCGTCGCGTGCGATCTTCGTGCCGCGCGGGGTCGGCAACTCGTACCAGACCCTCGAACCGAACACGGCGTACACCTACCTCGTGAACGACCACTGGTCGCCGGACGCGAGCTACTCGTTCCTGAACCTCGCCGATGAGACGGCCGCCATCGACTGGCCGATCCCGCTCGCCGACGTCGAGATCTCCGAGAAGGACAAGAACCATCCGCGTCTCGCGGACGTCACCCCGATCGCGCCGCGCAAGATCCTCGTGGTCGGCGCGAACGGTCAGCTCGGCCTCGCCCTGCGCGCCGAGCTCGGCGAGGCGGCGCACATCGAGTACGCGACGCGCGCGGATCTCGACCTGGCGGACGCGCAGCTCGGCACGGCGCGCCGCTGGCGCGACTACGGCACGATCATCAACGCCGGCGCCTACACGGCCGTCGACCTCGCGGAGACCCCCGAGGGTCGTCGCGACGCATGGACCGCCAACGCCGAGGGCCCTGCGCGCCTTGCCCGCATCGCGGCCGAGAACGGCATCACGCTCGTGCACGTGTCGAGCGACTACGTCTTCGACGGCACGGCCGACCGGCCCTATCGGGAGGACGACGCCCTGGCGCCGCTCGGGGTCTACGGTCAGTCCAAGGCCGCCGGCGACATCGCCGCGGCGACCGCCCCGCGGCACTACATCCTGCGCACGTCGTGGGTCATCGGCGAGGGCAAGAACTTCGTCCGCACGATGGCCTCGCTCGCCGAGCGCGGCATCGACCCGAAGGTCGTCGACGACCAGACCGGCCGCCTGACGTTCACGGACGACATCGCCCGGGCCATCGCGCACCTGCTGCGCACGGAGGCGCCGTACGGCGTCTACAACGTCACCGGGTCCGGCGAGCCCGCCACCTGGGCGGACATCGCGCGCACCGTGTTCTCCGCGACCGGGCACGACCC
>NZ_CAMFLC010000110.1 GCF_945957465.1 uncultured Leifsonia sp.
GCGGCGCGACGAGCGGCTCGACCTCGGGCTCGAGCACGCCGACGCCGCAGAAGACCTCCCCGTCGCCGAGCCCTTCGGCGACCTCGGCAGCCCTGCCGGCCGACTGCAAGGCGCTCCTCTCCGCGGATGTGCTGTCGCAGCTGGGCGACACTCCGCTGAACTCGCCGGTGTTCGGGCCGAGCGGTGTGCAAGCCGACGGCAGCCTCATCTGCATCTGGGCGGATCCGAAGGCCGATACGACGAGCATCACGACGACGATCTCCCGCAAGTACCGCGGCGAGGCGCTGGACATGCTGAACGGGCTCGTGAAGACCGAGGGCTTCAGCTGCTACACCCCGTCCCAGGGCACGCGCTGCGAGAAGGAGTGGGCGGATCCGACCTATCCGGTCACCGACGGACGCACCCTGTTCTGGCGCGACGACGTCCTGATCGACACCCGGTACTCGAACCTCGCACCCACCGGCTACACCTCGAGCATCGTGGCGAGCATCTTCGGATCCTGACCCGCCCGCCGTCGCGCTCCGGTCGCAGAAGATGTCGCTGAGACGCGGTCGGAACGACATCTTCTGCGACCGGAGCGAGGAACGGGATCCCGGACCCGGATACGCGAAGACCCCCGGATCCGTGCGGATCCGGGGGTCTTCGTCAAGCGATCAGGCTCTCGCCTCGATCAGTTGTAGGTGCCGGGAGTGATGTCGTCGGTCGAGAACGCGTCGAAGTCGACGTAGCCGAAGTCGCCCTCGGCGTACGCGCCGTCGGATGCGAAGATCCGGTTCGGGTAGCGCTCGCTCTTGGCCTCCTCGGTCGCCTCCACCGTGATGTCGCGGTAGCGGCGCAGGCCGGTCCCCGCGGGGATCAGCTTTCCGATGATGACGTTCTCCTTGAGGCCGACCAGCGGGTCGCTCTTGCCCTCCATGGCGGCCTGCGTGAGCACGCGGGTCGTCTCCTGGAAGGACGCGGCCGACAGCCACGACTCGGTCGCGAGCGACGCCTTCGTGATACCCATCAGCTCCGGGCGACCGGACGCCGGGCGCTTGCCCGCCGCGACGGCCTCGCGGTTGACGTCCTGGTAACGACGGGCGTCGAGCATCTCACCGGGCAGCAGGGTCGTGTCGCCGTGGTCGACGACGGTGACCTTGCGCAGCATCTGGCGCACGATGACCTCGATGTGCTTGTCGTGGATCGGCACACCCTGGGAGCGGTACACGTCCTGCACGCCGCTGACGAGGTAGCGCTGCACCTCGCGGGCGCCCATGACGCGCATGACCTCCTTGGGGTCGAGCGTGCCGACCTGCAGGGGGTCGCCGACCGAGACGTGCTGGCCGTCCTCGACGAGGAGCGTCGCACGCTTCAGCACCGGGTAGACCACTTCCTCGTCGCCGTTGTCGGGCGTGAGGATGACCTTCTTCGACTTGTCGGTCTCCTCGATCGTGATGCGGCCGTCGGCCTCGGCGATCGGGGTGGCGCCCTTCGGGGTACGGGCCTCGAAGAGCTCCTGCACACGGGGCAGACCCTGCGTGATGTCACCGGCGGAGGCGAGGTGGAAGGTACGCATCGTCAGCTGGGTACCGGGCTCACCGATCGACTGGGCCGCGATGATGCCCACGGCCTCGCCGATGTCCACCGTCTTGCCGGTGGCGAGCGAGCGGCCGTAGCACTGCGCGCAGACGCCGACGGCCGAGTCGCAGGTCAGCACGGAGCGGACCTTGATCGACTCCACGCCGGCCGCGACCAGCTTGTCGATGAGCACGTCTCCGACGTCCTCACCGGCGGTCGCGACGACCTCTCCGGCCGCGTTCACCACGTCGGACGCGAGCGTACGGGCGAACACGGAGTTCTCCACGTTCGCGTCGCGCACCAGCTCGCCGGCGCTGTTCGGCGCGGCGATCGGCAGCTCCAGGCCCTTCGACGTGCCGCAGTCGTCCTCACGGATGATGACGTCCTGCGAGACGTCGACCAGACGACGGGTCAGGTAGCCCGAGTCGGCCGTACGCAGAGCGGTGTCGGCGAGACCCTTACGGGTACCGTGCGTGGCGATGAAGTACTCCGCCACCGACAGGCCCTCGCGGTACGAGGAGATGATCGGACGCGGGATGAACTCACCCTTGGTGTTGTTCACCAGACCGCGCATACCGGCGATGTTACGGATCTGCAGCCAGTTACCACGCGCTCCCGAGGACACCATGCGGTTGATGGTGTTGTCCTCCGGGAAGTTCGCCTGCATCTCGGCCTGGACCTCGTTGGTCGCCTTCGTCCAGAGCTCGACGAGCTCCTGACGACGCTCGGCGTCGGTGGTCAGACCCTTGTCGTACTGCGCCTGGATCTTCTCGGCCTGCTTCTCGTAGCCCGCGACGATCTCCGCCTTGTTCGGCGGGGTGATGACGTCGCTGAGCGCGACGGTCACACCCGAACGCGTGGCCCAGTAGAAGCCGGCGTCCTTGATACGGTCCAGCGATGCGGCGGTCTCGACCTTGGGGTACTCCTCGGCGAGCTTGTTGACGATCTGCGACAGCTTGCCCTTGTCGGCGACCTCGCGCACGAACGGGTAGCCCTTCGGCAGGGTGTCGTTGAAGATCGCCTGGCCGAGCGACGCGTCCACGAGACCGTGGGCGTCGTAGCCCTCGGGGGCCTCGCCCTCGAGGAACGTGAGACCCGGGATGCGGATGCGGACCTTCGCCTGCAGGTCGAGGGTGCCCTCGTCCTTCGCGAGGATCGCCTCGCCCACCGAGCCGAACGCACGGCCCTCGCCGAGCGCACCGGACTTGACCGTGGTCAGGTGGTGCAGACCGATGATCATGTCCTGCGAGGGCAGGGTGACCGGGCGGCCGT
>NZ_CAMFLC010000111.1 GCF_945957465.1 uncultured Leifsonia sp.
CGCAGGCGGGTGTCCTTGCAGTCCACGTGGTAGATGCGGTCTTGGAAGTCGACGATGAAGCCGACCGGATCGATGTCCTGCCACATCATGTGCGACGGGTCCCAGTTGAAGCCGAACGCCTCGCGGTGGTCGATCACGTCGAGGGTGCGCACGCTCGTCCAGTAGTCGTAGGCGATCTCGGACGGGTGCACCTCGTGGGCGAACCGCACGCCCTCGCCGTCGAAGACGTCGAGGATCGGGTTCCAGCGGTCGGCGAAGTCCTGATAGCCGGCGTCGATGACGGAGGCCGGGACAGGGGGGAACTGCGCCACGTACGGCCAGATGCTGGATCCGGTGAAGCCGACGACCGTGTCGACGCCGAGCTTGCGGGCGACCTTCGCGGTCAGCTTCAGCTCCTCCGCGGCGCGCCGGCGCACGCCCTCCGGGTCGCCGTCGCCCCACACCTTCGAGCCGACGATCGCCTGGTGGCGGAAGTCGATCGGGTCGTCGCAGACCGCCTGGCCCTTGAGGTGGTTGGAGATCGCCCACACCTTCAGGCCGTACCGGTCGAGGATGTCGAGGCGTCCCTGCAGGTAGTCATCGTCCTCCGCTGCGCGCCACACGTCGAGATGCTCGCCCGAGCAGGCGATCTCCAAGCCGTCGTAGCCCCAGTCGGAGGCGTGCTTCGCCACCTCCTCGAGCGTCAGGTCGGCCCACTGTCCGGTGAACAGCGTGACCGGGTGCGTACGGCCCGCTGCGGCGTCGGTGGCTGAGGCTTCCGTCATCAGTTGGTTCCCATCTCGATCCAGGTGCCCGACTCGGCCGAGTCGATCACGGCGTCGGTGATCCGGACGGCGCGCAGGCCGTCCTCGAAGCGCGGCAGTCCGTCGGGACTCTGCCCGGCGACGGCCGCGTAGCTGTCGGCGACGAACGCGTTGAAGGCGTCCTGGTACCCCTGCGGGTGACCGGACGGCACGACGCACAGGCGTGCGGCATCCGCGCTCAGCTGATCGGCGTCGCGCGGCACCAGGAGGCTGCCGGAGCGCCGGCCGATCCACAGCGTCTCGGGCTGCTCCTGGTCGAACGCCACGTTCTCGGCGCTTCCCGCGATCTCCAGCCACAGCCGGTTCTTGCGGCCGGGAGCCACCTGCGACACGAGGAGCGTGCCGATGGCGCCCGACTCGGTCTCGATGACCACGGCCGCGGCGTCTTCGGTCGTGATGCCCGTGTGAGCGGCTCGCTCGGCGAAGACGGTGCGCTTCTTCGCCGAGAGCCGCGAGACCCGGTCTCCGCTGACGAACTCGACGAGGTCGACGAGGTGCGATCCGATGTCCGCGAAGGCGCGGGAGCGGCCGCCCTGCTCGGAGCCGACTCGCCAGTTGTCGTCGCCGGAGTCGAGCAGCCAGTCTTGCAGGTAGGAGGCGTTGACGGTGAGCACCTGCCCGGCGGCGCCGGACGCGAAGCGCGCCCGCGCCTCCCGGACCAGCGGGTGGAACCGGTACACGAACGGCACGGTCGCCGTGCGTCCGGCCGCGGCGGCGACCAGGGCTTCCGCATCACCGACCGTGGTGGCGAGCGGCTTCTCGCAGACGACGTCCTTGCCGGAGGCCAGCACGGCCGCCGCCTGCGACGCGTGCAGCGCGTTCGGCGAGGTGACGTGCACGACGTCGATCCCGTCGTCGGCGAGCACCTCCTCCAGCGAGCCGTACGCCCGGCCGATGCCGAGGCGTTCGGCCGCGGCGGCCGAACGCTCCGGCGTCGACGAGACGATGCCCGCCGGCTCGGCACGAGCCGCGCGGGCGGCGCGAGAGTGGACCTCGGCCATGAAGCCGCCGCCCACGAAGGCGACGCGCAACCGTGATCCCGCCCTGCTCTCGTCCTGTCGGCTCGATCCGCCCGACTCGCTGCTGCTCACTCGTCTCCCGTCGTCTGTCATCGTCCGCGGGCCGGCCTCACGCCAGCGTCGAAGCGCGCGGGTCCCAGTCCTCGGGGAGGGCCGGAGCCACCTGCACGGTGCTCTGCACGTCGACCGGGGAGCCGGACTCGCCGGCCTCGATCGTCGCGACCATCACGTCGAGCACGTGGAAGGCCTGCTCGCCCGACGCACGCTCCGGCACGCCGGCGCGGATGGCGCGGGCGAGCTCGACGACGCCGATGCCGCGCGTGCTGGTGGTGCCCGTCGACGGGAGGGTCTCGATGCCGTCCGCCCCGTGCACCAGGAGGTCGCCCTCGAAGGTGTTGGGGTCGGGCACGACGACCGTCGCCTCGAGGCCGGCGACCTCGAACTGGGTGCGGCCGAGCTTGGAGTCGAAACTGAAGATCGACTGCGCGGTCTGGCCGCTCTCGAACTCGTACAGCGCGCTGACGTGCGTCGGGACGGTGACGGCGAACGACTCGCCTGCGCGCGGGCCGGAGCCGATCACGCGTGACTCCTTGGCCTTGGAGGCGACCGCGCTCACGCGCTTGACCGGGCCGAACAGCTGCACCAGCGCGGTGAGGTAGTACGGGCCGATGTCGAACAGCGGGCCCGCGCCCTCCTGGAACAGGAAGTCCGGGTTCGGGTGCCACGACTCGGGGCCGGGGCTCTGCATGAGTGTCAGAGCGGTGAGCGGTGCGCCGATGGCGCCGCTCTCGAGCAGCCGACGGGCCGACTGGATGCCGGCTCCGAGGAAGGTGTCGGGCGCCGTGGCGACACGCAGACCCTTCTCGTGGGCGGCCTCCAGCAGCTGCACGCCGCTGGCGCGATCGAGCGCGAACGGCTTCTCGCTCCACACGTGCTTGCCCGCGTCGAGCGCCTGCAGCGCCACCTC
>NZ_CAMFLC010000112.1 GCF_945957465.1 uncultured Leifsonia sp.
CCGACAATCTCTCAGGTACGCGTACCGCATCGGACTGGCCACTCTGAAAAGCAGGGCAGCGCACGCGCTGACCTCGCCCACGGTGAAAGCCACGACCGCCTCCGACGGTCGTGGTGAAACTCTCAGGCCGGATGACAGAGGGGGAGTTCTTCACACGTCAGCGCTCGTCGCGCTGCCGTTCATCCCTCCGGCGACGGCCGGCGAACGGAGAACTCATGAGCTCGCAGGACAGCCAGACCAACGCAGCGGAACGCACGTCCCCGCTGCACGACGCCCACACGGCCGCCGGGGCGTCCTTCACGGACTTCGCCGGCTGGCAGATGCCGGTCCGCTACTCCAGCGACCTGGCCGAGCACCACGCCGTGCGCACCGCTGCCGGCCTCTTCGACCTGTCGCACATGGGCGAGATCGTCCTCATCGGCCCGGAGGCCGGTCAGGCCCTCGACTACGCGCTCGCGGGCAAGCTGTCCTCTCTGGCGATCGACCAGGCGAAGTACAGCATGCTGCTGTCGCGCGCCGGCGGCATCCTCGACGACCTCGTGGTCTACCGCACCGGCGAAGACCGCTACATGGTCGTGGCGAACGCGTCCAACCGGGAGGCCGTGGCCGAGGAGCTTCGCGATCGCACGGCGCCGTTCGACGTGGAGGTCTACGACGAGAGCGACGACATCGCGCTGATCGCGGTGCAAGGTCCCGCGGCGCTGAGCGTCGTGCTGGCGACCCCCGGCTTCCACCTCGAGGGCGACGACTTCGCCCAGCGCGTCACCGACCTCAAGTACTACTGGAGCGTTCCGGCCGAGTTCGAGACGCACCCGGTGCTCGTGGCGCGAACCGGCTACACCGGCGAGGACGGCTTCGAGCTCTACACCGCCCCGGACAACGCCCGCGCACTGTGGGACGCGCTGCTCGAGTCGGGCGCCGCACAGGGACTCGTGCCGGCCGGGCTTGCGAGCCGCGACACGCTGCGGCTCGAGGCCGGGATGCCGCTGTACGGCCACGAGCTGGGCCGCGACACGATGCCGGCCCAGGCCGGGCTCGGCCGCGTGGTCAACCTCGCCAAAGACAGCGACTTCGTCGGCCGCGCGGCGAGTGAGGAGGGTCCGGACGCCGAGGCCCGCGTGCTCGTCGGCCTGATGGGCCAGGGAAAGCGCGCCGCCCGCTCCGGCTACCCGGTCCTGGCGCCCGCCGTCGACGGCGCCGACGAGGAGGTCGGGGTCGTGACCTCCGGCGCCCTCTCGCCCACGATCGGCGTCCCGATCGCCATGGCGTACGTCGCACCGCGGTTCGCCCGGCCGGGCACCGAACTGCACGTCGACGTGCGCGGCAGCGCGCTCCCGTTCACGGTCACCGCCCTCCCCTTCTACAGCCGCAAGAAAACCTCCCCCAGAAAGGACGGCTGACATGGCCGCAGAGCACGACCTCAAGTACACCGCCGAGCACGAGTGGCTCCTGGTCGACGGCGACACCGCGACCGTCGGCATCACGAGCTACGCGGCCGAGAAGCTGGGTGACGTCGTCTTCGTCGAGCTCCCCGCCGAGGGCAGCGATGTCGCGGCGGGCCGGGTGGTCGGCGAGATCGAGTCGACCAAGTCGGTCGGCGAGCTCTTCGCCCCGGTCGACGGCACGGTCGCAGAGGCCAACCAGGCCGTCGTCGACGCGCCCGAGCTGGTCAACAGCGACCCGTTCGGCGAGGGCTGGCTGATCAAGGTGACCTTCAGCGCCCTCCCCGACGGCCTCCTCTCCTACGACGAGTACAAAGCCCTCACGGGCGAGTAAGGCTTCCCCGACACATGAGCGACCTGTTCCAGACGCGTCACATCGGCACCGACGGCGACGCGCAGCAGTCCATGCTGTCCGCCCTCGGCTACGAATCGGTGGAGGCACTCGTCTCCGCCGCGGTACCCGACTCCATCCGCATCGCCCCGGGGCGCGTCTCGGCGTTGCCCGCTCCGATCAGCGAGCGCGCGGCGCTCCGCGAACTGCGAGCGCTTGCCGCCCGCAACACCGTGAACCGCAGCCTGATCGGGCTCGGCTATTACGGCACCATCACCCCCGCTGTGATCAAGCGCAACGTGCTCGAGAATCCGGGCTGGTACACCGCGTACACGCCGTACCAGCCCGAGATCTCGCAGGGGCGGCTGGAAGCGCTCATCAACTTCCAGACGATGGTCTCCGATCTGACCGGGCTGGACACCGCCAACGCCTCGATGCTCGACGAGGGCACCGCCGTGGTCGAGGGGATGCTGCTCGCTCGCCGCGCCTCCAAGGCCGCAGCCGGCTCGACGTTCGTCGTCGATGCGGACACCTTCCCGCAGACCCTCGCCCTGCTGCGCAACCGGGCGGAGGCCGTCGGCATCGAGCTCGTCGTGCTCGACCTCTCCTCGACACCGGCGGACGCTCCCGAGCTGCGGGAGGCGTTCGGACTGTTCGTGCAGTATCCGGGCGCTTCCGGGCGCGTCTGGGACCCGTCCGCCGTCATCGCCTCGGCGAAGGCCGCCGGTGCGGTCGTCGTCGCCGCGGCCGACCTGCTCGCGCTCACGCAGCTCACCTCGCCCGGCGAGCTCGGCGCCGACGTCGCCGTCGGCACCAGCCAGCGCTTCGGCGTCCCGATGGGCTTCGGCGG